>NZ_CP152050.1:1085000-1685000 GCF_038632915.1 Paenisporosarcina sp. FSL H8-0542
CAAGGCTAAATACTACCTAGTGACCGATAGTGAACCAGTACCGTGAGGGAAAGGTGAAAAGCACCCCGGAAGGGGAGTGAAAGAGATCCTGAAACCGTGTGCCTACAAGTAGTTAGAGCCCGTTAATGGGTGATAGCGTGCCTTTTGTAGAATGAACCGGCGAGTTACGATTGCATGCAAGGTTAAGCTGAGAAGGCGGAGCCGCAGCGAAAGCGAGTCTGAATAGGGCGATAGAGTATGTAGTTGTAGACCCGAAACCAGGTGATCTACCCATGTCCAGGGTGAAGGTAAGGTAACACTTACTGGAGGCCCGAACCCACGCACGTTGAAAAGTGCGGGGATGAGGTGTGGGTAGCGGAGAAATTCCAATCGAACCTGGAGATAGCTGGTTCTCTCCGAAATAGCTTTAGGGCTAGCCTCAATTTTGAGAATCCTGGAGGTAGAGCACTGTTTGGACTAGGGGCCCATCCCGGGTTACCGAATTCAGACAAACTCCGAATGCCAGAGATTTATAATTGGGAGTCAGACTGCGAGTGATAAGATCCGTAGTCAAGAGGGAAACAGCCCAGACCACCAGCTAAGGTCCCCAAGTAATTGTTAAGTGGAAAAGGATGTGGCGTTGCTTAGACAACCAGGATGTTGGCTTAGAAGCAGCCATCATTTAAAGAGTGCGTAATAGCTCACTGGTCGAGTGACGCTGCGCCGAAAATGTATCGGGGCTAAACAATTCACCGAAGCTGTGGATGGATTCCGTATGGAATCCGTGGTAGGAGAGCGTTCTAAGGGCGTTGAAGCTAGACCGGAAGGACTGGTGGAGCGCTTAGAAGTGAGAATGCCGGTATGAGTAGCGAAAGACGGGTGAGAATCCCGTCCACCGAATGACTAAGGTTTCCTGAGGAAGGCTCGTCCGCTCAGGGTTAGTCGGGACCTAAGCCGAGGCCGATAGGCGTAGGCGATGGACAACAGGTTGATATTCCTGTACCACCACTCCACCGTTTGAGTAATGGGGGGACGCAGAAGGATAGGGTAAGCGTACTGTTGGTTATGTACGTTCAAGCAGTAAGGCGTGGAATGAGGCAAATCCCGTTCCTATAACGTTGAGCTGTGATGACAAGGACCATTAGGTCTGAGTTCCTGATTTCACACTGCCAAGAAAAGCCTCTAACGAGGTGGAAGGTGCCCGTACCGCAAACCGACACAGGTAGTCGAGGAGAGAATCCTAAGGTGAGCGAGAGAACTCTCGTTAAGGAACTCGGCAAAATGACCCCGTAACTTCGGGAGAAGGGGTGCTCTATTAGGGTGTTAAAGCCCGAGAGAGCCGCAGTGAATAGGCCCAGGCGACTGTTTAGCAAAAACACAGGTCTCTGCAAAACCGTAAGGTGACGTATAGGGGCTGACGCCTGCCCGGTGCTGGAAGGTTAAGAGGAGTGCTTAGCGCAAGCGAAGGTGCGAATTGAAGCCCCAGTAAACGGCGGCCGTAACTATAACGGTCCTAAGGTAGCGAAATTCCTTGTCGGGTAAGTTCCGACCCGCACGAAAGGCGTAACGATCTGGGCACTGTCTCAACGAGAGACTCGGTGAAATTATAGTACCTGTGAAGATGCAGGTTACCCGCGACAGGACGGAAAGACCCCGTGGAGCTTTACTGTAGCCTGATATTGAATTTTGGTACAACTTGTACAGGATAGGTAGGAGCCTGAGATTCCGGAGCGCCAGCTTCGGAGGAGGCGTCGGTGGGATACTACCCTGGTTGTATTGAACTTCTAACCCTTGCCCCTTAGCGGGGCAGGAGACAGTGTCAGGCGGGCAGTTTGACTGGGGCGGTCGCCTCCTAAAGTGTAACGGAGGCGCCCAAAGGTTCCCTCAGAATGGTTGGAAATCATTCGTAGAGTGTAAAGGCAGAAGGGAGCTTGACTGCGAGACCTACAAGTCGAGCAGGGTCGAAAGACGGGCTTAGTGATCCGGTGGTTCCGCATGGAAGGGCCATCGCTCAACGGATAAAAGCTACCCCGGGGATAACAGGCTTATCTCCCCCAAGAGTCCACATCGACGGGGAGGTTTGGCACCTCGATGTCGGCTCATCGCATCCTGGGGCTGTAGTCGGTCCCAAGGGTTGGGCTGTTCGCCCATTAAAGCGGTACGCGAGCTGGGTTCAGAACGTCGTGAGACAGTTCGGTCCCTATCCGTCGTGGGCGTAGGAAATTTGAGAGGAGCTGTCCTTAGTACGAGAGGACCGGGATGGACACACCGCTGGTGTACCAGTTGTTCTGCCAAGAGCATCGCTGGGTAGCTATGTGTGGCCGGGATAAGTGCTGAAAGCATCTAAGCATGAAGCCCCCCTCAAGATGAGATTTCCCATTACGCAAGTAAGTAAGATCCCTCAAAGACGATGAGGTAGATAGGTTCGAGGTGGAAGCGCGGTGACGTGTGCAGCTGACGAATACTAATCGATCGAGGACTTAACCAAAATGAACTTGAATGGTTTTCAATGACCCGTTTATCCAGTTTTGAGTGAACAAACACTCAAATAGTCTAGTGATAATGGCAAAGAGGTCACACCCGTTCCCATACCGAACACGGAAGTTAAGCTCTTTAGCGCCGATGGTAGTTGGGGGTTTCCCCCTGTGAGAGTAGGACATCGCTAGGCGATTTATTCCGGAGGATTAGCTCAGCTGGGAGAGCATCTGCCTTACAAGCAGAGGGTCGGCGGTTCGAGCCCGTCATCCTCCACCATTTTTCTTTTTAACACCGTGCCGGTGTAGCTCAGCTGGTAGAGCAACTGACTTGTAATCAGTAGGTCGAGGGTTCGACTCCTTTCGCCGGCACCATTGTTAGAGCCATTAGCTCAGTTGGTAGAGCATCTGACTTTTAATCAGAGGGTCGTAGGTTCGAATCCTACATGGCTCACCATTTTTATACTAAGATGCGGGTGTGGCGGAACTGGCAGACGCACTAGACTTAGGATCTAGCGCCGCAAGGCGTGGGGGTTCGACTCCCTTCACCCGCACCATTTTCACAATTTTATACGAGCGGAAGTAGTTCAGTGGTAGAACACCACCTTGCCAAGGTGGGGGTCGCGAGTTCGAACCTCGTCTTCCGCTCCATATCTTCTTAAATGCCGGGGTGGCGGAACTGGCAGACGCACAGGACTTAAAATCCTGCGGTAGGTGACTACCGTACCGGTTCGATTCCGGTCCTCGGCACCAGTTTTTAAAATAGTATAATATGCGCCCGTAGCTCAATTGGATAGAGCGTCTGACTACGGATCAGAAGGTTGTGGGTTCGACTCCTGCCGGGCGCGCCATAATTTTTGACTCGGGAAGTAGCTCAGCTTGGTAGAGCACTTGGTTTGGGACCAAGGGGTCGCAGGTTCGAATCCTGTCTTCCCGACCAGTTTATTTTATCCCTTTTACGGGGCCTTAGCTCAGCTGGGAGAGCGCCTGCCTTGCACGCAGGAGGTCAGCGGTTCGATCCCGCTAGGCTCCACCAACATTTTATAAAGATCCTGGCGGCGTAGCTCAGCTGGCTAGAGCGTACGGTTCATACCCGTGAGGTCGGGGGTTCGATCCCCTCTGCCGCCATTTTTTAGGACCTTTAGCTCAGTTGGTTAGAGCAGACGGCTCATAACCGTCCGGTCGCAGGTTCGAGTCCTGCAAGGTCCACCACTTATATACTGCGGAGGTATACCCAAGTCCGGCTGAAGGGATCGGTCTTGAAAACCGACAGGGGAGTCAAATCCCGCGGGGGTTCGAATCCCTCTACCTCCTCCATTTTTACTAAGTGTGTGGTGTAAGATCATCAAACATATAAACATACATATACTCGCGCTAAAGAAATCGTGATATTACTAGAAGCGTTGAGTCATAGTGTTTATAACAATAATATTATCGCGGGGTGGAGCAGCACGGTAGCTCGTTGGGCTCATAACCCAAAGGTCGCAGGTTCAAATCCTGCCCCCGCAACCAAATGGTCCCGTGGTGTAGCGGTTAACATGCCTGCCTGTCACGCAGGAGATCGCGGGTTCGATTCCCGTCGGGACCGCCATTTTTTATGAAGTGTTAAGAATTGGAATAAGCAAAGAAGGTCTAGGAAGCAAAATGAGTAAGTGAAGGAGCGTACTAACGTACGTGACTGAACGAACGAATGAAGCTGACAACGAGATTCGAAGCTTAGTACAATTCGAATGTGGCTCAGTAGCTCAGTCGGTAGAGCAAAGGACTGAAAATCCTTGTGTCGGCGGTTCGATTCCGTCCTGAGCCACCATATTGCGGGTGTAGTTTAGTGGTAAAACCTCAGCCTTCCAAGCTGATGATGAGAGTTCGATTCTCTTCACCCGCTCCAATTTTTTGTGGGCCTATAGCTCAGCTGGTTAGAGCGCACGCCTGATAAGCGTGAGGTCGATGGTTCGAGTCCATTTAGGCCCACCATTCCGAAGTAGCTCAGTGGTAGAGCAATCGACTGTTAATCGATTGGTCGTAGGTTCGAGTCCTACCTTCGGAGCCAATTATTTCTGGGGAAGTACTCAAGTGGCTGAAGAGGCGCCCCTGCTAAGGGTGTAGGTCGGGCAACCGGCGCGAGGGTTCAAATCCCTCCTTCTCCGCCAGATGTAAGGCCCCTTGGTCAAGCGGTTAAGACACCGCCCTTTCACGGCGGTAACACGGGTTCGAATCCCGTAGGGGTCATTTAAAAAGATGCGCTATCTTCGGGATAGCGTGTTTTTTTATGGAGAAATGTCGAATTGTAGCGAAACGTGACAGACGAAATTCATACAAGTATTTTTATAAACAAACAACCGCAATTGCGGTTGTTTTTCATTCTATATTATGTAGCCGATCAATAAACCTATGCCGAGTAAGAATCCGAATAGTGTATTTGTTAATGCTGTATCTTTCATAGCCGGCATTACTTCCAGTGGGTGTTCTTTTGTTTTGAAAACTTGGATGTCATGCACTGGTTTCTTTACGCTTAAGATCACAAATAGTGCCCAAGGCGTAACAAGGTTTAGAACAACTAATATTAAAATCCAAATGTATGAAATTACGAACAGTGCTAACAAGACATTAACTGCTCGTTTGCGACCGATTAAGATGGCCATCGTTTTTCGACCACTTTCTTTATCACCTACTAAATCCCGAGTATTAATGGTTTTCAATGACCCGTTTATTCAGTTTTGAGTGAACAAAAATGTTTTTTTAAAAAAATAAAAAACACTTGTAAATTTCGTCAGACTTGTTATAATAAATCTTGTCTTAAAAAAAGAATACCCAGTCCAGTGATAATGGCAAAGAGGTCACACCCGTTCCCATACCGAACACGGAAGTTAAGCTCTTTAGCGCCGATGGTAGTTGGGGGTTTCCCCCTGTGAGAGTAGGACGTCGCTGGGCGATTTATTCCGGAGGATTAGCTCAGCTGGGAGAGCATCTGCCTTACAAGCAGAGGGTCGGCGGTTCGAGCCCGTCATCCTCCACCATTTTTTTTTAACACCGTGCCGGTGTAGCTCAGCTGGTAGAGCAACTGACTTGTAATCAGTAGGTCGAGGGTTCGACTCCTTTCGCCGGCACCATTGTTAGAGCCATTAGCTCAGTTGGTAGAGCATCTGACTTTTAATCAGAGGGTCGTAGGTTCGAATCCTACATGGCTCACCATTTTTATACTAAGTTGCGGGTGTGGCGGAACTGGCAGACGCACTAGACTTAGGATCTAGCGCCGCAAGGCGTGGGGGTTCGACTCCCTTCACCCGCACCATTCTTACAATATTATACGAGCGGAAGTAGTTCAGTGGTAGAACACCACCTTGCCAAGGTGGGGGTCGCGAGTTCGAACCTCGTCTTCCGCTCCATATCTTCTTGAATGCCGGGGTGGCGGAACTGGCAGACGCACAGGACTTAAAATCCTGCGGTAGGTGACTACCGTACCGGTTCGATTCCGGTCCTCGGCACCAGTTTTTAAAATAGTATAATATGCGCCCGTAGCTCAATTGGATAGAGCGTCTGACTACGGATCAGAAGGTTGTGGGTTCGACTCCTGCCGGGCGCGCCATAATTTTTGACTCGGGAAGTAGCTCAGCTTGGTAGAGCACTTGGTTTGGGACCAAGGGGTCGCAGGTTCGAATCCTGTCTTCCCGACCAGTTTATTTTATCCCTTTTACGGGGCCTTAGCTCAGCTGGGAGAGCGCCTGCCTTGCACGCAGGAGGTCAGCGGTTCGATCCCGCTAGGCTCCACCAACATTTTATAAAGATCCTGGCGGCGTAGCTCAGCTGGCTAGAGCGTACGGTTCATACCCGTGAGGTCGGGGGTTCGATCCCCTCTGCCGCCATTTTTTAGGACCTTTAGCTCAGTTGGTTAGAGCAGACGGCTCATAACCGTCCGGTCGCAGGTTCGAGTCCTGCAAGGTCCACCACTTATATACTGCGGAGGTATACCCAAGTCCGGCTGAAGGGATCGGTCTTGAAAACCGACAGGGGAGTCAAATCCCGCGGGGGTTCGAATCCCTCTACCTCCTCCATTTTTACTAAGTGTGTGGTGTAAGATCATCAAACATATAAACATACATATACTCGCGCTAAAGAAATCGTGATATTACTAGAAGCGTTGAGTCATAGTGTTTATAACAATAATATTATCGCGGGGTGGAGCAGCACGGTAGCTCGTTGGGCTCATAACCCAAAGGTCGCAGGTTCAAATCCTGCCCCCGCAACCAAATGGTCCCGTGGTGTAGCGGTTAACATGCCTGCCTGTCACGCAGGAGATCGCGGGTTCGATTCCCGTCGGGACCGCCATTTTTATTAAGTAATTCTTTAAGAATTTGAGATAAGCAAAGAAGGTCGAGGAAGCAATTGAGTAAAGGAAGGAGCGTACTAACGTACGTGACTGACTGAACGAAAGAAGCTGACAAAGAGATTCAAAGCTTAGCACAAATTCAATGTGGCTCAGTAGCTCAGTCGGTAGAGCAAAGGACTGAAAATCCTTGTGTCGGCGGTTCGATTCCGTCCTGAGCCACCATTATTATGCGGGTGTAGTTTAGTGGTAAAACCTCAGCCTTCCAAGCTGATGATGAGGGTTCGATTCCCTTCACCCGCTCCAATTTGTGGGCCTATAGCTCAGCTGGTTAGAGCGCACGCCTGATAAGCGTGAGGTCGATGGTTCGAGTCCATTTAGGCCCACCATTCCGAAGTAGCTCAGTGGTAGAGCAATCGACTGTTAATCGATTGGTCGTAGGTTCGAGTCCTACCTTCGGAGCCAATTATTTCTGGGGAAGTACTCAAGTGGCTGAAGAGGCGCCCCTGCTAAGGGTGTAGGTCGGGCAACCGGCGCGAGGGTTCAAATCCCTCCTTCTCCGCCAGACGTAAGGCCCCTTGGTCAAGCGGTTAAGACACCGCCCTTTCACGGCGGTAACACGGGTTCGAATCCCGTAGGGGTCATTTAAAAAGATGCGCTATCTTCGGGATAGCGTGTTTTTTTATGGAGAAATGTCGAATTGTAGCGAAATGCGACAGACGAAATTCATACAAGTATTTTTATAAACAAACAACCGCAATTGCTGAATGCAATTGCGGTTGTTTTTCATTCTATAATAAGTAGCCGATCAATAAACCTATACCGAGTAAGAATCCGAATAGTGTGTTTGTTAATGCTGTATCTTTCATAGCCGGCATTACTTCCAGTGGGTGTTCTTTTGTTTTGAAAACTTGGATGGCATGCACTGGTTTCTTTGCGCTTAAGATCACAAGTAGTACCCAAGGCGTTACAAGGTTTAGAATAACTAATATTAAAATCCAAATGTATGAAATTACGAACAGTGCTAACAAGACATTAACTGCTCGTTTTCGACCGATTAAGATGGCCATGGTTTTTCGACCACTTGCTTTATCACCTACTAAATCCCGAATATTATTGGAGAGCATAATTGCTGCAACAAGTAACATACTGGGTATAGACAATAATAGAGCAAGGGTCGTTATTTCACCTGTTTGGATATAAAATGCGATGAGAACAATGAGCATTCCCATAAATACACCTGAAAATATTTCTCCAAAAGGTGTGTACGCAATCGGGTAGGGACCGCCTGTATAGAAATAGCCGATCGCCATTGACACAGCACCAACGACTGCCAGCAACCAAGTGGTTTCAATACATATGTATATCCCTAAGATAATTGAAACTGCATAAAGCAGTAACGCGAGCTGCATAACTGTTTTTGGTTGAACGCCATTTCTGACGATGGCTCCACCAATTCCCACAGACTTCTCATTATCTAAACCTCTTGTGAAATCATAATACTCATTAAACATATTAGTTGCTGCTTGGATGAGCATACTTGCAACTAGCATTGCTAAGAATAAAGGCCAGTGTATATCTGTATAAGAAATTGCAATCATTGTACCTAGAAACACCGGAACAAATGATGCAGTTAACGTGTGAGGCCGTGTTAATTGCCACCAAATACGCCAGCCACTATCAGCTTTTAACTCGTGTGACATATAGTTTCCGCTCCTTCTTCTTTTTTCACCTCTCTCATTGTACTTCATCCACTTAATTCTGTGTAGATTGTTTGCTTAACGGGTGCTGAATTGTCAATAAAGAGGTATGATAGAAGGTAGGATATTAAAGGGTCCTCATATGTTTATGAAGTCCTAATTACGGAGGGAAGCTGGATGAAACGAAAGTCATTTACATCCACAGAATATGTAGTCGAGGATCATTCTTCGGCCGTACATTTTTATACAGAAACAATTGAAGTGAATGGATTATCCTCTGTTGCTTTCTTTGAAGCAGGAGAGTCATATAAAGGTCAACGATTTTACTGGCAAAACCGTGAAAAGACATTTACATTAGTCGGACTTGGACATGCTCATGTCATTACAAGTTCGTCAGAAGAAAATCGCTTTGCAGAAGTGGATAAACAATGGAATGAATTATGTTCTAAAATCGTGAATGAAGAGCATGATTTACAGCCAATTTTGTTTGGCGGGTTTTCATTTGATCCAGCCAATAAATTATCTTCCGAGTGGGATATGTTTCCTTCGGCTTACTTTACTGTGCCTTCTTTTCAACTCGTTATTCGTGATGACAGAGTATTTATCAGCATCCATTTAATCACGAGTGATAAAAATTCACAACTTCAATTCGATCGGTTGCGAGGTGAACGGGACGACCTGATTCATGCAGCACAGGTCAAAGAATTGAAACCTTATGCAAAGCCTCTATTAACTCAAATGGATGAGCGCTTCAAAGAGTTGTATATGGATGCAGTTTCACATGTCACGAAATTTATTCATGCCGGAGAAGCTCAAAAAGTTGTCATTGCACGTTCATTGACACTGACCTTTGCTGAAGAAGTGAGTTCACCATCCGCAATGTATCATATGTCTAAAGAGCAACCAGAAAGTTTTCTATTTGGTTTAGAGCTTGCAGATAATTTGTTTTTTGGAGCGACACCAGAACGCTTAGTTAAAGTGGAAAATCGACGAGCATTGTCCACTTGCTTAGCTGGATCTGTTAAGCGGGGACAAACCGCAACCGAAGATCAGCAATTAGGCAATGATTTACTGCAGGATTCAAAAAACAGGGAAGAACATCAATACGTGGTAGATATGATTACAGGTGTTTTCAACCAATATTGTGATGATGTTAAAGTGCCTAAATATCCAAAATTGATGAAAATCAGGGATATCCAGCATCTATATACACCGGTGGAAGGGAAGTTGCAAAAAGGTCAAGGAATATTGCAACTGGTTAAAGATTTGCACCCAACGCCGGCTTTAGGTGGAGAACCCCGAGGAGATGCCATGGCTATAATTAGAATGGTTGAGCAAATGAATCGTGGATACTATGCTGCTCCAGTTGGATGGATAGATGCAGAAGGAAATGGTGAGTTTGCTGTTGCGATCCGTTCCGCGTTATTAAATAAAACGCACGCTTACCTATATGCTGGTGGAGGTATTGTTGCGGATTCGGATCCGACTTCAGAATATGCGGAGACGTTAGTGAAATTCAGGCCGATGTTACGCACGCTTGGAGGCAAATTACATGGATAATCGTGCAATGTTAACTGAGTATGTACACTCAATTGTACAAACCTTTCTCCAGGCAGACGTTAAAGATATCGTAATCAGTCCAGGTTCTCGTTCTACTCCCTTGGCTTATGCATTCAGTCTTACAAAAGAATTCAACACGTATATGCAAATCGATGAGCGATCCGCTGGTTTTTTTGCTTTAGGAATGGCAAAAGCTAAACAGAGTCCAGTTCTTTTACTATGTACGTCCGGAACAGCCGCAGCCAACTATTTTCCTTCTATTGTAGAAGCGAACTATGCGAGAATTCCACTTATTGTTTTAACGGCAGATCGTCCGCATGAACTTAGGGAAGTGGGAGCACCTCAAGCCATTGATCAAGTTCAATTGTATGGAAAACATGTTAAGTGGAGTGTGGACTTTCCTTTGGCTGACGACCATAAAGAGACGATTCCATTTATTATCCGTCATACGGGGAGGGCCATTGCATACGCAAAGACTGCACCAATGGGACCAGTACATATGAACATCCCTTTCCGTGAACCTTTACTGCTTGATTTTGACTATCAAATAGAAGCTCCTTCTTTTCAAAAATCATTACCAGGGACTATCGTTGCTTCACAGTCCCATATGGATTTTGTTGAACAGACGATTGCTCAAGCAAGACGTGGTTTACTTATAGTTGGGGAACTATCGGCAGACACTGATAAGAATGAGTTTTGGGCTTTTGCTAAGTCAATCCAGTGGCCTGTATTGGCGGATTCACTTTCTCAACTTCGGACAGGCGTCCCACAAGAATGCCAACACTTACTCATGGAACAATACGATGCACTTCTAAAAAGTGAACACTTTAAACAGTCCATTGTTCCCGATGTAGTTATTCGCTTTGGTGCCCAACCAGTATCCAAACCGCTATCGTTATTTTTGAAAGATGTACAGCCTGAAATCTATATTGCGGTGGATGAAGATCCTTTGTTCAGGGATTCATTAGGTGTTGTGACTCATCATGTCCAATCCGAGGCCCAAGCGTTATGGAAAGAGTTAAGTAACATTCAAGAGAATGAAGCTCTTCCAAAATGGACAGAGGCTAATACGATTGCTACCAAGCACGTTGAGAGATATATTAATGAACAACACGACGAAGGTGCGCTAGCAGGTCTGCTCTTTAAACATTTGCCTGATGGGAGTGATCTTATTTCAGGCAGCAGTATGCCAATCCGTGATGTCGATACGTTCTTCAATCAAACTGATAAAGACATTTCGATTTATGCTAACCGGGGAACGAATGGAATTGACGGTGTTGTTTCCACCGCTCTAGGTATTCAGCAGGCGAGAAAAAGACCTGCGACTTTATTAATCGGGGACATCTCGTTCCTGCACGACAGCAATGGATTACTGGTTACACGTTTCCATGAAACTGACCTCACCATTGTTGTTATGAATAACGATGGTGGCGGCATCTTCTCGTATTTGCCTCAGTCCACCGAAGAGACGTACTTCGAAAAATTGTTTGGTACGCCAACCGGTTTGACGTTCGATTCAATTGCCACCATGTATGAAGCTGAATATTTTGCTGTGGAATCAAAAGAAGATTTTACAAAAGCTTTATCAACGCCAAAACAAAAAGACTTACGAATCATTGAAGTAAAGACCAATCGGCAACAGAATGTTTTAACACATCGTCAGTTATGGAACGGAATTACTGAGGAGTTGGACCGAAAATGGAACAACTAGTCGCAACCGTTCGAGGAGTGAAAGTTAGTTATTCTATCACCAACAGAGAAGCTTCGGAAACAATCATCTTTTTACATGGATTTACTGGTAGCTCGAAAACATGGGTCCCGATTATTGAACAATTACCTGATTCTGTCCGTTGCATTACAGTCGATTTAATGGGGCATGGTAAAACCGATTCACCGAGTGATGCAAATCGTTACATCATGTACGATCAAGTGATGGATTTACACGAACTTTTTCTATTTCTGAATGTTACTAATTTCTCCCTCGTTGGTTATTCTATGGGAGGACGCATTGCGCTTGCTTATGCGCTTGCATTTCCTAAGCATGTTAAGCGGCTCGTACTGGAGAGTGCATCTCCAGGTTTACAATCAGAAGCTGACAGACTGGCCCGAATAACTGCAGATGAAAAATTAGCGAAGAAAATGGAAAGTGAAGGTCTTTCATCTTTTATTGATTTTTGGCAGGACATTCCTTTATTTCATTCTCAAAAAAAGTTAGGTGAGATAAAGCTTCATTCCATAAGGGAAGAGCGAATGCAACAAGCTGTTTCGGGATTGGCTAATAGTTTAAAGGGAATGGGAACCGGCAGACAGCCTTCTTACTGGTCCAGATTGAATGAGTTGAAAATCACTGTCATCATAATCACAGGTGAACTCGATGAAAAATTTACGATCATTGCCAAACAAATGACAGAACTCATTCGATATAGCCAGCATCTTGAAGTTTCAGGGGCAGGACATGCAATACATGTGGAAAATCCCGTTCAGTTTGCTACAATAATATTGGAGCAAGTATTAGAAAGATTTTGAGGAGGAAGAGTATGACACGTCAATGGGTATCAGAACGTACATATGAAGATATTAAGTATGAAACATATAACGGTATTGCGAAAATTACAATTAACCGTCCGGAAGTAAGAAATGCTTTCCGACCTAAAACAGTTAAAGAATTATTGGATGCATTTACTTATGCACGCGATGATTCAAAAGTAGGCGTTATCGTATTAACGGGCGAAGGCGAAAAAGCTTTCTGTTCAGGTGGAGACCAGTCCGTTCGTGGACATGGTGGATATGTTGGGGAAGATGAAATCCCACGTTTGAACGTTTTGGATTTACAGCGCCTGATTCGTGTTATTCCTAAACCTGTAGTGGCAATGGTAGCGGGTTATGCGATCGGTGGCGGACATGTACTGCATGTCGTATGTGATTTGACGATTGCTGCAGACAACGCGATCTTCGGACAAACTGGACCGAAAGTGGGATCGTTTGATGCAGGATACGGCTCAGGATATTTAGCTCGTATTATCGGTCATAAAAAAGCACGTGAAATCTGGTACTTATGCCGTCAATATGACGCACAGGCAGCACTAGACATGGGCTTGGTTAACACTGTAGTTCCTTACGCACAATTAGAAGATGAAACGGTTCAATGGTGTGAAGAAATGCTTTCAATGTCACCTACAGCCCTTCGTTTCCTGAAAGCGGCAATGAATGCAGATACTGATGGTTTAGCAGGTCTGCAACAAATGGCTGGAGATGCGACACTTCTTTACTACACGACAGATGAAGCAAAAGAAGGCCGCGATGCCTTTAAGGAAAAACGTAAACCTGACTTCGGTCAATTCCCACGTTTCCCTTGATAATAACAATTTTCTAGCTGTCCTTTTTAAGGGCAGCTTTTTCTAAAGGTGGCTATAAATCATGTACCCTAACTGGCTAGCACAACGGGTCAAAATGACTCCGAAACGCAAGGCATTAACATTTGGACAACATTCCTGGACGTTTCAACAGCTTTTCGACGAAGCAATGAATTTAGCTGGTTCACTAAAGACAGTTGGAATTGACAATGGAAATCGCGTCGCCATTCTATCACCTTCAAATCCTTCTTTAATTGTTACAATCCATGCCTGTTGGCAATTGGGCTGTGAAGTTGTTCTATTAAATGAACGATTGTCTGATGGGGAACTTGACTATCAAATTAACGATGCACAGCCAACACTTTTGTTAGTCGATAAAGACTATCAGGCAAGAGTGGCTAACCACCCATCAGTGACATTGGACGAACTGGCAGAAAAGGCTTCAAGCAAATTCGAGATAGAAGATGAATGGCCAATCGATCGTACCATGTCCATTATGTATACATCCGGTACAACGGGAAATCCAAAAGGTGTTCGTCAAACCGTCAGAAACCATACCACGAATGCAACGGCTTCAGCGTTTAACATGGGGATACAATCAAATGATGTATGGCTTTGTACGATGCCAGTCTTTCACATAAGCGGTTTATCCATATTCATTCGCTCCGTATTATATGGAATGGAAGTGAAGCTCTATTCAAAATTCGACTTGGTAAAAGTGGTCGACGATTTAGTAGATGGACAGGTCACACGTATGTCTGTTGTCTCCGTTATGCTAGAAAGGATTTTAAGGGAATTAGAGGAGCGGGATGCGAAAGTATCGCCTTGTTTACTGACGATGCTAGTGGGTGGAGGTCCTGTTCCGAGCAATTATTTAGAGCGAGCTATTTCTCGCGGTATTCCAATACTGCAAACTTATGGAATGACCGAAACGGCCTCCCAAACAGCAACGCTTGCTCCTGAAGATGCGGTCAGGAAACTGGGGTCTTCTGGCAAACCATTGTATTTGAGTTTCATTCGAATCGATCAAGCATCAAAGCCATTTGAAGAAGGAGAGATTTGCATACGTGGCGGGCATGTAACACCTGGTTACATTGGCAGTCATACAACTACGGCATCCCAAGTAAAAGGGTGGCTTCATACCGGCGATATTGGCTATTTCGATGAAGAAGGATATTTATTTGTTGTCGACCGACGTTCTGATTTAATTATTTCCGGCGGGGAAAATATTTACCCAGCAGAAGTGGAGAGTGCGATTCTTCAACATCCACAGATTCGAGAAGCCGGAGTCTGCGGAATGAGTGACGAGAAGTGGGGACAAGTGCCCGTAGCCTTTATTGTCAGTGATGAGGATATGACATTGGCATCATTACAGGCATTTTTACAAGCCAAATTAGCACCTTATAAAATGCCGAAAGCATTATATCAAGTCAATGCTATGCCAAGGAATGCATCGAATAAATTACTTAGAAGAGAGCTGAGAGCGTGGTTAATATCCAAATCAAGCAAGTGACGTTATATCACGTATGTGTACCGCTAAAGCAAACGTTTTCTACTCATTTACAGGAAGTGGTGGAACGAGATAGTATCTTGCTTGAAGTAATGGATGTCGACGGTACAATCGGTGTAGGCGAATGTGTGGCATTTACTTCCCCATGGTACACCGAAGAAACAGTGGACACTGCTTGGAACACGCTTGAAAATTGGATAATCCCAGCTTTGTTGAATCAATCTTTTTCACATCCAGACCAACTAGACGCCGCTTTAGAGAAAATAAAACGCAATCATATGGCAAAAGCGGCTTTTAATCATGCAATATGGGATATTTATGCCAAGAAATTGAACCAACCTCTATGGCAAGTAATCGGCGGAACAAGGCCCGTTATAAATGCCGGAATAGTGGTAGCTGCTGCAACTGAAAAAGCCATGATGGAAGAAATCGAAACCGCAGTAAAAACCGGGTATAAACGGATAAAGTTAAAAATTTCTCAAAACACAGATCCAAAGCTCATGAAATCAATTATCGCACAATACCCTCAAATGTTATTCTTCGCCGATGCGAATGGAGCATTCACAGAAAGAACACTGGATTACTTAATCGCATTCGACGAATGTGGTTTTGCATTAATCGAACAACCTTTTTCAGAACACCATAATCGCTTGTCTGCTGAAGCTCAACGAATAATGAAAACGCCATTTGCCCTGGATGAAAGTATTGCAAGTTTAGCAGATGCCCAGGATATGATTGAACGCAAGTCTGGGAAAATAATTGTGATGAAACAAGGTAGAGTTGGTGGACTAACTGCTGCTCTTCAAATTCATAATCAATGTGTCATAGCAGAGGTACCAATTTGGGTGGGTGGTATGATTGAATTTGGCGTTTCAAAAGCATTCAATTTAGCTTTTGCTTCATTACCAGGAGTTAAGTTTCCAGGAGATTTCAGTTCATCGACTCATTTTTGGGAGAAGGATTTGGCGACTCCACCTATCGATGTATATGATGGTAAAATCGAACTCTCTAATTTACCAGGTGTCGGAGTATCTTGGAATCATGCCATTCTTCAGAAATTCGAAGTGCAAACCAAGCTATTTAAATGAGTAAAACCACGGAATGAAAGCCATTCCGTGGTTTTTATATTAGTTTGCTGAAGCCAGTGCTTTCTTTAATGTTTCTAAATTTTGCTCCATTAATGTGAAGTAAGTTTCTTTGTTTTTAATATCTTCCTGTGTCAGTACGCCTAAGTTATGCAAGGTCATGGCATCTGCACCGACTTCATTTTGAATCACTTTCGTTAAATTGGATGAGACATTTTGTTCAAATAAAATCGTTTTGATGTTTTTTTCTTTTGCCAATTTGACGATATCAGTAAGATCTTGTTGAGAAGGTTCGTCCTGTGAATTCAAGCCTGAAACTGCAACTTGCTCAAGACCATATGTTCCAGCCAAATACCCAAAAGCCGCATGGGATACAAAGAACGTTTTATTATTCGATGCGTCCGCCATTTCCTTGAAATCCGAATCCAATTGTTTGAGTTCAGTCACTAATATGTCGTAGTTCTTAGTATAAGTTGCTTCATTTTCAGGATCTTTTTCAATTAAAGAATTTTTAATTGAAGATGCAAGTTTAATGCTGATTTGAGGTGAAATCCAAAGGTGCGGATCGATGTCACCATGATCATGCTCATCGTGACCTTCTTCTTCATGTCCATGGCCATTTGCTTTACCCATTTCCAATTCTTTATCAGAAACTGCATCGGCAGTTGCGACCAAAGAAACATCTTCATTTGCCAATGTCTTTTTCGCATTTTCAACAAAACCTTCAAGTCCTAAGCCAATATAAAAAAACAAGTCTGCATCTGCTAAATCCATCATATCTTTTTGCGTGGGATCGAATGTATGCTCGTTTGAACCTGCAGGATATACGGATTCCACATTCACATGCTTGCCACCGATTCGTTCGGTAAAGTAAGTAAGTGGATAGACCGTTGTATAGACAGTTAAGGCATTGGGGTTTTCAGATTTACCATTAGTCGAAGTGTCTTTTCCACAAGCAACAGTAAATAAAGTAAGAACAATAATAAAACTATATAATAGAAATTTCTTCATGTTTATCTCCTTTTTAAATAGTAACGATTACGATTTGAATTAAGAACTTACTTATCATACAAGATAAATCTTTAAAATACAAGAAAAATGGACACAAAAAAAATGACTCTTTTCAAGTCATTTCTTTGTAGGCCATTCTTCTGGTACTGGATCATATCCGCCTTCATGAAATGGATGACAACGAAGGATACGGCTGATTGCCAAGTAAGTGCCTTTGATTGCTCCGTGTTTTTCGACAGCTTCAACGCCGAAATGGGAACATGTTGGATAAAATCGGCAACTCGGCGGTGTCATTGGCGAAATGAATTTCTGATAAAACCGGAAGATGCCCATAACAAGGAATTTCATGTGTTGTCACTTTTGCCTGCTGATTCAGTTGGAACTGGATCTATTTTATGCTCTATTTTATAGGCTTTTTTAGTTGCAAGAAGGAACATCATGGTGATGCCGATGACCATTACTATTGAGACGATTATCATAAATGCTAACATTTTTTTCACTCCACTTCGTTCTGTATGTTTATTGTAGAGAACTTAGTGGTAAATTGAAAGTATTCAGAGCGATAAATAAAATTAGGAGTGTGAAGTTTTTATGTCAGCAGCATTAAATACAGAACTAAATAAGCAAGTAGCAACTTGGTCAGTAATGTATGCGAAGTTACATAATTTCCATTGGTACGTAAAAGGACCTCAATTCTTTACATTACATGCAAAGTTTGAAGAACTTTACAATGAAGCAACGTTACATATGGATGAGATTGCCGAACGTTTGCTTACTTTAGGCGGTAAACCAGTTGCCACATTGAAGGAGCATTTAGAACTATCAGATGTTACGGAAGCGACAGGCAAAGAAAATGATATGCAAATGGTTGAAACAGTTGTAAAAGATTTCGGTAAAATTATGAAATCATTGAAAAAAGGGATGGACGAAGCTGCAAAAGATGAAGACGATATGACAGAAGATGTATTGAATGCAGTGTATCAATCGATTGAAAAACATCAATGGATGTTAAATGCTTTTTTAGGCGATACAAACAAATAAGCATCTCAGCAAAATCCTTATGGGAATTTACTTCAGACTGTAGACAAACAAAAAAATGAGTGAATATAACTGTATACTATTGAAAAAGAGTCTATGCAAGAAAATGTTGATTTCCATTGCGGCGGACGCGTTTCGCGGGCAGGCTTCAGTCTCCTCGTCACTAGAAAAACCGGTGCTTCTGCATCGCTTCGCTAGCTTCGTCGCAAACGAATGGTGCAAAGTTCCATTTGC
Organism: Paenisporosarcina sp. FSL H8-0542; assembly: GCF_038632915.1. Lineage (NCBI taxonomy): Bacteria > Bacillati > Bacillota > Bacilli > Caryophanales > Caryophanaceae > Paenisporosarcina > Paenisporosarcina sp. FSL H8-0542. The sequence goes on from NZ_CP152050.1 coordinate 1,103,269, forward strand.
ACTATTCGTTTCCTGTGGGGTCTTCAGCTCGTACTGTTCCCGCTGAAATGATTAGGACCAAAGGCAATTTGGTCCTAATCTTTGCGACGAGTAACCGCAGGAGCAGATGTTTTCAGACGCCTCCACTCCAATCAAAAGAAATTGCTTCTGTAAGCTGTCTCTGCAAAATATATAAGTTGGAAGGTGGTTGGCTATTTCTGAAGACTCCTGTGGAAAAACGAAACAAGCTAGACCCCACAGGCTCAGCGGTCATAGACAGCTGAGCCGAGGAGGCTAGTGTTTCGTCCGCGGAAAGCGAAAGAAATAGCCGACCACAATCTTTTTCGATAGAGTGCAAAAAATAAGAACTCAATTTTTATACTTTTATATTAATTATTATTCTTTTGTCAACAAGCTGCAGCAAATTCCTTCCGGGAATTTGCTTTTTTCAATTCTCCTATCGGTTGCATGCATGAAATATATCCATAATGCCATGCTAGAAAAAAGGGGTTGAAAAAATGTCGAAAGTATATGTTTCGGTCACTCATCACCGATACTATTTCCATCCTGAGGATTCGCAATGGGAATATGAGATTGAAGCCGAGCCCGAAGTTTTAACCGTACTAGATCAATTATTTGATCAAAAGGAATCCTTTGAATGGAAAGGTTTTTGGAGAGCTCAAACGCCTTATGTACCTTATCATCTAGACCCAGAAAATGACGGTGTCGATTTGCGATTGAAAAAGTTATACGCTGTCATTCATGAGTACGGAAATGAAGAAGCAAAACAACAAATAGAAACATTGCCTTATTATAGTTGAATGCTGTGCATGCCTTCGCTACACTATTTGAAAGGAGTGTAGCAGGCATGTTTTCTTTTGTAGATCAGCATGGGTTAAAAGTTACGTTATCATTTGAACCAAATGCCTTTTTAATTCCTACCACACATGTACTCGTGCTAGCGAACAGGCAGAACCAGTGGTTGCTCACAAAACATCCACAAAGAGGGATTGAATTTCCCGGTGGAAAAGTAGAATCAGGCGAGACGTTAGAACAAGCAGCAAAACGGGAAGTATTTGAAGAAACAGGCGCACAACTTTCAAATTTAATATGGTTTGCAGAATATATGGTGCATGAGCGTAAGCCTTTTTGTAAGGCGGTTTTCCGTGCAACAGTTGATTCAATTGAAAACAATAGTGAACGATTTGAGACTGAGGGCCCTGTATGGATGACGCTACAGGAGTTTTTCAAATCAACTAATCTTAGTTTTCATATGACAGATGACGGAATGAGAAAAATGTTGGAACAGGTGATGTTAGATGAAAGTAGACGGAACAATTGTACACAGACTTCCGTATCCAAGTCCAAATCCACTAGTTAAATTAACGGAAATTGTCTATTGGTCATGTGGATTCAGGGTAAAAGGGTTACTCGCGGAGCCACGCAAAGAAGGCAAGTATGAGGGAATCCTCTATTTACGTGGAGGTATTCAAAACATTGGTATGGTTCGATCTGCTCGAATTGCTCAGTTTGCCACACAAGGATTCGTGGTGTTTGCCCCTTATTATCGTGGGAACAGAGGCGGCGAAGGTAGAGATGAATTTGCTGGGGAAGATCGGTTTGACGCTACCAATGGAGTAGAAGTATTAAGACAGTTTATTTCAGTGAACCGTATTCATTTGTTTGCATTTTCTCGTGGAGGAATTATGGCTTTATGGACGGCTGTTCTGCGTTCAGATATTACATCGGTTGTCACCTGGTCAGGTGTGTCAGACATGGTTCTCACCTATGAGGAACGTGAAGACATGCGTAGAATGATGAAGCGGGTGATTGGTGGTAATCCTACGAATGTACCTGAGGCATATGAACTTCGTCAACCACTCAAACATGTCAGTGCTATTGATGCCAAAATTCTAATTATCCATGGACGAAAAGATGGGAATGTCGGAATTGAACATGCCTTACGTCTCGAAAGAGCACTCATTGATGGAAATAAAAATTTTGAGACTTGGTATTTTAAAGATTACACACATTATTTCCCTTCGAAAACCAATAGACAAACTGTCAGAGATTTAACGGACTGGATGAAACGACAAGGGGATTAATATATGAAACATATCCGAATTCATTTAAAGACTATCAGTACTGCTAACAAAACCTCGGTCCCTAATGATACGTCATATTGGAAAAAGCTTTGGGATACGTATACGCGTGAATATGCTTCAGTGGAAATTCAGTGTTGGCAGGAAGAAGTGCATGATATTGAGGAATTGACCAAACTCTCTGCACATTCTGTGAAACAAGGACTTGTAAAATCGTTTACAATTACATTGAACGAAAAAAACTGTAACTATTTACGTAATCATTCAATTGATGCAGATGGCGGTTTAAAATGGTTCACTATATTCTTTTATAAAGAAGATATTCAAATGCTTGAGATAGCACAATATGGTTCAGAAATTGTATTATATGGAGTAAATGAGAAAGAAGCGGAAGAATTTGAAGCGCTATTCCCTGAAATCGAGAACGCGGAATACTTCAAAGAACACCTCATGTAAGCAGAGGAGGGTGAGGCATGGGCAATTTACATATAATATACGACTCTTTATTACTAACCAGTGAAACCAACAAGCTTAGGAAGAGTATTAGCTATTGGTTTCCGTTAATGAATGAGGTACTTCCAGTGTTTACAGAAGTCGAAGTACATTGTCATGAAGATGAAAAAGAAGCAATTCTTAAGATTAAACCTTTCGCTCATACCATTCGATATGGAAGTGGATTGGTCATTTTTACAATGCCTCTAAATCAGAAGCTAAAAGACTTGCTACTGTATGGGGTAAATGAAGGGCATACAAGAATTCCCTGGTATACATTAGTATTCAAGAGAAATGGTGCACATATTTGTACTGTTAAACATCACGGATCTGAATTGTTTTTCTACCAGATAACGAAAGAGGATGCTAAAGAGATAGAATCTTACTTTCCCGAAGAGACAGTTTTTGAATATACGGAGTAAAAAAATGGCCTGCACATGAAGTGCAAGCCATTTTTGTATTCTAGATAATTGGACCGCCTTTAGAAATAATGTCTTCAGACACTGATCCAAATTTATTGAAGTTCTCACGGAATCGATTAGCCAATTCTTGTGCTTTTTTATCGTATGCTGCTGGATCCGCCCATGCATCGCGTGGGTTTAATACGTCAGAAGGTACGCCAGGTACTTCTTTAGGAATAGCTAAACCGAATGCTGAACCTTTATCCATTTCAACATTATCTAATTTGCCTTCCAATGCAGCACGAACCATCGCACGTGTATAAGAAAGTTTCATACGGCTACCAACGCCATATTCGCCGCCTGTCCAGCCAGTATTTACAAGGAAGACTTGTGCATCATGCTCATCGATTTTCTTCCCTAACATTTCTGCATATACAGTTGCAGGAAGGGGAAGGAATGGAGAACCGAAACAAGTTGAGAATGTTGCTTGTGGAGATGTAATTCCACGTTCTGTACCAGCAAGCTTCGATGTAAATCCGCTTAAGAAGTGATACATCGCTTGTTCTTTCGTCAACTTACTGATTGGAGGTAATACCCCAAACGCATCAGCAGTTAAGAAAATGATGGTTTTTGGATGACCCGCTACAGAAGGATCAACAATATTGTCGATTGCTTGTAATGGGTAAGCAGCACGCGTATTTTCAGTTAACGAAATATTTTCGTAGTCGGGTATACGCGTTTCTGGATCCAATACTACGTTTTCCAATACAGAACCAAAACGGATTGCATCGAAAATTTGTGGTTCATTTTCACGTGTTAAGTTAATTGCTTTTGCATAACAGCCGCCTTCAATATTGAATACGCCGTTATCTGACCAGCCATGCTCATCATCACCGATTAATTTACGATCTGCATCAGCAGATAATGTTGTCTTTCCTGTTCCGGACAATCCGAAGAACAAAGCAACATCGCCTTTTTCACCAACGTTTGCAGAACAGTGCATCGGTAGGATGCCTTGCTCAGGAAGCAAGTAGTTCATAATGGAGAAAATTGATTTTTTCATTTCACCGGCATACTCAGTACCACCGATTAAAATGATGCGTTTTTCCATTGACACAATGATAAACGTTTCCGAACCTGTACCATCGATTGCAGGATCTGCTTTGAAAGTCGGAGCATAAACGATTGTGAATTGTGCTTCATGCGATGCCAACTCATCTTTAGACGGACGAATGAATAATTGGTGTGCAAAAAGGTTATGCCAAGCATATTCATTAATTACTTGCAATGAAAGGCGAGATTCTTTATCCGCACCGGCAAAGCCATTAAAGACAAATAACTCTTCTTTTGTTTTTAAATAGTTCACAACTTTTTTATATAAAGAGTTGAAAATTTCAGATGATATTGGTTGGTTTACTGAGCCCCAATCAATCTTGTCTTTAGAGCTATCTTCCACAACAACATATTTGTCTTTAGGAGAACGTCCTGTATATTTTCCTGTCACTACTTTTACAGCTCCAGTTGGTGTTAAGACAGCTTCTCCACGTAATGTTGCTTTCTCCACAAGTTGTGGGACTGAAAGTTGCACATGCACGTTTTGGCCATTTAACAAGTCGTTCAGCTCGTTCATCGTGTTCACTGAATTCATGTATATGTACCTTCCTTTATCGTATATTACCCTTATATCGGGTTAACCTTGATTCGAAAATTAGTATAACACATTACGCTTAATAATCTACACTAATAGCCTAATTAATTTTATCTGATTTTCGAACATTTATATAGAACGAAAAAAATATTTGACAAGGCTTCATTAGTTTATTATGATGTAAAACTGAACGGATACTCTTATCCCGAGCTGGTGGAGGGGTCAGGCCCTATGAAACCCGGCAACCTGCAGTTATGAACCAAGTAGTAATTGGCAAAGGTGCTGAACCTGAAGCAAGGTGTATTCCTTGGATGATAAGAGTGAAAGGTGCCTATTAACGAATGCCTTTCCTCATGTTTTTACGTGAGAGAGGGTTTTTTTTATGACATCTCCCTTTATCCTCGTGTGCAGAAGCCCGAAAAGGCGGAAGGTTTTATTCTAATGAATAAGCTGGACATGGGAAATGAGTACCGTTTGAATTTTCCGAGAGCAATCTCGAAGGATATAGGAGGAATATTAAATGACAACTCGTCGTCTATTTACATCAGAATCAGTAACAGAAGGGCATCCGGATAAGATTTGTGATCAAATCTCAGACGCAATTTTAGATGCTATATTAACAGAAGACCCGAACGCACGTGTCGCTTGTGAAACAACTGTAACAACAGGTTTAGTGCTTGTTGCTGGAGAAATCACAACATCTGCTTATGTGGATATTCAAAAAGTTGTACGTGAAACAGTTCGTGAAATTGGCTACACTCGTGCAAAATATGGTTTTGACTCAGAGACTTCTGCAGTATTGACCGCAATCGATGAGCAATCTGCCGACATCGCAATGGGCGTTGACAGAGCACTAGAAGCACGTGAAGGTTCGATGACAGATTCAGACATCGAAGCAATCGGTGCAGGTGACCAAGGTTTAATGTTCGGTTTTGCTTGTAATGAAACACCGGAATTAATGCCTCTTCCAATTAGTATGGCTCATAAGTTAGCTCGTCGTTTAGCATTAGTTCGTAAAGAAGAAATTCTTCCATACTTACGTCCAGATGGCAAAACACAAGTAACTGTAGAATATGATGAAAACAATAAACCGTTGCGCATTGACACAATCGTTATTTCTACTCAACATCACCCAGAAGTAACTCTTGAGCAAATTCAACGCAACTTGAAAGAACATGTCATCAATCCTGTCGTTCCGGCAGAATTAATTGACGAAAATACAAAATACTTCATTAATCCAACTGGTCGCTTCGTAATTGGTGGACCACAAGGGGATGCTGGTTTAACTGGTCGCAAAATTATCGTTGATACTTACGGTGGATACGCTCGTCACGGTGGCGGCGCATTCTCTGGTAAAGATGCGACAAAAGTTGACCGTTCAGCAGCATATGCAGCACGTTATGTAGCGAAAAACATCGTAGCAGCAGGACTTGCTGACCGTTGCGAAGTTCAACTTGCATATGCAATCGGTGTTGCACAACCAGTATCAATTGCAATCGATACTTTTGGTACAGGCACTGTAGAAGAATCGAAACTTGTTGAAATTGTTCGCGATTCATTCGACCTTCGCCCAGCTGGAATCATCAAAATGTTAGATCTACGTCGTCCGATTTACAAGCAGACAGCTGCTTATGGACACTTCGGTCGCACAGACTTGGATGTACCATGGGAGAAAACAGACAGAGCGGCTACTTTGAAAGAAAAAGCAGGCGTTTAAGATTGAGAAGCCATTCTGGGTATGCCCTAGAATGGCTTTTTTATTGGAAATTAGTGGGCGAAAGGGAACAAATCAATTTGAACGGGAATAAATTTAAGAATGCTTCAACATATTAAAAGGACCGGGCTCTATCACCCGGTCCTTACTATCCGTTTACTTTTGTTGTTGCATTTCCTTATAAATCTGTCCTTTTTCAGCATATTCTCTCACAATACGTTCCATATCTAGTTTGTCTTCAGCATTCAACTCCCGAACCACTTTTGCCGGACGTCCCAATGCAAGCATACCTGGGGGAATTACTTTACCGGGTGGAACCAAGCTACCTGCCCCGATAAATGCACCTTCACCAATCTCTGCGCCATCCAGGACAATGGAACCCATGCCAATTAAGGCGCCTTTTCGTACGGTACAGCTATGTAGAGTTACTTGGTGACCGATGGTGACTTCATCTTCCAAAATTAATGGAGCGGCAGGGCTTTGATGAAGGCAACACAAATCTTGAATATTAACTTTGCGGCCGATTCGAGTCGCATTGACATCACCACGAATAATGGTATTAAACCAAATAGTGGACTCTGGACCGATTGTCACGTCACCACTTATTGTGACATAATCAGCAATATAAACAGATGGGTCAATCATGGGTGTTTTATCTTTAAAAGGGTAAATCATTCAAAAAACCTCGTTTCTTCTTGCCATATGGTTTCATTATACAAAAAAAGAGGAACTAAAAAAGGATGACTTCGTCGAATAAAGAAATAGAAGGAGCGATGATTATGTGGAAATGGGAAGCTGATGGCCAGGCAAAAGCAGTCATCGCCATCGTACACAGCGCGTATGAACATCACCGTCGGTACGCCTGGTTAATAGAAGAATTTAGAAGTTCAGGATTTCATGTTGTAATGGGGGATCTACCTGGGCACGGAGAATCGGCTCTCAATAAACAAGCACATGACGAAGATTTTCAATCCTATGGCACTTTTATCAATCACTTGATTGACGCTTCGCTTACATATAACTTACCTGTTTTTATTATGGGTCACGGGCTAGGTGCAACTTTAGTCATGCAGATGCTTCAGGAAAAATCAATTGAATGTGCTGGAATAATTCTGACATCTCCTTGGATGCATTTACATATTCATGCATCGAAACTTTCCAGTGCTTTAGCCAACATGGGGAAGCTTGCTGAAAACGTCAAGAGTACTCATGAAATAACCATTAAAAAACTGACAAGAAATTATGATGTTTATACGCAAGATAAAGACGATGATCTATATAACACGACCATTACTTTGAAGTGGTACAGGGAGTTGCAGCATTTGATGAAAGCAACAACTGCCAAACAAGAAAGCATTCAAAATGTTCCTATTTTGATGATGACTGCAGAGTGGGATAAAATTGCCGATCCGACATTCGCAAAGAATTGGCTGCAAAAACAACAACTTTCTGAAATACAATATAAAGAGTGGAAAAATTGTTTTCATGATCTGTTCCAAGAGCCAGAACGAGAAGATGTGTTTTATTACACGAAGACGTTCGTGAATAATGTGTTGCGTTCACTCGGATATGTGGTTTAAGTCAAATAAAAGCCTTTCTAATGAAAAATTAGAAAGGCTTTTACTATGGATTTGTTTATGACTTCATTTATGAATTATGCTGATTTACAAGGATTTATAAATTATTCTGACATGAAAATTAGCCGCCTGTAAAAAAGGGAAGCAATAGATTCAAAATTTCAAAACCTGAACATTTTCCAATATGATAATTCTATTTTAATAAAAATATTCCTCTATTGTTTTTTAGACCTTGGAAACTTGGATTTATGTACGCTAGGGCTTGCAAAAGTCGAAGTTAGCATAATGAAAATCTAGAAGTATATAAAATCTTTCATTGTACTAACATCATTTTTGTAATACAGTGAATAATGTGACAATATTATGAACAAACAAAGGGGGAAATTGGATGGAAGAGTTTATTGGGCAAATAAATAACTTTTTATGGGGACCTTGGATGATTTATGGCTGTTTGGCTATCGGTCTATTATTTTCAATCCTTACTCGTTTCTTGCAAGTTCGACTGATCAAGGATATGGTTGTTCAAATGTTCAAAGGTGAAAAATCGGATGCCGGGGTATCTTCATTCCAAGCATTATCGATTGCATTATCAGGTCGTGTTGGAACCGGAAATATTGCAGGGGTTGCTACGGCGATTGCATTTGGTGGTCCAGGGGCTGTATTCTGGATGTGGGCAATTGCGTTTATCGGGGCGTCTTCAGCGTTTGTCGAATCAACTTTGGCCCAAATTTATAAAGTGAAAGACCAAGGACAATACCGTGGTGGTCCTGCTTATTACATAGAAAAAGGAATCGGCTCGAAGTGGTATGCAGTTATTTTTGCACTCGCAACATTACTGGCTATGTCCATTTTGATGCCAGGCATTCAATCGAACTCCATTGCCATAGGGATGGAAAATGCATTTGACATGCCTCGATGGGTTACTGGAGCTATAATTGTTGTCATTCTAGGCGGCATTATTCTCGGCGGAGTAAAACGTATTGCAAACGTAGCTCAATTTGTCGTACCTTTCATGGCGCTAGCATACATTCTAATGGCAATTATCATTATTGGAATGAACATTACTGAAGTGCCAAGTGTTCTTAGATTGATCTTTTCAAGTGCTTTCAGCTTTGACTCGACTTTCGGTGGGATAATTGGTGCTGCAATTGCATGGGGCGTCAAACGTGGAGTCTATTCAAATGAAGCTGGTCAAGGTACTGGACCTCACGCAGCAGCTGCGGCAGAAGTTTCTCATCCGGTGAAACAAGGTCTAGTTCAGGCATTCTCAGTGTACATTGATACATTGTTGGTGTGTTCAGCAACTGCTTTCATGATTTTATTCACAGGGATGTACAATGTTCAATTGGATGACGGCGAAGGCGAATTTGTTGTTGAAAACCTTCCAGGAGTCGATGCTGGAGCTGGCTACACGCAAGCAGCAATTGATTATGCAATGCCGGGAGCAGGTATTGGAGCTGGATTTGTTGCAATTGCGTTGTTCTTCTTTGCATTCACGACAATTATGGCTTACTACTATATGGCAGAAACCAATGTTGCTTATCTACTGAAAGGCAATGCTGAAAAAATAGGTATTTTTGTTTTGAAAATTGTCATTTTAATAACAGCGTTCTATGGAACGATAAATGAAGCTAAATTAGCATGGGCACTAGGCGATGTAGGGTTAGGTTTAATGTGTTGGTTGAATTTAATTGCAATTCTCATCATAGCTAAGCCCGCTCTTCTTGCTCTTAAAGATTATGAAGCTCAGAAAAAAGAAGGCAAAGATCCAGTATTTGATCCGAGAAACTTAGGCATTAAAAATGCTGATTTCTGGGTTGAATATAATGACAACTTAAAAAATGAGAACCTGAAGAAATAACAATGTATCGCCTAACTCCTGTTGGGCGATTTTGTTCTTTAAGATAAAGAAAAAGAGATTATCTGCGGACTATACATTTTGATTTCCGAACATACTTGGGAATTTAATATAATGGACGAATGACTTTTTCTTAAGGATGCCTTGGCTGCAGGTGCTGCTATTGCAGCGGATGGAAGATCGGTAAATAATGCATAAGGATTCCCAGGGATATTTCGTGGTGCTTTGAATGCAGGCGTGAGTGGCATCAGTTACCCGATGCTAGTCATACAAAACCAGGGGATTTAATATCAAATCCATTAGATCCGAGTGTGCATACAGTTGTAGCAAGAGCTGTTGAACAAGCCGTACAGGAACAAAAATAAGTAATAACCGTTTCATTCCATTGTGAATGAGACGGTATTTGTTTTATGATTATACAAAGTGGAGGTGCCATCATGACAAAAATCTGTTTTCATCATGCAACATTTTATACGATGAAAGATTCACAACATACTATTGATGCAGTTTTGGTCGAGAACGGCAAAATTATCAATACCGGTTTATATGAAGATATGAAAAAGTATGCAGATCAATGTATCGATCTTGAGGGGGCATTTGTCTATCCTGGATTTGTGGACAGCCATATACATATGATTGGTCATGGTGATAAATTGCGTCATATTGATTTATCTAAATATATGTCTCCAAATGAAATGACGGCAGATTTGAAAAATCTTCTGATCAATCATCCAGAGGGAGAATGGTTCCTTGCTGAAGGATGGAATGAAAATAATTTTGACAACAAAAAAATACTTACCCGCTACGAACTGGATGAGCTTTCTACTTCACCGATTGTATTAAAGCGAATTTGTAGACATGCTATGATTGTGAATTCAGTTGCACTTAAGCTGGCGGGAATTACAAAAGATACTCCCGACCCGGAAGATGGTGTCATAGTCAGAGACGATGAAGGCGAGCCAACTGGATATTTATTGGACGGGGCTATGGCTTTTGTAGAAAAACATATACCTGAAGTGTCTGTTACACAATTGATTATTTCTTTAGAAACGGCTTTGACCGATTTGTTATCGCGAGGTTTTACAGGCGTTCATACAGAGGATATGAGTTATTACGGTGATTACAACCGACCGTTGCAAGCGTTTAAAACAGTCATCGGAAATGACCGCAAATTCCGTGTGAATTTACTTCGCCATCATACAGTCTTTGAAGAGATGATGCATGAAGCAACATATGATCAACCGTGGATTGAACCAGGCGCAATGAAGATATTTATTGATGGTTCCCTTGGAGGGCGAACTGCCTTGCTGAGTGAGCCATATGCCGACGACATGTCAACTTCAGGTGTTTCAATTCATACTCAAGAAGAATTGAATGCCCTCGTGGCAAGAGCTCGTTCTTATGGTGAAGCAGTAGCTGTGCATGCAATTGGTGATATGGGGATGGAAATGATTGTATCCGCTATAGAAAAACATCCTGTCCGAGAAGGGAAACGAGATCGTTTAATTCATGCGAATGTATTACGCGAGGATTTAGTAGACCGTATGGAGAAACTCGATATTGTACTCGATATACAACCAAGTTTTGTTACATCGGACTTTCCGTGGGTTAAAGAGAGGTTGGGAGAAACTCGACTTGACTGGGCGTATGCTTGGAAAAAGCTATTGGACCGCGGAATTACATGTAGCGGAGGTTCAGATTCTCCAATAGAAGAAGTGGATCCACGACTCGGTTTATATGCAGCCATTGCAAGGAAGAGCCCTGGAGACACACATGACGGGTATCAACCACAGGAAAAACTCAGTCGATACGACGCGATTGCCCTATATACGATTGGCAGTGCAATGGCTATTGGCAAGGAACATGAAAGAGGCTACATTAAGAAGAACTTTGACGCGGATTTTACCGTCTTTGATCGAGATTTATTTGACGGATCAGATGAACAAGTTCTGGAAGCAAAAGTCGTGAAAACAATCATCGCCGGAGAGATTGTGTTTGAAAAATAAATTAAAAAAGTAAAAGGCTGACTACTTATTAGGGTCAGCCTTTTTGCGTAGGGAAATCGTATATTAGAAGACTTCTTTGTAATTCGTAACTTCCCGTAAAGCTGCTTCTTCCATCGGGATGCGCACACACAAAATAATTAAATTTAATAAAGCAAATATCAGTGCTGTAAAGTAAGCCCCAAACATTAAGGGAATCACTAAAATTTCCAATGAAACGACGACATAATTTGGGTGTCTTAAGAAGCGGAAGGGTCCTTTTTTAACGACATGCGCACCAGGTAAGACAAGGATTTTTGTGTTCCAGAACCTTCCAAGTGACGCGATTACCCATACTCGCATGATTTGCAGACCTACAAAAATTATAAATAGCACAGGCCAAAGAGAGGGGAGTTCGCGCTCGAACATCAAAAATTCAACAATTAGACTAAGGAAAAAGCCAACATGTATGCCTACCATGTAAGGATAGTGCCTCGCACCGACTTCGTATCCTCCTTGACCACGAATCCATCGCTCATTATTGCGTGCGACAAAGAGCTCAACTATTCTTTGCACAATAACAAATCCCACTATACTGGAGAAAATAATTGTTTCTATTGCCATTCCAGCAACACCAATTCTCCACTGAATCCAGGTCCAAGTGCCGCCAACAAACCTTTTTCTCCTGGAGAACAATCCATCTTCATGAAAGCTTCCAATACATAAAGAACGGTGGGCGAAGACATATTCCCGTGTTTTCTTAAAATTTCCCTTGAAATATCAGTTTTGGATGAGTCAAACCCAAGCGATTTTTCGTATGCAGTCAGCACTTTCTTGCCACCAGGATGGGCAATAAAATGGTCAAGCTGTTTAGAAGTCAAGTGGTGTTCTGCCAAAAATTCTGTAACGAATGGCTCGAGCCACTTTTCAATAATGGAAGGAATGCTTTTGGAAAAGACGACATGCAATCCATCGTTTTTCATATCCCATCCCATCACATTTTCGGAATTGGCCATTGTTTTTGAAGATGTGGCGACAAATGTGGGACAAGGTTTCTTGGATTGAATGGCTGCGTCGTCTCCGCAAATCAATGCACAAGCTACTCCATCTGCAAATAAAGATGCCCCAATTAAATTGCTCTTTGAGTAGTCATTTGGCTGAAATGTTAAGCTGCATAATTCCACACATAGCACGAGTACTTTCGCTTTCGGATAAGCAAGACAATAGTCAAATGCGCGACTTAATCCTGATGCACCGCCTGCACACCCCAGTCCCCAAATCGGGATGCGTTTGACATAGTCAGAGAATGGAAGTTGATTTAAAATTCGCGCCTCGATACTCGGTGTCGAAAAACCGGTACTAGAAATAAATAAAATACCGTCAATCTCGGAAGGATGAACGGACTCTTCCAAAAACTCACGGTTTTGCAGACAGGCATTAATAGCTAAAGCACCGTAGGAAGTGGCAAGTTCAATGTATAGTCGATTTCGTTCTTCCAAATCATGAGGATGTTCAAACCACTCCATTGGCACGCAAAATTGACGGGATTCAATTTCGCCATTTTCAAACACTTTGAGCATCCGTTCCAAATCTTCATAGTGATCGGTAAATAAATTTTTCAATAATGTCGAGGCTTCTTCTTGGGAATAGGAATATGGAGGAAGGAATGAACTGATGGATTGGATTTTTGGCATAGAAATCTCCTTAGGGAAAAATGATAACCCTAGTTTTTCCAATCCTCTTAAAATTATGCAAAAAACCTTAAGGAAAGCTAAATAGCTTACCTTAAGGTCATGTAAGATGCTTCATTTTCTCAATCGCCACAACAAACGGCGGATGATTTTGTTGATTGATAAATTCATATTTCAGTACATGGACAAATGATTGAGGTAATGTTTGTAAATACTCAAGCAAAGCGTCACGCTCCACATCGCCCCCCTCATGTCCATGGTATACGACCAACACAATGATTCCACCGACTTTTAATAAATCCAGACAACCAGTGATTGATTGAATGGTTGTATTCGGTTTTGTGATGATGGAATGGTCTGCACCTGGCAAATAGCCGAGGTTGAAAACGGCGGCAGATATTTCATTCGTTACATATTGGGTAATTTTCTCGTGACCATCTTGTATGACCGTAGCACATTCCTGCCATTCACCTAATCGTAATCGTGTTGCTTCAATTGCCTCTTCCTGAACATCGAAAGCATACACTTTTCCAGTCAGTCCAACCAGCTGTGCGAGAAAGAGGGTATCATGGCCATTCCCAGCGGTTGCGTCTACAACAGTATCTCCAGGAGAAACCGAGCTTTTTATTAATGTTTTCACATAGGGGAGAACCCTTTCGAGTTTCATTGTATGGTCACCTTCTCTGAGAAATGTTTGCCTTGCCAACTGTCCCGGTGAACAAGTTCAGCATCGATCGCATTCAATACAGACCATTTATTGACACTCCACATGGGCCCGATCATTAAATTAATCGGTCCATCTCCTGTAATACGATGAATTACCATTTCAGGTGGCAGTAGTTCAAGCTGATCGGCAACGAGTTGGACATATGCGTCCTGGTCCATAAACTCGACCATTCCTTTTTCGTATTGTTTGATCATAGGTGTTCCCTTCAGTAAATGAAGCAAATGGATTTTAATCCCTTGGACATCCAGTTTGGATACTTCACGGGCAGTTTCCATCATCATCTCTTTATCTTCAAGAGGCAGACCATTAATAATATGGGCACATACGTTAATGCCATGTTTGCGGAGTTTTTGAACTCCTTCGACATAACAAGCATAATCATGTGCACGATTGATTAACTTTGCTGTCCGTTCGTGAACGGTCTGAAGACCAAGTTCTACCCATAGATAGGTACGTTCGTTCAATTCAGCCAAATATTCCACGACATCATCTGGCAGACAATCGGGGCGTGTTGCTATCGATAAACCGATAACGCCTTCCTGTGCTAAAGCAGCTTCGAATTTTTCTTTTAATACAGGGAGCGGCGCATGTGTATTCGTGTAAGCCTGAAAATAAGCCATATATTTTCCGTCTTTCCATTTCTTATGCATCTTATTTTTCACTTCTTCAAATTGAACGTCAATCGAATCTACACGGTCACCGGCAAAATCTCCTGAGCCCGCCGCGCTGCAGAAAGTGCAACCTCCGAAGGCCACTGTTCCGTCCCTATTTGGACAATCAAATCCAGCGTCTAATGCTACTTTAAATACTTTGAAACCAAATTCGTTTCGTAAATGACGGTTCCAGGTGTAGTATCGCTTCCCGTCAGAAGGAAAAGGGAAAATCATTTATGCATCCACTCCTCTAAAAGGGTATTTTATCATGATTCTCTTAGAAAACCCATTCGCCCAAAAAGCAGAATACTTGTATTATTTGAGACATCTTGTTGGATTGCCCAAAAAAGACTACAATTATTTAGGATTTCGAAATAATGGAGGAATTGTCATGCCTAGAAGTGTATGGCTTTTAATAATAGGTATGCTCGTCAATGTCACGGGTAGCTCGTTTTTATGGCCCTTAAATACTATATATTTACATGAACATTTAGGAAAAAGTCTGTCAGTGGCAGGGTTGGTTTTAATGGCGAATGCAGGTGCAGGAATCTTCGGTAATTTACTCGGTGGTTATTTGTTTGACCGTATTGGTGGGTATAAATCCATCATGCTTGGAATTGTAATTACTATAATTGGTCTGATCGGGTTAACTCTATGGCACGGTTGGCCGCATTATGTGTGGTTCCTGACGATTATAGGATTCAGTGGAGGTATTGTCTTTCCAAGTATGTATGCGATGGTCGGAACTGCCTGGCCGGAAGGTGGGAGGAAAGCGTTCAATGCGATCTATCTTGCACAAAATTTGGGTGTAGCTATCGGTCCGGCAGTAGCGGGAATTATCGCGGATGCCAGTTTTGATTATATTTTCATTGCGAATTTAGGCATGTATCTTGTGTTCTTTTTCATTGCGTTTTTTGGCTATCGAAAGTTTAATATTTCGCCGAATATGCATACTTCCGTCATTAATGAAGGGAAAAAGATACGAAACAAATCACCGTTTTATGCCTTGCTTATCGTCACTAGCGGCTATTTAATATGTTGGCTAGTGTATGTGCAATGGCAGTCAACTATTGCTACGTATACTCAGGAGCTGGGTCTGACACTGAAGCATTACAGTTTGCTATGGACAATTAACGGCTTGCTCATTTTAGCTGCCCAGCCAATCATTCAACCGATTGTCAAAAGACTTGAACACCGTATAAAAGCTCAGCTGGTTTTAGGTATTGTCATCATGATGATTTCATTTATCGTCGTTGGATATGCACAAGTATTTTCGATGTTCGTAACAGCGATGGTGATATTGACCATTGGGGAGATGTTTGTGTGGCCCGCTGTGCCGACTTTAGCAAGTCAGCTGGCACCTAAGGGCAGGGAAGGGTTCTATCAGGGAATTGTTAACAGTACTGCGACTGTTGGAAGAATGCTGGGTCCTTTTGTAGGTGGAGTCCTGGTCGATCAGTATGGTATGACAGCTATGTTTTTAATCTTGACGTCATTTATGGCATTGGCTATCATCCCAAGCCTTTACTATGATCGTCCACTTAAAAAAGCAATGTTAAAGAATGCAGTAGATGTTGAATAAGAATTGAAAGAGTACATGTACTTTTCTGTTGCATGATGGCATGTGTAGTAAGAGTGCAAATTAGGAGGAAATTGGTTAGTTGCTCCAAAGAGAGTGCATTTACATCTATCATGAAATCTATGATAACAATAGGAAATTTAAATTTAACCTTAAGAAAAGAAAGTGAAGAGCCTACTTAGGCTCTTCGCTTTTTTGCATAATTGCGTATTCTTTGGGAAAATAGAATGGAACGAATCGCAAAGTTAGGGTGAGTAAAATGAAGTCAGTATTACAACAATTACCGGAGTCTGTTCTTGCACAAATATTGGAGAACGCATTTCAATGGTTTGTCGTGGTAGATAAAAATTCACGAATCCTTTATATCAACGAAGACTATTGCCGGTTTTTAGAGGTGCCACGAGATCAAGCCATCGGAAAACCTGTGGATGAAGTAATCGAAAATACAAAAATGCACGAAGTTATTAAATCCGGAATGGCACACCAAGCATCTCCTCATTACATAAAAGGGACATATATGCTGGCTAATCGCGTACCTTTAATAGTGGATGGAGAAATTGTCGGTGCTTTTGGAAGCGTTGTTTTTCGGGATATGAACGATTGGAAAAAGCTTAGTTCACACGTTAGGACTACCATGGACAAAATTAACATGACTTCGCATGAAGCACCGAACAAATTATATCGTCTTGAAGATATTAAAGGTAGTTCGAAAGCGATTCGTTCGATCAAAGAAACAATACAAATGATTGCCCCAAGTGATTTGTCCGTACTGATAGAAGGCGAAAGTGGGACGGGAAAAGAACTATTCGCTCAAAGTATCCATGAACGATCGGAGCGTGCCGAATTTCCCTTTGTGAAAATTAATTGTGCAGCAATCCCAGAGGATTTATTGGAATCGGAGATTTTTGGTGCCAATATAGAGCCCGAAAAGCATCATCGAAAAGGACGCTTTGAACTTGCCGATAATGGCACCTTGTTTCTTGATGAAATTGGTGCAATGCCACTGACCATTCAAGCGAAGCTATTACGCGCTATACAGGAAGGTGAAATTGAACCCATTGGCTCTAATATGACGAAACAGGTAAACGTTAGAATACTTGCAGCAACCAATCGTCCTTTGGAACATTTAATTGAACAAGGCAAATTCCGAGAAGATTTATATTATCGAATACAAGCCATTACGCTACGTATTCCCCCGTTACGTGAGCGAATGGAAGATTTCACAGAACTGGCTAATACCTTTCTGCAGCAATACATATTAAAGGCTGGTAAACGCAGACTTGTCCTGTCGAGCCGAACAAGAGAGTATTTACAAAACTACCATTGGCCCGGCAATGTTCGCGAATTGCAAAATGTCATTCAAGCGGCAGTTTATTTAGCCGAGCACGAGATAATAGAACCAACTGCATTACCGGAACAATTAAAACAAGTTCGAAAAAAACCCGTAACTCAGTTCGTCAACTTGCAGGATGCAATTGAAGATCTTGAAAAAATGATGATTCAACATGCATTGCAAGATGAAAAGGATAAAAGGATAATAGCCAAACAATTAGGACTGAGTCGTTCGACACTTTATGAAAAAATAAAAAAATATAACTTATGACCTAATTCCGAATAAACGGACGTAAATCCGAAAAATAGGACTACTAATTTCGACAAAATCTCTATTCATATTAAATAGACTTCTAAATAGTCCGAAATTTCGGACTTAAAGACGAGGGATTTCGACAATTAGTTGTCACAACTTCTATTGCGTGAAAATTCTGTATCTGTTTTAATAGCTATGAAAGCGCTTTTATACAATTAATTAAATGAATTCTTGTAAGGAGGAAAACACATGAAGCCAATCTATTCTTCTGCAGAAGAGGCTGTACAACAAATTCAAAATGGGGCGACATTAATGGTCGGTGGTTTTGGACTGGTTGGAATACCCGAAAAATTGATTCTTGCTCTTGTTGATAAAGGAGTAACCGATTTAACCGTTATCTCGAATAACTGTGGAATTGATGATTGGGGACTTGGTCTTTTATTGAAAAATAAACAAATAAAAAAGATGATCGGTTCATATGTTGGTGAAAACAAGGAATTTGAACGCCAAGTATTATCTGGCGAAATCGAAGTGGAGTTGACGCCACAAGGGACTTTAGCTGAAAAAATTCGTGCGGGCGGTGCTGGCATTCCTGCATTCTTTACTCCGGCAGGCGTTGGTACAACCATTGCTGAAGGAAAAGAAATTCGTGATTTTGACGGTAAGGAATATGTACTTGAAGAAGCATTGCGAGCTGACTTTGCACTTGTTCGTGCTGCGAAAGCTGATAAGTTTGGGAATCTTGTTTATAACAAAACAGCGCAAAACTTTAATCCGATGATGGCAGCTGCAGGGAAATTCACCATTGCAGAAGTGGAAGAAATTGTTGAAACAGGTGACTTGGATCCGAACACAGTTCAAACACCAAGCATCTATGTACAAGGACTACTGCAAGCATCACAGGAAAAACGGATTGAACGTTTAACGACTCGTTCATAAGACAGGAGGAGACAAACAGCATGGGAAAAGTAAATGTTAGGGATCGTATAGCTATTCGAGCTGAACAAGAAATTGAAGACGGAAACTACGTGAACTTAGGAATTGGGATGCCAACTTTGGTTGCAAACTATATTTCTCCTAACAAAACAGTAGTTTTACAATCTGAAAACGGATTACTAGGTATCGGACCGTATCCAACAGAAAATGAAGTTGATCCTGACTTGATTAACGCAGGAAAGGAAACGGTTACAACAATTCCAGGTTCTGCATTTTTCACAAGTGCTGAGTCGTTTGCCATGATTCGTGGTGGACATGTTGACGTTGCTATTTTAGGTGGTATGGAAGTTTCAGAGACTGGCGATTTAGCAAACTGGATGATTCCAGGCAAAATGATTAAAGGCATGGGCGGCGCAATGGATTTAGTTCATGGTGCCAAGAAAATCATCGTGATTATGGACCATGTTGCAAAAGATGGGTCAGCCAAAATCAAGAAACAATGTGATCTCCCGTTAACCGGTAAAGGCGTAGTAAATAAAATAATTACAGAACGTGCTTTGATTGAAGTAACACCAACTGGATTGGTTCTAAAAGAAGTTTTTGAAGGGTTCTCTGTTCAAGACGTCATTGATTCTACAGAAGCTTCTTTAAATGTGGATAATGTAAAAGAAAACGTCCAGTTCTAAAACGTCTTAATAAAATTTCGGGGGAAATTTATTAATGGATACTAGTATTGTATTAAGTATGATCGGCCTCCTTGGTGGACTAGCTTTACTCATTTTCTTAACATTAAAAGGTGTAAATATTCTTATTGGTGGTCCCATTTCTGCATTATTCGTTGCCGTCATGAGTGGTCTGCCATTATTTCCTCAGTTGGTTGAAGAAGGAGCAGCAAACTTTGTTACCAGTTATATGACAGGTTTTACATCATTCATTTTAGCTTGGTACCTAATGTTCTTACTTGGGGCTGTTTTTGGAAAAGTAATGGAAGACAGTGGTGCTGCAGATTCAGTTGCCAAATGGTTTGTAGCAAAATTAGGCATGAAGTTTGCCGTGCTTGCAATTGTACTTGCATGTGCAGCTTTAACTTACGGCGGTGTTAGTTTGTTCGTCGTAGCATTCTCTGTATATCCAATGGCTATCTCTTTATTTAAACAAGCAGATTTACCACGTCGTTTTATTCCGGCGACATTAGCTTTAGGATCTGTCACATTTACAATGACTTCTGCAGGTTCTCCAGAAATTCAAAACTGGATTCCAATTCCATATTTAAAGACAGATCAGTTTGCAGGTTGGGAAGTCAGTTTAATTGTAGCTGCTTTCATGGCAGTTTTCGGTTATTGGTGGTTGAAAAAACTTATCACGAAAGCAGTCAATAAAGGTGAACGTTTTGAAGATCGTGAAACGGATCCAACTTTTGATGTAAACCGTCCATTGCCAAATCCATTCCTATCTATGATTCCATTATTGGTTGTATTGGGTATTTCGTTCATTTTCCACAATGAATTAAAAACTTCCGCATTAATTGTTGCCTTGCTGGGTGGAATTATTGCAACGTTTATCGTTAGTTGGAAATACTTTAAATCACCTTGGGAAGCAGTTTCTGCAGGTACTGTAGGTGCTATTATCGCTATTGGTAACACGGCTGCGGTTGTAGGCTTCGGTGGAGTTGCAAAATCTGTGCCTGCATTTCAGGTAGCAGTTGATGCAATGACCAGCATTCCTGGTTCTCCTTTAATCGGAGCAGCTGTAGCGGTATCAGTAATTGCAGGTATGACTGGTTCAGCTTCTGGTGGGCAAGCTATAGCATTACCATTATTAGCACCAGGTTATATGGATGCTGGTGTTAACCCTGAAGCGTTACACCGTGTTGTGGCCATTTCATCTGGAGCGCTTGATTCATTGCCACACAATGGCTATGTAGTCACAACTATTCATTCCATTTGTGGTGAGAAATATAGCCAAGCATATTGGGCAGTAGCTGCAACTACAGTTGTTACACCAGCAATCGGTGTAGTAATTGCGATTATACTTTTCTCGTTTGGTTTTGGAATTAATTAAATGAACTCAGCCGCCTAGTGCGGCTGATTTTTTTGGAGGGAAATATGATGGTAAAAGATAAAGTGTTATTCATTACTGGTGCAGCACAAGGAATCGGTTTTCAAATAGCACAAGAGTTTGCACAAGCTGGCGCCAAAGTGGTGTTGACTGATTTGAATGAAGAAAAAGTAAAAGAAGCAGCGGCTTCACTTGGTTCAGGTGCAATCGGCTTAAAATGTGACGTAACTGTTGAAGAGGAAATTATCATTTCAATCGATGAAACCATCAGACAATTTGGCAAGCTTGATATTTTAATCAACAATGCTGGTATGCAACACGTTGCCATGTTGGAAGATTTCCCAACTGCACGTTTTGAATTGCTTATAAAAATCATGCTCACTGCTCCATTTATTGCCACGAAAAATGTATTGCCACATATGCGCAAACAAGGCTTCGGCCGTATTATCAATATGGCCTCAATCAACGGATTAGTAGGGTTTGCTGGTAAATCAGCCTATAACTCGGCCAAGCATGGCGTGATTGGATTGACGAAAGTTACAGCTCTTGAAACAGCAGTGGACGGCATTACCGTAAATGCAATTTGCCCAGGTTATGTGGACACGCCACTTGTGCGTAATCAGTTGCAAGATTTGGCTACAACTCGCAATGTGCCCCTTGAATCAGTGCTTGAAGAAGTTATTTATCCGTTGGTTCCACAAAAACGTTTACTGGATGTAAAAGAAATCGCGGATTTAGCAATGTTCTTATCCAGCGAATCGGCAAAAGGCATGACGGGACAGGCAGTTGTCCTGGACGGCGGATATACTGTTCAATAAATCTTGTGCTTTTTGAAAACTTCGATTACAATAAAAAACAATAGTGTAAGACTGTGAAAAGGATCAGTAAATAATGTTGTGTTTTGTAGAGAGCCGACGGTTGGTGCAAGTCGGTATCACAAATTATTGAACTCGCCTTGGAGTCTGCAGTGGTGAAGTAGTAGTAACCGGTGCCGTTTTCCGCGTTAAGGAAACAAGTTGAGCAATATTTGTTGCTAATTTGGGTGGTACCGCGGGAGTATGCGTATAACTCTCGTCCCTTAGTCTTTTTTGACTAATGGACGAGAGTTTTTTTTATTTTGGCTATGTTATATTTCTTTGTTGTTTTTTACTGGTAAGTGATATGGAGCAAAACAGCGAAGACTCCTTTGGGAAAGCGAGACAGTCGAGACCCCCCAGAAGCGAATATAGGAACGAAGGCTAGGAACGCCACCTCGTGTGGCAACGCCTTCGTGACCAACATCCTGTTGGCCTGAGGAGGCTCGACACTCGCCCAAGGAAAGCGTAGCTGTTTTGCGGAAAATCAACAGCATTGTTTAACAGAGCCTTTATTTTAAGGAGGAAAAGATATGAATTTTAAACATCAACAGATTGAAAAAAAATGGCAAACGTATTGGGATCAAAATAAAACATTTAAAACTGGGGAAGATTCTTCAAAACCGAAGTTTTATGCTTTGGATATGTTTCCTTTTCCGTCAGGTGCAGGACTGCATGTAGGTCATCCAGAAGGATATACGGCAACTGATATTTTGAGCCGATTCAAGCGTATGCAAGGTTACAATGTGTTACATCCAATGGGATGGGATGCTTTCGGTTTGCCTGCAGAGCAATATGCTCTTGATACAGGCAATGACCCTGCTGAATTTACGGCAAAAAACATTGCGACATTCAAACGTCAGATTCAGGAACTTGGATTCTCTTATGATTGGGAACGTGAAATCAATACAACGGATCCTTCTTATTACAAGTGGACGCAATGGATATTCCTTCAGCTACATAAAAAAGGATTGGCTTATGTGGATGAAGTGGCAGTGAACTGGTGCCCGGCACTTGGAACTGTGCTTGCAAACGAAGAAGTGATTGATGGGAAATCCGAACGCGGAGGGCATCCTGTTGAAAGACGTCCAATGAAGCAATGGATGCTGAAAATTACAGCATATGCCGATCGTTTAATCGAAGATTTGGATGAACTGGATTGGCCAGAAAGCATTAAAGATATGCAACGTAACTGGGTTGGCCGTTCAGAAGGAGCAGAACTGACATTCAAAGTGGATTGCACTGAGCACTCATTCCGTGCATTTACTACACGTCCGGATACAATCTTTGGCGCAACATATGCAGTACTGGCACCCGAGCATGCTTTGGTAAAAGATATTACCGTAGCCGAACAACGTGAAGCGGTAGAAAAATATATTGAATCTGTGAAGTTGAAAAGCGACCTTGAGCGTACAGATTTAGCAAAATCCAAAACAGGTGTGTTTACAGGTGCTTATGCACTTAATCCAGTAAATGGAGAAAAAATGCCGATTTGGATTGCTGACTATGTACTGGCTTCATATGGTACGGGCGCAATCATGGCTGTTCCTGCACATGACGAACGCGACTATGAATTTGCCAAACAGTTTGAACTTCCAATAGTTGAAGTCGTTGCAGGTGGAGACGTTTCAAAAGAACCGTATGCAGGAGAAGGCGAGCATGTAAACTCTGATTTCTTGAATGGTCTGGACAAAACGGAAGCAATTGAAAAAGCGATTGCTTGGTTTGAAGAAAAAGGAACTGGCGAAAAGAAAGTAACATATCGCCTACGTGATTGGTTATTCAGCCGTCAACGTTACTGGGGAGAGCCGATTCCTGTAATTCACTGGGAAGATGGTTCAATAACAGCTATTGATGAATCAGAACTTCCACTGATTTTACCGAAATCTAATGATATTAAACCAAGTGGAACAGGTGAATCACCACTTGCTAAAATAGACGAATGGGTAAATGTTGTTGATCAGAAAACGGGCATGAAAGGCCGTCGTGAGACGAATACAATGCCAAACTGGGCAGGTAGCTGCTGGTATTACCTGCGCTATATTGATCCAAACAATGATCAAGCCATCGCAGACCCAGAATTGATTAAACAATGGTTGCCTGTCGATATTTATATCGGTGGAGCTGAACATGCGGTTCTTCACTTACTTTACGCTCGTTTCTGGCATAAAGTGTTGTATGATATTGGCGTTGTGCCAACTAAAGAACCATTCCAAAAACTTTACAACCAAGGAATGATTTTGGGCGAAAATAACGAGAAAATGTCCAAATCAAAAGGGAATGTCGTGAATCCTGACGATATCGTGGAAAGCCACGGTGCAGACACTCTTCGTTTATACGAAATGTTCATGGGGCCATTGGACGCGTCCATTGCGTGGTCAGAAAATGGACTTGACGGTGCCCGTCGATTCCTAGATCGCATCTGGCGCTTGTTCGTAAATGAAGATGGTACAATCAGCGGTAAGATTGTTGAGTCAAATGATGGAACACTCGAAAAAGTGTATCATCAGACAGTGAAGAAAGTGACGGAAGACTACGAAGGAATCCGTTTCAACACAGCGATTTCGCAAATGATGGTCTTTATCAATGATGCTTACAAAGCACCACAAATTCCTGTTGAATATGTAAAAGGATTCGTTCAGCTACTTGCTCCTGTAGCACCACACGTGGCAGAAGAGCTTTGGGAAAAACTTGGAGGCAGCGAAACGATTTCTTACGTGGCTTGGCCGACATTCGATGAATCCAAACTAGTGGAAAACGAAATTGAAATGGCTATCCAATTCAATGGTAAGGTTCGCACGAAAATGGTCGTTAGTAAAGATTTCACTAAAGATGAGTTGGAAAAAGCGGTTTTACAAGACGAAAAAGTGATTGAAATTCTTGATGGAAAAGAAATCAAAAAAGTCATTGCCATTCCTGGTAAGCTTGTGAACATAGTGGTCGGCTAATGGAACCGATACATGTTGTCTTAATACTTGTCGTCATCGCATTTTCTTGGAAGATTTTCACGATTCTACGTCACCCGGAAATTTCTAAATCCAACAAAAGGATGGCACTCAGTGTATTTATCATTTCACTGATATCATTCGCCATTGCACTATATTTTGCAGGATAAGCGAAAACCCCAGTCATTTAAATGACTGGGGTTTATTTTTGTTGATTAGATGGTGAAGTTGCGATCGTTCCGAAAAAAGTAGTTGTCCCACATTATCTGTTCTTTATACGTGTTGATCCACGAGAATAGGATTACCGTCTGGATCTTCAATTGTAAAACTGGCTGGTCCAACGCTTGATGTATCTGCTTCAGTCAGTATTTTAATTCCTTTTGCTTTAAGCTGATTCTGCAGTTCTCGAATGTCCGTAAACGTATCAAGATTCTCGGCATTTTGATTCCATCCTGGATTAAAAGTCAGAATGTTCTTTTCGAACATTTCTTGGAACAGCCCTATTACGCAACCTTGGTTCTTCATAATAAGCCAATTTTGAGTAATGTCCCCACCGAAGACTTCAAACCCTAAATCTTCGTAAAATGATTTTGATTTATTAATGTCTTTTACACTTAAACTTACAGAAAATGCTCCTAGTTTCATATTACTTCCTCCTATAGTTTTGAATATTCATGCTTTATATAAGTTCAGTATAGATGTGTCATTTGGAATACACAACATTCATCTTAAGTGAAGTGGACAGCTCCTCATACATTCCATGCTCAAGTGCTATACTAAATAGATACGTAGAAAGAATGGGAGGATAAAACAATGAGCCAAACTAATCTTCTAATGGATTCTTTTAAACAAACTAAATATCAAATTGATGGACACGGTACAAGAAATATTCAAATATTGAAAGAGGCATTCGACTCTTTCGATGGCCAGACAGTGAGCGATATGTACGGAAGAGGTGAAATAATTGAAGCTTTTCAAGCCAAGATGGCAGCGTATTTAGGTAAAGAAACAGCTGTCTTCTTTCCAAGTGGCACAATGGCCCAGCAAATCGCATTGCGTATCTGGTGCGACAAAAAAGGCCAGAGAAAAGTGGCTTATCATCCATTAAGCCATCTGGAAATTCATGAGCATGATGGCTTGAAGGAATTGCACCACATCGAAACGGTGTTGTTGGCGGACAAGAACAGGGTAATTGAACTGAATGATGTGCTAACTATGGACGAGGAAATAGCTTGTCTATTGCTGGAATTGCCTCAGCGTGAAATAGGAGGTCAATTACCGACGTATGAAACACTCGAAAAAATATCCAGTCATTGTCGTGAGAAAGGAATCATGTTGCATTTAGATGGGGCACGACTTCTTGAAATACTTCCTTATTATCAAAAAACTGCAACTGAGATCTGTAGTTTATTTGATAGCGTATATATCTCCGTTTATAAAGGGATAGGTGGAATTGCGGGGGCTATTCTGGCCGGTGATCAAGACTTTGCGCAAGAATCAAAGATTTGGAAACGACGTCATGGGGGAGATTTAATCAGTCTGTACCCATATATCATCAGTGCCGATCATTATTTTGATCAAAGATCAGAGAAAATGGGGCAATATTATGAGGATGCAAAGGAACTTGCCGGACTTTTCAACTCATGTCATGGAGTGGAAACATTACCATTGAAGCCTGTTTCTAATATGTTCCACGTCTATTTTGGTGGCGCAAAGGAAACCATGGAACATTTGTTGGCAGAAATACACATTGAAACAGGTATTGGTTTAACCAGGTATTTAAGAGAAACATCAGATGAAAGATGTAATTTTGAATTGAGCATTGGTGACTTGTATGAGAGTGTACCAAAAAGTGAATTAAAGCACGCATTTCAACTGCTGGATAAGAAGATGCGAGAGATTACGCAATAATGTTATGGAAAGGGGGAAGTGACAAAATCACTTGCCTCTTTCCTTTTTTGATTCTTATATCTTACTAGGGTTTAGAACCGTACGTTTGCGCTGGCCGCATGTTCCGCATGAGCCAACAAAAATAAGTGAGAAGTAATTAAAAAACGGAGCAAAGTGACTGGATCACTTCGCTCCGTTTTTCGTTAGTTGTGGAATGATTATTTATATTCAACCGGTACGTATGGAATCGTTTTTGCGTATTGCGCAGCGCTCATGCCAGCAATTTTCCCGGTAACGAGAGCAGAGGTAATGTTATACCCGCCAGTATAGCCGTGAATATCCAAAATTTCACCGCAGAAATACAGACCAGGCTTTTTCTTGGAAGCCATCGTCTTCGGTTCAATTTCTTTTACTGAAACACCGCCACCGGTAACGAACGCTTTTTCGATAGGTTGAGTGCCATTTACTTTCATCGTAAATGATTTCAACAAGCTGGCCAAAGCTCGAACTTTTTCATTGGACAGGTTAGCACCGATTTCATTCGATTCGATGCCAGCTCGATTTAATAAAAACAACAGCCAACGTTCAGGCGCAACGCCTTTCCAAACATTTTTCACTGATTTCTTGGCATCTTCTTTCATCAACTTGACCAGCATCTGGAAAGCTGACTCCGCATTTTCTTGCGGCAAGGAATCGATAACCATATCAACAGGGGATTCCCCGTTTTTCATGCGTTCTTTGACGACAAATTGACTGCAACGTAAAATAGCGGGACCGCTTAAACCGAAATGTGTAAATAACATGTCCATTTGATGGGTAATCAACACTTTTCCTTTTTTATTCAAGACAGAGACCGCTACATCACGAAGTGCGAGTCCTTGCAATTCTTTTGAGCGAATGAATTTTTCATCAGACAACAACGGTACTTCAGTTGGGTATAAGGTGGTGACTGTATGTCCTGCACGCTGTGCCCATGGGTAACCGTCGCCAGTCGACCCTGTTTGAGGGACAGCTTTTCCTCCGACAGCAAGTACAACGGCTTTACTTAAGATTTCTTGTCCACTTTTCAGACGGACGCCAAGAATTTTATCTTCGTTCATCAAAAGTTTCGCAACGGGTCTTTCGAATAGTACTTCTACACGCAACTTTTCCAATTGGCGTACTAAAGTATCGACAACATCCTGAGCCCTATTGGAAACAGGGAACATGCGCCCATGATCTTCTTCTTTCAGCTCAACACCAAGACCTTCAAAGAAAGTAATGATGTCTTCATTATTGAAAACCGAGAAAGGACTATACAGGAACCGTCCATTACCGGGTATGTGCTTCACAATTTCTTCCTGGGATAATCGGTTCGTAACGTTGCAACGTCCACCGCCAGATATCGCTAATTTTTTTCCAAGTTTCGTTCCTTTTTCAAGAAGTAATACTTTCTTGCCAATTTCACCAGCAGCAATGGCTGCCATTAATCCAGAGGGACCGCCTCCGACAATTATTACATCATACATGGGATAAACACACTTTCTTCTTTTTTCTTTATTATAAACCATTTGTGGTTTTCATGTTCGAGGGGTAAAATATCCTGTAGGTTTTAAAATTTAGAGGTCAGGAAGTTAAACATGTCAAATAATTTATATAAAGGTACGGCCATTCTGACGATTGGTCTATTCCTCTCGAAAATATTAGGGGTTATTTATATCATCCCATTTTACTCGATGGTTGGAGAAGAGAATATTGGGCTGTACCAATATGCATATATTCCATACAATCTTATGCTAGCAGTAGCGATTTCCGGTGCGCCTTTGGCTTTTTCAAAGTTTGTTTCCAAATATAATTCTTTAGGGGATTATGAAACAGGCAGAAGATTATTAAAATCCGGTTTAATGGCGATGCTGGTCACAGGATTCCTATCGTTTTTGTTTTTATATTTCTTTGCGGAACCACTTGCAAGGGTTACCATCGCTGAGAATGAGAAAATATATACGGTTGGAGACGTGACGGATGCCATTCAATGGGTTAGTTTTGCATTGATTGCTGTTCCTTTTATGAGCTTGCTTCGAGGATTCTTCCAAGGGTATAGTTTCATGATGCCAACAGCATCTTCTCAATTGATTGAACAAATCGTACGGATTATCTTTTTACTTGGGGGCACTTTCCTGGTCTTGAATGTTTTTGGTGGAACACCAAAAGAAGCCATTCAAGTAGCTGTACTATCCGCATTTGTCGGTGCACTTGGCGGTATAGTCGTGCTGTATTATTATTGGCGGAAAAAGAAACCGGAATATGACAATTTACTTGAAAAATCTACAGCTTCTTACGATGTGAATTTAAAAGATATGTATAAAGAAATTTTGGTTTATGCAATTCCGGTAGTATTTTTGGGAGTTGCTAATCCACTGTTCCAATTTGTGGATCTATTAACATTCAATCGTGCAATGAGTGATGCAGGACATTCCTTGAAAACCGATTATTTGGGTATTCTGAATCTCACGGCACATAAATTGGTTATGATTCCTGTCATGCTTGCGACCGGATTCTCCATGGCATTGATACCTTTGGTAACTAAATATTTCACGACCAATGAGCATAAGCAATTGTCACGAACGCTTGATCAGACATTCCAAATCCTATATTTCCTTACGATGCCTGCTGTGATTGGAATGACGGTTCTGGCTCCTGAACTCTATCACTTATTCTATGAACAAAGTGCAGTAGGCTCAGATATTCTGGCGCATTACTTGCCTGTTGCCATTCTATTCAGTCTGTTCCCTGTAACTGCTGCCATTTTACAAGGTATCAATCAACAGAGATGGATCATTCTCAACTTGTTGGTTGGATTATTAATTAAATTGGCGTTGAACATTCCGTTAATCAGCTTGTGGGAAACGAACGGGGCTATTGCAGCGACAATTATTGGATACAGTGTTGCAATCTTTATGAACTTTGCTGTATTGGTGGTAACGCAAAACTACCGTTCCATTTTATTGGTAAGAAGAATCGTACTTATTACCGGGATAAACGTAGCGATGTTTATTGCCGCTGTCATCACTCGCATGGTGCTAATTCAGATCATGCCTGCCGAATCTAAATTCGGGGCTATGTTGATTATCTTAATTGTAGGTGCAATTGGTGCACTAGTTTATGGAGCCATTGCCCTTCGTTTGGGAATTGCGCAGAAATTATTTGGTGAACGATTAACGAAATATACGAAGAAATTTGGTTTTTAAGGTGGTTCTTTTATGAGGTTAGATAAATTACTTTCAAATATGGGCTATGGTTCCAGAAAAGAAGTAAAGCTTTTGCTTAAATCAAAAGCAGTTGAAGTAAACGGCGTTTCTGCGAAGGATGTCTCCATGCACGTCGATACGGAAAAAGATTCGATCGTTGTTTATGGGGAAGAAGTTATTTATACAGAGTTTATTTATTTAATGATGAACAAACCCCCTGGTGTCATTTCTGCCACGGAAGATAAAAAAGATGAAACCGTCATTGATTTACTTGATCCAGTGGCGCAACATTTTAAACCTTTTCCGGTAGGACGCTTGGATAAAGACACGGAAGGTCTGTTGATTCTGACGAATGACGGCCATCTATCCCATCAGCTTTTATCGCCGAAAAAACATGTGCCGAAATTATATTTCGCCACTATTGATGGGCGAGTAACAGATGATGATGTGAAGAAGTTTAAAGAAGGTGTCACGCTTGATGATGGGTATTTCACAAAACCTGGTGAATTGACTATCTTGTCAAGTGGTGAAGTGTCTGAAATCGAGTTGACGATTATGGAGGGGAAATTTCATCAAGTAAAACGAATGTTTGAATCCGTAGGTAAAAAAGTGACGTATCTAAAACGGATGCGTATGGGTTCTCTTCAATTGGATGAAACTCTCGAGCTCGGCGATTATCGTCCATTAACAGAAGCTGAATTAGAAGCATTACAACAGAAAGAATGACCGAGATTTTCTCGGTCATTCTTTTTTACCTTGATTAAGTAGTCTAAGATGTCATTTTTACGCGTTTGTTCGTCGTTGTCCATCTGCCTCGACTTGGACTGCTGACCAAGTCATTAAAGGCTAACACATTCAAATCTCTTTGAACGGTGCGAGGAGTGATGCCGAATTCATCGACTAAGTCTTGTGTCGTAACAATCCCATGATCTCGGATAAACATGTACACATCTTTAATACGATTGAGCATCCGATCAGTAGTTGGTTTCAATGTAGAACCACTCCTTCATCTTATGTTCTCTTGGCAAAAGACTAGCGGACGATATTATGAGTCTTAAAGTAGACTCCACTATATTGAATAGAGTGCCGTAAACAGCCCCTTTTCTATTAGTTCGTCAGACTACTGTTATCTGACAATTCGATTATATAGTAAAAAGCTCAATAATTCTAGTATTATATCTAAAATTTACAGTGTCTTTACAATATTGACATATAAAAACGAACGATTTTTGCATAAAAGTACTATAATGTTCGTATAAAAAGAAAGTGGAATTGCCCCCTATGATTTTTCGAAGAAAAGTGTAGAATAGCTTTAAGAAAGTGGCAGGAGGAATTCAAACGTGATTAATTGGATGGAAGAAGCACACAAAAGACAGGATGAACTATTAGCAGAATTACAACAACTGATACAAATTCCCAGTGTTCTGGATGAAACACAATCGTCAACAGATCACCCGTTTGGACCCGAGCCGCTAAAGGCGCTAGAGTGGATGCTTCAAAAAGGTCAGCAAGCGGGAATGCAAGTGAAAAATGTCGATCAAATGGCTGGGCACATTGAAATGGGAGAAGGAGAAGAACTTCTTGGTATTTTAGGACATGTTGATGTGGTGCCAGCAGGCAAAGGTTGGACTTATCCTCCGTTTGAAGGTCATATTGAAAATGACCGTTTGTATGGAAGAGGTGCCATTGACGATAAAGGCCCAACAATGGCTGCTTGGATGGCTATGAAAATGGTGAAAGAAGCTGGAATACCGTTAAATAAACGGGTGCGATTAATTATCGGAACAGACGAGGAAAGTGGATTCCGATGCGTAAAACGTTATTTTGAAAAAGAAGAAATGCCGCATATTGGGTTTGCTCCTGATGCCGATTTCCCAATTATCAACGCAGAAAAAGGCATTTCTACTTTAAGATTCACTACGGCCAAGGTAGAGCAGGAAGAGCAGTTGCAATCATTCCAAGCAGGGACACGTACAAACATGGTTCCTGATTTGGCAACAGCTGTTGTATATGGTGAACTAGATACAATTGAACAGGAATTTGAACAGTTCACACAGCAACATCAACTGCAAGGTTCTATTGAAAGAAAAGATCAGACCATTCAACTGTCATTGGAAGGGAAATCAGCGCATGCCATGGAACCAAATGATGGAATAAATGCGGGTGTGTATCTGGCTGAGTTCCTGAAAGATGTTGTGACAACTGCTGGATCGAAGACTTTTGTTGAATTTGTTTCCACATCATTCTTTAAAGATTCTAGAGGAAATGCTTTCGGTTTGAACTACAATGATGAAATGTCAGGAGATACAACCTTGAATGCAGGTATCATTTCTTTTGATCCTGCTAAAGGCGGAACGGTGGATGTCAGCTTACGATACTCCGTGACCTATGATTTTGAGAAACAATTGCCACAGTGCCAGACGATAATGAGTGACAAAGGAATCGCCGTCGATGTTACATCAAATTCAAAACCACATTATATAGAAGAATCGGATGAGCTTATTCAAAGTTTATCCCGTGTATATGAACGTCAGACGGGTGAAAAGGCAACATTGCTATCCATTGGCGGCGGTACTTATGCGCGTGTCCTTAAAAAAGGTGTAGCGTTCGGAATGTTATTCCCGGGTGAGAAAGATGTAGCCCACCAAGTGGATGAATTTGTTGATATTCCAAATCTAATCAAAGCAGTTGCCATTTATGCAGATGCAATTTGTGAACTGGCTTCAAATCAATCGTAGAAAGAAGGATTTATATGAATTGGGTATTGTGGAATGATCGATTAGTAAAAGACGAAGAAATACATTTATCTAAAGAAGACCGTGGTTACCAGTTTGGCGACGGCATTTACGAAGTCATCCGAGTATATAATGGCAATATGTTTACGGCGAAAGAACATATTGATCGCTTTTACGAAAGTGCCGATAAAATTAAATTAGTCATTCCATATACAAAAGATGTATTCCATAAAATGATGTACGATTTAATCGAGGCCAACGAAGTGACAACTGGGCAGGTATATGTTCAAATTACGCGCGGCGGAAGTCCAAGACAACATAATTTTCCTACCGAAGCTGTTGAACCGGTTCTAACGGCATACACGAAGTTAGTGGAACGTCCCGTTTCCCAAATGGCGAACGGGGTAGCTGCCAAATCGGTTGAAGATGTACGCTGGTTGCGTTGTGATATTAAGAGCTTGAATTTACTAGGGAATATCATGGCAAAACAAGAAGCTTATGAAAATGGATGTTTTGAAGCACTTTTACATAGAGGAGATACAATCACGGAAGGTTCTTCTTCGAATATGTATGGGATTAAAAACGGCGTTCTTTATACACATCCAGCGACCAACTTAATACTAAATGGCATCACACGTCGCGTCATTCTGGCTTGTTGTGAAGAGATCGGTTTACCAGTAGTCGAAGAACCGATGTCTCTATCAACTGTTTATTCAAATGATGAATTCTTCATGTCTTCGACAACTTCGGAAATCATGCCAATTGTCGTCATCGATGGAGTAAAAGTCGGTTCAGGTTTACCTGGAGTTTGGACGAAAAAATTACAAGCCGCATTTGAAGCTAAAATTGAGCAAGCTGTGCATGCATAAGTTAAATGCCTCTCCACTAAGTGGAGGGGTATTTTTTTTAACCTTATTCCTGTAAACTGAGTTTTATAAAAAGGGTGGTGTATATGAGATGCAACATTATTTTATCGGGGTAAAACTACCAAGTGAACTGTCTCAACAACTGGTCGATACACGGAATGATTGGCAGTTGGAAAACACACACAAAAGATTGTCTGCTGCAGAGGATTTGCATATTACGTTGGTTTATTTAGGTGCCGTGGAAAGCGAAAAATTGGAGACATTGATGCTAGAGCTGGATGACAATGAATCCTTTGCATCCATGAAACTTACAATTAGTGGAGTGTCCACATTTGGAAATCCCACTACGCCACGTGTAATCTATGCAGCGATCGAAGAACATCCGAAATTGAGCGAGTTGCAAAGTACAATTCTTGAAAAATGCCTGGATCTTTCATTGCCTGTGGATAGCAAGAAGTTTGTTCCGCATATCACTTTAGCGAAAAAATGGAGTGGACAGCAAGAGGGATTTTCAAAAGAAATGCATATAGCAACAAGTACGTTCAAAGTGAATCAATTTTCTGTATACTCCATCAATCCTGGAGTCACGCCTTCTTATCAAGCAATACATACCATTTACTTAAAGGACTAATTTGATGAAAACAACCATTATTGTCAATCCCACAGCAGCAAACGGAAAGTCGTTGAAACGCTGGGAGCAATTCAAGAATAAATTAAATTTTACATACGATCTCCAAATGACAACCAGTCCAAAACACGCCACTACATTAGCGAGAAAATGTGCTGAAACGGGTGAGCCCCAACTGATTATTGCATTTGGAGGAGACGGTACTGCCCATGAAGTAATTGAAGGGATTCTCGATTGTTCTAATTGTATCGCAGGAGTCATCGGAGCCGGATCAGGCAATGATTTTGGACGCGGATTTCTGTCCTTTCAAAACGCGCACGAAGTCAATCAATATGTGCAGTCACAAGGTTTGGCAACTGAAATGGACATCGGTGTAATGCATCATCAGAATAGAAGTTACTATTTTGTTAACAATGCAGGCATTGGTTTTGACGCTTACATTGCATACCAAGTAAACAAATCACCAGTGAAAAAAATATTGAATAAATTCAGTCTTGGCAAACTTGCTTATACATTCTTTCTCATTAAGACATTGGTGACATTTCAACACTTCGATTTAAACGTAGAAACGCCTAGTTACAGTCGATCATTCAAAAAAGTATGGTTTGTGACTGTAAGTAACCAGCCCTACTATGGAGGAGGCATGAAAATCTCTCCCCAATCCAATCCAGCTGATGGTCAAATTGAATTAACGATTGTTCATCATTTGTCCCGTATTAAACTGTTGCTCGTTTTTGTCTCTGTATATTTTGGGAAGCATACATCGTTTAAAGAAGTACATCAAATGTCAGCTAAATCGTTTGCTTTAACAACTAATGATTATATGTATCGACACACAGATGGGGAGTTTGCGAGCAAGACGGTGCCACAAGTAGCGGACAAATTTACAGTTCTTCCCAAGCGGTGGAAAATAACGAAATTGACATGAACTTGACGATAGCGGGAACTTGGATGATAATGTATAGTCGAAAAGCACGTATGAAAGTAGGAATAGATTATGAGATTACGCAATAAACCGTGGGCAGAAGATTTTATCGCTGCACACCCACATATCGTGATACCAAATCCGGAAGACCATAAAGGCAAATGGAAAGAAGTCTTTCAAAATGACAATCCATTGCATATTGAAGTAGGCACTGGAAAAGGTCAATTTGTGACAGGTATGGCGAAAGCCAATCCACATATTAATTATATGGGCATCGAATTATATGACAGTGTGATTGTATCTGCTTTAGAAAATGCGCTGGAAGCGGGAACATTGCCAAACTTGAAACTGTTAAAAGTGAATGGGGCACACTTGGCGAAATTCTTTGAAAAGAATGATGTTAGTCGCGTTTATTTAAACTTCTCGGATCCTTGGCCAAAAGTTAGACACGAGAAAAGAAGATTATCTCACGAAAACTTCTTGAAGTTATACGAGTCAATTCTGATTGATAATGGTGAAGTTCATTTTAAAACCGATAATCGTGGACTTTTTGAATTCTCGTTAATGAGCATGTCAGCATATGGCATGTTGTTAAAATATGTTTCACTGGATTTACATGCAAACATGCCAGAAGACAATATCATGACGGAATACGAAGAAAAGTTTTCTGCAAAAGGACAACCCATCTATCGCCTAGAATCTCAATTTATCACGAAGAAGGCTGAATAAAGTTATAACATACTCGCCACGCAATCAAGAGATTGTCGTGGCGTTTTTTGATACACTGAAAACAGTACAAAGGAGGGTTCCATATGGATCAATATATATTTCACAAAATGACTTTATCATGGTTAAACGGAGGCTCGACAAACTTAGATGGGGGTTCCATGTTTGGGGTGGTACCCAAAATGGTATGGTCAAAAAAATACCCTGCCAACGAATCAAACCAAATTGCCATGAGTACCGACCCAATTCTGATTCAAGTAGATGGGAAAAACTTATTGATTGATACCGGTGTTGGGTTTAATAAAATGGACGAGCGACAATTACGCAATAATGGGGTAAAAGCACAGTCACAACTCGAGGATTCATTGGCTATGTTAGGGCTCTTAACTGATGATATTCATTACGTTCTCATGACACATATGCATGCCGATCATGCTTCTGGTCTGACAAGAAGAGAAAATGATCAACTTGTTTCTACTTTCCCGAATGCGAAAATTCACTTATCTGCTATTGAATGGAACGAAGTGCGTAACCCAAACATCCGTTCAAGGAATACATATTGGAAAGAAAATTGGGAAGCAATCCAAGGCCAGGTTGAAACATTCGAAGGAGAGCTTGAAGTACTTCCAGGAGTCCGAATGGTTCATACAGGGGGACACAGTGAAGGGCATAGCATCATCAAGCTCGAACAAAATGGCGAAACGATCATCCACATGGCGGATATCATGCCAACACATGCCCATCAAAATCCATTGTGGGTACTGGCTTTTGACGACTACCCAATGACTTCCGTTTTTGCCAAAGAAAAAATAATGAAAGAAGCGTTAGCAAACGGTCATTCATTTATCTTCTATCATGATGCTTACTACAGATTGATCAAGTGGGATAAAACAGGAAAAGAAATCATCGAGAAATTAGAACGGACAAATAATTAATACCTTTTAATTTCTGAACTTTTATAAATGCTTTTATTCTTGGGTTTTCGGATAACTTCAGAGGCTGTACCATTGCCTATTAAATGAACAAGGGGGGAGATGTGGGATCGTCACATCTCCCCCTTGTCAATGCAAGGAATTCTTTCGCTAGAATGATATCGGAGGGGATTTTGACTTATTGAGTAGTTCAAGGATAGTGTGGAATAATTGTCTAAAACAGTTTAAGACTTGCAGTGTTAAAGGGGAATGACCATGTTTCAAATGAATATCATCAAAAAACTTAAAACATCATTCGAAATAAAAATGTCCAATGATCAAGGATTATTATGTCATACGATGGGAGGTAAGACGATAGTATTTGATACTAAATCATGGGAAAAGGTTGCTGAACTAACCAAACCAAAACATCCTGGTGATTTAGTGTTTTCAAGAAATAATGATTATTTATACATCAAAAACGCTCTCGGTACTCTTTGTGTTTATGATACGACTACGTTTCAGTTAGTCAAAAACATCCAATCAAATAAATCATTGAAAATGACAGAGGGGAGATTTGCAATAACTAAAGACCCCTTCAAAATTATAGATATGGTTAAGACTAAAAACGGGAACCAACTTGCTTCAATTAACTTGGATAATGCTGATTCCAAAGTAATTACTACCTACGAAGACACTATTACTAGATTTACATACCATCAGTATATTCCATCTGAAGATTATCATCTATTTACCCTCGAATATGATAATAAAGCTGAGGACATACGTGAATATAAATTATTAAAAATTAAAGAGTCAACTCATGAGATTTCTCTATTAAGTCATCCCAATAGATTATATTGGAAGTACGTTATCTATGATCCAATCCATGATGTATATATAGTAATGCAAGAGAATTATAAACTTATTGTTGTGGATTCAACCTTTAAAAAAGTATTGAGGGAAAAGACTTTATACACTGAAATAAAGGGAAGAAGACCCGGTATGTATGTCACTTATTTTCATCAGTCTTCTACTGGTAAATATATTGTAGTTACTTATGATGAAATGATTCTAATTTTACGTTACGAAGACTTAGAAGTCTTAATGACTGAAACTATACAGTATGCTTGTTTTGCGGAATTTAGTGATGATAATCAATATTTATTAATTGGTACTTGGAAAAATGGATATGTATTAGAAAACAATTTGCAGTAGAAAGTGATTTTAATCGAGGAGATTTTCATAGGTGTTTGCAGCCGTTTATCCATTCCGTGTGAATGGCCAATCAGAATCGATTATGCAAACGGACCGATTTATGTTGGCGACCACGATTTGTATGAAGAAGTAGAGAAAGAAGATTGATGAAAAGACTCCATATTAAACTCCTTGCAATTTTTATTATAAAAAAAGCGATCCCGCAAAATGGGATCGCTTTTGTCTTATATTTTGATTAATTCAACGACAGTACCTGTACGTGCATCTGCGAAAAATTCGAATTGCTCGATTTCCCCTTCATGCACGCGTGAAATGCCACCTCTGTAAACATCAGTCGAGATCGCTTGACGTTTGAAAGGTTCTGTCTTCATATAAATCCACGAACCATCAATAGGTCCTTCAGCTTTAAATGATTGTTTGATGCCATGCAAAACAAGTTCGGCCGGTTTCGTTGGGTCAATTCGATGGGCAGCTTCGCGAATTAAAAATCCTGCCGCGATACCCGTGGAAAATCCAAGAAGTA
Organism: Paenisporosarcina sp. FSL H8-0542; assembly: GCF_038632915.1. NCBI lineage: Bacteria > Bacillati > Bacillota > Bacilli > Caryophanales > Caryophanaceae > Paenisporosarcina > Paenisporosarcina sp. FSL H8-0542. Next base: position 1,141,702 of record NZ_CP152050.1, read on the forward strand.
AATCTCTCGTTCTCATTAAATAACCTCCTAATAAAACCATTTTTTTCAGTGTATCATAATTGAGTCCGCCAAACAGTGTGTAAATCACTCATGCGAATAATTCGATTGTCGAAAGAAAAAAGATGGAAATGTTCTGATAAATCGACTACAATATGAAAGACTGTAAGTACTTAGGGGGATAAGACATTGAACTCAGAAACACTTCAATTATTTAAAACATTAACTGAACTTCCAGCAGCTCCAGGCAATGAACATGCCATGAGAAAGTTTATGAGAAGCGAACTTGAAAAATACTCTGATGAAATTGTCCAAGACCATTTAGGTGGCATCTTTGGATTGAAAAAAGGGGATGACCAAGGTCCTCGTATCATGGTTGCAGGACATATGGATGAAGTCGGCTTTATGGTGACGCAAATCACAAAAAACGGAATGTTACGATTCCAGCCATTAGGTGGATGGTGGAGCCAGGTTTTACTTGCACAGCGTGTCGAAATTATTACAGATAATGGACCAGTTGTAGGAGTCATCGGTTCGATTCCCCCACATTTATTAAGTGATGCTGTACGCAACAAACCAATGGATATTAAAAATATGCTCATTGATATTGGTGCGGATGATTTGGAAGATGCCAAAAAAATTGGTATCCGACCTGGTCAGCAAATTGTCCCGGTCTGTGCATTTACGCCAATGGCAAATAATAAAAAAATATTAGCGAAAGCATGGGATAACCGATATGGTTGTGGCCTTGCGATTGAATTGCTAAAAGAATTGAAAGATGAAAAATTACCAAACACACTTTATTCAGGTGCCAATGTAATGGAAGAAGTGGGTTTAAGAGGAGCACAAACAGCTGCAAGCTTAATCAAACCTGATTTGTTCTTCGCTTTGGATGCGAGTCCTGCAAATGATATGTCTGGTTCTAAATCAGAATTCGGTCAACTTGGTAAAGGAACATTGCTCCGTATTTTTGACCGCTCCATGATTACACATCGTGGAATGCGTGAATTTGTATTGGATACTGCTGAAACACACAATATTCCATATCAATATTTCATATCTCAAGGTGGAACTGATGCTGGACGCGTACACATGTCAAATGAAGGCGTACCGAGTGCAGTTGTAGGGATTTGTTCACGATACATTCATACATCGGGTTCAATTATTCACACGGACGATTATGCAGCGGCAAAAGAATTAATTGTGAAATTAGTCCGTTCTGCTGACAAAACAACACTCGATACCATTCGACAAAATGTATAGTAAACCAAAATAATAAAGAAGTGCCTGAAAAGGCGCTTTTTTTGTGCGGAATTCAAGGAGACTCATATGAAAATTGCTATTGGAACAAAAAATCAGGCAAAAGTGAACGCAGTAGAAAATATATGTTCTTCATTACTGGAAAATGTGGATTTCTTTTCAGTTTCTGTACCCTCGAATGTTTCGGATCAACCAATTGGAGACGAAGAAACTTTACTCGGTGCAAAAAACCGAGCATGGTTAGCTTTCAAGGAATCCCAAGCGGAAATTTCTTTCGGACTCGAGGGAGGAGTGAAAGAGATAAATGGTCAACTGTTTGTTTGCAACTGGGGTGTACTGCATACGAAAACAGGTCAGCAATTTATCGCTGGAGGCGCCCAGATTCCTTTGCCTGCAGAAGTGGCGGAACCCATCCGAATTGGGGAAGAGCTTGGACCTGTAATGGAATCCTACACAAAACAAGTGGGAATACGACATAAAGAAGGAGCCGTAGGTGTGTTCACAAACGGACTTGTCAATCGCAGTGTGATGTTTGAACACATTGTCAAACTATTGATAGGTCAATACTTGTATGCCAATCCTACGCAAAAAACGACTTAAGTTGCAACGATATGGGAACCATATTAAAATAGAACATAGTGCTTTCTTAGATAGGAGGGAAAAACATGAGACGAAAATGGATGCGAATTGCGATCGCACCTTTCTTATTAGTAACTTTAGTTGCTTGTTCTGCAACTCCTGAAGAACAAATGGGAGAAGGAATAAATGCTGCAAAAGAAGCTTTTCAAAATGAATCAGCTGAGCCGAATGAACAAATTGAAAATGTTGAATTATTTGTTCCAAAAGGCTTTTCTATAGAGGAAGATTCGGACGAAACGAACATCGTCATGAAGGATAACGACGAATCGTATGTGTTGTTTGTAAACCCGAATGAACAACAAGATAGTCATTTATTTTATGATTTATTACAAGCTGAGAAAAAAGATGACATTAAAGCTCAAGAGACTTTTGAGCAAAATGGTCGCTTTGGTTTCATCGCTGTTTTACCATCAGGTGAGGAACAATACGAAATTATGGCAAGTATCGGTGGCGTGAAACTAACGACCATTTCGGATAAAGCTAACATTTCGGAGAACATGGAGCAAATGATGGAAATTGTTCGTTCTGTAAAAATTGATTCATAAAGGAGGAATTCAAATGAGAGATTTACAATCTGTTGAAGAATTCCAAGCTCTGAAATTAACGGAAGATGTAGTGTTTCTATTTACGGCTGGCTGGTGTCCGGATTGTCATTTTATTGACCCTTTCATGCCAGAGGTTGAAGAGAAGTTTGAAATCTTCACATTTGTATCTGTTAACCGGGATCAATTTATTGATTTGTGTGCAGAACAAGAGATATATGGAATTCCAAGTTTCTTAGTCTTTAGAAACGGACTGGAAGCAGGGCGTTTTGTCAGCAAAGACCGTAAAACTAAGGAAGAAATAGAACAATTCCTAACAGAACTTCTTTAGAATGTTCCAATATTATGAGAGCGGTTCCGCCCAAATGGTAGGAACCGCTTCCTTTTGTAAAGGATGTGAAATTTTGAAACCAGAACAATTAGTTGAACGATTAAAGCAAGAACTACCGAATCCTTCATTCACGTGGCAACATGATAAAAAAACTGATCGAATGCGTCTGAATCATACTGGGTTGAATAAAGGTATGGAAATTTCATTGCCAGAAATTTTGGCTAAATATGAAATGAAAAAAGATCTGGCAATCCAAGAGGTTGTCTATACCATTAGCCAGACTTTCGAGGCGATGGAACAGGAAACCAAAGGCTTGACCAAATCAACATCACATATATATCCTGTTATCCGTTCAACTTCATTCCCTTTGAAATCGAATGAAGGACATGCATTCGTTGTTACTGATCATACAGCGGAAACACGAATCTATTATGCACTGGATTTGGGGAACACGTATCGATTGCTCGATGAACAAATGATGAGTCAGTTAAATATCACAGATTCAGAGATGAAAGAAGCTGCGCGTTTCCAAGTCAGAAAACTATCAACCGACATGAAAGAAGACCATGTGGCAGGTAATATATTTTACTTTGTCAATGCGAACGATGGATATGACGCCAGTCGTATTTTAAATGAACAATTTTTGAAAGATATGCAAACGAAAATTACAGGAGATATGACATTGTCAGTTCCTCATCAAGATGTGTTAATCATCGGAGATATTCGAAACGAAGCAGGTTATGATGTACTTGCCCAGTTAACCATGCATTTCTTTACAGTAGGTAAAGTGCCAATCACATCTTTATCTTTCATTTACGAAGACGGGGAATTGGAACCGATCTTTATTATGGCCAAAAATCGCGTACAAAAGGAGAACAATGACAAATGAATATTTTTTACAATACAAAGGGTGTCGGAGATGTGCTTTTAGTACAACTGGTCACACATACATTTGAAGAAGTGATAACTGAAACAACAGGTGACATTACGTTAATCAAAGATGCAGAGACAGGCAAAGTTGGGGCATTTAATGTATTTAACTCGAGTAAATATCTTCAATTGACTGAGCAAGGCTCCGTTGAAGTAACAAAAGAAATCGTGGAATCTTTACAACAACTGCTGATCAATCATGATTTTGACTTGAAATTAGAGGTCGACTTTTCGCCTAAATTTGTAGTTGGCTATGTTTCTTCTAAAGAAAAACATCCAAATGCTGATAAATTAAATGTTTGCCAAGTTGAAGTGGGCGAAGAAACGCTTCAAATTGTATGTGGAGCCCCGAATGTGGAAGCGGGCCAAAAAGTAGTAGTAGCAAAGGTTGGCGCTGTGATGCCAAGTGGTCTAATGATCAAAGATGCAGAATTACGTGGCGTTGCATCGAGTGGTATGATTTGTTCGGCGAAAGAATTGGCTTTACCAGATGCACCTACCGAAAAAGGGATTTTAGTATTAGAAGACACTGCTGAAATAGGATCAGCTTTCCAAGCATAAACTAGGTAAAACTCTGTGTACTCAAGGATTTTGATGCGCAGAGTTTTTTTAAGCCGTTTGATTTGACTTACAAACCTGCTAAAATGGAAGCATTGACACGAAAAGAGGGTTTGTATTGAATTGGTTGACCAAAACATTAAAAAAAGTATTTTCAGAAGAATCAATAGAAAAAGAAGAAGTAATATTAATAGAAGAAATTGAGCAGACTACATACAGAGAGACCAAAACACCTTTCCGATTCCCTTTAATCAGCGATGATGAGAAAGATCGTTCAGAAGATGCTGATTTAGATGATGGAGAAAAGGAAGAAGAATATCAACCTTTATATATGCATAAACAATGGCAACAGAAGCGACAAAACACAGTTGTCCATCAAGCGACAAAACCAAGAGTAGAGCACTCAAGTATTCCGAGTCCAAGAGATAGCTTTTCGACCACAAGAGAAAGCTTCCAAGAAGTAAAGCCAAGAATAACAAAAGTGCCTGTTCAGTCGAAGCCGTTTGTTCCTTCAGAAGTTCCATCCCCTATTCATGGTTTCAATCGCCCAAAAATATCTCCGATTGATGATCTATTAGCCAAAAAGAACATGGGTGAAATGAATAAAGAAACAGCGGCTTCCATTATCGAAGAAAGTGAATCACCGACGATTAAGCCATCTGGAACCATCATCAAACAAAGCGAACTGGAAATGAAAAAGCATCAACCTATCACAGAAAAAGAGATAGTTCGGGAAACACCTTTCCGTTCGAAAATATCTCCTTTTGATGAGTTGTTGGCTAAAAAGAATGAGATAAAAGTCGTTGAACAAGAGGCGAGTGTATTTGTTGAAGTTAAACCGACTGAAACAAACATTTCCAAGCAATTAGAATCTGAAATGCTCGAACAATCAGCCACAATACAAAAAGAAGTTGTAAATGAGTCCCATGTAAAGGTTGAAGAACAGTTGGATGTAGAGATGCCATCGGCTATTGATGAGCAAGTAACCGACATCCCATTAACAGAAAAGAAAAAGAAATCTTTGCCTTTTAATGTGATGATGCTTAATTCTGATAAGGCAAAATATCAGCAAGCCACAACACGAACAAATATGATACCTACTATAATGCCAAAACAAGAGATTCCTAGTAAACCAATCGAACAACAGCCAGTGGATGCTCCTGTTGAAAGGTCGACTGGTCAGGACCAACAACTTGATCATGCAGTTGTGGAAGATAGTCAGCCTGGCTATATTTTCCCGAGAGAGAGATATTTAGTACCACCTGAGCAAAAGACGCAAGATAACGAGTGGATGAGCATGCAAGCTGCTCGATTAATCGAATCCTTGTCTTATTTCCAAGTTAAAGCGGAAATTGTAAGCATGGTTCAAGGTCCTGCTGTCACACAATTTGAAATGACAGTCGGTCAAGGGACGAAAGTAAGCAAAATTCGTAATCTGGCGGATGATTTGAAATTGGCACTTGCTGCGAAAGACATTCGGATACAGGCACCGATTCCTGGGAAAAGTTCGATTGGAATTGAAATTCCAAACCAAACGTCCCGTCCTGTCCGTCTATCGGAAGTTGTCGGGAGTTCAAACTTCACGGATTCTGACTCACCGCTAGAAGCAGCTCTCGGATTAGATTTGACTGGGACACCTATTACCATTGATTTGCGTAAAATGCCACATGGCTTAATTGCGGGAGCAACGGGATCAGGTAAGTCAGTTTGTATTAATTCTTTATTAATCAGCTTATTATATAAAGCCACGCCGAAAGAATTAAATTTACTCCTGATTGATCCGAAAATGGTAGAACTGGCACCCTTCAATCATATCCCTCATCTCGTCAGTCCCGTCATTACTGACGTTAAGGCTGCAACTGCTGCACTAAAATGGGCAGTAGAAGAAATGGAACGCCGTTATCAGCTGTTTGCTCATACAGGGGTAAGGGATATCACGCGTTATAATGCAATGGCAGAAGAGAAAAGACAATTTGCACAAAAAATGCCTTATTTGTTGATTGTTATTGATGAATTGGCAGACTTAATGATGATGGCACCTACGGAAGTGGAAGAATCCATTTGTCGGATTGCCCAAAAAGCACGTGCTTGCGGGATTCATTTAGTGGTCGCTACACAACGTCCGTCTGTAGATGTCATAACAGGACTGATTAAAGCAAATATCCCGACTCGTATCGCATTTTCAGTATCCTCACAAATAGATTCGCGCACGATTTTGGATGTCCAAGGTGCTGAAAGGTTACTCGGACGAGGCGACATGCTCTACCTCGGCAATGGTATGTCTGCGCCAATCCGTATACAAGGGACCTATGTAACGGATGAAGAGATGGAAGAAATTATTGAACACGCACGTAGTCAAGGAGAACCATCATATTTATTTGAGCAAGAGGAATTGGTACGTCGTCTGGAAGTGGCAGAAGATCAGGATGAGTTATTTGAAGAAGCGTGCCGATTTATTTTGGAACAAGGTTCTGCTTCAACTTCACTGCTTCAACGTAAGTTTCATATAGGCTACAACCGTGCAGCAAGACTTGTTGACTTAATGGAACAGCATGGATATGTTTCGGAATCAAGAGGAAGTAAAGCACGGGAAGTTTTCATTACAGAAAATGATTTACAGCTTCTCTTCAATGATTGACAATGGAATTGAGAATAACCCCAGCCAGGTCTATATAATTGTGGGAAAAATCGTTCATTTCTAGGCAAGATTAAATGATGATATAATGGGGTAAGGAATTATTGATAATAAAGTACGGGCACCTTTCCCAGGAGGTTTATACAAATGACAGTGTTTCATTTTACAGGAATTAAAGGGTCTGGCATGAGTTCACTTGCACAAATTTTGCACGATGCAGGGAACCAGGTTCAGGGCTCTGATATAGAGAAACATTTCTTCACTGAAGATCCACTACGAGAACGTGACATCAAAATCTTGCCATTTAACGCAGATAATATTGAAAAAGGCATGACCGTAATTGCGGGGAATGCATTTAAAGACAATCATGAAGAACTGATTCGTGCTAACGAATTAGGAATCGATGTAATCCGTTATCACAAGTTTTTAGGGAACTTAATGGGCCAGTACATCTCGGTAGGTATTACAGGATCACATGGCAAAACTTCTACAACGGGTTTGATGTCACATGTATTAAGTGGCTTTGCACCGACTTCATATTTAATTGGAGATGGAACGGGTCATGGTGAATCGCAAGCACAATACTTTGCTTTTGAAGCATGTGAATACCGTCGTCATTTCTTAGCATACCATCCTGATTACATGATCATGACTAATATCGATTTTGATCATCCGGATTATTTTGGTGGCATCGACGATGTGGTTGAGGCATTCCAATCAATGGCGCTTCAAGTGAATAAGGCCATTATTGCATGTGGTGATGATGAACATCTACAAAAAATCCATGCCAATGTTCCCGTTGTGTTTTATGGATTTGGCTCAGAAAATGACTTTGAAGCTCGTAATGTGGTGAAAACGACTTCTGGGTCTACATTCGATGTTTTCGTTCGAAATGAATTTTATCGTACATTTGAAATCCCTTCATTCGGAGACCATGCCGTACTAAATGCATTGGCTGTCATTTCTTTGTGTAATTACGAAGGAATCCCTGCTGATATTATTCAGCAGCAGTTGCATACATTCGGTGGCGTCAAACGCCGTTTTGCTGAAAGCAGAAAAGGAAATCGAATCTTAATTGACGATTATGCACACCATCCGACTGAAATCAAAGTAACCATCCAGTCGGCTCGTCAGAAGTATCCAAATCGTGAAGTCATTGCAATATTCCAACCTCATACGTTTTCACGCACGCGCACATTCCTTAAGGAGTTTGCAGAGAGCTTGGAAACGGCTGATAACGTATATTTGTGTGATATATTCGGATCAGCACGTGAAAATGCAGGAGACTTAACCATCGATGATTTATGTGATCTGATTGACAACTGTGTTGTCCTGAAAACCGAAGAAATTGATGTGTTACTGAAGCATCAAAATGCTGTATACTTATTCATGGGTGCAGGGGATGTTCAAAAGTTCCAAGCTGCCTTCGAACAAAAAATATAATTTCACAAAACTCTGGTCTTTTTTGACTGGAGTTTTATTTTTATGGAGGAAATAAAATGTTTTTGTGGAATAAAGATAACATAGATGTTTATTTACCGCTATGTGTGGGAAGATAGGTAGTATGTACAATCTAGAGGAGGAACTCGAATGGAAATAATATTATACATAGCAGCGTTGGTTGCAGCTATAGGCTTTCTCGTTCTTTGCGTTAGTCTTGCGATGACATTTACATCGCTGAAGAAGACGCTTAATGAATTTTCAGACACAATGTCTGGATTAGAAGGTCAATTACAAGGAGTAACAAGAGAGACAACAGAATTATTGCATAAGACAAATGGTTTGGCTTCAGATATTCAAAATAAATCTGAAAAACTTAACAGTGTTGTAGATGCCGTGAAAAATGTAGGGGAGTCAGTAAATGGCTTAAATACATCAATCCGACGCATTACATCGTCAATTACGACAGAGGTAGAACGCAATGAAGATAAGATTGCGCAAGTTGTGCAATGGAGCAATGTTGCTCTAGGCATTCGCGACAAGTGGAAAGAAAGAAAAGCAATTGAAGAAGCTAGAGCAGGCTACACGATTTATGCAAGCGAACCAGATAAATCAAATAGAGATACAAAAAAATAAGGGGGAACCAACATGACACAATTTAAACCAAATTATAACGAAGCGAAGTACAACCACGAGTTTTATTCGAATAAATCCAATCAGACGGAAGCCTATCTTCCACAAGCGTATGAGTATTCCAATGGACAGCACCGAGATCCAATTTATTCAAAATCAAGTGATGATATGAATTCTAAGGATTTCTTAATCGGTGCATTGGTAGGCGGAATTATTGGAGCAGCTACTGCTTTATTCCTTGCTCCAAAATCGGGTGCTGAGCTTCGTGGAGATGTGACAACTCAAGCTTCTTATCTAAAAGAAAAAACGGTTGATTTATCATCAACTGCCAAAGTAAAAACGTCTCAATTATCAACTCAATTAAAAGAAAAATCAGGTCCTTTGGTAGATAAGGTCAAGTCAATTAAATCAAAAACGCCAACATTAATGGATGATGGTACAGTTTCATCAGAAGGGGAAGAGCCAATTGACTTCATGGAAACTGTAACGAATACAGCGTCTGAAGTTGTTGGGGAAAGCTCAAACGAAACTTCAACCGCACAAGCATTAAAAGAAGCTGTAGAAGTCAAGAAAAGTCTATAATATTAAGTTTTAAAAAGCCCGCATAGTTAATATGTGGGCTTTATCTTGTATAAAACAATGATTACAATTAGCATTGAAACTTTCGCGCGTTGAAGCGTTAAAGATGTTTTGCGTGACTTTTAGAAATGTACATACTATAATGGTTCTATTATCAAAAAAAGCATCATACATCTTCCGATTGAATTTCGTGGATTTTGTATGGGTAAGAGAGGAGATCAAGGTATGAGCCATCAAGAATTAGATAGCTTACGCACAAATGTTGACGAATTAAACTTAGAAATTCTTCGTTTAATCAATGAGCGTGCTGCAGTCGTAAAAGAAATTGGAAAAGTAAAAGAAAAGCAAGGTGTCAACCGATATGATCCTCTTCGCGAACGTCATATGTTGAACTTACTAAAAGAAAACAATGCGGGTCCACTACCGCAATCAACTGTAGATCATATTTTCAAGGAAATCTTTAAAACTGCATTGGAGCTTCAGGAAGATGATCACCGTAAAGCACTTCTTGTTTCTCGTAAAAAGAAAGCAGAAGATACAATTGTTGTAATCAATGGGGAACGCATTGGAGAAGGCAAGCCATCATTTGTATTCGGTCCATGTGCTGTAGAATCATTTGATCAAGTTGCAGCTGTAGCAAATGCAATCCAACATAAAGGCTTGAGAATGATCCGAGGAGGAGCTTACAAACCTCGTACATCACCTTATGATTTCCAAGGTCTTGGACTTGAAGGTTTGAAAATCCTTAAGCGTGTTTCAGAGCAATACAATCTTGCAGTTGTTTCTGAAATTGTGACACCTCATCATCTAGAAGAGGCATTAGATTACATTGATGTTGTTCAAATCGGCGCACGTAACATGCAAAACTTCGAGTTATTGAAAGCAGCAGGTGCCATTAACAAACCGGTGTTATTGAAACGCGGAATGGCTGCAACGATTGATGAATTTATACATGCTGCCGAGTACATCATCTCCCAAGGAAATGATCAAATTATTTTATGTGAACGTGGAATTCGAACATACGAAAAAGCGACACGTAATACACTCGATATTTCAGCAGTTCCAATATTAAAACAAGAAACACATTTACCTGTGTTTGTGGATGTAACCCATTCAACAGGACGTCGTGATTTACTATTGCCTACAGCGAAAGCGGCAATTGCCATTGGTGCAGATGGTGTTATGGCTGAAGTACATCCAGACCCAGCTGTTGCTTTATCTGATGCAGCACAACAAATGAACTTACAGCAATTTGACGAGTTTTACGATTCTCTTCAAAAGTTCATGAAATCATACGAATTTCAATCATAAGCATCTTACCGGTTCAATTTCTGAACCGGTATTTTTCTTTCGTTTGACGTAACGTTGGAAAACGTCAGAAAACTATTATATGATGGTATGAGATAGGGACCGAGCAGGGAGTGTAAGCACATGACAATTACAATTTATGACGTAGCACGTGAAGCTAGCGTTTCGATGGCAACGGTTTCACGAGTTGTTAACGGCAATCCGAATGTAAAACCGGCTACTCGGAAAAAAGTGCTGGACGTTATTGAACGATTGGAGTATCGTCCAAACGCGGTTGCCAGAGGACTGGCAAGTAAGAAAACAACTACAGTTGGAGTTATTATTCCAGATATATCAAATATTTTTTACGCAGAACTTGCACGAGGAATAGAAGATATTGCGACCATGTATCGCTATAATATTATATTATCAAACTCGGATCAGCGAGAAGATAAAGAGTTACAACTCCTGGAAACGATGTTTGGAAAACAAGTGGATGGAATTGTGTTCATGAGTGAACATGTATCGACAGAGTTGTTAAATATGATGGAGCGATCGCCCGTACCAATCGTTTTAGCAGGTACAATTGATCCTTCAGGGAAAATGCCTTCTGTAAATATCGACTATCACCAGGCAGCTTATGAAGCGGTTAATCGCTTGCTTCAAAATAATCACAAACGAATCGCGTACGTTTCTGGGTCATTATCGTCCACCATCAATCGTGCATTCAAATTCACAGGCTATGAAAAAGCTTTAGGGGATGCAGGTCTTGATATGAACGAAGAATTGGTAGTGGAAAGTGAAGCCACTTATGACGCAGGGCATGCAGCATTCAGTAATTTAAAGAGTATGCAAGATGCACCTACGGCTTTCTTTGCAGGAAACGATGAACTGGCCATTGGGCTAATTCATGGAGCTCAGGATTCCGGTTTCCATGTTCCTAACGACATTGAAGTCATTAGTTTTGAAAACTCGAAGCTAGCACGAATGGTACGTCCAGAATTAACGAGTATCGTGTTACCTCTATACGATATTGGAGCGGTATCCATGCGTCTGCTGACAAAATATATGAACAAAGAGCAAATTGATGAGAAAACAGTAATATTGCCACACCGAATTGAAGAAAGAGATTCCGTGAAATAATGGAAGGAGTGGACTATGCATAGCGTAGTCCACTCCTTTTTCAATGAGATCGAATTAAATAAAGTGCCTTGTTCAACACTTGTTTATTCTTTTCGGTAATTTCTTCTTTACGAGGTATGGGTTCATATAAGTTATCTGGATCCAACCAGGTGGGAATTAATGGTACGGGTGATTCCGGTTGCCATTTCTCCAACCACTCTTTCGGTAGATTAACTTGAGGAAGTGGAATATTATTCATTTCCATCCACAATAACGACCAGGCTCTTGGCACCACTCTCCATATATCGTATCCTCCACCACCGACGGCAATCCATTTGCCGTCACAATATTCGTGGGCAAGCTGATGGGCAAGCTTCGGAATCTCGTGGTAGATTTTCATGGTTCCATATAGATGAGTCAGTGGATCAAAATAGTGTGCATCTGCTCCATTTTGACTGATGATGACGTCTGGTTTGAAATAGGCAGCAATCTCTCGGAAAGCAGTCATATAAAGTTCCAAAAATGATTCATCTTCTGTAAAGGCGTCTATTGGTAAATTGAATGAAGTTCCATAACCCTGACCGGTACCACGTTCCGTTACATTACCGGTTCCAGGAAATAAGTATCTCCCAGTTTCATGAATGGAGATTGTACAAACATCAGGATCCTCATAAAAGCTCCATTGTACACCATCTCCATGATGAGCATCCGTGTCAATATATAGTACACGGGCTTTATACTTCTGCTGTATGTATTTAATAGCGACCGAACTGTCATTGTAGACACAAAATCCAGATGCGCGCCCATGAAAGCCATGATGCAGTCCGCCACCAAGATTTAGGGCATGCGAAGCTTTATTTTCCATTACATAATCCACGGCAGTTAACGTGCCACCGACCAAACGAGCACTGGCTTCGTGCATATTCGGAAAAATAGGTGTGTCATCGGTTCCAATACCGTAACTCTCTGTTTCTGCAGAAGTGACAAGCCCTTTGCTCGCTTTTTTGACGATATCAATATATCGTGCATCATGCGCAAGCAATAGCTCGTCATCCGTTGCAATGCGGGGAGCGATGATGTCTTCATCTGTAAGCGCATTCATTTTTCGCAACAAATCGGTGGTCAAAGTCAGCCTTTTCTGATTGAATGGATGGTTCTCAGAAAATTTGTAGCCCAATTGATCATCCGAATATATATAAACCGCATGTTTTTTTAGTTTGTCATTCCCGGCATGTTCGGCCATAGCACATCGAAACCTTCTTTACGTATATCTTCAATAATTCCGAGAGGGTTCATCGTCATTACACGGAATACCAAGATCTTGTTGTTGTCATTTTGGATATCTGGATACACAAGAACACTTAATACATTTGAATTATGATCATGAAAAACTTTGGAAACTTCAAATAATATACCAGGTTTATTCGGTACACGAACCTCAATTTGAGAACCTGGTTGGTGGGCGCCTGTTAATTCAATATATTTATATAATAAATCTGTTTCTGTAACGATACCAACTAATTTCCCACCACTGACGATGGGCAGACACCCAATTTGTTGATCATAGAAAATCGTGGCAACTTCTTCAACAAAGTCCAGCGGATGTCCGGTTATAGGATTTTTCGTCATAATTTCTTCAAGAGGTGTTGAGTATATATCCTGATTATGTCCTACTATCCGATTGGAAGGTGTGGCATCTTTGATATCTCTATCTGATACAACCCCTACTACTTTGCCTTCATTATCGGTAATCGGCAAGTGTCTGATCTTACTTTCACGAAGGAGACTGATTGCATCTTTAATCGAATGTGAAGGCTGTAAGGTCAGGACATTTGTTTTCATCATTTGTTCCACAATCATATGTCAAAAACTCCTTTGCGGATTAATACATAAATCGATTCATAAAACGTAACTGATCAAAGCGTTGAATGGATTCATTGTCAATACGAGCACCAATTTTAGCCATTAAACAATTGGCCGGATGGGAGCTGATTTCTGGATCATCGGTTGCAAAGTATTCCAATCCACCTGCATTCATCATTTTTTCCATCACTTTTCGGTACTCCCATACATTCAGTCCAGTACCTTTTAAATCCCAATGCCAATAATACTCAGTAGTAATGGTGATATAATCTTCCATTGCATCATCCATCATCGAAACGTGAAGCAAGCTCTTTCCGACACCGGTTCCACGAAACTTTGGAATGACTTCAATGGCCCCCAGTTCAATTAAGTTGCTCATTTGCCCTTTCGACCAACGTTCCAAAGGGTCAGGATACAAGAATGTTACATAGCCCACAATGGTCATGTTGTCACGAGCTATCAGAATTCTGCCTTCTGGCAACTTAGCAATTTCGATGATTGCCTTATGTTGCTGGGCAGGAGGTCGGAATGCCACCAAATCATCATGAAAGTCGTAACGTGCAAGATCTGCTGATGATATAGGTCCTTCGATAATTAAATGGCCATGTTTAGTCTTCAATTCCATGGCATTATAGGTTTTTTTATGATCCATTTGTACACCACCTGAAAAGAATTACGTAGTTTCATTATACATGAAAAAAACATAAGGAAAACGTTTTCAATTTGATTAGAAGAGTCATAGTCGAAAAAGTAAAATTATTCGCCATTTACTTTCAATTTAATGTAAACTAGTATTTGTATCGTAATTGAGAGGGTGGTAGAAATGAAACTTGAAGTACTTCCGGTCGTTCAAGGAGATTATTTACTCCAAAACTACGACGAAACTGCAGCCAATTTCGATTGGAAAGAGGCAGAAAAGGCGTTTAGTTGGCATGTGACAGGTCGTATGAACGTGGCGCACGAAGCCATTGACCGTCATGCAAATTCAGACAGAAAAAACAAAATCGCTCTTTATTACAAAGATGCAATTCGCAAAGAATCTTATACGTTCAATGAAATGAAAAAATGGACAAACAAAGCAGCGAATGCCTTGAAAGCCCATACAAATCTTGAAAAAGGTGACCGTTTATTTATCTTCATGCCGCGCTCGCCTGAATTGTATTTTGCGTTAATCGGTGCTCTTAAAATGGGTGTAATTGTTGGACCATTGTTCGAGGCATTTATGGAAGGTGCAGTCTATGATCGTTTAGCGGATAGTGAAGCAAAAGCGATTGTGACGACCCCAGAGTTGTTAAATCGTATTCCGGTAGATAAATTACCTCACCTGGAAACAATACTATTAGTCGGCGAAAACGTGGAAGAAGATAATAAAACAGTAGATTTTATGAAACATTTGAAAGCTGCGTCTCAGTATTTCCAAGTGGAGTGGCTCGATAAAGAAGATGGATTGGTTCTTCATTATACGTCTGGTTCAACTGGCAAGCCTAAAGGTGTATTACACGTACAGGAAGCCATGGTACAACATTATCAGACTGCAAAATGGGTGTTGGATTTAAAAGAGCAGGATATTTATTGGTGCACAGCAGATCCAGGTTGGGTAACAGGGACCTCTTATGGAATTTTTGGTCCATGGTTAACTGGAACAACAATGGTTGTGTTAGGAGGACGTTTTTCTCCTGATGCATGGTACCAAGCGATTGAAGACTTCGGTGTAACGATTTGGTATAGTGCGCCAACCGCTTTCCGTATGTTGATGGGAGCTGGCGATGCTTTAGTGAAGGAATATGATTTATCTTCGCTGCGTCACGTTTTATCTGTCGGTGAACCATTGAATCCAGAAGTAATCAGATGGGGAGCAGAAGTATTCCGCCATCGCATACATGATACATGGTGGATGACAGAAACAGGCGCTCAGATGATTTGTAACTATGCGTGCTTGCCAATTCGCCCTGGATCAATGGGCAAACCAATTCCAGGTGTGAAAGCAGCTATCGTGGACGATCGTGGGGTTGAGTTGCCTCCATATCAAATGGGGAACTTGGCACTTAAAAAAGGCTGGCCATCAATGATGCGTCAAATCTGGAATAATCCTGAAAAATATCAATCGTATTTCCTTAACGATGAATGGTACGTTTCAGGAGATTCTGCTTATATGGACGAAGACGGGTATTTCTGGTTCCAAGGGCGTATTGACGATGTCATCATGACTTCTGGCGAACGCGTAGGACCATTTGAAGTGGAAAGCAAACTTCTCGAGCATCCATCAATTGTCGAAGCGGGTGTAATCGGAAAACCGGATCCAGTTCGTGGAGAAATCATTAAAGCCTTCGTAGCATTGAAAGAAGGTGTTGAACCTTCGGACGAATTGATTGCTGATATACAACAATTCGTGAAAAAAGGATTAGCTGCACACGCTGCTCCGCGTGAAATTGAATTTAAAGACAAGCTACCGAAAACACGCAGTGGGAAAATCATGAGACGTGTGTTAAAAGCGTGGGAACTTGATTTACCAACAGGCGATTTATCTACAATGGAAGATTAATGAAAATGCCAACAGTTTGCACTACTGCAGTGCTAGCTGTTGGCATTTCTTTATTGAAAAGCGTATCACGTCATTTTATCTAGACACTTTGAAATGTGAAGCTGGCCACGCTACCTGACTCCAACCGAGTGAAGCGGAGGCGTGGGCTGGCGCTTGAAGCTGGATAAATAGAAAAGCAGTAAAACTTATCGATGCTGATAAGTTTCACTGCTTTTTAATTTTATGCTCCTTCACCATCTCCAGGAGGTGGTTCTACTGGAGGTGGCTCTACTGGAGGCGGCTTAGGTTTCGGATCCGGTTTAGGTTTTGGATCTGGCTTCGGCTTTGGTTCTGTACCAGGTTTAGGTTCTGGTTCAGGTGCTTCTACGTTTACCATATTGGATGCGGGAGATTGGTTCCCTGTAATATCCACAGCAACCACGAAGTATGTGCCTGGGCTGCTCAATTGATACGAGTTGCCACTTGCTTCTTTGACGGAAGTTAACAAAGCATTGCCACCAGTACTTTTGAACACTCGGTATCCAACGACATCTTTGGAAGCGGAATTCGACCAAGTTAGAGTTCTTCCTGAAATGGAAGCAGAAACTGATCCCGGTGAAGCCCCATCAGCATCGAATGTATCTTCAGATACTACCCGGTCTGCAAAACTAGAATTTTGAGGAAAAAGCTTACTTGCATCACCGTTGATATTGCCAAACATACGATTAATAAAGTCTTTGTTCACACCAACTCCACCACTGACTACAAATTCGCTAGGTGTTGACGAAAGTGCGCGATAACGTTTGCCATCGATCATGACGTAAGATGATGAGACGAAGCTATCATCTGCTTTCCTTGGTACGTAAGTGTTGGCATTGAATAAATCAGATCTAACAAGACCTGCACGAGAACATTCTTCTGATGGAGACATTCCTGAAATTGCACAGAATGAACGAGAGACAACGCCTTTAGGCTGCTTGAATCCGGCAGCTGGGTCCACCAGTTCAGGATTCACATCATATGAACTATTCATCAATCTAGCCCATAACATATTGACGCGAGTTCCTGGTTGTTGATAAGTACCATTCGAAATATTTAAATTGGTTGGAGTATCGTAACCTAGCCATACACCAAGTGTGATAGAAGGGTTATATCCCATGAACCAAACATCGTGTGCATTATTTGTTGTTCCCGTTTTAGCTGCAAAATCAGAATTGAATTTCAATTCCGATTGCGCCCGTCTACCAGTACCTTCAGATAAAACATCTCTTAACATATCAGTTACGATATATGATGTTTGTGGAGAGTAGACAGGTACAGCTTTTGATTGATGCTTGAAAATAATATTGCCATCAGCATCTTCAATTTTCTCAATCATATATGAATCGATAAATTGACCACCATTCGCCAAAGTGGCATATGCATTTGTGTTTTCTTCAATTGTGACACCATTTCTAATACCACCAATTGAAGCGGAAAGGTTTACATAATCCTCATCTATTAAACGAGAGAATCCGAGTTTTTTTAAAAATTCGGCTGGACGTTTTTCGACAATTTGATTATACAATCTTAAAGCTGCCAAGTTTTGTGAAGTTGCCAGTGCCTGTCGGGCAGGAATGATACCAAGTTCTTGCTCTTTATTGAAGTTTCCAGGTGAGTATGGATTTCCACTGCCGTCTACATAGTCTTTGAATGCAACATCGACGACCGGACTTCCAGCACCGATCACACCATACTCAATGGCAGGAGCATAAATTAATAAAGGCTTCATGGTTGAACCATTTTGACGATATCTTTGTGTTGCATGATTTGATGCTTCAATTTCATAACTACGTCCACCGATAAAACTTAAGATTCTGCCCGTACTATTTTCCATCAGCACACTGCCTACCTGAACAGGTTCTTCAACCCATTCATTTTTTTGTGATTCAGCATTGTATTTTTCAACCTTGATAGATGGGCCATAGTTTTTAAATTCATCTTTAACTTTTTGATGAGCGTCATACATTTCTTTGTCTATGGTTGAATGTATTCGGTAGCCGTTATTACGCATTGCACGGTCGGCCATAATTGTATATTTTTCATTTAATTTTTCTTCATCTTTTAAACGAGAAGGGTCAATGCCGTCTTTTTCAGCTAACAATTCCGCTATAATCTGTTTTGCTTGGCGTTCCAATTCATATGTTAAGAAAGGGTATCTTTCCTGAGGTAATAATTCAGGAGAACGGAAATCTTTTTTAATATCGTAAGCAATCGCTCCGTTATATTCTTGTTCCGTTATGTAGCCGGTTTCTTTCATACGATACAGAACTGTCAGCATCCGATCGATTCCTGGTTTCAGACCATCATCATCTTTCAATAAACCTCCAGAAGTGAATGGTGTATGAGCGAAAGGTG
This sequence comes from Paenisporosarcina sp. FSL H8-0542, assembly GCF_038632915.1. NCBI lineage: Bacteria > Bacillati > Bacillota > Bacilli > Caryophanales > Caryophanaceae > Paenisporosarcina > Paenisporosarcina sp. FSL H8-0542. The sequence goes on from NZ_CP152050.1 coordinate 1,160,436, forward strand.
CTTGCGGAATGCCCGCTATAAAAGCAGCCTGAGGTAAATTTAAATCTTTTGCTTTGACATTGAAAATTCCTTCTGCGGCGGTTTCAATCCCTGCAATATTGGCTCCAGAAGCGTTGCGGCCATAGGGGATGATATTTAAATAAGCTTCCAGAATTTCATCTTTTTCCATGAATTTTTCAAGGCGCATGGCAAGAAGAATTTCTTTTGCTTTGCGTTCATAGGAAACTTCATTTGTGAGAATCTGATTTTTGATTAATTGTTGTGTAAGTGTGGATCCACCTGTCTGGCTATCAGAATTCGTTACATCCTGCAGTAGCCCACGGAAAATAGCTTTTGGCACGATTCCATCATGTACTGGGAAATATTCATCTTCCGTTGCATACACTGCATCAAGGACATAAGGAGAGACTTCCTCAAGCTTCGTTTCACGACGCTGTAAATCTGTTCTTATTTTCCCTAAGTACACATTGTTCGCAAAATATACTTCTGAGGTCTCTTCATAACTGAAGATGGATGCGCGCATATCCGCTTCTTCACGAAGTGGTTCCTGATCGACTAGTGAAGCGAAATATCCAGCTGCCACCGATCCTGCAAATGCGCCGCCTACCAAAAGGACAATAAGCAAAATTAATGCGAGATTCCAGATGACCCCTGAGGTAATGCGCAAGCCTTTAGCCCACTGTGCATTCGTCCACCTATCCCATGTTTCGTTTATTTTTTTCAACCAGTTTTTTACTTGATCATTCAACCGAATCGACCTCCTAAAATCTTGTCCTATTATATCATAAAATGGTAGATGCCTAATATATTTATTGACAACGAACAATAAAAGCGTACAATGAAAAAATATATATTATTTTGAGTGATGAAAAGTCCGAAGTAATGAATGCAAGTGCTGTTTAGAGAGCCAGCGGGTGGTGAAAGCTGGTCAGTGTGCATACATGAATTACAGGCTGGGAGCTTAAACGTCAACACAACGATACTGTGTCTGATGAGCGGAAGGACTGGTTCCTTCAAGCTGGGTGGTACCGCGCAAATTGTATTTAGCGTCCCTGCATGATTTTTATTAATCGTGCAGGGACTTTTTTATGTCTAGCTCCACGCGCCAGCTCGCACCTCCGCTTCAGAAACTCAATCGGAAACAAGTTTCCGATATGTTTCTTCCAGCGTCGGAGTTGAGCTAAAGTGGCGAGTTACGCAATTCATATTTTCAAGGAGGAATGGCAAATGACAAACGCATTAATCGAAGACTTAAAATGGAGAGGCCTTGCCTACCAGCTGACTGACGAAGCGGGTATGGAAGAGCTTTTGAATAAAGAATCAATCTCTTTATATTGTGGAGTGGATCCTACAGCGGACAGTATGCACATTGGACACATCGTTCCTTTACTGACATTGCGCCGTTTTCAATTACATGGCCACCAACCGATTCTGTTGATTGGTGGAGCTACAGGAATGATTGGAGATCCGTCTGGCCGTAGCGAAGAACGTCAATTGCAAACAACTGAACAAATTGATGAAAATGTTAAAGGTCTTAAAGTTCAAATGGAACGCATTTTTGATTTTGGTTCTGAAAATGGAGCCGTTTTGGTTAACAACCGTGACTGGATCGGTTCGATGAATGTCATCGAATTTTTACGTGACTATGGAAAATACATTGGGGTTAACTACATGTTAGCGAAAGATACGGTAGCCTCACGTTTGGAAGGCGGAATTTCGTTCACGGAATTTTCGTACATGTTGATTCAAGCAATTGATTACAATCACTTATACAATTCTCACAACTGTCGAATTCAAGTAGGGGGATCTGATCAGTGGGGTAATATCACGACTGGACTTGAAATGATTCGTAAAACCCATACAGAAGAATCAAAAGCATTCGGTATGACCATTCCACTTGTGACGAAATCGGATGGTACGAAGTTCGGTAAGTCGGCTTCTGGAGCGGTATGGTTAGATGCTGAAAAAACATCACCATATGAGTTCTACCAGTTCTGGTTGAATACAGCAGATGCAGATGTAATCAAGTACATGAAAATCTTTACTTTCTTGACACGTGAAGAAATCGAGGCATTTGAAGTGACAGTTGCGGAAGAGCCACATTTACGCAAAGCACAAAAGGCGCTTGCTGAAGAAATGACACGTATGATTCATGGTCAAGACGCATTGGATAACGCACTGCGTATTACACAAGCATTATTCAGCGGAGACTTAAAATCATTATCTGCAAGTGAAATGAAAGAAGTATTCAAAGATGTCCCTTCCATTGAATTGCCAAAAGAAGACAAAAACATTGTGGACTTATTGGTTGAAGCGGGAGTTTCGCCATCTAAACGTCAAGCACGTGAAGATGTAACGAATGGAGCGATTTCAATCAATGGAGAAAAATTGACGGCTGTCGATCACATCGTGAATGCTGAAAATCGTTTGGATGATTCGTTCTCAATCTTACGTCGCGGCAAGAAGAAATACCATATGGTGAAATTCGTATAACACAAGAGGAAAGACCGTTTTTTTATAAAAACGGTCTTTTTTATTGAAAAAAAGACATGTTTCCAACTAACCACCACCCACCGTTAAACTGTGATGATTTTTGCCTTAAAAGTAAAGCTGCCTTGATGACTAATATCGTCATCAAGGCAGCTTTTTTCGTAATCACTTATTTTCAGTAATCCATGTAGGTAATTCTAAATCGGCATAAATATCTGGATGTAGGATATTGGCGAGCTTAAACGCACCTTCCAAAAGGCGCGGGGAGGGACGGCAATACAATTCTTCTTCCATTATATGTACATTGTTCTTTTGTAAATCTGTTAGATTCTCATAACCAGACCGTTTTTCAACAACTTTTTTATTCACTTTAGATAGCTGAACGCCAACCCAAGCAAGGAAAATATAGTCCGGATTGCGACGCATTACATCATCCCAATCTGTCTGAACACTTGCCAATTCAACGTCACGAAAGACATTGCGCCCACCAGAAACTTCACTGACTTCAGTTAACCAATTTACCTGTCCTGGTGTAAAGATTGGTTTCGGCCACCACTCCCAATATAATTCGGGATAAGTGGAAACAAGGGTAGCGCGAATCTTCATTTCATCAACAAATTTTCTGTATTCCAAGACGATCTTTTCAGCCTCAACAGAAATACCACATGCGTGACCAACAATCAGTAAATCCTCTGCAATATCGTTTAAACTTTGAGGATTCAACACAAGATGGGGAATACCACGATCTACTAATTCGTTCACATTTTTCTCCATACCAGGAACACTGAGTGAAGCCAATACAAGATCAGGCTCTAATGCCTCTAGTGCATCGATATCAATTGACAAATCTGGACCTAATCGAGGTAAATGTTGAACTGAAGAAGGCCAATCAGAAAAGTCGTCGAGTCCGACAAGCTGATCCGTTAAGCCTAAATAGGCAAGAACTTCAGTATTGCTAGGGCATATAGAAATGAGTCTCATACAAAAACTCCTTTTAATTTTTATATAAGTGTATCATAGGCACAAAAAAAGAGCCCCAACTGGGACTCTATTGAAACTAACAAGAGTAGTACTCAATAGTCAAAATGCCTGGGCATCGAAAGTGCACAGGCATTTTTTATTTCACCCTACCTGGATAATTTGCAGGGTGGCCAATTTGTAGCTAAAATGCTCCTGTAATTCTGCTTGGATTTTAACAATATCTCCTTCTAGCAATGAAACTAAATCAGAAGAGGACAGGGAGGTAGCAGTGGTGGATTCGGTGAACGACGATACTACCGTAATGGCGTCATTTATCTTTACGTGAAATGTCGATGGCGAACAAGTTATTGTATTTGATGCCAATATGATTTTATAGCTAATTTGATAAATCCCTGATTTCAATACTTTCAGGCCGTCTTGCATTAACTCTACATCTTGGAGTGGTCCAGGCATGATAAATCTAACAGCCCCAGACGCTTTGCTCATTACATTGCAAATGCCGAAACCATGAGCTGCTTGCAATATACCTGGTGGTCCAGGAGGGCCTTGATCCCCTTTAGGTCCTTGTATTCCTTGTAGACCTCTAATACCTTGATCACCACTGGGACCTGGGGGACCTTGATCCCCTTTTGGACCTTGTATTCCTTGTGGACCTCTAATGCCTTGATCACCACTGGGACCTGGAGGACCTTGATTACCTTTAGGTCCTTTTAATCCTTGTGGGCCCTGCTGGCCTTTTGGTCCAGGGGGGCCTTGTTCTCCTCTAAAACCAACGGGACCTTGATAGCCTCTAGGACCTCTAGGCCCACGTGCGCAATTACAATTATTCGATGATCCATTACATTTTGGACAGCGATCCAATTTAATCCTTCCTTCCTTAATAAAGATGGCAATTGATTTGATGCGTTCGTACTTTTGCATCCCTGACCAATTGTTTTTTAATTGCGAATATTAAGTGGTATATTTTGGAGTGTCCCGCCCGAGCTGGATTGAATGGAAATAGCTCTCGTTTGATCTGGCAGCTGAGAGGAGCCTTCAACCCGATATCCCCATTCCCCTAATGTATCCACAGGCACTTGGACTAGGAGAGTGCCGTTAAGACTACTGCCGATATAGATAGAGATTGATGCCCCTGCTTGAAGCACATTTGATGTCCCGGAAATACGCCATTCTGCATCCCCAGTACGATACTCCGCCCGAGTAACTGTCAAGGTTTCCGGAACCGATGTCACTTGGACAGTGTCTGAAGAAATGCCTCCAGGACCTTGGACTGTAAGTTGGAAAGTTAGTGTTGCTGGCTGTGCGGGAAATCTATATGTGGCTGTGGAGGTATTGGGATTGGTTAATTGTACGGGAACTCCCGAGATTTGAGCCCATTGGTAAGATGTTGCAAGCCCTGTTGCGCTTCCTGCCAGCGTCACTATTGCTCCTTGCTGGACGACTTGATCTGGCCCTGCATCAGCAATTGGAGGTGGTGTGGAGTCAAGAACCGTAATACTTACGGAGTCGGTGGAAGGTCCGCCTTCGCCATCAACTGTCAACTCAAATACTAGAGTCGCTTGAGAAGCTGGTGCAACAAAGGTAGGAGTTGCTGTAGTGCCACCGGTCAATGCAACAGTAGGGCCGGATAACTGAATCCAATTATATGAGGTGATAGCACCGCTTGAATTCGTTCCGTTCAGAAACACGGTTGAATTAACGACAACTGTTTGGTCGGGCCCGGCATTAGCTTCTACAGGTATAGGACCATCTGGAGAACCGGTCACTGATACATCTATAACCCTCTTGCCTCCCGCTGTCGATTTAATAGTTACCTGGGACGGTGCAAATGGGAGGCTTGTAGTGCTTAATCCGTTAGGCGGAATGATGATCTCGCCAACCCCAAAATCCTCTATGGATAAAGCCGGTGCTCCAATCAAATCACTGGATGAGGCAATGACGTCCAAAGTTTGGGAATTCGTGTCATAGTTCGCCGTTGCCGTAATGAAATCAACTGGCCCGGCTTCTTTTATACTGTTCGGAACATCACTCAAGTTTGTAACAGTAACGGAAGCAGGGGGGCGGTCACCTGTATAAGCGACTCGGGCAAAGTACCGTCCGTTTATTCCTTGAAGCAGGGTGGTGTCAATTCCGTTTCCAGAAGCGCTTATCGTCTGTGCAGTGTCATCTGAAACCGCAAAGACATCTAGCAGTCCGCGTGCGCTATCGGTTTGTGTATAGTTGGCTCTAGTCACATCGACTCCCGAAACGGTAGAGATTTTTCCTAGAACCGTAAAAAGTCTGGTTTCAATACAGTTATCGGGGTCAAGGCCAGGAGTTGTTGAACGATCCGGGGATCCGATGCCAATTCCTGGCCCTTCAATCCGAAAAATGTTTTGAGGCTGTCCGAATGAATCAACAAACACACTGCCTGTAATTGGATGGGGCACATTTGGATCGCCAATATATCCTTCTGGGGCAAGTGGTGCAACATTTGGATCCCATTTTAAAAATGGATGGACGCGGCTGTTAAGCGCAAGCTCGAATTCCCCGCCGTTGAATCCGCCAATATCCTCTGTAAAATTAATTTCCCCGGCTCCCTCTCCATCAGGTTCAGCGATGAATGTGTCAGTTCCATATGGGTGTGTAACCGTATATTCGGCATTTGGCTGTAATCCAAAGATACGAATCCGCACTCTGCCAAATACAATTTGGTCTCCATCCCTAGGAACTTCGCTTACAAAAGCAGCTTCCAATGCTAAGACAAGCCTAGCTCTTTCGCCAGTACCAGTAGTCATTTCAGCTTCCGCCAGAAAATAAAATGCTTCCGATGGATAATTATCCGGGAATGACACGGGCAGCGTTGGGTTAGGCAAATCTGCAGGAGTAATCCCTGAGTAAGGATCAGTAGGATCGACATTCAATTGAAGACGCAATCTATTTTCATCTTTATACCATACAGGAAAACCATCAAACGCATTAATTGGTCCGACTGTCATGTATAGCCTCCTTTTTTTTGCAGAAAAAGTGATTCTACCAAATTTAACTGGAGATCAGGCGATTTCCTAATTTCTGCATATTTTTTCAAACTGTTATCAGTGTATGCAGAAAGGAATCCCATAGAGTAGGTAAATATACAACATTTTACAGTGGACAAAGTTCGTTCATATTTGCTGGTACATATGTTATGTAGAGGTGGGGCTATGGATAAAATTGCACATTTAATCATCTTTTATGTAGATGGCTGGATAGCTCTTTGTTTTTATTTTTATTTGCGAAGCTTTAAAAAGTTAATCGGGTTTCAGTTGGGGATGAACATTAGTGTGGCAATGGGTGGGATGGTAGCTCTGCTTTCTGGTGTTTTGCTTCAGCAGCAATATCCATTCCATTTTACGTTGATTACGCTGATATCAACGGCCGTGGGGCTATTGGTTGGTGCGTTATTTGGGCTCCTGTTCGATTACCAGACGTTTGTAACCGGATTGACCAATGGTGCGTTCATTGGGCTGATGTCCCCGATGATTGGAACTGTTGTAGAAATGCCTACCCTGTTCAGTCTGTTCGTGCATGGCGTCTTTGCATTATGTTTACTCACCATTCTCATTTCTATTAAAAGGTCGTGATGTAAACCTTGTGGCCCATTATATTTTTATTGATGTGGTGCTTTTGCGAAGCTTTTTTTGTTTACCGGATATTTATTAAGAAGCATTTCCTGTTTGATGATCGATTTACAAAGTCGATGTGTATGGCTATATCCATGATGTCTTCATTTGCCATGGCGTTTTACACTCGTTTGCTTCTTCCTGTCAATCAGCCTATTTTTTATTTGATTCCCTTGGTAATAGGACTTTGCATTGGCTGGAAGTTCGGGGCTATGATTAAAGCTCCTGCTTCCTTAAATGGAATTTATAATGGTGCAATTGGTGGAATCATGGGAATGATGTTTGGTGCAGTCCTGCAAAATCCAGCCCTGTGCAAGATCCCAATTGAAACGGAAGCCATGATTGCTGAAAACATGTATATTCTGGCCGTTTTCATTGCCTGCCTTCATGCACTCGTATGCCAGCTCGTTCGCTATTCATTTAGGGTGTAATGGAGCTCGTTCTCATGAAAAAACCAAGGAGGAGTTAAATGAAATTTTTTGCATGCACCATTTTATTGATTGGGGGAATTTTGGCCATCTACTTCTTTTGGCCCGAATCAACCAGCTTGCCTAAGATGGGTACCGTAACTGATTGGGAACTGACAGAAGTGGGAACAGAGGAAGTGCCTGCCCATGATAAGCCAAAACTTATCACATTTTTCTATACAAACTGTCCAGATATTTGCCCTACCACTATGATTGATCTGCAAAATCTGCAGCAATCGATGGAGGACGAAGGGATAACTGAAGATCAATATCTTATTGTATCGGTGACGCTGGACCCGGCCTACGATACAGAAGAAAGAATTCTCCAATATAAAGAAGCTTTTGGAATCTCAAGTGACAATTGGCTGTTTTTAAGAGGCTCTGAAAAAGAAATCAGAGGGTTTACCAAGTCCTTCAACTTTGTGTATGAAAAGAATAAGGATGGGTTCCTAACCCACTCCACATCGATGTATATTGTGGACTCAAAGAACCAAATCAGATCCATCCACGACATGGCGGTGGGAGACAAAAAAGTGAATACCGAGGAAATTCTCCACCATTTCATGCAATTGATAAAAGAAGCAGAATAGTTTGGCTGGTCTAGTCTTTTTATAGTTCATAAAATTATGGGCTCAACATAAATTATGGAAGAGATTTCAAAATGAAGGAGCCTGCATATGAAGGATCATTTTGAGGAAACGGGATCGTTAGGCCAGACAACGGACGATTTGAACAAAAATCCTTCATTTTCTTCACCAACCAGTGCGGTTTCCGAAGAAGAGACGAGAATTCTTTCCGAGTATATCGCCCAGAAAAACCTGTTTAAAGTGACGAGCCAAGACGAATCCCGCAGGAAAGTCCTTTTCTTGAAGCAGTTTTTTAAAATGAAGCGGAACCAGCAAGTTGTCGTTTCTTCTGTCATCGAAAAGGATATCCCTTTGACGACTGAGGGAAAAGTTGCAACGATTGGAAGAGATTTTGTCATGCTGACAGATCTGAAAAAAAGATTATGGATTCCCTACAGAGCGATTCAATCTGCAACCATCCCCTTTGGATTTCCCACTTACTCCAATACTCACCAACATTTTATTTATGATAATAACCTCCAGCAAAAGCTCGTTCTTCAATTCGGTGAAACAGTAGCTAAAAAAGACGTCCTAATCCGCCAGTTTTTTGAAGAATCTCTTCAAACAAACCTTCACTCCTGGAAAGGAATCTGGGTTGAAACCAGAACAGCTGACAACATCTTTTTCGGGAAAATCGCGTCAGCCACAAAAGCAGATTTAATTCTTCAGCTGTCAAAGAAAAAAGAAAGCGTGATTCCATTAAATGAGATTCGCTTTGTTTCAACTATCGGGATAATCTCACTGTGGAAAAAGGTCCTGAAGTTATGGCTGGAAAAAGATTGAAATAATAAGGGGGCAAATTGATGGAACAAACAGAGGATAATTTATATGAAGAGCTGAAAAAGCTTATTGGGGATGACCTAATTGTCATAACTCGGGCCGTCCAGCTGAACTTACTCGGCCAAGTATTCCGCCCCATTTTCTCTGGAACGGTTTCTGACGTTCAGCATGGTCATATGACGTTGTCACCAGTCATCATTAAAATGGTGAATGCTCCATTTTATAATTTCCCTTTCCCGATAAGCATTCCATTTGAGCAAATTGTATCTTACTCGACCGAAGTGCCTGTTGATGAAGTGTTCCCATTAGCATAATTGAGGAGAGATTATTAAATGACTAACGAAAAAAGTGAATGCAGGCCGGTTAATGATACAAGAGAGGAAGCTCTTGTATTTTATTTCAAAAAAAATATAGGACGGCGGGCATTCATATTGACTGAAGCTTTTCCATTTATGTTCATAGGCAAGATCAAAGGAATATTGGGAGATATCGTGACATTGGATGTACAAACCACATCCGTACCTGCCTTGGAAGGAAAGGTATGGAACATTCATATCGATTCCATTGAAGTGTTCTACATTGAAACAGGCACCGGGGCAAAAATTCCTCATTTAAAAGATTATTCAGATGAGGAACTTGCATGACTAGAAGGTATCATGTAGCAGCAATTCCGATTCGCATTGTTCTGAATTCATTTGGGGACCACAACCCTAATGGGATGATGTACGTCCTGAAAGAAAATGAGCATAAAGTTAAAGACTTGGTCAAAAAGAATCCTTTCTCTCCTATAGACCTCGTCCAGCCTCTCGTAATCCGGGCAAATGAAGGCGAAACAATTGAACTGCTTTTTGAAAATAAATTGGATTTCAATACAGGCATGCATTTTCAGCAAGCCGAATATGATGTATGCCAATCGGACGGAGCGAATGTAGGGTTCAATAAAGATACGACGGCTGCCCCAGGTGAATCCATTCTATATCGATTGCATGCGGTTAAAGAAGGAACGTATATCTTTTCTGATCTGGGCAATCCGGCAAGCGGTGAAAATGGTTCCAATTCCAATGGGTTGTTTGGGGCTTTATTGATTCAGCCCCGCTTTTCCTGGTGGACGGACCCAGAGACGGGCAAAACCATGAATAGCGGTGTGTATGCTGATGTACATCATCCTTTGCTTCCTTCGTATCGGGAATACGCCTGGATATTCCATGATGAAATGGAGGTCGATGATTTAACGGGAAACCGGCCAATCAATCATCTTACTAATCAGGAGGAGGAATCCTTTCATGGGGCTAACTACCGGTATGAACCGATCAACAGACGCCAGCAGCTCATTGAAGAAGGGGTTGTAGGACCTAATACGGAAGGTGAAGAAGTCCATCATGACTCATGGGTATTTGGAGATCCATCAACCCCGATTTTGAGGGGATATGTAGGGGATCCTGCAAAATTCCGTGTGATACATGGCGGGGTGAAAGAGACGCACGTCTTTCATTATCATGTACATCAATGGCTAAGTGACCCGCAAGACCTCAACTCGGAAATGCTTGATTCCCAAGCGATCAGTCCTCAATCCCACTACACAGTTGAGCCTCTTTACGGGTTGGGAAGCCTACAAGGCTCCTTTGGTGACGCCATTGTCCATTGCCATCTGTATCCGCATTTCGCAGCCGGAATGTGGGGCATGAACCGGATATTTGATACGCTTCAGGACGGTAGCCAGTGTTATCCGAATGGTGTCCCGATAAAATCTTTACAGCCATTGCCTGACCGTAAAGCCCCGCCGAAGCCTACAAAATTGAAACCGGGGTTCCCGAATTTCATCCCAGGGAAGGTCGGTTACAAGGCGCCTCGTCCACCGCTGGGAATCAAGGGAGGACGGGGATTGACGGAACTGGAACGCAACGCAGCAGTGAAAAATCCAAGACCAGGGGCTGTATTTGTAAATCCATCACCTGAAGATGCAATCGTGAAGGAATTTAACGTCTCGGTAATCGAACTGCCCGTAACCTATAACAAACAGGGCTGGCATGATCCGAAAGCCAGGATTTATGTGCTGGATGAAGACCTGGATGATGTATGTTCAGGCAAGAAAGAGCCTGAACCGCTCGTTTTCCATGCATCGGCACATACCAGCATCCGCATTAATTTTACAAACCGATTGCCCCATATTCTTGATGGCGATGCATTCCAGCTGGTGACGAGAGCGTACGAAACCGGTTTCCATATTCACTTTGTGAAATTTGATGTTCTGGTGAACGATGGGGCAAACGTCGGCTGGAACTATGATTCTTCAGTACTGCCGGATGAAACCATCCAGTATGAATATTATGCTGATATCGAGTTGAAAGCCTGGTTCGTCCACGATCACTTATTTCCAGCCGCCCATCAGCAGCATGGAGTATTCGGATCTGGCGTTGTCCACCCGCGATTTACGAAGATTCTCGATTCGGCTACAGGGGAAGAGGTTGCCCGGGGCGCCCAGGTCACTACCCGGCATCCTTTGATTCCTGATTATCGGGATTTTGTGCTATTCGCACAGGATTTCGCCTTGCTGTTCGATAAAGACGGCAAACCCCTTCAGCCCCCTGGGTTCCCAGGCTCTTTTGATGACCCGGGTTTGTTCGGGGTGAACTACAAAAATGAACCGCTTCAATTCCGATTAGGACCTGATTGCGATCCTGCCTATACATTCAGTTCTTATGTGAATGGTGATCCGATTACCCCGATATTGAAAGCCTACGAAGGAGACAGCATTCGGATCCGGCTTCTCCAAGGGGCTCAGGAAGAATCCCATAGTTTCAATGTCCATGGGTTGAGGTGGCTAAAGCAACGAAGGAATTTGAATTCCAATGTCGAAGAGCAGCAGCATATTGGAATATCCGAATCTTTTACCATGGAAACTTTTATTCCCCGAGCGGGAGATTATTTCTGGGCATTTGAAACGGAAGAAGATCTATGGAATGGGCTTTGGGGATTGATTAGGGCATTTGATGAAAGAGTGCCGGATCTTATCCCTTTATCTGACCGTCCAGCCCCTTTAAAGCGTTCAAGGCCACTCCCTGAATGTACGGGGAAAAAGCCTCCTAAAGCAGATGACCCTACTAAAGTTCCAGTCAAAAAAGGTCCAATCCGCTATTTCGATATCGTAGCTTTCCAAGTGCCACTTATCTATAACAGTTTTGAAGATCACGATCCTCATGGGATCATTTTTGCACTGAGGAAAGATATGGATGCTATTTTAAAAGGAAAGAAAAATCCGGAACCGCTGGTCATTCGTGGAAACGTTGGAGATACAATTGAAATTGCTCTCACTAGCCTTTTGAAACTGGATCTATTCCCATTCAAGGATGGCATCTACCCTTATCCGGAAGTAAAGGAGCAGGCTTTCTATCCGCCATCTTTGAGAATCTCCATGCACCCTCAATTGATCCAGTATGATGTGAAAACATCTGCAGGGGAAACAGTTGGTTTCAATGGAGACCAAACGGTAGGGCCAGGTGAAAGCAGGAAATATCGCTGGTATGTTGATGCCCCAATGGGTGCATGCGGCATGTGGGATATGGCGGATATCCGCAACCATAAGTCCCACGGCGCATTCGGCGCATTTATTGCCGAACCAAGGGGAACAGAGCATTTAGATCCCTATACGCTGAAGCCGGTCAAAACCGGAGCGAATGTGGTTCTACGTAACCCATTCCTTCCAAGCATAAGGGAATTCGTCATCATCATGCATGACGGCGTAAGACTGCTTGATAAAAAAGAACAGGTAATAGTCGATCCTCTTGCGGGGATGATTTTGCCACCTCCGGACATTGATGAAGACGAAGTCGATACGTATGACCAAGGGTCCAGAGGATTCAACTATCGAAGTGAACGTTTGGTCAACCGCTACCGCAAACATCCAGTGCTGAAAGACTTATTCAGTTCGTGTGTTTTCGGGGACCCGGCTACGCCATTGTTTGAAAGCTACTTAGGAGACCCGGTTACAATTCGATTGGTGACGCCAGCGGAAAGGCGCAGGACGCATCCGTTCCATATTCATGGACATCGCTTTCGATTTGAAGTGAAAAATTTGAATTCGCGTACGGAATCATTTGCAGGATTGAACGTAGCGGGAGCAGCGCGCAATTTGGAATTGCTCGGCGGCGCTGGTGCTTATATGGGATTCCCAGGGGATTATATGTACCGTGCAGGAAATATACTCTGGGACATAGAGCAGGGTATGTGGGGGATAATGAGAATTCACAAAGGGATTCAAGAACACTTGCCTCCATTAGAGAAATAGAGCGAACATAAGAGAAGAATAATTTCTTCTCTTTTTTCTACATAGAATTACTTTCGGGAAGGGGGTGAGAAAATGAAAAAAGAAAACCATAAGGAAATATCTTCTGATGAAAAGGTACAAAAAAAGTTTGATAAAGAAAGTTATTTCTATATACCCGTACAATGCTGTCCCGATCGGTACCCATCCCCAAATCTTCCTTCCCCTACGAGCTGCCTTCCGCAAGAAGATTTGGAAAGAGTACTTGAAAAGATAAGGGCTGCAAATGAATTGCTTCTTGATCTGGCTCTGGGCGAGGAGCGGCTGCCAGATGAAACTTATCAGAAAGTTTTTGACGGTTTAATTGGACTGCGAGTTGAGATTACCGCCCTATCAGGTGAAACCTGCGAGGGGAAAGTCTCCCTATCAGGCTATGATTTTGTTGTGCTTCGCAATGAAGAAAAGGTATTCATCTACCCATATAGTCAAATCGATATAGTTAAGCCTTTTGGGCGTTTTGCGGATCCTTACGATGACCCTGAACTAAGGGAAATCGATCCTTGCTTTCGCCGGGAATTGACCTTTAACTTCGGGGATGTCGTTTCTTCTTCGCCAGAATTAATCCATCTGTTTTTCAAGATGAGGCTGAACATTTATTTACTTGTATATGAAGAAAAACATATACAAGTCCAAATTGATGGCCAAACAATTGAAGGACAAATGAAAAAAGTAGATAAAGAATCAATCAGTCTAGAAGTGGCTGAACAACTGACAACCATTTCAATAGATAAAATCAAATTGTTTACCTTAAACAATTAAACAAAAAAAGTCAGCTTTTTGAAGGAAACCTTCATAATAGCTGACTTATTTTTTAACTGGTGAGGTACTTGATAGAACTCTTTATTCAATCTTTAGATATAGCTGTTTCAACGGTTACGATCCTATCAATGGAAAAAATCAGTGTTCTGCCTTTAATATGCTCCCTATCTCCATGAAGCTCCGATTTTTCCTCAAAATCTTCTTGAGTTAATTCTTCCTCTTCCATTTCTTCTTCAACTGGTTCTCCGTCAACTAACGGCAGAAGCAATTCAACAAAATTGGACCCCACATAAATGATTTTTCCAAACGCTGAATGGCCATTCTCCAGTTCTATATTGACGTTGAACCAAAGAAGTTGATACAAGCGGTAATTTAGACCCTCCGTCAATCCTGCTAATCGAATACTGAAATCATCATCACACAAATTCCTGCGGCAACGATTTCGACAGCAATTGCATCCATTTCCATACCCACATCCACAACTTGAAGCACAACATGCCCAATAGGAGCAATTTCTGAAGTCTAAATCAAAATCGCGGGTATGGCACCCGCAGTCCTTGTCTTTATGCTTTTCCAAAATAACACAACCTCCTTTCATTTTATTATTGATATATGAAATTTTTTACATTAGTTTTGGTCTGGAACCTATAAAGATAGAAAGTAAATTCTTAAACCAATAGATTTTACTATTAGTGTTTTGGGTAATGAACGAATTTATGGATAGGGGAGGTAGAAGATTCGAGTTTATTACAGAATTAAATAAGGGGAAATTAGAGGAATTGAGATGAAAAATCTTAATCCCTCTTTTTTAAATTGTCTGATTTATGAAGAATTGCTACGGATGTTCCTTAAAGAGATTTCAAAGCATCTGCAAATGCGGTCTGTTTCCAAGGCACTATGAAAACCCAATTCTATTTAATGATTATAAAAAACAGATACAAAGCAAATTATAAATCTGATTTTGCGTTCCTAAATCTGTTTGGGGTTATGCCGGTATATTTTTTAAATACTGTTTGAAAATGACTTTGCGAGGAAAAAGCCAGATGTAATGCAATTTCAGCATTACTTTTGTTAGTAAACTGCAGTAAGCGCTGAGATTCTAAAATTTTTTCTTGCAAAATATATTGTGTTAAGGTAATACCGGTTTGCTTATGAAACTGACTACTCAAACGGGAGCGTGATATTCCGAATTCGGCAGCTATTTCTTCAATCTTGATATTGTTAAACAAATTTATGGAAACATAATTTGCACATTTTAAAAATAATTTAGAAGAGCTATTGCAATTATATTTTACCTGTTTTGTACGTTCGGCAAACTCTAATAACATTTGCTTGATTAATGGGTATATGGATGCAGCATTGCGAAGCATTTCCAACTTTTGAATATACAAATCAGATAATTGGAATGCAGTCTGGACATTTAATCCCCCTTCGATTGAGGACCGAGAAGCTACGGTAGCGCAGGAAATTCCCATGTTCTTAAGTTGGCGCAAGGTATCATTGGCCATTGTTCCAGCCTTTATTTTTGGAAAGGCACTGAATAATTCTTTTAAAGCGTCAGGCTGACCATTTTTTATATAGAACAATAGCATTTTTTCATTTTGATAGTTATCGATAAAAAGAGTACCGGATTCTTTTTCACCAGAAAAAAATAATGTATTCTGCGTACTGCTATTCATAATATCCTCTTGATGATTTTCTGATTTTGTTTCTACAAATACGTCTTCTACAAAAAGTGGATTCTTATTGATAGTGGAAGCAATAAAGGAAAGGAGCCATCCTATACGTTCGGCAGAAATAGAGGGGGCGCACTTCAGTTTACCAATATATTCTTCATGATATTTTTCTTTTACATCCAATAAAAATAAAAGGTTATCTAATTTATTTTTGTCTTTCGTTAAAATGGAAGATGGACCTATCACAATTCGATAATCATCATCCAATGAAACATAACCATAAAATTGAAACAAGTCGGTAGTAATGATACCGGCAATATGCTCAGACTGTAGCATGTTTTTCTCATAAAGCAGAAAAGGATCCGGATTCATGGGGTATATCGAGTAGTAGTAGACTTGATTTTCTCTTTGGTAGAGTCTGACAGAAGCACTTGTGGATTTGGCAAGTGCTTTACTTAAATATCTTAATTCATTTAAATTCATGTATATTACCCACTTTCTAAAGGGGCGTGCCTTTTATATAATTTTTAAAACAAATTTGAAATACAAGTATTACTTTATCGTATAAAATTTAATTATTCAAAAAATATATCGCGCGCATAAGGGAAGGAGTTAGCATGGAAAAAGTCAATCATACGTTAAAAAGTGTTTTACCAAGAGCAAAGGAACTTGTAAAGAAGATGTCTCTTGAGGAAAAAGCCAGTCTTTGCTCGGGAAAGAATTTCTGGAATACAAAAGAAATAGAACGTCTTGGAATAAAATCAATGATGGTAACGGATGGTCCCCACGGTTTACGTAAACAGGCAGGAGATTCCGATCACTTGGGTATTAATAATTCGGTATCAACTACTTGTTTCCCTACGGCTGTAGCAACAGCCTGCAGCTTTGACCGTGATTTATTATATGAAATGGGTATTGCACTTGGAGAGGAATGTGTACAAGAGGAGGTTGCTGTGATTCTGGGACCGGGAGCCAATATAAAGCGCAGTCCGCTTTGTGGCCGTAACTTTGAATACTTTTCAGAAGATCCGCTTCTGACTGGAGAAATGGCTGCTGCACTCATTGGTGGGATACAGAGTAAAAACATAGGTACCAGCCTGAAGCATTATCTTGCGAACAATCAGGAAAAAGCGCGTCTTATCTCAAATTCGGTAATTGATGAGCGGGCATTGAGAGAAATATATCTTACCGGATTTGAAATAGCGATAAAGAAAGCGCAACCTTGGACATTGATGTGTTCATATAATAAGATAAACGACATTTATGCTTCTGGACACAAACTTCTTATGACAGACATTCCTCGCGGTGAATGGGGATTTGAGGGAGCCATAGTAACGGACTGGGGAGCTATGAATGACAGGGTTGAAGGTATCCAGGCGGGACTTGATTTGGAGATGCCAGCTTTTGATGGAGCTTCGGACCGATTGATTGTTGATGCGGTTCGAGCAGGGAAATTGGACGAAAAACTTGTTGATCTTAGTGCTATGCGAATGACGGCTATCGCACTACAGGCAGAGGAAACACAGGCAACACATTATGATGCAGAAGCACATAATGAATTGGCACGACGTGTTGCACGTGAAAGTGCAGTGTTGTTGAAGTTAGGAAATGTACTGCCGGTAGATAAACATAAGAAGATTGCTTTAATAGGTGAATTTGCCAAGGTTCCCCGTTACCAAGGGGCAGGAAGCTCAAAGATATCTCCAACCCGGATCACTTCCGTAAGTGATGCCTTTGATGCGGAAAATATAAGCTATTCTTTTGCACCAGGTTATTCGGCCACAAGTGATGAACCGAATGAAGCTTTGATTACCGAAGCAATTGGAGTAGCAAAAGAAGCGGATGTGATATTTGCTTTTGTTGGATTACCGGATAGCTATGAAAGCGAGGGATTTGACCGTACTCATTTAAATATGCCAAAGGCACACACTAGATTGATAGATGAACTGGTTGCTACCGGAAAAAAGATAGTGGTTGTCATAAGTGCAGGGGGAGTTGTAAATATTCCGTGGCGTGACAAAGTTGATTCAATACTTTTGATGAATCTTTCGGGACAAAACAATGGTTACGCCGCATATGATTTGCTTTTTGGGGATTATTCTCCAAGTGGTAAACTAGCAGAAACCTATCCGTTAACACTTACTGAAACCCCTAGTATTGCTCATTTTGGTACAGGAGGCAATATTGAATACCGGGAAAGTATCTATGTGGGATATCGTTACTATGATAAAGCGCAAAAACAGGTGATGTATCCGTTTGGACACGGGCTTTCCTATACAACATTTACCTATTCGGGATTAAAGCTTAGTGCAATGAAGATTGGAGACAGAGATACACTTCAAGTAGAGGTGGTCGTTACCAATATCGGAAAGCAGGCTGGAAAGGAAATTGTTCAGTTGTATATTTCAGCACCCGAAAGTACTATATATAAACCTATGCGTGAACTTAGAGATTTTGCAAAAGTGGAATTGCAGATGAATGAAAGTAAGACGGTTACATTTACATTAGAAAGGCGTGCATTTGCTTACTATAATATTAATGTGAAAGACTGGTTTGTGGAAAGCGGCGATTATAAGATTGAAATTGGTGCATCGTCAAGAGATATACGATTGAATGATACGGTTACTGTTGATAGCAGTCAAGAGGGAGCGATACCTGATTATCGTACAGTAGCACCGGGCTATTACAATCTTTTACAACCAGGAACTTATGATGTCCCAAAGGAACAATTTGAGGAAGTTTTAGGAAGAAAAGTACCGGAAGAGCGTATCCTAAGACCCTTTACGCCCAATTCTACGCTAGGAGATATCAGAGTTCACTGGATTGGACGTATGATGAATAAGCAAGTAGAAAAGTCGACAATGAAAATATTCGCAGGGGACGAGGGTGATTCAAGTGACATTGTGAAGATGATACAGGAAATGGCAGTAGATATGCCACTGCGTCAGCTGGGTATGTTGTCACAAGGCACGTTATCAGTTAAACGGATAGAGGGACTCATAGATATAATGAATGGACATATTCTAAAGGGAATCCGTGGATTGATGAAAAAATAGGTGAAAAAGCGTCAAAACTTGACTTGAAAAGTGTGGAAAGTGGGATTTTTAGCATGCTTCATTATAACGGGCAATGAGGCAATGCAGGTTTGAGGGGTGAAAATAATTAAGTAATCAGAATAGTGATTAATGACGATAGATAGTGCAACTGCATTGGTAGTTGGGGTAGATTACCCTTTAAGGGTTTCGATGAGAAAAAGACTCCAAAACTGAGTGGTTAAAACTCAGGGCGACTTATTTTCTTCTTTTATAATATATAAAAGATGATCTAAAAAAAGGGTGTATAGTTATGGAAAGAAGGTACTCAAAAGAATTATTAGATAAGCTTGTTGAACGTGAAGAAACCATTATGCTGAAGGGTGTAGAGGTTCTAGTTAAAAACTTGCCAGACAGTGATGAAAAAGGTGCAATGGATCCACGTCTGTATAAAGATATGAAAAATCAGCTTTTTTTAATGAAATATATGCCGAAATTTTTAATGAAGATGGACATTTCACCAAAAGGAATTAAAAGGCTTCGGAAAATGTTTAATGGGATAAAAAGTAATCCTATCGTTCAAAAGAATATTGAAATAGAACATAGACATGTGACAGGAGAAGACGGGAATCAGATTCCGATAAGAATTTATACATCAGAAACAATGAGAAAAAATGCCCCGGTTTTATATTTCATCCATGGTGGAGGATTCTTTGGAGGTTCTCCTGATGTTGTAGAGGAGTTTGTTAAGTTAATAGTAGAGAATACAGATATCCTTGCAGTGTCAGTTGATTATAGGCTTGCGCCAGAGAATCCATACCCAGCAGGTCATAAAGATTGTTATTCTACTTTACAATGGATTTATAATAATGCAGAAAGTTTAGGTGGGGTTAGGGGTAATATTTTTGTTGCAGGGGATAGTGCAGGAGGTAATTTAACACAATATTGTACAACTAGGGATATGGAAGATGGATTAGGAATGGTAAAGGGACAACTGTTACTTTATCCGACAGTAAACATGGCTGGAATTGAAGATGAGTATTACAAATGGAGTATTGATGAATATGAGATGTCGCCTAAACATAGATCAGGTATTAAAACGATGTTAGACATGTTTGGCTCACTAGAATCATTAGGGAATATATTAGGGACTACAGAAATAGATAATGAATATTTAACGCCATATAAGAGAAATCCTAAGGGCTTACCGCCAACCTTTATTACAGTAGGTGAACATGATTATCTCAAGGTAGAAAGCCTAGCCTATGCAGTAAAGTTGGCTAAGGCAGGGGTAGAAACGAAAACGGTTTTATATAAAGGTCTTGGACATGCGTATGCTGATAATGTAGGAGTCTATCCTCAAAGTGAGGATTGTGCAATCGAAATGGGTAAATTTATTTTAGAAAATTCAAAGTAATAGGACAGGGATATTCGGCGGAAGAAATAAAGAATTGCTAATTAAATTTATTCTTTTAAAGTATCCATATTATTGAGAACTTTGTTATGAACTTCAATTTTTTTTTATTAACCCTAAATGCTAACATTTTGCTAACCCAATCCAGTGAACAATAGTAAATTCTCGTTAAAGACGTTACACCTCAGATTTCTCAAAATATTGATATACCGCAATTTTCGCACACATCGTTAAAGATATTACACACTCTTACCTTACGGGCGGCATGATGTAATAAAAACACCACCAAATCATATGAATTGAACTTAATCAGGTGTTAATTAAAAAAGTATCATCTCCGAAGAGACGTATTGTGGAGAAGAAAATGATGTAAAATTGATGTGAAAATTGGTGTGAACCATTATAGATAACAATAGATGATTTGATGGATGTTTACTAAAAACTTATAAAAAGCTATCATACAGTGTTTTGTATAAAGTTGTGATTAAATGACGATCATACTGGCAGTGTGAAGGTCATTAAAGAAAAGAAGAGATGGAAACAATATAAAATCACACTCATTTGAGTGTGATTTTTTTTGATATTAAAAATCGCAACCCATATCTTTATTAATAGAAAAAGCACCATCTCGTAAGAGATGATGCTTATTCGGGAACACCCTTGTTCCTAAAGGTTTCCTGCGTGTTTGGCCCCAATGATCCCAACTGGGCTCGAACCAGTGACCTCCACCCTGTAAAGGTGAGAGTCATCTAAGGCCAGAATCGTACCGTGTCTATTAAAACCAAAAGAAAAACAGAAAACACTTGAGTTGCTTTAAATTACTTACACATTCCTGTACATATGCCGCCATTTATATTAATAATTAGCCCCATTTAGCCCCAAACTAACCCCAATAACCTGCTTTATCTTGCTTTATATTGCATTTTAGAAAAAAGAAAAAAGCCCCAAAACCCTGTATTAACAAGGTCTTGAAGGCTTTTAATACTACTATTTGCAGAGTATCACGATTAACGAGAGTAGAACTCAACGATTAATGATTCGTTGATTTCAGCTGATAATTCGCTACGCTCTGGAAGACGAACAAATTGACCAACTTTTTTGTCTGCATCGAAAGATAAGTATTCTGGAACGAAGTTGTTTACTTCCATAGACTCATTAACGATATCAAGGTTTTGAGATTTTTCACGAAGTGAAATCTCTTGACCTGCTTTAAGACGGAATGAAGGAATATCAACGCGTTTTCCATCAACCATTACGTGGCCATGGTTAACTAATTGACGAGCTCCACGACGAGTGCGTGCAAGACCTAAACGGTAAACTACGTTATCAAGGCGAGTTTCAAGAAGAATCATGAAGTTTTCACCAGATTTACCAGGCATTTTAGCAGCTTTATCAAAAAGTGTACGGAATTGACGTTCGTTTACACCATACATGTGACGAAGCTTTTGCTTCTCTTGTAATTGTAAACCGTATTCCGAGATTTTTTTGCGTTGGTTAGGACCGTGTTGTCCTGGTGCGTAAGGGCGTTTTTCTAATTCTTTACCTGTGCCGCTTAGTGATAAACCAAGACGACGAGACAGTTTCCATGCTGGACCTGTATAACGAGCCATGAGAGACTCCTCCTTTAAGTGGTTTTATTTTGTTGTAAAATAAGACCAGATGTATCAATCAAACTGTCATTTTATTTTCATGTATCCTCGCCCTCGCAGCCAAGGGTTACACGATACCCCATCCAAAAAGTTTGGAGGAATAAAATGAAACGAATAAGACCATACAACTGCTGCTTTTATTTTACACATCCTCCATTGTATCGATTTCCTATACTTATGTCAAGACGTTACCTTGACAATTTAATGATTCGATTGGGTAGTTGACCTTTTCAAAAAAGATGGAATCGAGTAGGATAGGTATGAATGGGATGAAAGCGTTTACATAAAAGGGGTGCTTATTATGGAAAATAAAAAGATGAAAAAAGAAACGGCAGTCGTTCATAAAGGATTTGACACTTCAATTCATCACGACAGTTTGTCCGTACCTTTATATCAAACATCTACATTTGCTTTTTCAACGGCGGAACAAGGAGAAAAACGTTTTGCTGGTGAAGAAGTGGGCAATATCTATTCACGGTTAGGAAATCCAACTGTAAGAGTTTTGGAAGAGCGCATGGCTGAACTTGAGAATGGACAAAGCGCATTGGCATTTGGGTCCGGGATGGCCGCTGTCAGTGCAGTGTTGATTCATGTTACGAAAACAGAGGATCATATCCTTTGTTCGAGAGGGATATATGGTTGTACGTTTGGGTTACTTGAAATGATGAATGAAAAATACAATATTTCACATAGTTTCAGTTCGATGTCGAGTGAACAGGAAATTGAAGCGGCGATTCGTCCTGAAACGGTTTGTTTATATGTTGAGACACCAATCAATCCAACAATGGAAATTGTGGATTTGGAACTGGTTGGGAGAGTCGCTCGAAAACATGGATTGAAAGTAATTGTGGATAATACATTTTCATCGCCTTATTTACAAAATCCTATCGATTTCGGTGCGGACTATGTGTTGCATAGTGCAACCAAATACATCAATGGCCACGGGGATGTGATTGCAGGATTGTTGGTAGGAAAAGATGCAGAGGATATGATGAATCTTCGTATGACGGTCCAAAAAGACGTTGGTGGAATTATCTCACCGTTTGATGCTTGGCTGATCATCAGAGGATTAAAAACGCTTCATGTTCGAATGGATCGCCATTCAGACAATGCATCGAAACTGTTGTCATTCTTTAAATCTTCACCAATTGTGAATGAGATTTATTATCCGTTTGATCCAGACCACCCACAATACGAAATTGCTAAGAAGCAAATGAAAGCCGGTAGTGGGTTGATTTCATTTACAATTCACGGTGGGAAAGAAGTTGCTCAATATTTAATGAATTCTCTTAAGCTTATCAAGATTGCTGTAAGTTTGGGAGACGCGGAAACATTGATTCAGCACCCGGCAACCATGACTCACTCAGTCATTCCTGAAATGGAACGTGAAAAGATGGGAATCACTCATTCCTTACTACGTTTGTCTGTTGGACTTGAGCATTCAGATGATTTAATAGAAGATTTACAACAGGCATTTGCAAAAGTGGAGACCCACTTTACGCAATCGCTTCAAAAATGAATGCTCCGTTAAACTTGCTGTTGTATATCGTACCTTTGCGCTAGCCACATGTTCGCATGAGCCAACAGAAAGGGCGAGGTGATTTATCATTATCCCGTTCAGTTTACTGGTACAAAAGTTTAAATAACTCGGCAAATAGCTTCATATTAACATACAAATTAGCATTGCTTTTAGCAGTGCTTTTTTCTTGCTCAATTTTAATAATAAAAAGATTTATATCAAATATATGGTAATGTGTTAAATAGATAAATTGATTAAGTTGGTTCTTTTGTTATTCAACTTACGGGGCAGTTAATTGAATAACTTTAAAAAGTGAATGGAGGGTCACTATGAATAGAAATACCAAATTCGCACTATTTGTTTCATTAATAATTTTAATAGGATTTCCAGTTCTTTTTTCCTTCATATCATTGTTTACAGGGAATTGGAACTATCTTATGTGGAGCATTCCTCCTTCATTTACAGCAGGGTTTACTGGTTTGATAATAACTCTTCGACAATTAAAAAAGGAGGGAAAAAGTGTGTAACGTTGCACTTTTCAAAAAACGGTGAGTGGTTCTTATTGAACTAACGGGGAAGATTTCCTTAAGAAGCTAAAGAGATAATTGATGGAGGTTATTACTTGGAAGGAATTATGGGCGTCTTGTTGGGTACATTAGGTCTGTTTTATCCATTACTTCTAGCATCAGTCATTACTTTTGTCTATGCACTTATAAAACGTTCTTGGATTTGGATGTTGATAAGTGCAATTTTACTGTATCCCGATGCTTGGTTTTTTAGTGGTTATCCGCCATTTCCTTGGGCAAAATTTGTTCCCTTAATTCAGGTAATATTGGCTATAATTTTTTATCTTTTGAAAAGAAAGAGATAGTCACAAGTGCTTTACGGGTTAAGTTTTTCTTCTTGAACTAACGGGACAGATTAGTTTAATAAGACTTCTAAATTCAGAGATAAACGTAAACTAATAGGGGGGGGAATATGAAACATTTAATTAAAATGTTCGTAGTTATAATTTTTATTTTACTATTGGCAGGTTGTACTGGTGTTCCAGGTGAAGAAACACCAGGTCATTTAACTAAAAAACAAGTGCTGAAGGAAAATCCTGAAGCAGACTATTTTGAACTCAATGATAAAGTTTATGTAAGGGAAATTGGATGGATAGAGGAAGTAGAATTGACAAAAGATGAGATAATTGGGGAAATTGAAGAAGGTATGGCAAGTGATTTACCTCTGGGAACTAAAATTTTCGCACCAAAAGAAAGAAGAGATATTCTCATAGTAGAAAATAACGGAATAGAAATAAGATATTTACTTCAACTGGGAGAGTAATCCAAAAGTACTTCAACCAACGGGACAGGTGATGAAAATGGACAATTTTGAACGAATGTTAGAAGAAATGCAACAAAGAACCGTGGATGAAATGAAAAAATCAAGCATTCAAATAGACAAAGATAAATTAAACTCCTTCAAAGATATAATTTCAGATTTAGTAAGCTTTGGAAATGAGTATGCCGATAAAATGTCTCAATCACATGCTTCAATAAATCAGGAAATTATTAAAGTTGAATATACAAAGGGTGGAGAGACCATACACAGAGGATTTTATTGTCCAAGTCTAGTAAAAGATTTAATCGTTGGAAATCTTAAAAGAGGTAAACTCCTTAAGAAAAAACCTTAGTTTGGAAAGTTTTCTTATGAATACGGGTTTGATAAAGATAACCGGCTGGTAAGGGTTAAAGGCGTAAATGAGTTTACTACCCAGAGAGCCAGTTTGAGGAAGAATATTTAGTTTATAACAATGAGTTTGTTTATGGTGTAGAGTTTGATCATACGGGTGAAATAAATGGGGTATCTCGGAGTACTTATGAAAACGGGAATATCATTACATATGCAGATTGTTCTTGTTTTTTGAGATTACAAGAGCACTCTAAGGAGATAGCTGAAAAATTATGTGAACGAGATAAACAAAAGTAAGCGATATTATTCAACTAACGGGTGCTTTAGTAAAAATCATCGGGCTGCTTAGGCAGCTTTTTTTCTTATTGAACTAACTGGGCAGGTTAGTTGAAGAGTGTTGTTAAACTTGTGTTCAACAATCGGACCATATAGTTGAATAATTTGATAATGTATTAGTTAAATAAATTAAGGGGAATGATTTTAAATTATGATGTCTACTATGCCAAAAATTGTATTTAAAAGAGCTATTAATTTTTTTATATTTGCAGCAGCCATAACAATTATTGCAACGATAATAACATACATTATCAATCCGGATTTAAAAGAAGTAATGGGAGGGCTAGAAAATAGGTTACCGGACCAAACAAAAGAATCTACAGGCTTAGATAAAGTATGGTCATATGTTGTTAATAACGGCTTTACGGTACCTTTGCAAATGTTTATTTTAGCCTTGATTCCAATACAATTTTTATATGTCATAAATATAATTTTTACCGTCGCTTTGCCTGGAGTTGCTTATGGACTTGCTTTACAAGTCGATTTTAGAAAAGGTTTTGATATTATAGTTTCTTCTATCCCTCACTTTAACTTTGAAGTTTTTGCTCTATGCTTACTTGCAGCGGTTCTTTTTGAATTAAACCAAGTTGTTAGAGTAAGGTTAAGAAATTTATTTAAGAAAGATAAAGAAGGTATATCTTTTATTAAAAAATTCTTAGAACAATAAGAACTTACGCTATTTTTGTTTTACCGATAATCATTGCAGCCGCATTTTTGGAAACTTACATAGCTGATATCATATTTAATTTATTTCAATAGCAGATGTCAATGGATGGATTGGTAAATGCTTTGGATTAAGCGCAAGAGACACAATGAAATAGTTTTCCATAAACGGTGCTTTAGTTGAAGATCATTGAGATGCTTTTCTTATTCAACTAACGTGGCAGGTTAGCTAAATAGGAAATTATGTGAAATAAGGTGTAATTATACCTCACCAAATTCCATTTTATAAAACTGTTAATGTAACTTTTTGGTTTAAATGTCGTTATATTTATTAATTACATATATTATCAAGGAGATTGACGTTTATTATTTCTGAGGTGCTTTGGCGTTTACATCATATATTAATGTTAATGCTTTTTTTATTGGCAATCTATCGAATTATATTTTCACATAAAATGGTAAAAGAATCTTTACTATTAGTTGTTATCCTACCCCCTTACAATTATTATTTTCTTCGCAAATTTAATAAATAGAAGAACAATAAATACTAACGAACTGGAATGGTTGTGGATGGAATTAACAAAAGGGTCTTTATGGTCAGTGATTGTTATATTGGGATATTTTTATATTTTTTACTTTACTATTAAACTATTTACAACGAAAGTCCTTAATAAAAATAATAATAAAAGAGAAACAAGCAAAAATTAATTAATTTCTTATTGAACTAACGGGGCAGGTTAATGAGTAAGAATAAGGATAGGCGTAGCTTTTAAATAAAGTTAAGATGTTTTGCATAAAGTCGCGACGTTTGTAAAAAAGACGCATCGTTTTGAAAAAACTTTAACCGATAATTTATAAAATTTTGATCAAAACCCTGAGTTGATATGCAGGATTTTTCTTTCAGCAATCGGGCCAGATTCTTGAATAAATAGAATTCGTTTAAGATTAAGGACGAAGAACCGTATCATAAGTAAATGAGGTTTTTAAAATCAAAGTGAACGGAATACATTAGACGTTCACTTTGACAATTAAGAATTGTGCTTCATGAAATTATGCTATGTTGGTAAGTAAACTGTAATACCAAGTTTATGAACTCATGAACAACAGCTAATTTTGTTCTAAAGTATATTTATCCATAAAAAACTACACCTCCAATTGATAGATGTGTCTAAAAATTGGGGTGCAGTTCATTTATTAGAGGAAAAGTGTCTGTTTTTTAATGTTATCCTATGCCCTTTTTTATTTAAAAATCAAAGTTGTCAGGGTCTGGTCCTACTCGATGATTTTGATTTAGCTCATCAATTCGCTGCATCTCTTCTTTTGTTAGTTCGAAGTCAAATACAGTTGAGTTCTCAACAATTCGATATTCCTTCGTGGATTTTGGAATGGTTACAACACCATTTTGTAAATCCCATCGTAAAATAATTTGGGCAATGGTCTTGTTATACTTATTTGCAATTTCTTGTAATACTAGATTATCTAATAATTGACCTTGCATTAAAGGTGACCAAGCTTCTAACTGAATTCCATGTTCTTGACAAAAGGCTTGAATTTCTTTCTGAGTTAAACGTGGATGGTATTCTACCTGGTTAACCATCGGTTTAATTTCAGCATCGTTCATTAAGTCCTCCAGATGGTGGACTTGGAAGTTACTTACTCCAATAGCCTTTACTCTTCCTTCTTTATAAAGAGTCTCTAATGCACGCCAAGCTTCCTTATATTTACCTTCTACTGGCCAGTGAATAAGGTATAAATCTAAATACTCAAGATTAAGTTTCTTTAGGCTTGTTTCATAAGCTACTATAGTTGATTCGTAACCTAAGTCAGAATTCCAAACTTTCGATGTTATAAATAGTTCTTCTCTTGGGATACCTGCTTCATTTATCCCTTCTCGAATAGCTTGTCCAACTCCTTCTTCATTTTCATAAATAGCTGCTGTATCAATACTACGATACCCATGTTTGATTGCAAATTTAACGGCATTAACCAGTTCAGGGCCTTCTTCTACTTTAAACACCCCAATTCCAAACCAAGGCATTTTTACACCATTATGCAAAGTAGTTGTATCTTGTATGTTTTTAATCATTATAAATAAACCTCCAAATTTTTATTATGAGAAATGAGATCGTTCTATATTTGGTGATTTCACACATTTATTACTTAGGAAACCACCTCCTTCAATTTATCCCCTTTTTGGTCTTTTCTTTCAAGGAATGCACTCCAACCTGCAAGGATGGCAGCTATCAGTACCATAAGTGCTCCTACCCAAGAGGTGTGAATCAGTCCAATAGAGTCTGTGATAATACCACCTAAGTAGGATCCAATTGCAATTCCAGCGTTAAACGCAGCAATATTGATGGCCGACGCCATATCTACTCCAGTAGGTACAAATCGTTCTGCTAACATGACCACATACACTTGTAATCCCGGCACATTCATAAAAGCTAGAACCCCCATTAAGAAAATGGTAATCAATCCTGCTATTTTAAATGGTGCCGTAAACATCAGGATAAATAGTATCACCGCTTGTACAATAAACATGTAAAATAATGCTCTAATCGGATTGTGATTAGACAGCTTTCCACCCACCATGTTGCCAATAGCGATCGCAATACCATAAACAAGAAGAATCACAGCAACTGTTCCTTCTTTATATCCTGTTATTTCCTGTAGTATCGGTGATAGATAAGTAAAGACAACGAATGTTCCTCCATAACCTAAGGCAGTAATCATAAATAAAAGTAATAAGCGACCATTTGTTACTAATTTGAACTGATCACGAAACGTTGTACGAGTACCTTTTCGTAAACTAGATGGAATCAGGATACTATTCGCGATTAAGGCTATAACTCCGATGACAATGATGATGATAAAGGCCATTCTCCAACCAAATTGTTGTCCAATTAATGTTCCCAATGGTACACCTGTTACAGTTGCTACCGTGAGTCCTGAAAACATAATGGATATGGCACTAGCTCTTCGATTTTCCGGTACTAAATCTGCAGCGATGGTAGAGCCAATGGACATAAAAACTCCATGTGAAAAGGCAGAAATAACACGAGCAACAAGTAACACACCAATGCTTGTCGCACTAGCAGCAATACTATTGCCTATAATAAAAATAACCATAATCCAAAGTAGTAATGATTTTCGTGACATACTAGAGGTAATGGATGTTAGAATAGGTGCCCCAAATGTTACTCCTAATGCATATAAGGAAACTGTTAAGCCTGCTGTCGTAACAGATATTTGTAAATCATTCGCTATTAATGGTAATAGGCCTACACTGATAAATTCTGTTGTTCCTATTGCAAATGCACTAATAGCTAAGGCTAACAGTGCTAATGTACTTTGTTTTTTATCTAAAGGCATTTTTCTCCTCCTTAATAATTTGGTAATGTATGAACGATCTTGTTTTAAGTAAACTAAATAATAATTACATTAAAACTCAACCGATAAATGCTATTATGGTACATATGAATTAAATAGAGAAGTACGCACTTAAAAGTACTATAGGTACTTTTAAGTTCCTATGCATGAGGAGAAATTATATATGAAGAAAAAGAAATACAATATTTCAGTAGAAGCGACGCTAGAAGTGATAGGAGGAAAGTGGAAATGTGTGATTCTATGCCATTTAACACACGGTAAGAAACGAACAAGTGAATTGAAACGTCTTATGCCAGATATTACACAGAAGATGTTAACCCAACAATTACGCGAATTAGAGGTAGATGGAGTCATTAATAGAATTGTTTATAATCAAATTCCTCCAAAAGTGGAGTATGAGCTAAGTGAATATGGATGGAGCTTACAAGGTATCTTAAATTCACTATGTACATGGGGAGAAAAGCATATTATCAAAGTGTATGGCGATACATTTGATGTCCTGGAAGAGAACGTTCTAAATGAACATCTAAAATAATGAACTAGGGAATTTGAAAATATTTCTTTCCTATTCTGTATATAACAACCTATCAGAGGCTGCTGTATCAGAATTGTTACTTGCTTTGCTATCCTTCTATGGTTCAGAAGCGATCCTGATAAACATATGATTCGGAAAAATTTTGCTACCAATAGGAAAAACGTTTAGGGTTTTTAAAAAAGGCTGTTTTCTAAATGATTGTTGTTTTTGGATGGGGTAGAAGCCTGAATTAAGGAAAAAGAGCAAAAGCGGCAACTTTAATGGGTTTAAGTGACCGAAATCTGAAATGGAGACGAACCGGTCACTGTTACTTTATACTATATTTCTTAAATGAATAAGAAAAACCTCAATTAGATATATCACGGAGAACCGTACCATAAGTAAGTGCGGTTAGAGGAAAGGGACTTTTAGCAGCCTAACATAATAAGGTCGGCTTTTTATGAACTTAAAGGGATTGGACACATCCAATCCCTTTAAATGTATGCCACAGTAATACATCGCTATTAGTCACTAGATTACTCCCACCAATGCTTTAGTTCTGTGAAGTCTACATCCCATAGTTTTATGTTACCAGTAATAACTATGGTCATTTCTTTCGTCTCGTAAAATAGTGGGATTTCTAATGGCATTTCCAATGTTCCTGGTTCTGTTAAGTATTCCTCATCTATTTGAATTCTTACACCATCATCCGTATATATGGTTACTTTACCCTTAAATTCCTCAGTATCTGGAATGCCAAGGTTTAGATAAAAAATTAGCTCTTCTTTCCCTTCAACATTATAAGTATAGGTTTGGCTAGTATTCCCTTCATTACTGTACAAGTTGAATTGGGGTTCTATTGTATCGCCAGCTATAGTGAAGTGTGGAATATCTTTCATTAGTGGCTTCTTCCCCTTCGTTTCCTCGATATGCTGTAAAGGTTGTTTAGAACTTACGCGCTTATCTAAAATCTCAGAGACGCACATTACACAAACTAACAGTAGAATAGCAGCTGAGCAAGAGGCAATGAGCTTCCTACAAGTCAATTTTGATGTGAAACCAACTTTGTAGACAACATAGCCTATTATTGCACCTATTGTATTTGAAATAATATCGTCAGCATCAAAGGTTCCGAGATACATTAAAGGTTGTAGTATTTCTAATCCAAGAATTACGATAATAAACCAGCCTATAAATTTTCCAAAGTTAACTTGTTTTAATAAAGGAAACAGGATACCAAAGGGGATGAATGCCGCTATATTTCCAAAGTCGTACAACCAAGAAAACCGGAAACTAGGGAAATTTAAAGGGACGCTTGATGGAATAATTAGAAATTCATAACCTGCATCCATGTAATTACTTCTATGATCTAGGCGATTAAAATAGAAAAACATAAAATATAAAGTAAGAGCCGTATACATAATTGTAATCGTGGTAATTAAATGTTGCTTTTTCATTTACTTTCCTCCGCGTAAAATAGAATAATAAATATCATTGTAGCTGTTTAAAATGACTTTTGAGTGACAATTTAAGGTGTTCAGTGGATAACTATAAATATATTAACACTGTCTAAAGACAAAAATTGAGCTTAAAGAGGAGTTTGTCATCTCCATTATTCAGATAACAAACTCCTTTTTGATTACTTTATTTAGTGATTAGCGTAACTTAATTAAAGCTAGCAATCAGTTTTCCAGTGACCTCTCTATAGTATGGAATATATAAAAATTAAAGGTTTTGATTAAACTTTTTTCAAAAGACAAAAATTAGTCGTACTGATATATCAACGTTCTTACCATATTTTTAATCAAACTTTTTTATAAAGCTACATAATGAGATAGAAAAAGCACCCACAATTTGTGAGCGACTAAATGTTTCATTCTCCTGTTTTCATGAACGTTCGTATTTCTTCAATTCATTTTTCAAGACAATAAAAAGCACCTCCGAAGAGATGCATTAGTTCAAATAAGTATTCACGGATAGTAGCAATGTCCATTATTAGTACATTCAGGTCTAGGACCATTACTTCGTGTTCGTCTTGAGCACTTGCTCCCGTAGCAAAAGATAAACTCAATAGTAATAGAGTTCCTGTAGCTACTTACAATAATCTCTTTTTCTTTTTCATAATTTCCATCCTCCGTTTTTAGAAATTATTGTGTTACATTATACAATATTTTCTAAATACCTTTTTATTTATTAGAATTTTTAAACTTTTATAAAGGAAACTTAGAAAGTAGTCTGTAGTTTTGAAACAAAGTTGCGATGTTTTGTTAACAGGCAGACGTAATCTAGCAAAGGGGTAGCGTCAGGGAAATGCGGATTTACAACGTTAAGGAAATCCTCATATTAAAAAACCTAATTTCTCAATAAATGCTGGGAAATTAGGCTTTTTTCGTTACTACATTAAAGCGCCCTTTTATTGAATAAGAATTTTCTTCAAATATTTTTACTTCAGTAATGTATATTTCAGCAAAGGCTTTTTATAAAACGTCACTTACTTATTTGTTACCGAGTTGTTCCGCCAAACCGATTAGAAGTCCTTCGATTCCACGAATGTAGCAGAGCCGATACGAGTCCTCGTACTGAACCACTTCGCCAACGAGCTGAGCACCATACTTAGTGAGTCTGGATACCATTTCGTCAATGTCTTCAACGGTGAACATGACGCGTAGATAACCGAGGGCGTTTACAGGAGCAGTCCGGTGATCTGATATAGTAGCTGGGGTGAGAAATCGCGAAAGTTCAAGTCGGCTGTGGCCATCTGGGGTAACCATCATAGCAATCTCTACGCACTGAGAACCCAATCCGGTTACGCGACCAGCCCATTCACCTTCGACAGTGGCTCGCCCTTCGAGGTTCAAGCCAATCTCCTCGAAGAAAGAGATTGCGTCATCAAGGGATTCTACAACGATGCCGACATTGTCCATTCTTAGTAATTTGTTTTTTGCCATAGTCTTATCTCCTTATGTGTAAAAATTTATTATCTGATCATCTTCATAATTATTCTATTAAAAAGTTACAAATTCCTTCCAAACAAAAAACACCTTGTCACAGTATAGGAAAATGTGAAATTGGGTTTTGGTGTATGTCATATAACATCTTGTTAACGAACAACACTTCGTAAACCCTCTACTATTGGAATAATCGCGAACCTTATTTCGTGAATGCCATCATATTCGATACCGTAGTTGCTATTCGATAAAACAACTTCGACTTCCCCACAAAATATTCCTACCCTGTACTCCATTAAATGGCCCTTTAATGGAATAAGGAACGATTATTGTTTCTCTTTGGGGTTGCTTAGGCAACTCTTTTTTCTAATTAAACTAACGGGGCAGGTTACTGCAATAAGAAGGAGTAACCTATTCACATCTCGAATTAATTAAATGGATAAAAAAGAAAGAGGGGAAATATGTGATTATTATTCTTGTAAAGTTTCTATTACCTGCTATTTTATTGTTTTACCTTCTTCTTAGAATTTTAGATAAAAAAGATAGTAAATCAAAATCGACACTTGTTTTATTAATAACATCATTGGTCTTTAATACAGCATTAGCACAAAACTATAATCACAGCTTAATTCCATACCCAGAAAGGGATGGCTATTCTGCTTCCAACTCGTTGGCATATTATGTTTTTGGTGAAGACCATTTTGGACACTGGAACTCCGATTTATTTAGGACTGGATATGAAATTTCAATCAACGTTTCGATGATATTGTTGGTTATATATATTGGTTGTTTAATATTTGAACGTAGAAAAAAAGGCAAAGAGTACATCCTTAACAATTGAATTGAAATTCCTTATTCAACTAACGGACGCTTTAGTTAAAGATCGTGGAGTTGCTTGGGCAGCTCTTTTTTCTTATTAAACTAACGGGGCAGGTTAGCAGAAGAACCGATTCATGATTATAAAAAACGTAGTTAGGTTTTATCTTAGAAAGGAATTTTAAATGGAAAGTATTTTATTATTAATTTTCGGTGTAGGATTTATTGCTTTTGGGATTAGACACAATAAAAATATTCACAAAGAAGAAGGTTTTGGTCATAGTGGTTCAATTATTCTTGAATTTATTACAAGTTGGACAGATAAATTACCATATTGGTTTACAAAAACAATTTATTTATTAATTGGGCTTGGGTGTCTGATTGGCAGTTCTCTTACATATTATTAAGGAGATTGTGAAGGATTCTACTTAAACTAACGGGTGCTTTAGTTAAAGATCATCGGGTTGCTATGCAGCCCTTTTTCTTATTAAACTAACGAGGCAGGTTAGTTGAAGAAGAATCAAGATGTAATTTAATTAAAAGGAAAAAATACACGTCAATAGGAAAGTGGTGTTCAGATGTCTCGTGCAGGGTTAGATAAGCTGAGGATTTTAGAGATATCCAAAGATAAAATAGGTAGATATGTGAAATTCAGGGCAACTCTTGCTGATGGCACATTAGATTTTCGATGCGAATTAGATGCTTTAACATATAAACACTTAAGAGAATCAGTTTCAAAAAAGTATTTTGACTCACTGCTTCAGGTTACCAATACGATTTAATTCTTAATATTCAACAAAATCTAAATGATAATCCTGATTTACCCTTTAAAGGAAAAATAAGATGTACACAAGGCAATCGAGCAATTCAAGTAGAATTTCCTTGCTCCGAAAGATTTGCCGGAAATATAAATTGGTTTACAATGGAAGTTAAAACTACAAAAGACATTCAACATTTAGAATGGACAAGGTTTTCTTTAGATTAAAAGGACCAGTAAGAGTGTCAAATAAAGCGAAGTATTTTTGGATGATCTAGCTTTTTACAATAACCGTTAAAGAGGTGAATTTAATGAGTGAGTGTATTTATATTAATAATATTGATTCTACTCCGGAATGGAAGAAGATTTTAACTACAGTTATCGAATATAGTGATGAATTTGCAATTGTGTTTCCGAATGGTGAATATGATGCAGATAACCCTTTATTAGCAGGAATGCTTGATTTTAAAAATCTTCCTAATATCAGCGTTTCTCCTT
The DNA here is from genome assembly GCF_038632915.1 of Paenisporosarcina sp. FSL H8-0542. NCBI lineage: Bacteria > Bacillati > Bacillota > Bacilli > Caryophanales > Caryophanaceae > Paenisporosarcina > Paenisporosarcina sp. FSL H8-0542. Next base: position 1,195,390 of record NZ_CP152050.1, read on the forward strand.
GGCCTAATATGAAAGACAGTAGTGTCTATAGAGCGGAACTTAATGATACTTCAAGGAACTTAATTCTTAATTACACACTAAATGATACGTTTGATTCAATTTGGAATTTCAGCTTATACAAAGGAGATTTAGAAGTCTTAAACGTAGCAGATTTCAGTGAATGCTTCATATACCCTGATCCTGAAGTGATAATGTTGGTAACCCAAAATGGTATAGATTTGAGCCGATTTGACAAATGGTAATCAGGGATTATGATTATTTTTTCTTCTTCAACTAACGGGTGCTTTAGTTGAAGAACATCGGGCTGCGTAAGCAGCTTTTTCTTATTGAACTAACGGGGCAGGTTAGTTGAACAAAAAGGTGAGAATTCATCTCTCTATTATGTCGAATTTGATTCATATTGTGAAAGAATGAGGAGGGGTTATAATTGGCTAATAAATATTGTCCTATATGTGGAGAGGAAAACGAATGTATGACAGGAAGAGTAGAACACGGTAACTGCTGGTGTGATACAGAAGGCGTATTTCCTATTGGAATCTTTGAGTTAGTTCCTACAGAGAGTATAAGGAAGAATTGTATATGTGAAAAATGTGTAAATAAATATAGGGACGAAGCGAAAATAAAGAAAGATATGTTGTGAACAATACGAAGAATTTATGCAATATAAGAAAATGTGCTTGTTTAACTAAACGGTAGCTTTAGTTGAAGAACCGGCTGCCTTTTACAGGGCAGTCTTTTTTTATGAACCTAGTTAGATACTTCCCAATCGGGATGTATGTCAACCTAGGATGTATACGTGATACAATCCAGTTGAGTAAGTGAATCGAGCTTTAACGGACGGATCATCTAGTTTCTTGTTCTACTAACGGGGCAGGTTAGTTGAATAAGGATTCTTTATTGAATAAATAAATAACATTTAGGAGGATTAAATAGAGTGAAAAAAACAGCAGTGTTATTATACCCTCAATATAGTGAGTATGAGCTAAGTGTTGCATTATCCATTCTTATGCAGGGAGAGAAACCTGTCATAACTATCGGTCTAAATAATTTGCCTATTAGAGGCGAATCTGGACTAACTTGTTTAACTGATACTACAATTGATGAAGTAAACCTTGAGGAGATAGATAGTCTTTTATTAACAGGTTGTATGGATATATTAGCATTAGAAGGTAAGAAAGAAATATTTGAGTTTATAAGTCGAATAGAGAGTAAAGCAACTGTAATTGGAAGCATTTCAAGTTCTCCGTATCTTTTAGCAAATGCAGGGCTTTTAAACGGCAAAAAATATACTATTGGTATGACAGAAGAAAACCGAGAGAAGTCTGGTGTTTTTGAAAAGGAAAACTATAGTGAAGAACTTGTAGTCCAAGATGGAAAGCTGATAACTGCAAGGGGCAGAGGGTTTATAAGATTTGGGGTATGTTTTGGAAAAGCATTAAACCTGAAATTTGATGAAAATTGGTATAAGGAATAGGGTCTTCTTCAAGTAACTGGGGGCTTTATTTAAAGTACATTGGGCTTGCTTTGGTAGCTCTTTTTTCTTATTGAACTCCCATGAAAATTAATCTTATCCAACTAACGGGGCAGGTTAGTTCAATAAGCAAAATTTTTCGAAACTAATATGTCATCAAATACGTATAGTTGATGGAGGAGGAATCCCATCATGTTGTATTTATTCATTTTATTTCTAGCTACTCAATTAGGTATTTGGATTAGGTACTTTGTAAAAGGGTTTATTGAACTTTCACAATTGGGTCTTAGCTGTTTGTTTTTAGTAGCTGCGGTAGTATTTTTTATTATTGAAATTCTTCAAAGTAAAAAAGATGCACAGTTTAAACCAAAATCAGAAGATCTTTGGCAAACAAGATTAACAGAACGTTCTAAAACGACGGAAAAGAAACTTACAAAAGGCAATCAACGTATTTTTCGCTATAGGCGGTATTATCCTACTTTTTGGCAACGTTTATTTGTTGAGTTGGTAAATGCCTCCGATAAATATATCCATCTGGCTTTTTTTAATGAAACCAAGCGAGTAGAGTGGCAAGAGTATAGTAAATTTACTTCTAACAAAGTTGTTTGGAAAGTAATAGAGAATGGCATAGAAATCGCGGAAGCTCGTTATACCCCGAAGATAAAAGATAAACTAAATTTTGAGGATAAGTTAGCCATCCATATTCAAGACGAAACCTATCAATTACTATCCTATAAAGTGAGTAATCAAGTTTTGGTTTATAAAGATTCACAAAAGATTAGCGAAGCCGATTTGTCAAAATTAGTGATGGGAAATTTAGAGTTTCGCATACATGATACGAATGAAGAACTATTAGCCATGGCAATTGTGCTATTTCAATATTTACATAAAAGTGGCTGAATAGTTGAAGGTGCACATAGAAAGTACATAATAAATAGTTTTATCTGAAGCCACTACTTTACTTGATTTATGGAATTTCCGAAATGTTGGAGATTCCCTGATAGTGATAAATAATTAAAGGTAAAAGATTCTTCTTCAAATAACGGGTGCGTTAGTTAAAGATCATGGATTGCTTAGGCGGCTCTTTTTTCTTATTGAACTAACGGGGCAGGTTAGTTCAATAAGAAAAGGTAATTACCATATATCTTGACCTAACACGTTATCAGATTAGTTAATGGTATAATTTGTTCGTTATGTAATTTTATATATAAAAAAGGATGTGTGATTTATTAGAATTCATTTTCTCTACCCCGCAATAGCAATTACGATTATATGGATAATTTTTAAGGCTTTTAACCTTACAATTATTAATAAGAAATTTGATTTTAAACGAGAAGTGGTAAATCTTCTTTACTTCATAAGTGTGATGGGAATCATAGGACTAACAATTTTCCCACTTGAAATAGCTTTTGGTCCTGAATACGATTCACCTAATAATTTTGTGCCGTTTGCAAGTATTAATGAATTATTAAATCACTTTTATTATATGGTTCCCTTAAGAAATATTTTAGGAAATATCATATTATTTATACCATTGGGTTGCATTCTTGTTTTGAAATTTAAGAGAATAAATAATCTTTCGAGTGTTGTGTTAGTAGGTGTATTAAGTTCAATGTTAATTGAGTTTATTCAATTATTATTGCCTAACAGGGCGTTCGATGTTGATGATATTATATTAAATGCTATAGGGAGTATGATAGGTTTCCTAATACTTAAAGCATCCAAACTTGAAAAAATTGTTGTATTTAGTTCGGTTCAAAAACAAATAAATTAAGGTTAGCTTATTGAACTAACGGGTGCTTTAGTTTAATAAGACTTATAAATATTAGGTACGAACACTCAGCCTTTTTGACTGGATGTTTAAACGTTCGGTATTTACATTTACTATCTTTTTTTATATTTCCATTCAAGCAATTAGCAGACATTTAGCAACACTTTTAGCGTACATATTAACAAATAACAATTAATATAGTAAGTATTAATCAATAACAAAGCCTGAATTTAGGCATTTTAAAAGAGCCCAATTCATATGCGAATTTGGGCTCTTTTTGTATGTTTAATTTAGATTTTGTACCAGATAACTGAACGGATTAACCTCGTCCTTTTAAATGTGTTTCATTAATATAGAAACAAACTGTTCAAGTCCTTGTCGATCTTCCTCATGGAATCGATCTTTTTCCGGACTGTCGATGTCTAAAACACCAATCACTTCACCATTTTTAAAAATTGGTATTACAATTTCTGATTGGGAAGCCGCATCACAAGCAATATGTCCTGGAAAAGCGTGTACGTCAGGTACAACCATCGTTTCTTTCTTTGCAACTGTCGTTCCACAAACTCCTCGACCCACAGGAATTCTGACACAAGCAGGTAAACCTTGGAAAGGTCCTAAAACAAGCTCTCCTTCATCCATCATATAAAACCCAACCCAATTGATTCGATCGAAAAATTGGTTCAGTAATGCAGAAGCATTGCTTAAATTAGCCATGACATTCGACTCTCCGCTTAGTAAAGCGTCCAGTTGTTTTCCTAACATGTTGTATTGTTGTTCTGTATTCCCTGCATATGCTGCTTTTTCAAACATGAAATCACCTCTTAAAATTAGAAACTTACGAATCAGTATAAACTTTCTCATAATATTGATGCAAATCTTGGACCCTGTGTGCATCGGACCCGAACACAAGAGGAATTCCCATATCTTTTGCAGTTGTTACGTAACGTTGTGGGGGATAGGGTTCCAAACAATATTCTTTAGCCAGTCCTGCACTGTTGAGGTCCATTTCATAACGATGTTCTTTCATTAATTGTAATGTCGACATAATGAAATCATGGTCATCGACTTTGAATCCATGAGCATGTTGGAACTTATGAATTAATGTCGGATGTCCAATTCGTTTCGGTTTATATTTTCCTAAATCAGCTAGTATGGAGGCCTGGAGAGTTTTGTAATAAAGCTCATAGACATTTTCAATAGAACCTACTTGCCCTGAAAACTCAATAAACGATTCTGCCGAGAAATCTATACAAGTATATTTATTTTCAAAAAGCAGGAAATGGACAGATAAAATAGAATCATCTAAGGTAGGACCAATTTCATTGAGCATCCGAGCAGTTGCTTTTTCATATCCTTCAATATAATCGAACTCCAGACCAATGTTGATCGAGATATCGGAAGCGTATTGTTTTTTTAATTGGCGCAGTTTGTTTATATAAGGTTCAAGTGAGTTTACATCTAGGAAACTATCCCTAGTAGGGACAGTATCAATAAATCCTTCAGGAGCAGGTGCATGTTCTGTGAATGAGATATCGGTAAAGCCGTTCTTTATCGCTTTTTCTATATATAATTCAAATTCATCTTTCGTTCCATGGGGGCAAAAAGGACTGTGAATATGCGCATCTCTTTTCATTAATATAGGCACCTCCAACGTGTAAATCGGACATTTTACATAATTTCGGCAAAATTCTTCGATTTTCGGCAACATTATCGATTGTTTCATGGTAGTATTACATATATAAACTGGCATAGACCGTGATTTTGGAACAGGGGGCTTACGATGACTAAGTATATCATCATTGCAATCATCGTACTAATTGCATTAATTGTAGTCGGATTTATGATCCGTCGTAAACATAACAGTGAAATTGAAAGACTTGAACATGAAAAACATCAAATTCAAAACAAACCAATATTAGAAGAAATGACGAAAGTTAAGCAGCTAAATATGAATGGTCAAACGGAAGAACTGTTTGAAAGCTGGCGAAACAGTTGGACGCAAGTTATGGATGTTCATATGCCGAAAATCGATTCATTGCTGTTTGATGCTGAAGATAGTATTGATAAATTCCGTTTCAAACGTGCTACAGCGATAGAAAAAGAAATTCAAGAACGTATTCAGCATAGTGATGAACAAATGTCCCGAATTTTAAAAGAGCTTGAGCAACTGATTGGAAGCGAAGAGAAAAACCGAGTGGAAATGGATAGCTTGAAAGAGCAGTATCGTGCAGCACGTAAAACTTTACTCGCGCATCAACATTCTTTCGGAGCAGCGGCTGTACCACTTGAGAAGAAATTGGAGCAATTCGGTCCTCAATTTGAAGAATATGATCGATTAACCGAAAATGGCAATTATTTACAAGCGCGTGAAATTGTCATTGGACTGGATCAGGAAGCCCAGCATGTATTTAACTTATTGCAAGATATTCCTTCGCTGTTAACAGACGTACAAAACAAGATTCCCTCAAGTATTCATGATCTCCGTAGTGGACAACGTGAAATGGAAGAACAATCCTATTATTTAGAGCATCTTGAAATGACGGATCAATTGGACAAATTGGATGACGAATTGGTACTAATGAAAGAATCAATCATTCAGCTTGAGATTGAAGACGCGAAAATTCGTATTGAGCAAATGAAGGATGAAATTGAAGCGTTCTATGACATGCTGGAAAAAGAAGTAATGGCAAAACGTTATGTTGATAAACATCGTCACCCTACTGAGCGTCGATTGGCTGAAGTTACAACTATCACACGTCAAACAAGTGATGAAGCTGCATATGTTCAACAAAGTTATCGTTTACCAGAGAAAGAAGCAGAAATTCCTCTTGTGTGTCTGAAGCAAATCGAAACCTTGCAAAAACGTTATGATTTACTCGCACAACGTGCAAGTGAAGATCAATTAGCTTATTCAAGCCTTCAGGATGAACTTACACTGATTTCGACTGATTTGGAAAGCTTATATGAAGAGCAAGATCGTTTCTCTAATAGCCTTAAAAATTTACGTATTGATGAAAACCGAGCTCGAACTAATTTAGATGAACTGAAGCGTTTGCTGCATGAAACCGACCGTATGGTACATAAAGCGAATATGCCGGGGATTCCTGAAGAAATGGATGTTCGTTTGGAAGAAGCCGAAGAACATATTTACTTGGTGATGCAAAGCTTGCAAGAAGTACCACTGAATATGAAATTGGTAGACAATTATTTGGCAAAAGCGGATAAATGTATCCATGAAGTACATGCTAAATCAAAAGAAATGCTTGAAAATGTATTGTTGATTGAACGTATCATTCAATATGGCAACCGTTATCGTGCGAGTCATCCACGGATGAATCAGCGTTTATTGGAGGCTGAAGCGGCATTCCGTCAGCTTCGATATTCCAAAGCACTTGAAGAAGCAGCTACTGCTGTAGAAGAAGTGGAACCGGGTGCGATGAAGCGAATTGAAGTTCTTGTCAAAGAGGACGCGTGGCGTTCATAACAAGAAAAGCGTAAAGCACTACTTTAGCCTGACATATGCGATGGAAGAACCTAAGAAAAAGCCTGCATTTGCTTAGGTAGGAAGGCATCCTGTGGGCACAAGCTGAGGTGCGGGATAGTGCTTGAAGCTAGACATTAAAGAATATCAGTATGGTATACTTTTATGTAATAAGGGTAATTGAAACCACCGCACACCACGTGCTGGTGGTTTTCTAATGAAAAGGAGTACGACCCATGTATTATTTCGATCATAGTGCAACGACGAAACCACATAAAGAAGTATTGGATACTTTTGTAAAGGTAAATGAGGCGTATTATGCAAACCCTGCATCTTTGCATGAAATGGGCGTGGATTCACATATGCTTCTTTCCCGTGCCCGAAAGCAAATTGCAGATATGTTAAAGACAGAAGAAAACAAAGTGGTTTTCACTTCAGGCGGAACAGAATCCAATCATTTTGCCATCCATGGTCTTGCTAGAAGTCTGCAGTCTCGCGGAAGACATATCATCACTTCAAATATTGAACATCCCTCCGTGTTGGAATCGATGAAACAATTGGAGAAACAAGGCTTTGAAGTCGATATTATACCAGTGAATGATAAAGGCATTATTTCATTTGAAGATGTAAAAGAGCGATTGCGTAAAGATACGATTTTGGTAAGTGTGATGCATATTAATAACGAGATTGGAAGCATTCAATCAATTGAACAATTAGCAAAAGTCATTCATCAACATAGTCGAGCATTATTTCACGTAGATGCAGTTCAAAGTTTTGGTAAATATCCAGTGTCGTTTCCCATTCTTGGAGCAGATGTACTGACACTGTCAGGGCATAAATTCAATGGCTTAAAAGGAACCGGGATTGTCGCTTGGACAGGTCATGTTTCATTTGAACCGACCATTGTGGGTGGTGGACAAGAGTTTGGGTTAAGAAGTGGGACGGTACCTGTTCCTCAGGCAGTTGCTTTCGCTAAAGCCATGAGAATGGCATTCGAAAATCAAGCATCCATGCATACGACATATAAAATGTGGAACGAAAAGTTGAGAAACTTTATTAGTGGTTTCAAGGATATACGTATATTATCCCCAGATGATGCTGCGGCACACATCCTGACAATCAGTGTCCGGAATATTAAAGGAGAAGTGCTGGTCAATGCCTTGCAAGCAAGGGACATCATTGTAACAACATCGAGTGCTTGTTCTTCTAAACAAACGAAAATCAGCCATGTAATAAAAGCAATCGGTTTACCCGATGACTATACAAAAGGTGTGATTCGCATAAGTATGGGAACCAGCAATAGCAATGAACAAATTGATCATTTTATAGAAAATTTCACGGCAATCATCAAGCAAGTTAAAGGAGATTAAAAACATGTTGGAATGGAAAGAAATATTAATCAGATATGGTGAGTTATCTACAAAAGGAAGAAACCGAAGCTCGTTTACAGGTCGATTACGAGACAATATTCGTTACGCGTTTGCTGATTTACCCAAATTTCAAATTGAAACAGAACGGGATCGTATGTTCATTCGACCAAATGAACAGGAAACCATGAACCAGTTAATAGAGCGACTGCCACAAATTTTTGGCATTCAGTCTTTCAGTCCAGTTGCATCTTGCAGTCACGACCTGGAAGATATCAAACAAACAGCCATTAAAGTAGTGGAGTCAATTGATCGCAAAGATAAAACGTTTAAAGTAACTGTTAAACGCTCATATAAGCCATTTGAGATGGAAACAAATGAACTGCAACAGTTCGTTGGAGCCAATGTGCTTCGTACATTCCCTGAAATTCAGGTTCAAATGAAGAAACCGGATATTGAACTACGTGTAGAAGTACGAAGAGATGCTGTTTATATGATGGCAGAAGTCATTCCTGGTGCAGGCGGTTTACCGATTGGATCTAACGGAAAATCACTCTTGATGCTTTCGGGTGGTATTGACAGTCCTGTTGCTGGTTACCAAATGTTAAAGCGTGGCGTACGCCTGGATGCTATTCATTTTCACAGTCCTCCATTCACTAGTGAACGTTCGAAGGAAAAAGTTATGGATTTAGCTGATAAATTAAGTCGCTTTGGTGCTTCTGTGAAGTTGCATATCATTCCATTCACTGCGATACAGCAAGAAATTCAAAAACAAATTCCAGACAATGTATCAATGACGACAACTCGGAGAATGATGTTAAAGATTGCAGATTTAGTACGTGAAGAAACGCAAGCTTTGGCAATTATCACTGGTGAAAGTCTTGGACAAGTGGCAAGTCAAACTTTAGAAAGCTTGACAGCTATAAATGCCGTGACGAATACGCCTGTATTACGTCCACTTATTTCATATGACAAGCAAGATATTATTGAGATTGCCCAACAAATCGATACTTATGAAGTCTCGATCAGACCGTATGAAGATTGTTGTACAATTTTCACTCCTGCAAGCCCAAAAACAAAACCAAAGCTTGAAAAAGTGGAGTATTATGAAAGCTTCAAAACATTCGATGATATGATAACTGAAGCAGTCAATGAACGTGAAATTATCATGTTCCCTAAAAAGAAACAAGATAAATTCTCCGACCTATTATAAAAATTAACGTATGGATTATATACGCACAGCTGTTTTTGAATAAAGATAATCCCATATATTACTACTTCTTGTGAATGCATGAATTTGTCCATCCGGCACATTCTATATTCAACAAGGAGGTGACACAGACATGGCAAATCAAAGTTCAAATCAACTAGTCGTTCCAGGTGTTAAACAAGCTTTAGACCAAATGAAATATGAAATTGCACAAGAGTTCGGTGTACAGCTTGGACCAGATGCTACAGCGCGTGCTAACGGTTCCGTTGGCGGAGAAATCACTAAGCGTTTAGTGCAAATGGCAGAGCAACAATTAAACGGCGGTTACCAAAAATAATTTAAAATAAAACGAACCGGTAGCGAAAGCTGCCGGTTTTTTTGTGTTATGAAGAGCGATAAGATTTCACTCAGTCTGAGTTTTTGTCGTGACGTCTGAAAAAATGGGACTTCACGACTGAACAGAAAACAGAGGGATAAAAGTCATCAGAGACTAATTAATTGACTGAATAAAAACTTCTTTTTGAAAAATCAGTATTATGTAGCTATAATAAAGAGGGGTGGCTCACTGAACAAAGGGGGAACTAAATTGAATCGTGAAAATTTATTGGCACCGTCAACGTATAATTTGGTCCAGGAATTCGAAAAATATGCAACCGATGAAAATCGTTTAGCATTGATTTGGAAAAGTGAAAAGGACGAGACGAAAAAAATTACATACAAAGAATTGATGCAACTGGCAAATCAGGCAGCAAATGTTTTTACAAATAGTGGATTGAGACAAGGTGATGTTGTTTTGGTCATGGTACCGAGATTAATTGAAGCTTATGTCACTTACATAGGTGCCTTAAAAGCTGGGCTGGTCGTTATTCCAAGCTCGGAAATGCTGCGAGCAAAAGATATTGATTACCGTTTAGTTCATAGTGAAGCGAAAGCGATAGTGGCATATGAACCATTCATCAGCCAATTTGATCAAGTTGAAAAATTGGATGGTCTGACTCAATTCGTTATCGGAGAAGGAAAAGGAAAATGGGTTTCATTGTCTGAAGAACTTACCAAAGCTTCTACTGAATTTACTGGCGCAGACACAAATAACACGGACATCGCTTTTTTGTCATACACGAGTGGTACGACAGGCAATCCTAAAGGTGTAGTTCATACACATGGTTGGGCATACGCGCATTTACGTACATCAGCTGAACATTGGTTAGGCATTCATGAAGGTGATGTTGTATGGGCAACTGCAAGCCCAGGTTGGCAAAAATGGATTTGGAGTCCATTCGTTGCAACTCTCGGAAGTGGGGCGACCGGTTTTGTCTATCACGGAAAATTTGATCCGAAAACGTATTTATCACTGCTTGAGGAATATCAAGTAAACGTTCTTTGTTGTACACCAACCGAGTATCGGATAATGGCGAAAGTAGAGGGACTATCAGCGTATAATCTTACTTCACTGCATAGTGCGGTGTCTGCTGGAGAACCGTTAAACCGTGAAGTTATCGATACATTCAAGCGGGAATTCGGTTTGGAAGTGCGTGACGGATATGGACAGACCGAGAATACATTGTTGGTAGGAACAATGAAGGGCATGGAAGCACGTCCGGGATCAATGGGTAAACCTACGCCTGGCAACCAAGTGGACATCATTAATGAATTCGGCGAAGTTTGTGCACCAGGAGAAGTTGGTGATATTGCCGTTCATACCGATACACCTGCTTTATTTAAGTCATACCTAAAAGACCCGGAACGAACAAAAATGCAATTTAGAGGAACTTACTATATTACCGGAGATAAGGCTTCAAAAGATGAGGACGGCTACTTCTGGTTTGAAGGCCGTGGTGATGATATTATCATTAGTTCTGGATACACAATAGGACCGTTCGAAGTAGAAGACGCTTTGGTCAAACATCCAATGGTTAAAGAATGTGCTGTAGTGGGCAGTCCGGATGAAATTCGTGGGCATATCGTCAAAGCATATGTTGTATTGGTTGATTCAGCGGTGGGATCACCAGAGATTGTAAAAGAACTACAGGACCATGTGAAAACTTTAACAGCACCGTACAAATATCCTCGTGATATAACGTTTATCGAAGAACTGCCAAAAACAGCTTCTGGTAAAATACGAAGAATTGAACTAAGAAATCAGGAAATTTCTAAATAAAAACTCAAAAAACTATTCTTATAGCCTTTGATAAAAAGGTTTATAAGAATAGTTTTTTGTCGTTTACTTTCTCTCAAAAGGATTCTATAATGAGATATATTTCGAGAGTCAAACTAATGAGGTGAAGCTATGCTAGAAAAAGAACGTCAAGGTGTTATTTGGGCAATCGGTGCGTATCTTGTTTGGGGAGTTCTCCCAATCTATTGGAAGTGGTTACATAATGTTCCGAGTGATGAAATCATAACAAGCCGAGTCCTATGGGCATTTATATTTACATTACTATTCGTGCTGATTACACGAAAAACCAAGCTTCTCATTGAAGATTTAATGTCATTGTGGCAAAATCAAAAAGCTTTCTGGAGCTTATTTTTTGCTTCGGCATTAATCTCAGGAAACTGGTTCTTGTATATCTGGGCAGTAAATAATAACCATTTAGTGGAAACCAGTTTAGGATACTATATCAACCCACTGATTTCTGTTTTGCTGGGCATCTTTTTCTTAAAGGAACGTTTGACGACGGCTCAAAAAATCGCCTTTGTCATTGCGACCATCGGTGTTATCATCTTAACCATTTCATATGGCCGTTTCCCGTGGCTTGCTTTTTCACTTGCCATCAGTTTTGCCATATATGGATTAATGAAAAAAACAATACCGTTAGATGCAGTTCGCGGATTGACAATCGAAACATTGTTTATTGTGCCGTTTGCGTTTATTTATTACATTTATTTATTTCTATCCGACCGTGCTGTCCTTTTTCATGATTCATTCCAGACGGATGTATTGTTGATTCTTACAGGTGCTGCAACCGCTGTACCTCTCGTGTTATTCGCAAAAGGAGCACAACAAATGCCGTTATACATGATTGGGTTTTTACAATACATTGCTCCGACTTGTATGTTGTTCCTAGGTGTTATTATTTATGGCGAAACGTTCAATCCCATTGATTTACTGTCATTTTCCTTAATCTGGCTGGCGCTGATTCTCTTTACTGTCTCCAAGGTTATGGAAGCACGCACAAGAAAACTTAAATTGGCGAAATTATAAAAAGCAGACGAGAAGAATATCTCGTCTGCTTTTATTGAATTGAATGGGTTGATTTTTGTTATTGTCCAGTTGAAGGTTCTAACGAGTCCAAATTAAAGATACGTGCGTTTCACTTTTTCCCAGAAAGAATTGTTTTTCAACTTAACGGTCTTCACGATGCGGTTACTCAACTCGATATTAACTGATTGTACATGTTGAATACTTAGCGATTCATTGTCCATGCCCATTGTCGGGAAGTCATTTCCGTCTTGCTGCAGGCGTAATGTTAATTGACGCTGACCGCCTAAAATGAATGAAGAGCCAAGAGTGCGGTATTTGTTGCTGTTCACAGATGCCAGTTCAGATACTTGGAAACAAGGGAGGAGAGGATCCACCACTGCACCATTGACCGACTTATTGTAAGCCGTGCTACCAGTTGGGGTAGCGATGATCATGCCATCTCCCCGGAATGTTTCAAAATGCAATCCATCAATTTCTACATCAAGAACAAATGTCTTAATAATATTTGAACGGATACTAAATTCATTCAAGCAATAAAAAGGTGGATTGTCATCCACTATAACTTGTAAAATAGGATAACGACGTACTTCAATTTCCGCATGTTGAACAGCCTGAATCACTGTATCCATGTCATTGAAATGAAAATCACAATACATACCCAGCGAACCAGTGGTAGAAATTCCGGCATACAAACAATCTTGACGAAAACCGGTTTTGCGAACGGCTTGAAGGAAAGATCCATCTCCGCCCAAGCTTACGATAATGTTTGCATTTTTCGCATCATCTACCGTAGTGAATCCATGTTGTGCAATCATTTCCGTAAGAATTGATTTTTGTTGCAAGGAGCTTTTATCGTGTTTGGAATAAATAAAAATGTGTGTACGCTCGGACAATACTGTCACGACCTTTCCGTTAATACTTGTCGTTATTTTAGCATGTTCTGAAACATTACGGCATGTTATTCGTATTACGTTAAGAGTAGAAAAAGGAGGAACATCAAATTGAATGCAAAACGTTGGATTGCTTTAGGTGCTGCAGCACTATTATTGGGTTTGTCTACCATCATTAATATGGCATTTTTTGCTTTTAGCAATGATTGGACATCTAATTTTGAAAACATGCTGGCTTTGCCAGAAAGTGAATATTCCGAGAGCGTACTGGAAGTTGGGGATACATCTAAACGTATCGCTGTATTAACAGTGGACGGAGTCATTCAGGATACTGGCGAGGCTACTTCACTTTTTGGAACAGCCGGTTACGATCACCAGTTTTTCATGGACCAACTGGAAATGATTAAAGAAGACGATACAATCAAAGCCGTGGTCTTGCAAGTGAATTCGCCAGGTGGCGGGGTTGTCGAGTCTGCGCAAATTTATGATAAAATTAAAGAAGTGCAAGAAGAAGTTGGCATACCTTTTTACGTGTCGATGGGTAGCATGGCTGCATCAGGCGGATACTATATCTCTGCGCCTGCAGATAAAATTTTCTTGAATAAAGAAACACTGACAGGTTCCATCGGCGTCATTATGGAAAGTGTCAACTACGGCAAACTGGCTGAAAAATATGGTGTTGATTTTGTTACGATTAAAACAGGACCGTATAAAGATATTATGAGCCCAACCCGTGATATGACGGAAGATGAGCGTGCGATGCTACAGGACATGATTAATGAATCGTATGAATCATTTGTAGATATTATTGAAGAAGGCCGTGGCATGACAGAAGCTGAAGTGAAGAAAGTGGCAGACGGACGCATTATGAATGGGCGTCAGGCAATTGAAGCCGGTCTTGCGGATGAATATGGATATTTGGAAGACGTAATTGAAGCTGTTCGTAAAGACTTTGATTTAGAAGATGCAGAAGTGATTCAATATGAATACCCTCAAGGCTTCTCCAGTCTATTTTCTATGAAAGCTCAATCGTTGTTAGGTGGAGACGCGGAGTCACAATTGATTGGCCGTTTACTTTCGGATTATAACGCACCTCGTATGATGTATTTATACGGTGAGAAGTGAGGAGGAATAGTAAATGACTGATCGATATGATCCGAATGAACATGAATCATCAATTAAGGAAGCAGTGAATCCTGTTTCACCGAATCCAAAATATACAGTTCAGAATAGTGAAGAGTTTATCCTGAAACCTGCTGGCTTTTGGATTCGATTCTGGGCATATTTAATAGATTTACTTGTCATTTCATCCGTTACTTCAATTGTCATTTATCCGTTGTTCCATATATTCGGATGGGATGTTCAAGGGGCAACATGGTATGCACCGATAGGGTTCATCACAGGGTTTATTTTCTATTTATATTTCGTACTAATGATGAAGTTTTTCAAGCAAACTGTAGGCAAAATGATTTTTGGGTTGCGTGTCATCGCATTGCAAAGCGAATCACTGTCTTTAAGCACCATTTTGTTCAGGGAATGGATTGGCCGCTTTTTCTCGGCAACAATCTTGCCATTGTACTGGTTAGTTGGTTTTACACCTAAAAAACAGGGGTTGCATGACTTCATAGCAGATACGATGGTTATCCACGAGCAAACGTATGAAAAGAAGGTTATCACTACTTATCAACCTGTTTCCGAATCAAGTCAGTTGCAACCGCCAAATGCATTCTAGTAAGATGTAGGAGTATGAAGGAAAGGGAGGCGTTATCATGGCACAAATTACATTTAAGCAAAACCCAGTAACATTACTTGGCAAAGAAGTAACAGTAGGTGACACGGCGCCAAATTTCACAGTATTAGCTAACGATCTTAGCCCGGTTACATTGGCAGATTCAAAAGGGAAAACAAGATTAATCAGTGTGGTACCATCTTTGGACACAGGTACATGTGATACACAGACGCGTAAATTCAACGAAAGCGCTGCTGAACTTGGAGACGATGTTGTCATTCTGACGATCTCGAATGATTTGCCATTCGCTCAAAAACGCTGGTGTGCAGCTGCTGGAATTGATTCAGTACAAACACTTTCCGATCACCGAGATTTATCGTTTGGTGAAGCATATGGAGTGGCAATAAAAGAATTAAGATTGTTGGCTCGTTCAATCTTTGTAGTAGATAGCAATGACAAAGTAACATATGTTGAGTATGTTTCTGAAGCAACTGAACATCCTGATTATGAAAAAGCAATTGCCGCTGTTAAAGCAGCACAAAAGTAAAATCCAGAAACCCACTCGATTATAGAGTGGGTTTCCCATTTGCTCAAAAAAATATTATTATTTTGCGCCAGCATACGTGCAAGATATGTTTGTCTAAAAGGAGAACTTCATGAACAGTTCGATGGAACAGTTATTTACATTTATCGATGAACATGCAAAAAAAATGCAAACAACAGAAGACTTAACGTATATTGAGGGTGTTTTGGAATCGACAGAAATGTGGTTGGATGGTGATATAGAACCGAAAATCCCGACCCTCCAAAAAGAAGATATCCGAAAAGCGATTCAACTTGCTATTTTAAAAGGCATGAAAGAACATGTTCAGGCACATCATCAAATGACCCCTGATTCGCTTGGTCTGCTTGTTGGCTATTTCGTAGATCAATTGACGAAGGATAAACAGCAAGTCACGATTTTGGATCCAGCGGCAGGAACGGGCAATTTATTATTTACTGTAATGAACTTTTTGCAGGATAAAGCCACAGCAACTGCTGTCGAAATTGATGATATGTTGATTCGTCTCGCAGCTTCTACTGGTGACTTGTTGCAGCAACCTGTAACTCTATACCGACAAGATGCGTTACAACCTTTATTGATTGATCCATCCGATGTTGTCATAAGTGATTTGCCGGTGGGATACTATCCCGATGATAAAACTGCTGCGGGTTATGAGTTGAAAGCGAAGGAAGGCATGTCTTTTGCACATCACTTAATGATCGAACAATCTATCAGACACACGGTTGACGGCGGATACTTAGTATTCCTTGTCCCTCAAGGGATTTTTGAATCACCACAAGCGAAAGAACTTCACGCTTATTTTGCCAACCATGCTTGGATTAAGGCAGTTGTGCAATTACCTGTGAACTTATTCAAAAATGAAGCTCATGCAAAGAGTCTATTGGTGCTCCAAAAGAAATCAGCTGACTTGAAACAGCCAAAAGAAGTGTTACTGGCAAAAGTTCCAAATATGTCAAATAAAGAAGCCATGGCTTTGTTCTTCGAAAAAGTTAAAATGTGGCATCAAGAAAATACGAACTGATAGTTGTTCGCCTCTTTTTTCACCTGTACAATGACTGTATAAGTGGAAAAGGGGCGTTTTTTTATGACTAATATATTGGCAATCAATGCTGGAAGCTCATCGTTAAAATTCCAATTGCTTCAAATGCCTGAAGAACATGTTGTGGCTAAAGGATTAATCGAGCGTATCGGATTGAAAGAACCTATCTTTTCCATGACAACGAATGGGCAGAAAGTCGAATTCATCGAAAAGATTACAAATCACCAGGACGCAGTTCAATTACTCCTGCACCATCTGATAGAACAGAAAGCAGTGAATTCTCTACAGGATATCGACGGCATCGGACATCGATTGGTACATGGTGGTGAAGAGTATAGCGATTCCGTATTAATTGATGATGAAGCCCTTATAGCATTTGAAAGACTATCGGATTTGGCACCACTCCATAATCCTGCAAACATTGCAGGTATCATCGAATTTAAAAAAGCATTACCACATGTGCCTGCCGTGGCAGTTTTTGATACAGCATTTCATCAGACTATGCCGGAAAGTTCTTTTTTATATTCAATTCCTTACGATTACTATAAGAAATACGGCATCAGGAAATATGGTTTTCACGGAACTTCGCACAAATATGTAACAGGACGAGCTGCAGAATTGCTGAATCGTCCAGTAGAGACCATTCGACTGATATCCTGTCATTTAGGTAACGGAGCCAGTATCGCGGCAATCGATGGGGGACGCTCAATTGATACATCAATGGGGTTCACACCTTTAGCGGGTGTCACGATGGGGACCCGTTCAGGAAATCTGGATCCAGCGCTTATTCCTTTCTTGATGGAAAAGACCGAAAAAAGTGCAGAAGAAGTATTGGATGTCTTGAACAAAAAGTCTGGAATGCTTGGTGTATCAGGATTTTCAAGTGATTTGCGCGACATAGAAATGGAAGCATCGAAAAATAATCCGCGTGCTCAATTAGCTCTTGACGTGTTTGCAAACCGCATTCATAAATATATCGGTTCCTACGCAGCACGCATGAATGGAGTCGACGCCATCATTTTCACGGCAGGCATCGGAGAAAACAGTGAAATAATCCGTGCAAAAGTATTAGCGGGTCTTCAATTCATGGGCGTCTACATGGATCCAGACTTGAACAAAATTCGCGGAAAAGAAGCATTTATCAGCTTCCCACATTCCCCGGTAAAAGTCATTGTCATCCCGACGAACGAAGAAGTAATGATTGCAAGGGATACGGTGAGATTGTCTGGTTTATTATAGGCATGTCACGAAAGTAAAATCAGGACCCAGGATGCATTGAAGGGCTACACTTCGAGGCACCTTAACCGAACAACGGAAAGAGCGAAGCAAAGTAATGCTGACACTTACTAGGTTGCATGTGAATATCGATATTCCGCAAAACGCTGCGCTTTCCGCGGGCTTGCGCCGAACAAACTCGAACTGATCGTTCGAGTGGATTTCGACACTTCGCTTTTCCCGCTGGAGTCTCCGCTGTTTTGCTCTATATCTCGAAATAAGAAGAAATCAACTGTGATAAAAGACTTTATACGGAATGGGACAGAGGAATTAAGAGGT
Organism: Paenisporosarcina sp. FSL H8-0542; assembly: GCF_038632915.1. Taxonomy (NCBI): domain Bacteria; kingdom Bacillati; phylum Bacillota; class Bacilli; order Caryophanales; family Caryophanaceae; genus Paenisporosarcina; species Paenisporosarcina sp. FSL H8-0542. Next base: position 1,213,672 of record NZ_CP152050.1, read on the forward strand.
ATATAGTTTTAAATTATTTTAAATTTTTCGGCTCCGGTGAGGTTTCGTCTCATCTCATAACCAAGGAGACTAGTGTTTTGAGACGAGTTTGATTGATAAATGTTGAGGTGCGAGCGATAAATCCTCAAGATGATCGATAAATGTTCGATTCTGATTGATAAACTACTCAGTTTGATTGATAAATTTTTCACAATCTCAAATCAATAATTCAAAAAACCCAAAGACTCCTGCAAAGAGCCTTTGGGTTTTATTGGTTAATCATGATCTTCAGTACGAACGACGAGTACGTCACATTTTGCTGCCCGAACGATATGTCCAGAAACGCTGCCGATTAGGAAACGTTCAACTGTGCTCAAGCCAGTCGCTCCACAAATGATAAGGTCTGCTTCCACTTTGGCTGCGACTTCTCTTGCGATCAATGTTTTAGGAGAACCGTAATCAACAAACACATTTACTTTTGTCACGCCAGCCGCTTCTGCTTGCTTCTTATAATTGCCTAGTAGTTCTTCCGCAAATGATTGTGCACGGTCTGCGATGGATCGGTCATAAGCTTCGATTGCAGCAAATGAGCGTGTATCAATAACATTAACGAGATTCAGTGTGGCGTTATTGCGTTGTGCAACTCCAATTGATTTTTTGAAAGCCCATTCCGCTTCTTTGGAACCATCCACTGCAACTAAGATGTGATTGTATGAAAGTGTCATGTCAAATCCTCCTTCAAATTTGTCTGTCGTTAATATAGTTCTTTAAAGGAGGTGTAATTCCTGCTTTTTAACGAAAGATCTTCGACAAGTATCGTCTAATTTGTGACAAATGATTTATTTAGAACAAGATAGACAATGGAACTGATGACAAAAACCATCATGCCAGGTGAGAGGTCTTTAGGAATGAGCAAGTAGGCAAAGCTCATCGTTGAAAAGGTAATAATGGATGCCGGAATTACTTTGTACAAGCCAATAAAGACCTGCAGTAACTTTTCCTCTGAAATTTAAGGAGAGCCCTAATCCATACCGCTAAAAAAGCGGCTACCCAAGGAAGTTTGGTAACTGCCAATAGCAGGTACCAAAAAAATTCCTGCATTGACTGAAAAGGCACACGTAATAATTGCGTACTCTTTCCATGTCGATAATTTGTGGGAAGATGGGTCAGCCTCAAGTCCATATTGTTCAAAATTGCCAGTATTTAACCTTGCCATATTCTTTTTACACCACCTTCCTTTTTTCTGATTAGTCCAATAATATATAATTGAAATATTTTTGAAGCAAATTTCAATTATATCTGATAGAATGGATTTGCTTTCATCAGTTTTAAAAATGTCGATTCATTCGACTTAATAACATTATTCATTTTACATAAATGACTTAGGAGGGTTTTTCAATGAGAATTGGAGTGCCAACAGAAATAAAAAATAATGAAAACCGCGTAGCAATGACGCCTGCAGGTGTTGTTAACTTATCTGTTTTCGGTCATGAAGTATTTATCGAAGCAGGAGCTGGACTTGGTTCTGGATTTACAGATGAAGCTTACTCAGATGCAGGGGCAACAATTGTTGCAACCGCAACAGAAGCTTGGTCTCAAGATATGGTCATGAAAGTAAAAGAACCAATCGCTTCTGAATATGGTTACTTCCGTGAAGGGTTAATCTTGTTCACTTACTTACATTTAGCACCTGAACCTGAATTGACTCAAGCTTTGGTCGATAATAAAGTAGTTGGAATTGCATACGAAACTGTTCAACTTCCAAACAACTCATTGCCATTGTTAACACCAATGAGTGAAGTGGCTGGTCGCATGTCCACTCAAATTGGTGCACAATTCTTAGAGAAAATCCATGGTGGAATGGGAATTTTACTAGGTGGAGTACCTGGTGTATCCCGTGGTAAAGTAACAATCATCGGTGGCGGTATTGCAGGAACAAACGCTGCACGTGTAGCTATAGGAATGGGCGCAGATGTGACAATCATCGATTTAAGTCCAGATCGCCTTCGCCAACTGGAAGACTTATTCGGTCGTGATGTTCAAACATTAATCTCAAATCCATTCAACATTGCGGAATCAGTTAAAGATTCTGATCTTGTAATTGGTGCTGTATTAATTCCTGGGGCAAAAGCTCCGAAACTTGTAACAGAAGAAATGATCAAATCAATGAAACCTGGTTCAGTTGTAGTCGACATTGCTATTGACCAAGGCGGAATTTTTGAAAGTTCTGACCGTATTACAACGCATGACCAACCAACTTATGAAAAACATGGTGTAGTTCATTACGCAGTTGCGAATATGCCGGGTGCAGTTCCACGTACATCGACAATGGCATTGACGAATGTAACAGTTCCTTATGCTGTTCAAATTGCCAACAAAGGTTATGTACAAGCTAGTTTAGATAACAGTGCGCTTCTAAAGGGTATTAACACTCTTGAAGGACATGTAACTTATCAAGCAGTTGCTGACGCACAAGGACTTCCATACGTTGCCGTTGAACAACTATTAAATAAATAAGATGAAGCCCCTTTTTGCTGCAAAGTGAGAAGGGGCTTTTTTGTAGGCTATGTTAATTGTTGCTGTTGATATTCCGCAAAACAGCTACGCTTTCCTAGTGTGATGGTCAAGACTATTTTGCTCCTGCGGCTACTCGTCGCAGTGATGCTCCATATCTCTTACTGTTCTCTTTGGTGAGTGTAGTGGAAGGCGGCGAAATCATGTGTTCCTGCGATTACTCGTCGGAAAGATATTGGCCATTCGTCCAAATTGGAACAGAAATCAACATTAAAGTTTAACAGAGCCTTTTTGAAAATAATGATTTATTGCAACTCATCTATATAGTTGATTCTTGATTTCAAACATAAAAGACCTGTATCGCTCCAAACGCGATACAGGTCTTTTATGTTTTATATAAGTATTTATGCTGTCGGAATGATAACCAATTCTTTCGGGTACTTCGTAAGGACTTCGACGCCATCTTTAGTGACAACAACATCATCTTCTATACGAACGCCCGTAATATTCGGATCATAGATTCCAGGTTCAATCGTGAAGACCATGCCTTCGATTAATTCCATTTCATTATTTCCTGTTACAGAAGGGAATTCATGTACAGAAATTCCTAGACCATGTCCGAGGCGATGGGTAAAGAATTCACCGTATCCTGCTTCCGTAATCACGTCACGTGCAATCTTATCTAAATCCATCGCACGAACACCCGGTTTTACAGCATCCACTGCATCTTGCTCTGCTTTTCTTACAGTTTCATACACTTCTTTTTGAGCGTCAGATGGCTCGCCGAACGATACCGTACGGGTAATATCTGAACAGTATCCTTTGTAAATGACGCCTAAATCAAACAGGACGAAATCACCTTTTTGAATTTTACGGTCACCTGGTTTACCGTGTGGTGACGCGGTTTTTGGACCACTCAATACCATCGTATCAAATGACATATGGGAAATTCCTTTTTTCTTCATTGCCAGTTCAATCGCTGTCAGAATTTCAAGCTCCGTTTTGCCTTCAGCAATTTCGCTGACACCCACTTCGATTGCATAATCTGCATAAGCTGCTGCTTGACGTAAGATTTCCAATTCTTTTTCATCCTTGACCACTCGCATGGCATTCAACTGGTCGTCCAATCGCGCAAACGATGCTTGAGGGAACAGTTCCTGAAGTGCTTCCAAGCGTTCAACCGTCATATGCGATTTTTCAATGGCAAGTTGGGAGATTGTGATTCCTTTCTTTTCGATGGCTTCTTTTAATAGTTGCCAAGGATTGTCTGTATCCTGATGGCCTACAGTATCAAAAGACCAACCTGCTGCTTTTGAGTCAGGCACTTCCATTTTAGGACAAATCATCAACGGTTCTGCATTTTGGAATACCACAACACCCAACAAACGTTCATGGGGATTGCTGTGGAAACCCGATACGTAAAAAACGTTGTCGGGTGTCGTAATAAATGCAGCGTCTATATTATTTTGTTTTAAATACGAAGAGATTTGATTGATTTTGCTCATATAAGCACTCCTTTATAACTTTCTCTCCTCTAGCATATCAAAAAAAAGGAGATTCGACATTTTTATCGTATACTTATTAAATAGCAAAATAAAGGAGGTTCAAGCTTATGTATGTATCATTTCACGGACATTCAGTTGTCAAAATAAAAACTGGTGATTATACGATATTGATTGACCCATTTATTACAGGAAATGACTTGACTGATTTAATAGCAGAAAATGAAAAGCCAAATGTCATTTTATTGACGCACGGTCATAACGATCATGTAGGGGATACGGTAGCGATTGCAAAAGCGAATGACACGTTGGTTGTTGCTCCATTTGAACTTGCAGAGTATTTGTCTTGGCAAGGTGTGAAAACACATGCAATGCATATTGGAGGAGCAAGACAATTTGAATTCGGGAAAGTTAAATTTACTCAGGCATTCCATGGGTCATCCTATGAAACGGAAAATCAAGAAATTATTTATACCGGAATGCCAGCAGGAATTTTATTTATGGCTGAAGGGAAAACGATCTACCATGCAGGAGATACTGCATTATTTGGTGATATGAAATTGATTGGTGAAAGACATCCTATTGACTTGGCATTTTTACCAATAGGCGACAACTTCACGATGGGTATTGATGACGCAGCCTATGCGGTCGAGTTATTGAAACCAAAAGCTGTCGTGCCGATTCACTTTAATACGTTCCCGCCAATCAAACAAGATCCTCAAGACTTTAAGGCAGCTGTCAAAGATGCCATGGTCCATATCCTGAATGCTGGGGACGGAGTAGAATTGTAATCCAAAACACGGAAGTCACTGACTTCCTGTGTTTTTTTATTTAATTAAAAAGACGGCTTTGTGATACACTATGAACAGAACGATTGTTTGGGAAATAGGTGAATTCATGGCTACAAAACACGAACAAATATTACAATATATTGAGTCTTTACCCGTGGGAGATAAAATCTCAGTCAGACGAATAGCAAAAGAACTTCAGGTGAGTGAAGGTACTGCTTATCGTGCTATCAAAGAAGCTGAAACTCAGCGTTATGTCAGCACGATTGAGCGGGTTGGGACTATTCGTATTGAAAAGAAAAAGAAAGAAAATATCGAACGTCTGACTTTTGCGGAAGTTGTAAATATTGTGGATGGCCAAGTATTGGGTGGAAAGAATGGTCTGCATAAAACGCTGACCAAGTTTGTTATTGGTGCGATGCAATTAGAGGACATGATGCGATACACCGATGCAGGCAGTCTACTAATCGTCGGAAACCGGGCGAAAGCCCATTTTACTGCTTTGAAAGCAGGAGCGGCTGTATTGATAACGGGTGGATTTGAAGCCTCGGAGTCTTTGAAAAAAGTGGCGGACGAATTAGAATTGCCGATTATCTCCACAAGCTATGACACATTTACAGTTGCCACGATGATTAATCGTGCCATTTATGATCAATTAATTAAAAAAGAAATTTTATTCATTGAAGATATTTATGTGCCGTTTCAGGAAACCGATTTCTTGCGTGTAACCGACGACGTGAAAGCGTATCATAACAAAAATGCACAAACAAGGCATGGAGGCTTTCCAGTGGTGGATGCCAATCAAAAAAATGTTGGCATCGTTACAGCAAGAGACGTTATAGGGAAAAATTATGGTGAATCCATCGAAAAAGTCATGACAAAAAATCCAATCACAGTCACGATGAAAACGAGTGTTGCTACTGCTGGGCATCGGATGATTTGGGAAGGCATCGACTTAATGCCGGTGGTCAATGATTCCGGCATTCTCGAAGGGGTTATCAGTCGCCAGGATGTCTTAAAAGCATTGCAGCTGGCGCAACGACAGCCGCAACATGGTGAAACGATTGATGATATTGTCAAAAATCAAATGAAAGTCCTTCAAGAAGATGAACTCGCAGTCGAGTTTACCGTGACGCCGCAAATGACGAATCAATTTGGGGCCATTTCATATGGGGCATTTACCACCCTGTTGGCTGAAGCGGGCAATTACGCGATGAAAAACAGAAAACGTGGAGATAGTGTCGCTGAGAACATGACGATTTATTTTATCAAACCTGTTCAGATGGATAGTGTGTTGACGGTACGTCCTCGAATATTGGACATGAGTCGGAAGTTTGTGAAAATGGAGTTTGATGTGTTCCATGGTACTCTTTTAGTCGGGAAGGCTATGATGATGTTCCAGTTGCTTGAAAGATAGGGTCAAACCTCAGAATGGCAATAAAAAAAGTGATGCTGGACAGCATCACTTTTTGTTCAAATTAAATTCTTCTTCTACAAATTGACCGTAATGTTTGGCCACACGATAATAATTAACCATGGTGAACAAACCAATAACAATAAATAACCCTGAGATAACATACGTTAATGTTGTGGGAAATAAGAATAATTGGTTAAGACCAAAGAAAAATAACAAGCTACCAAGTGCTATTAAAGCACGATTCGAATACCACTTTTTGGCAATCGGTAACTCACTGCGAAATTGCTTCGTTTTAAAATAAAAATAAAACGCAAATGAAATTACAATCAGAAATATAAATACAGCATTTATCATCGTAAACCTCCTGTTATTAAATGAAACTGTCATTATTGTATCGACATTTTTACAGAATTGCGAATGGTATTCACGAAAGGTCGGAGGGAAAATCATGAAACGTCAAATCATTGACACAATATCGGCTTACGAAACAATCATTATTCATCGGCACGTTAGACCAGATCCCGATGCTTACGGATCTTCAGTTGGCTTAAAAGAAATTCTCAAAGCAAGTTACCCTGACAAGAAGGTGTATGTTACAGGGGAACATGATGAAACATTAAGCTTTCTTGCCGAGCCTGACCAAGTGAGTGATGCCCAATTTGAAGGTGCACTTATTATCGTAACAGATACAGCAAATACAGAACGAATTGATGATCAACGATACCTATCGGGTGCTTTTCTAATCAAAATCGATCATCACCCGAATGATGATGCCTACGGTGATTTATTATGGGTCAATACGCAAGCAAGTTCTGCAAGTGAAATGATTTATGATCTTTACGAAGAAGGCAAGACTAGTGCAAATTGGCAAATGTCTGATGCAGCCGCACGTGTTCTATTTGCAGGAATCGTCGGAGATACCGGACGATTTATGTTCTCAAGTACAAGTCAAAAGACTTTTGACACGGCAGGCGAATTAATCAAATATAATTTTGATCGTACTGAATTATTTAATGGCATGTACGAAGTGGAACGTAATCTATTGCATTTACAAGGTCATATTTACCAGCACTTCGTCATGAATGACAACGGGGCGGCTTACGTTAAACTACCGCTTGAAACGTTGAAAGAATTCGGTGTGACTGCAAGCGAAACATCGTTACTTGTCGGTTCTCTTGGCAACGTAAAAGGAATTAAAGCGTGGATAATATTCATCGAAGAAGAGGATCAAATTCGAGTGCGACTTCGCTCTAAAGGTCCTATAATCAATGAATTGGCCAAGCAGTATGGTGGCGGTGGGCATCCGCTTGCTGCAGGAGCATCAATCTATTCCTGGAAAGATGCTGATGAAGTAATTGCTAAACTAAACAAATTATGTGAGTAAGTTGAAAGGGGGAAGGACCAATGTACCCAGTGTATCCACAAGTAGGGACATCTGCAGATTTACTTAATAGCACGATTCGCTTGGAAGCATTGATTCCTTTCCTTCAAAAACAACAGGCGACTTCGGTAGCCATTACCAATAGACGGTTATACGGTGTGATGCCGTTTTATCAAGCTGTCAAGAAAGCCGGTTTACATCCAGTAATCGGTTTAACTTGTCTTATTGAACTGACTGACGAGACACTTGTTGAAGTCCAACTGTATGCCAAGACCAACCTGGGCTATCAGAACTTATTGAAAATCAGTAGCGCACTAGAAGTCAAAGCACTTTCTGCACTGCCATTAAAATGGCTCCGTGCTTATAAAGAAGACTGTTTTGTAGTTGTACAGCTTTCCAAAATCGCAGTGCTAGAAACAGTTGAATCCATATTGGATGCCTTAAAGGATTGCTTAGGTTCTGGTCTGCTGGTTGGAATAGAACGACCAGGTGGACGTATTGCTGACAGTGAAAATGAAATGGTTGGAAATTGTATCGAAAGACAAATCCCATTAATTGCAACTCATCAGGCAAATTATGTTTCTCAAAGTGATGCCTTTGCGTATGAAGTGGCTCAAGCCATTGCGAACGGTGTGAAGCTTAGTGACGCACAGCGAGTGAAACCAAAGCACGAGCATCACTATTTGCCAACTCGAGAACAATGGATCGAATGGTTTGCCGATCAGCCAGAGTGGCTGGAAGAAGCAGAACGACTACTAAAAAGCTGTTTTGTTGAAATTGTCACTGATCAATACCATATGCCAAAATTCCCGGTACCTGAAAATGTGTCGACACATGATGTTTTGCGTGAAAAATGTATGACCGGCCTTAGTCAGCGCTTGGCAACATTTGATGAGTCATATAAAGAGCGTCTCGAAATGGAACTGAATGTAATTAATCAAATGGGCTATGCAGATTATTTTTTAATTGTGGCAGACTTTATGGAGTATGCGAAAAACAATCAAATATTGACTGGTCCCGGTCGTGGATCTTCTGCTAGTTCCCTCGTTGCGTATTCGTTATTTATTACACACGTCGATCCTCTTCAATTCGGCTTATTATTTGAACGTTTCCTGAATCCTGAACGAATCACAATGCCGGACATTGATATCGATTTTGCCGATCACCGAAGACATGAAGTCATCCAGTATGTCGCTGAAAAATATGGACATACCCACGTGGCCCAAATTGTAACATATGGAACTTTGTCGGCAAAAGCAGCTGCTAGAGACGTGGCACGTGTCTTTGGATTTGATAGTTCTGTTCTAGAGATGATATCCAAACAACTGCCGAATAAACCCGGCATTTCATTTGAAGAGGCAGTGAACAGCTCTGAAAACCTGAAAAAATGGATTGACATGGACCGTACACATCAAAAATGGTTTGACACCGTTAAGGAGCTCGAAGGCTTGCCTAGAAACGCATCAACTCATGCGGCAGGAGTTGTCTTATCACCTGTTCCATTGGTAGAGCTACTGCCGATTGAAGCAGGACAAGACGGCATTTATTTAACCCAATGGCCAATGAAAGAAGTGGAACAGAGTGGGTTGCTTAAAATGGATTTTCTCGGATTAAGAAACTTAACCATTTTAGAGAGAATCCGTACCATGATCTGGTTCGATCAACATAAGTGGCTTGATTTCGAAAAAATCCCGCTTCATCACGAAGGAACGTTCAAGCTCCTTCAACAGGGGGATACGACCGGGGTTTTCCAATTGGAATCAGATGGAATGAGACAAGCCCTCCGTGATATCCGGCCGACTCATTTCCTGGATATTGTGGCAGTCAACGCCCTGTATCGTCCAGGTCCATTGGATAATATTCCAACGTATAAACGCAGAAAACACCGGGAAGAGAAGACGACATATGTCCACCCGATGCTTGAGCCAATATTGAAAGAAACGCATGGCGTAATTGTTTACCAGGAACAGATCATGCAAATTTCTTCTAAAATGGCTGGATTTACATTTGGCGAATCCGATATTTTAAGACGTGCAGTAAGTAAGAAAAATCGACAAGTATTGGATGAGCAGCGCCAACAGTTTGTAGAACGGGCACAGAAAAATCAATTTACTGAGCGAGAAGCAAATGAAGTGTATGATCTGATTGTCAGATTTGCAGATTATGGATTTCCGAAAAGTCATGCAGTAGCCTATAGCATGATTTCCTATCAGATGGCCTATTTAAAAGTTCAATATCCTGCTTACTTTTACGCATCGTTATTGACAGCATCAATGGGTAACCATGAAAAAATCATGCGCCTAATTCAAGAAGTCAAACAGCATAATATTGCCTTACTTCCTCCGTCCATACATAGAAGCGGGTTGACGTTCCAAGTAGAAAATGGTGCGATTCGATTTGGATTGTCTGCAGTTAAAGGAGTTTCCAATATCTTTTTACGGGACTTGTTGCAAAAACGAAAACAAGCGCATCCACTGTGGCAAGACATTTTCGAACTTGCCGTCAGTTTATCGGCAGAGCAGTTTTCACGTAAACAAATAGAGCCTTTAATTAAAGCGGGTGCTCTTGATGGCTTCGGTCAAGATCGAGCGACACTGCTTGCAACTCTTGATGCGGCAGTACAATACGCGGAACTCGTCAGACCGAAAGCAGAACAGGATTTATTTGATGGAGACGTCACGACATTCGGAAAGCCCAAGTATGTGAAAAACTCGGACATGCCGGAAATGCTGAAACTTCAGTTTGAAAGGGAAACGCTTGGATTGTATATGTCCAATCACCCGGTAGAAAGATTGAAAAAAGAAATGACCATTAATGCAACTCCAATTCAAGAAATCAAATATGCACGTAATGGTCGGGCGGTGGTCATTGTCGGCATGATTGAAGAAATCCGTAGAATTCGCACCAAAAAAGGTGAGTCTATGGCATTTGTAACCGTGCAGGATGAGACGTCAGATATTTCATGTACGGTATTTCCGAAAGACTATGCTTCTCACAATCTTGTCATTAAAGAACAGCATGTTTTAGAAATCGAAGGCACTGTGGAATGGCGGCAAGGTAAGCCACAAATCATTGTGAAAAATATGCAAACGCTGTCGAAATGACGACCTAACGTTAATCCTTTAGGTCGTTTTTTGTGTTTATTCTGTAGATTTTTCTAAATCACTCATGCTTAAACATTTTGATTATTCCGGAATGTGATTTTTGAATTTGCCATTGCATGGATGACAATTTTTTTGTATGATAGGTTCATTGAGTGGTCAGACCACTTTGAAAATTATGGAAGGTCGAGGGCGTTTTATGACAAATCAAACGACAAAAATGTATTTGCAAATCGTTCGTGAACTTCGACTTCTTATTCAATCGGAAAACATACGACCTGGGGGGAAACTTCCATCTGAACGTGAATTGGCGGAACGACTTCAAGTAGGGAGATCGACCGTTCGAGAAGCACTGCGCAGTCTGGAGCTATTAGGATTAATTGAAACTAAACGTGGAGAAGGTACTTTTCTGACAGATTTTCGAAAGCACAAATTAGTTGAAGTCTTGTCGACGTTTATTTTGCAAGATTCGAAATCCATTGAGGATATTCATGTTACGCGTGAAATACACGAAAAAGAAGCCATCCGCATAGTCGCAGGATCTCCTATTCTGAATAAACTGCCGGTATGGGCGAGTTTACTCAAACAACTGCAAGAAGTAGGAACCATTGTGCGCGAGGATATGATTCGGGAAATACTCATTTCAAGTAATAATCGATTGTCACTGAAAATGTGGTTTCTTTTGAAGCAATATGGAGAAGAACCATACCAAGGACACTCTGAAATTGAAGAAAATAATTACATTCAACAATTATTGACAGCCATTATAGATGGGAAAATTGATGAAGCGATTCGCTCATATACTGCTTGGACAAGATGGTTAACACAAGGGAGAGAAACCACATGATTCGTGATATATTTTCAAGAAATCGTAAAAATAAATATGTAACGATTCCTTCAAATGCATCAAAAACAGATGTTCCAGAAGGTTTAATGACAAAATGTCCGGAATGTAAACATATCGGGTTGACGAAAGACATAATCAAAAATAAAAAAGTTTGTCCAGCTTGTGATCATCATTACAAAATGACGGCTCATGAACGTGTAGCAATTTTCTTGGATGAAGAAACATTTGTATCCATGGACGATCATTTGGCAACAGTCAATCCACTTAAATTCCCAGGGTACACGGATAAAATTAAGTCGGATAGTGAGAAAACAGGATTGAACGAAGCTGTCTTGACTGGTACAGGAATGTTGAACGGACGTAAAATCGTTGTAGCTATTATGGATGCGCATTTCCGCATGGGTTCGATGGGATCTGTAGTGGGTGAAAAAATCACCCGAGCTATTGAAGAAGCAACGAAGCAAGAAGTGCCTTTTATTATTTTCACAGCCAGCGGTGGAGCCCGCATGCAAGAAGGCGTACTTTCGCTTATGCAAATGGCAAAAACAAGCGTGGCGCTAAATCGACATAGCGAAAAAGGACAACTATTTATTTCCATCCTGACACATCCTACAACGGGTGGGGTATCTGCAAGTTTTGCGTCGATTGGGGACATCAATTTAGCTGAACCTAAAGCTTTGATTGGATTTGCAGGCCGACGTGTTATTGAACAAACTGTACGGGAAAAACTACCTGAAAATTTCCAGACGGCTGAGTTTTTATTGGCACATGGACAATTGGATGCAGTGGTCCATCGTTCTTCGATGAAAGAAACCGTATCTACACTAGTGAAGCTTCATTCGAAAGGAGGCAACTAATATGGTAAAGACTCTTCCTTTTGAAGAACCCGTTATTCAATTACGTGATAAAATCAGTGAGTTAAAAGAATTCACTTCAAATGCTGAAGTTGATTTATCGACAGAAATTCAGCAATTAGAAGATCGCCTTCAAAAACTGGAAACAGATATTTATGACAACATGCAACCGTGGGACCGTGTTCAAGTCGCAAGACATCCAGAACGTCCAACGACATTGGATTATATTCGTGAAATTTTCACGGACTTTATTGAACTTCACGGAGACCGTTCGTACGGAGATGATGAAGCCATTGTCGGAGGCATTGCAGCGTTTAATGGATGCCCGATTACTGTAATCGGGCATCAACGGGGCAAAGATACGAAAGAGAATATCCGCCGCAATTTTGGAATGCCGCACCCGGAAGGTTATCGGAAAGCATTACGATTGATGAAGCAAGCAGAGAAGTTCAATCGGCCCATTATTTGTTTTATTGATACAAAAGGAGCTTATCCCGGAAAAGCTGCAGAAGAGCGCGGACAAAGCGAAGCGATTGCAAGAAATCTTCTCGAGATGGCCGGGCTAAAAGTGCCTGTCATAAGTGTAGTGATTGGAGAAGGTGGAAGTGGCGGTGCATTGGCTTTAGGAGTTGCAAACCACGTTCATATGCTCGAAAACTCCACTTACTCTGTTATTTCGCCTGAAGGGGCAGCATCGATTTTATGGAAAGATTCTGCTCTGGCTAAACAAGCGGCGGAAGCAATGAAAATCACGGCACCCGATTTAAAACAAATGGGCATTGTTGATGAAATCATTCAAGAAGCAGTTGGTGGCGCACATCGTGATCCAAAGCAACAAGCCATCTATATGAAAGAAGCACTTCAACGTTCAATAGATTCACTCAGCAAACTGAGTAAAGAAGAATTGGTCGATAATCGTTATGAGAAATTCAAATCCATCGGGGAATTTGCTGAATGAGGATGCGTATATCGCATCCTTATTTTTTTTCACTGACAATGAGCGTTCAAACATGTTAATGTGAATATATGGTTTGGCAAAGGAGGAACATCCAATTGAAAAGAATCGGTGTTTTAACAAGTGGTGGCGATGCACCAGGAATGAATGCAGCCTTGCGTGCAGTTGTCAGAAAAGCAATTTATCATGATATGGAAGTCATGGGTGTCTATAATGGTTATCAAGGTCTAATTGATGGCAAGATAGTACAGTTGGACTTGGGTTCAGTTGGGGATATTATTCAAAGAGGCGGAACGAAATTGCATTCTGCCCGTTGTCTCGAGTTTATAACCGAAGAAGGACAATTGAAAGCCATCGACCAAATGAAAAAACATGGCATTGAAGGTCTTGTTGTGATTGGTGGAGATGGTTCTTATCGCGGAGCAATGGCTTTAACATCCCAAGGATTTCCATGCATCGGTGTGCCTGGCACCATCGATAACGACATTCCGGGTACGGATTTCACAATAGGTTTTGATACAGCACTCAATACGGTGATTGAAGCAATAGATAAAATTCGCGACACGGCAACTTCTCATGAGCGTACTTTCATTATAGAAGTGATGGGCCGGGATGCGGGTGATTTGGCTTTGTGGGCAGGTTTAGCCGGTGGGGCTGAAACAATCGTGATTCCGGAAGAACCGTTTGATCTAGAAGATATACTTTCCCGCCTTCGCAGTGGACATGAACGCGGAAAAAAACATAGCATTATTATTGTCTCAGAAGGTGTCATGAATGCCAATGAATTTGCCGATTTATTGAAAGAGCATGCGCAGATAGAAACTCGGGTTTCTGTCCTCGGGCATATTCAGCGAGGAGGCTCTCCGACTGCACGGGACCGCGTATTAGCCAGTCTTTTCGGAGCTCGGGCTGTTGAAAAGTTGATGGAAGGTGCCGGAGGACTTGCCATTGGCATGCGTAATCATCAAGTGGTAGACTATTCTATGACTGAGGCTTTCGACGGAAAGCATGAAGCAGATTTAACTATGTATAAACTATCAAAAGAATTAGCCATTTAGTGTAATGGAGAGGATACAACAATGAGAAAAACAAAAATCGTATGTACAATCGGACCAGCCAGTGAATCACCTGAAATGCTTGAAAAATTAATCGAAGCAGGGATGAACGTCGCTCGCTTGAACTTTTCACATGGAAATCATGAAGAGCACGGAGAACGTATTAAGCGTATTCGTGAAGCGTCAAAGAAAACCGGGAAAATCGTCGGTATTCTTTTGGATACAAAAGGCCCTGAAATTCGCACGCATCAAATGGAAAACGATGCGATCGAATTGGAATCAGGTCAATCTTTAGCGATTTCAATGACTGAAGTGTTAGGGACAAAAGACATGTTTTCTATCACCTATGACCGCTTAATTGAAGATGTAAGTGAAGGCTCTGTCATCTTACTCGATGATGGATTAATTGAACTTCGCGTTTCTAGTGTAGATCAAACTGAAGGCTTGATTCATACTGTTGTGTATAATGCCGGAACGTTGAAAAATAAAAAAGGCGTTAACGTACCAGGTGTTTCTGTACAACTGCCAGGAATAACTGACAAAGATGCTCAAGATATATTATTTGGTATTGAACAAGACGTTGATTTCATTGCTGCATCATTTGTGCGTCGTGCAAAAGATGTCATGGAAATTCGCGAATTGCTTGAGAACAATGATGGTGGGCATATTCAGATCATCCCGAAAATCGAGAACCAGGAAGGCGTCGATAATATTGATGACATCCTGTTGGTATCGGACGGACTAATGGTTGCTCGCGGAGATTTAGGCGTTGAAATTCCTGCCGAAGAAGTGCCTTTGGTTCAAAAAAGCTTAATTGGTAAATGTAATGAAGCGGGTAAACCAGTCATTACAGCAACACAGATGTTGGATTCCATGCAACGTAATCCCCGCCCGACTCGTGCGGAAGCGAGTGATGTAGCAAACGCAATCTTTGATGGAACAGATGCAATCATGCTATCGGGTGAAACTGCAGCAGGAATGTATCCGGTTGAGTCCGTCAAGACCATGGATAAAATCGCTATCCGTACGGAAGATGCATTGGACTATCGTGCAATTGTTTCTGCAAAGAGTAAAAGCAAAGATGTCACAATGACGGATGCAATCGGTCAAGCAGTTGCCCATACATCCATAAACTTAAAAGCAAAAGCAATTATTGCACCTACTGAAAGTGGCCATACAGCGAAAATGATTTCGAAGTATCGTCAAGGTGCATCAATCATTGCTGTAACTTCTACTGAACGACCATCACGTAAATTGACTCTTGTGTGGGGCGTTTATCCGATTGTTGGTGAAAAAGTAGGTTCAACTGACGAGATTCTGGATCTTTCAGTGGAAGAAAGTTTAAAACATAATTACGTAAAACATGGTGACCTTGTTATCATTACGGCAGGTGTACC
The DNA here is from genome assembly GCF_038632915.1 of Paenisporosarcina sp. FSL H8-0542. Lineage (NCBI taxonomy): Bacteria > Bacillati > Bacillota > Bacilli > Caryophanales > Caryophanaceae > Paenisporosarcina > Paenisporosarcina sp. FSL H8-0542. The sequence goes on from NZ_CP152050.1 coordinate 1,229,462, forward strand.
AGTCGGTGAAGCAGGAACAACAAACTTGATGAAAGTTCATGTAATTGGTGATATTGTGGCTAAAGGACAAGGCATTGGTAAATCTGTTGCATTCGGACATACGGTTGTTGCGAATAATGCAGATGACTTAGCAAATATTGATACAACCGATTCGATTATCGTTACCATTGGTTCAGATCGTGATATGATGCCGGCCATTAATAAATGTGCTGGACTTATTACGGAAGAAGGTGGCTTGACAAGTCATGCGGCAGTAGTGGGTCTAAGTCTTGGGATTCCGGTAATTGTAGGGGTCAAAGATGCCACTAAATTAATTGTAAACGGTCAGGATGTCACGATGGACGCTGAATCAGGTGTCATCTATCATGGGCATGCGAGTAGTGTCCTGTAAGTGAACCTAATAAAAAAGCCTCAACACTGGAGTGTTGGGGCAATTTTTTTAAAGTGAATCGTAAGAAATAAAAAGTTGAAGCTTTATGAAACGATGTTAATGAGATCAAGGGGAAAGATGCCTACTTTTTTAAGAGGCTATGTGATGTTTCGTTTTGTTTTTAATAATCAGTGATATGTAGCAAAACAGCGAAGACTCCTGAGGGAAAGCGAGACAGTCGAGATCCCGCAGAAGCGAACATAGGTGCGAAGGTTAAGTACGCCACCTCGTGTGGAAACCTTCTTGGCCAACATCCTGTTGGCCCGAGGAGACTCGGCGGTCGCCCTAGGAAAGCGTAGCTGTTTTGCGGAATATCAACAACATTTAACAGACCTTTAATAATAATCACAAATCAAATCTTAAGTAATCGGCAGAAAAAAGAAACGAAATAAGGGGATGTTCGAAATGAAATGGTTGGCATTAATCTTTATCGTAGTTCCTGCACTGGAAATTGGGATTTTATTGTGGTCCGGTAAGACATTTGGATTGATACCTACCATCATGATTATTCTCAGCACAGGAATACTCGGAGCTTACCTGGCTAAAAAGCAAGGATTGAAAGCAATCAGGGATGTCCAAGTTCAGATGAAGAATTTTCAAGCTCCAGGAGATGCCATGGTAAATGCTTTGTTCGTGTTTGCAGGTGGTCTTTTATTATTATCTCCAGGATTTGTGACAGATCTATTTGGATTTTTATTTTTGTTTTCTCCGACCAGACAGTTATTTAAACCAATTGTTTATAAATGGATTAAGTCGAAAATGAAAAAAGGACAAATCATTGTGATGTAAACCAATGATGTTTACTGAAATGAACGGCTGCAAGCAATAAGAAAGGGCTTAGTAATATCCCGGGTATGCCGAACAGCAACAAAGAACATGCGCTGATGAAAAATACATGCACAGCTCTAATGTGCATGGTGTTTGCCCACAAGTAAGACTCGAGTAATTGACGTGTCAATAAAATAAATGCATAGAGCAAGAGAATGATAATCCCGAGGGTCGTTTGCTTCGTTAAAATGAAGAAAGCAGCCATCGGGATTAATATTATGCCTGTCCCTAAAAAGGGCATTAAATCAGCAAAAGAAATCAGGAAAGCCAGTCCTATAGGAGACGAGAATTTCAGGACATAAAACCCGACCATTAATTGAACGAACGTCATCAGGAATAACTTAATTTCCACAATCGTAAATTTCTCGAAAAGCTTGGTTGCTTTTAAAAATAATGGTTTAATTGTCTGTCTCGTCTTGGAGGGGATATAGATGAAGAACCATGTTCTTGATTTCAAAGATTCCTGCAAGGCAAAAAACAAGGCTACTAAAAAGACAAAGGTTTCAACAAATTGTGCTGGCAGATGCTGAATAAATAATGATATTTTTTTAAGTAAGTTTTCACTGACCATGGATAGGGCTTCAATGACTGATTGCCAATTTGTTTTGTTCTCCTTCATGAACACCTGCAATTCTTCCAAGTGAAATCTAAATGGATAAAGTATTTCAAGGAGTTCTCTTACCATCAAAGTACAACCCAAAATAATTGATCCAAGCAAGGCACTTTCGAATAACAATACGGTTATCCAACGGGGTAAACGGGTAATTTTATGTATCCACTTCACAATTGGGTGTAGAAAATAAGCGAGTAATATGGCAATGGTAACAGGATAAATCAGCCAGGTAATGAGTAAAATGAATGCAACCGGAAACCATTTTTTCATGAATGCAACTATGTTTTCATACACTTTTCCACCTCCAAATGCAGTGTGTATAGCTGTTATGTTTATTTATATCGTTTAGACAGAATATTTCTGCTTTGTGACAAGATATCATGAATTTTGCGAAAGTTATCGAAAATCGAGCGTTTTCATTCACAAAGACGTCAAAATTGATTATAATGTCAATGTAAGCCATATAAATAAAAGGTTCATATTGAGCAGATGAGCCATCATTCTGCGTTTTTTTGTGTGGAATGATGGATTTTAAAAACAAGAAGGAGCGATATACATGACATCAACAAAAGGTCTTGAAGGAGTGGTAGCTACTCAATCCGCTATCAGTTCAATCATTGATGACACACTTACATACGTTGGCTATGATATTGATGACTTGGCAGATCACGCAAGTTTTGAAGAAGTAATCTACTTGCTATGGCACCAACGCCTGCCAAAAGTTGAAGAATTAGCTGAATTGAAACAACAACTTGCGGATAATATGGCAGTACCTCAAGAGGTATTGAACCATTTCAAAACGTATCCAATTGATAAAGTTCACCCAATGACGGCTCTTCGTACAGCGGTATCTATGCTTGGATTGTATGATGAAAAAGCTGAAGATATGTCTGAAGAAGCTAACTACTTGAAAGCAATTCAGCTTCAAGCTAAGATGTCTACTTTAGTATCTGCATTTGCTCGCGTTCGAAAAGGACAAGAACCAATCGCACCTAAGAGCGACTTAAGTTTTGCTGCTAACTTCCTATACATGCTTAATGGCGAAATCCCTGAAGCAATCGAAGAAGAAGCTTTCAACAAAGCTTTAGTATTACATGCTGACCATGAGTTGAATGCTTCAACATTTACAGCTCGCGTTTGTGTAGCGACACTTTCAGATGTTTATTCAGGTGTTGTTGCAGCACTTGGTGCTCTTAAAGGACCTCTACACGGTGGAGCGAACGAGCAAGTAATGAAAATGTTGATGGAAATTGGGTCAGTTGAAAATGTTGATTCATATATCAACGAGAAGCTTGCTAACAAAGAAAAAATCATGGGCTTCGGTCACCGCGTATACCGCAAAGGTGATCCACGTGCGAAACACTTACGTGAAATGTCTCAAAAATTAACAAAACTACGTGGAGAAGAGAAATGGTACGACATGTCAATTAAAATTGACGATATTGTAACAGGTCAAAAAAATCTTCCACCAAATGTTGATTTCTATTCAGCTTCTGTTTATCATTCATTGAATATCGATCATGACTTATTTACACCAATTTTTGCTGTATCACGTGTTTCTGGCTGGTTAGCTCACATTTTAGAACAATATTCTAATAACCGTCTAATCCGTCCACGTGCTGAATATACAGGACCTGGTATGCAAAAATATGTACCAGTGAACGAGCGTTAATTTTTTAAAATTACACATATGAAGGGCTGTACTTTAAAGAGCGACGTTCAGAAAATGACATTCATGTTACTTTCTGCACTTCCTTAAAAAGTGCTAGCCCTATGATTGATTATGCCTATAGGAGGAAAATTATTATGACAAACGGTGGCAAAATTACAGTTGAAAATGGCGTTTTAAACGTACCTAACAATCCAATCATTCCTTATATCGAAGGTGACGGAATCGGTCCTGATATCTGGGCAGCTTCAGAGCGTGTATTAGAAGCAGCGGTAGAAAAAGCTTATAACGGTGAAAAATCAATCGTCTGGAAAGAAGTATTAGCTGGACAAAAAGCATTCGACAAAACGGGTGAATGGTTGCCAGAAGAAACTTTAGACGTAATCCGTGAATACTTAATCGCAATCAAAGGACCTCTTACGACTCCAGTTGGCGGCGGTATTCGTTCTTTAAACGTTGCTTTGCGTCAAGAATTGGATTTATATACTTGCCTACGTCCAGTTCGTTACTTCGACGGAGTACCTTCACCGGTTAAACGTCCTGAAGATACAGATATGGTTATTTTCCGTGAAAACACTGAAGATATCTATGCAGGTATCGAGTTTGCTAAAGGTTCTGATGAAGTGAAAAAAATCATCGAATTCTTACAAAATGAAATGGGTACTAAAAACATCCGTTTCCCTGAAACTTCTGGTATCGGGATCAAACCAGTGTCTGAAGAAGGAACTAAACGTTTGGTGCGTGCTGCATTAAACTACATCATCAAAGAAGGCCGCGAGTCATTAACACTTGTTCACAAAGGGAACATCATGAAGTTCACTGAAGGAGCTTTCAAAACTTGGGGCTATGAAGTGGCAGAACAAGAATTTGCTGACAAAACATTCACTTGGAATCAATACGATCAAATTAAAGCTGATCAAGGTACAGAAGCTGCGAACAAAGCACAAGAAGAAGCATTAGCTGCTGGTAAAATTCTTGTGAAAGATTCAATCGCTGATATCTTCCTACAACAAATCTTGACTCGTCCAAGCGAATTTGATGTTGTTGCAACAATGAACTTGAACGGTGACTACATTTCTGATGCACTAGCTGCACAAGTTGGTGGTATCGGTATCGCTCCAGGAGCAAACATTAACTATTTGACAGGTCATGCTATTTTCGAAGCGACTCATGGTACAGCTCCTAAATACGCTGGTCTTGATAAAGTAAACCCATCTTCAGTTATCCTTTCAGGTGTATTAATGCTTGAACACCTTGGCTGGAATGAAGCGGCTAAATTAGTTATGGACTCTATGGAAAAAACAATTTCTTCTAAAGTTGTAACTTACGACTTCGCTCGTTTAATGGATGGTGCAACTGAAGTTAAATGTTCTGAGTTCGCTGACGAATTAATCAAAAATCTTTAAGAGAAAAGTGTAGAAGCCTACTCAAGCTTAGGTGCGAGCTGAGCTTCGGAGCTAGACATTACGATTAGCGACTTCACTCAATCAATTGCATAGTAAAACACTATTTTTAGAAAGAGGGCCTAGGCCCTCTTTTTTATACAAAGCTTTGTTATATAGTACTGTTGATTTTTAATCATTAGTTTCATTTAAAAGAGCTTTATACAAAAGGAGAGTTTTCTGATGACATTGAAACGTAAAAAGATTTCAGTAATCGGTTCTGGATTTACAGGTGCGACAACGGCATTCCTATTAGCTCAAAAAGAACTAGGAGACGTTGTAATAGTTGATATTCCACAAATGGAAAACCCAACTAAAGGGAAAGCGTTAGATATGTTGGAAGCTGGTCCTGTTCAAGGATTTGATGCAAACATTATCGGCACTTCTAGCTATGAAGATACGAAAGACTCAGATATCGTTATCATCACCGCTGGAATTGCTCGTAAGCCTGGTATGAGCCGTGACGATTTGGTCCAAACAAACCAAAAAGTCATGAAGATTGTTACGGGTGAAATCATTAAACATTCTCCAAACACAACGATTATTGTATTAACTAATCCAGTTGATGCAATGACTTACACTGTATACAAAGAATCTGGTTTCCCTAAAGAGCGCGTTATTGGCCAATCTGGAGTACTCGATTCAGCACGTTTCCGTACTTTCGTTGCTCAGGAATTAAACATGTCCGTTAAAGACATCACAGGTTTCGTTCTAGGTGGCCACGGTGACGATATGGTACCATTGGTACGCTACTCATATGCTGGAGGAATTCCATTGGAAACATTGATTCCTGCAGATCGTTTGGCTGAAATAGTGGAACGCACGCGTAAAGGTGGAGCAGAAATCGTCAACCTTCTTGGAAACGGTTCTGCATACTATGCACCCGCTGCTTCTATAGTTGAAATGGCTGTGGCAATCCTAAAAGATCAACGTCGTGTATTGCCATCAATAGCTTACCTGGAAGGCGAATATGGTTTAGAAGGTATTTACCTTGGCGTTCCGACAATTTTAGGTGCTGGTGGTATTGAACAGATTATCGAACTTGATTTAACAGAATCTGAAAAAGCTGAATTGGAAAAATCAGCTGCTTCAGTACGTACCGTTATGGATATTCTTGTGTAATTAACGAAAAGCTTCAAATAAGAATCGAGCGGGATTTCCCCGCTCGATTTTTTTGGTAGGTATTGATACTATGTTAATGTAGAGATAACAGGAACAGAGGGGGACATCACATGTTATTGGGGAAAAAACGTAAACTCGGCAGAAAAGTAGAAGAAATGTCAGTTGGAGAAAAATTAAAGCTGACTGAAAAGATCGAAGATAAAGATTTACTATTATATTTAGGATTAACGAACGATGGAAACCCATTGTATATTCAACATGATTTCGCTTCACAAACGGTTTTTGAAAAACCGATAGTACCTGCTATTATGCTGACGGGCATTGTTACATCAGCCGTTTCAAAGTATTTGCCTGGTCCAGGATCACACATCGTGGAACAGCATTTAACTTTTCCAAAACCGGTTTACCATTACGCAACAATTGATTTCTTACTTCAAGTGATTTCTGTGAATGTCGAAAAAAACTTAGTTGAAATTGAAGTAACTGCAACAAATGAAGAGGGTGAGACAGTGATTGAAGGCAAAATTACGTCTACCCCTCCACGTTTGGAAAACAAATTAACAGCACAATCAATGGATAATTTCTAGAGAGCTCTTTCGGTTTAAGATGGGGGTTTTAAATCGAAGGTGGAGGCCAAAAACATGTCAAAGAAAATTCTCGTAGTAGATGATGAAAGTTCAATCGCAACTTTACTTCAATATAATTTGGAACAAGCAGGTTTTGTTGTTGAGACGGCGAGTGATGGCCAAGAAGGTTATGATGCTGTTTTAGAAAAAAAACCAGATTTAATTATACTTGATCTTATGTTGCCCAAAATGGATGGCATGGAAGTTTGCAAAGCCTTGCGCCTTCAAAAAATCAATACGCCCATCATCATGCTAACAGCTAAAGATGATGAGTTTGATAAAGTGCTGGGTCTTGAATTGGGTGCGGATGACTATATGACCAAACCATTTAGTCCGAGAGAAGTAACCGCACGTGTCAAAGCAGTCTTAAGGAGATTTACTGCGTCAGTTGATGAAACGTCGCAAAAAGGAAATGACCAAGGTTTTGAATTTGGTCCATTACGTGTGTATCCCGAACGTTTTGAAGTATTTTTAAGTGAGGATACTTTGGACTTTACTCCGAAAGAATTTGAACTGCTTGTATATCTGATGGAAAACAAAAATCGAGTGCTGACACGTGACCAATTGTTAAGTGCCGTCTGGAATTATGATTTTGCAGGCGACACTCGCATCGTTGACGTTCACATCAGTCATTTACGGGATAAAATTGAAGACAATAGCCGTAAACCTATATTTATTAAAACGATTAGGGGACTGGGGTATAAATTTGAGGAGCCAAAAACGGTATGAAATCCCTCCACGGAAAAATCGTCATGTCATTTACACTTTTGGTAGGTTCGATTTTAGCTGGCTTGGGTATTATCATCAGTCAGCTTTTTCCTGTTTACGTGGAGGAATCTGTTCGAAGCAATTCGATTGAAAAAGTAGAGGAAATTTCACGGATTATTGAACAATCAAATGGTGAGATCAATGACTCACAAAAAGCGGAAATTACGGACGTGCTCTCAAGTGACCGTATTAGCAGTGACTTTATTGATACTCGGCAACAACTTTGGAAAACCATAGTGATAGTCTTGCTAGGAGCATTTGTCATTGCCATTATATTTTCGTATCGATTGACGAAACGCTACGCACGACCAATTGATAATGTGACCGAAGTTGCCATTGAGCTTGCCAAAGGCAATTATCGGGCGAGGGCATACGAAGACGACTTTGCAACCACGGCGCAGCTCGGCACTTCCATCAATATCTTGGCAAGGAATTTGCAGGAATTGTTCAAAGTACGAGAAATGGAAAAGGAACGATTAAAAACACTTATTGAAAATATGGGCAGTGCCTTAATGATGATCGACCGGGAAGGTCAAATCAGTATTGTCAACAAGACTTTTGTTGATCAGTTTGAATTCAGCGCACAAGATGTTCAGGATGAACTTTTTAAAAGAGTGGACTTACCTGATGAATTGAAAAAGTTCATCGACTACGTCTTTTTAATGGAATCTTCTTCACGTAAGCAAATGGCAATCGTCATCCAGCAGGAAATACGCCATATGGAAGTTTATGGTGCCCCAGTTATCGGTGAACATGGTCGATGGCTAGGTGTTGTTATCGTCATGCATGACATTTCCGATCTTGTGCGTCTTGAGCAAATCAGGAAAGATTTCGTGGCGAACGTTTCCCACGAACTGCGAACACCGATTACATCGATTAAAGGTTTTTCGGAAACGTTATTGGATGGGGCCATGAATGACGAAAAGACGTTACTTTCTTTTTTGGAAATCATCCATAAAGAAAGCAATCGTCTGCAAATGTTAATTCAAGACCTATTGGAACTTTCGAAAATTGAGCAACATGGGTTCTCCGTAGAGTTTGCTCAAACGAACTTACGTGAAGTCATGAGGCGTGCTGCTGAGATGACAAGTCCTCGTCTTGATGAGAAACGCATGACGTTTATCTCAAACATAAATCATGAGATCATTGTGGATGGGGACATGAACCGTTTGATTCAAGTGGTTATGAATTTACTGACAAATGCCATTACTTATTCGCCGGAAAACACAACTGTTCATTTATCCCTTCATGAAAGTGAAACTCATGGAATCATTATCATTCGAGATGAAGGGATGGGGATGGATAAAAAAGAAATCCCACGTATCTTTGAGCGTTTTTATCGAATTGATCGTGCGAGAAGTCGAAATTCTGGTGGTACCGGTTTGGGACTAGCTATAGTCAAGCATCTAATCGAGGCTCATCATGGACGAATTTTTGTTGAAAGCGAACCTGGAGTAGGCACGCAATTTAAGATTCTCATTCCGAAAAAACAATAAACTTAACAAGTTCTTTACAAGCTCTACACAGTGGATTCATAATGCTTTGTTAAGATATTTATGAAACCCCCTATTACCGCATTTGGCAGGAAAAAGAACCCTATTTCAAGGGTTCTTTTTTCATGTGTAAAAAATTGTTCATTTCGTTTCGAATGGGTGATTGGGATCGAGGGTCCTGAAAAATTCCAATGAAAAGTAAACTTTATGAAACTTTATATTGAGCTAATCGTAGAAATAATGAGTGAAAAGAAAAGAGGGATACATAGATGAGTGTTAAGCGCATTTTAACGACTGCATCTTTGGCTTTGGGTGGAATCATTGCACTTATTGCCATATTAACTACATGGTATACAGTGGATGAGTCGGAGCAAGCGGTCGTCATTACATTTGGGAAAGCAGAGGAGCCAATACTAGATTCTGGATTGCATTTCAAATTGCCATGGCCCATGCAAAAAGTAGAAATTCTATCGAAGGAGACATTCAGTCTGCGATTCGGCTACAAGCAATCAGAAGATGGAGAAATTGATTCATACGATAACGAAACAAAAATGATTACAGGGGATGAAAACATTGTATTAACTGACTTGGTTGTACAGTGGAAAATCACAGACCCTGGAAAGTATTTATTTAATTCAGAAGCCCCACAGGAAATTTTGCATGATGCCACTTCAGCATCTATCCGTTCAATCATCGGGAGTTCGATGATTGATGAAGCTTTAACATCAGGAAAAGCAGATATTGAAGCTCAAACGAGGGACTTACTTGCTACGCTTATCGAAAAATATGATATTGGTATTTCCATTTTAGGTGTAAAACTTCAAGATGTAGAATTGCCGAATGCAGAGGTCCGTTCTGCTTTTACAGCCGTAACCGATGCGCGTGAAACGAAAAACACGAAAACAAATGAAGCGAAGAAATATCAAAATCAGCGTGAAAGTGAAGCAATTGGTGAGATTGCTGCCATTAAGTCCCGTGCTGAAGGACAACGCACAGCTCGTATTCAGCAGGCAACAGGTGAAGTAGCCGTCTTCAATAAGCTTTATGCAGAGTATCGAAACAATCAGGAAATCACAAGACAACGATTAGTCATTGAGACATTGGAGTCGGTCTTGCCGAATGCTCAAATTTACATCATGAATGATTCAGGTGAAACGGTGAAGTACTTGCCATTACAACAGCCTACACAAGTTCCACCAGTTACAACTGAGCAAGGAGGCGGCAAATAATGGACACGAACAAACCGAACCCATTCGCAAGCCTGGAACAAAAGTTCAATGAACAATTCAATAATAAAAATAAAATAACAAAAACACGAGAGCCTATAAATCTAAAAAAACATATGAAGACCATTATTACATTAACCATCGTATTTGCCGTTCTAATTATCCTGCTCGCTAATATATATGTTGTTAAAGAAAATGAGTACCGTGTTGTTCGCCAATTTGGTGAAGTGGTGGATATTCGATTTGAGCCTGGAATTTATATGAAAATCCCGTTTGTCCAAAGTGTCTCTACTTTGCCGCGTTATCAGATGACGTATAACGTTTCGGAAGCGGAAATCAATACTAAGGATAAAAAGCGAATTATCATTGATAACTACGCTGTATGGCGTATTAGCGATCCTAAAGCCATGATTACGAGTGCAGGAACGTTGTTGAATGCAGAAGCGCGAATGGAAGAGTTTATATACTCTGTCGTACGGACAGAACTTGGACAGCTGAACTATGATGAAATCATCAATGATGAAAACACATCGAGAGGCAGCTTGAATGACCGCGTGACTGCACGCGTAAATGAGTTACTGAAAGACGATGATTACGGAGTAGAAGTAATTGATGTCCGAATGAAGCGTACGGACCTCCCACCAGAAAACGAACAATCCGTTTATACACGCATGATTTCCGAACGCCAATCCATAGCACAGAAGTACTTGTCTGAGGGGGATGCAGATAAGCGTACAATTGAAGCTTCTACAGATCGCAAAGTACAGGAAATGGTTGCAATTGCCCAAAAAGAAGCATCCATCATTGCGGCTGAAGGTGAATCGGAAGCGGCCAAGATTTATAATCAATCTTTCTCGAAAGACCCTGAATTTTATGCTTTATATCGAACATTAGAATCCTACAAGAAAACAATAGGTGATGATACAATGATTATTTTGCCATCGGATTCTCCTTATGCAAAAATTCTTTCAGGTTACTTGGAATAGATTATTAGGAGTGACATTTCATAAGCTGTATTTGAAAAACCAATAACACTGTTTATTTCAATGGACGTCATTTTCCTTTCATCTTGCCAACATGGTAATATGAAGGAAGATGACGTTTTTTTACGTAGAGGAGTGGAAAATCTGTGAGCAAAAATAAAGTTTTATTATTAGATGGAAATAGCTTAGCGTATCGAGCATTTTTCGCTCTCCCATTACTGACGAATGAACATGGGATCCACACAAATTCAGTATATGGTTTTACAATGATGCTACAAAAAATATTGGATGAAGAACAACCAACACATATGCTTGTGGCATTTGATGCAGGGAAAACCACATTTAGGCACACGACTTTCGGTGAGTATAAGGGTGGCCGTCAAAAAACACCACCAGAGCTTTCTGAACAGTTTCCATATTTGCGAAAACTATTAAGCGCATATCAAATCCCGCAATATGAGCTTCCGATGTATGAAGCGGATGACATAATCGGGACGTTGAGCAAACAGGCTGAAGCAAAGGGAGAAGAAGTGATTATTGTTTCGGGTGATAAAGACCTTACACAGCTTTCTTCGGACTCGACGACTGTCTATATCACACGTAAAGGCATGACTGATATCGAGAAGTATACACCTGAGCACATACTGGAAAAGTATGGCTTAACCCCTGATCAAATCATTGATATGAAAGGATTAATGGGGGACGCATCAGATAATATTCCAGGAGTTCCTGGTGTTGGTGAAAAGACAGCAATCAAACTATTACTTGAACATCACTCGGTTAATGGTGTGTACGAAGGCCTTGATAGTGTCAAAGGAGCAAAATTAAAAGAAAAACTGGTGGCCAATGAAGAACAGGCAAAAATGAGTAAAGTGTTGGCAACCATTGAAACACAAGCTCCAATCACTATTTCTTTAGAAGATTTGTCCTATAATGGTCCCAATATGGATGAGGTCATTAAAATTTGGCAGGAGCTGGCCTTCAAATCTCTATTAGAAAAAACAACCTATTCACAAGTGGAAGAAACGAAAGCAGATATTTCCTTCATGCACTTATCAGAAATTACGACAGATCAACTTTCAGAAGAAATGGCTGTTCATCTGGAATTGTATGACGAGCAGTATCATACAGCTGATATGTTGGGTGTCGCTCTTGTTGATGACAAAAATGCGTTTTTTATGAAAGTTGAGGATGCGTTTGCATGTGAATCATTCCGTACCTGGCTGGCTGATGAGTCGAAAAAGAAACAATTGGTAGATTCCAAAGCGGCACTTGCAGCTTTCCATCGCAATGGGGTACTGCTCGATGGTGTTGAATTCGACTTTGTTCTTGCTGCCTATATTGTAAATCCAGGTATTACATCTGATGATGTAGCTGTGTTATCACGGGAGTTTGGTTACAGTGAAGTATTAACGAATGAGCAAGTGTATGGCAAAGGTGCTAAGAAATCAGTTCCTAGCGACGCCGAACTAGGAGAACATGTAGTTAGAAAAGCAATGGCCGTATGGAAACTGCGTAAAGTGATGGATGATCAGCTGAAAGAAAACGAGCAATATGAACTTTATCATGATTTGGAATTACCATTAGCTACAATCCTCGGGAAGATGGAGTCAGATGGTGTGAAAGTCGATCGTCAAACACTGGTGGATATCGGTGAGGATTTAGCCGGGAAGTTGACGGAGATTGAACAAACCATTTATCATGCAGCAGGTGAAAACTTCAATATTAATTCACCGAAACAACTAGGTGTGATCTTGTTTGAAAAACTTGGGCTTCCACCTCTTAAAAAAACGAAGACAGGATACTCAACGGCCGCAGACGTTTTGGAGAAATTGGAAGGGAAGCATGAAGTCATTTCCCATATCCTTTTGTATCGTCAGTTGGGCAAATTGCAGTCGACGTATATTGAAGGATTGTTGAAAGAAATTCACAAGGACGACGGCAAAATTCATACGAGATACCAGCAAGCATTGACGCAAACAGGCCGTTTGAGTTCTACGAATCCAAACTTACAGAACATTCCGGTGCGCTTGGAAGAAGGCCGGAAAATCAGAAAGGCATTTGTCCCATCCCAACCAGATTGGATTTTATTTGCGGCTGACTACTCTCAAATTGAGTTACGCGTTTTAGCACATATGTCTGATGACGAAGAGCTGATTGAAGCTTTCCAAAATGACCTGGACATTCATACTAAAACCGCAATGGATGTTTTCCATGTTGAAGCAGATGCCGTGACGTCAGATATGCGTCGCGCAGCTAAAGCAGTAAACTTCGGTATTGTTTACGGAATAAGTGACTACGGACTTTCTCAAAGCTTATCGATTTCCCGTAAAGAAGCGGCTGAGTTTATCGAGCGTTACCTGGAAAGCTTCCCAGGTGTGAAAACTTACATGGATGAAATTGTACTAGAAGCGAAGCAAAAGGGATTTGTCACGACCATTTTAAATAGAAGAAGGTACTTACCGGATATTATTAGCTCAAACTTTAACTTACGCGGCTTTGCTGAGCGCACGGCGATGAATACGCCGATCCAGGGAAGTGCTGCGGATATAATCAAAAAAGCAATGATAGATATGGCTGATCGTTTACAGAAAGAAAACTTGCAAGCGAAAATGCTTCTTCAAGTGCACGATGAATTGATTTTTGAAGCTCCTCAAGAAGAAATTGCGATTTTAGAAAAAATCGTACCTGAAGTAATGGAACACGCTATTGAATTAAAAGTGCCACTTAAAGTAGATTATGCATATGGTCCGACTTGGTACGATACGAAGTAAGGGGGCAAAATCATCATGCCTGAATTACCTGAAGTAGAGGGAGTCGTTAACTCCCTCAAACCGGTAGCTACCGGGAAGACCATTGAATCTGTTAAACTATCCGCCGTTCTAGAGGTTTCAAGACAGGCGGGAAAACAAGCCATTGTTAAAGGCTCAGAGCTTAAACACTTCAAGCAAGCACTCGAAAATGCTCAAATCACTCAGATCGTAAGAAGGTCTAAATATATTTATTTTCACTTACTAAAAGATCAACAAGATTTACTATTAGTAAATCATTTGGGAATGACCGGTGCATGGTTTTATGTCCAGGAAACTGCAGACATCACAGAAGATAAGTTCAGAAAACATATTCATGTCGTATTAACATTAGATGACGGCATGCTTTTGGTATATGCAGACATTCGGAGATTCGGCGAAATGCGTTTACTGGATTCAGAAGATCAATTTCCTCCATTATTGTTAATGGCACCCGAACCATTTGCGGAGTCCGCATTAAATCATTTTATTGATATGTCCTCGCTCTCTAAGTATCAAAATAAGTCCATAAAAGAAACAATCATGGATGGACAAGTTATTTCTGGATGTGGCAACATCTATGCCACTGAAGCTTTATTTCGAATGCAAATACATCCGGGCAGAAAAGTGAAGCGTATTAGTCAAAAAAGACTTATTCTCCTTTTTCAAACGATTGTCGATGTGTTGAACGAAAGCATATCTGCAGGAGGAAGCTCCATTTCAGATTATCGGAATATTAATGGGGAAGCAGGGGCCATGCAAAATCGCTTGTCCATGTATGGCAAGAAACAATGCCCTAATTGCTTGATTCCTACAAAACAAGTTGTACTTGGAGGACGAAACTCTTGGTATTGTCCTTCGTGTCAACGATAGAAGGATGGACAATAGATGATTATTGGATTAACAGGAAGTATTGCGAGTGGAAAAAGTACAATTTCAGCAATGTTAAAAGAAAAAGGCTATCCCATTATTGATGCGGATCTTGTAGCTCGAGTGGTCGTAGAACCTGGTACCGTAACATTGTCAGACATTGAATGCATATTTGGCAAAGGGGTAATGAATGAGGATGGCACATTAAACCGAGAAGCACTGGGGCAGCTCATTTTTCATGATCCAGCAAAAAGGAAACAGCTCAACGATTTGATGCATCCAGCCATTCGTGCAGAAATGCTGCGACAGAGAGATGAACTTTTTGAGAGTGGGGAAGAAACGTTGATTATGGATATCCCGCTTCTTTTTGAAAGTCGACTCCAACATTTTGTTGATAAAATACTGGTTGTCTCCGTAAAGGAAGAGATACAGCTACAGAGATTGATGCAGCGTAATTCGTTGTCTGAGGAAGAAGCTAAGGCAAGAATTCAGTCCCAATTACCACTTTCCGAAAAAGAAAACGGTGCGGATGCGGTCATATATAATAATGGGTCAATCGAACAATCAAAAGTTCAATTAGAGCGTATACTAGCTGAGTGGGACGTATAATGTCCCACTTTCTGAAAAATAGAACATTTCTACATTGCTAACAAAGTGTTTAACTTAGTTTAAAATGTGTTATACTAATTTCAGGTAAAAGATTAACAGTATAACATACTTGTAGGAGGATTTTTTATGTCAGCTTCTATCGCTATTAATGGATTTGGCCGTATTGGTCGTATGGTATTTCGCCAGGCAATTCTTCAAGATGATTTAAACGTGGTGGCAATTAATGCAAGTTATCCTGCTGAAACGTTAGCACATTTGATTAAGTATGACACAAATCATGGAACGTTTTCTGGTGACATTGTCATAGAAGAAAGCGCTTTAATTGTAAATGGTAAGCGAGTTCAACTTGTAAGTGACCGTGACCCATTGAAGTTACCATGGAAAGAAATGAACATTGATATCGTTATCGAGGCAACTGGAAAATTTAATGACCGCGAAAAAGCGGCATTGCATTTACAAGCTGGAGCTAAGAAAGTAATTTTGACTGCTCCTGGTAAAAATGAAGACGTAACAATCGTTATGGGTGTAAATGATAATCAATTGAATATTGAAAAACATGACATCATTTCAAATGCCAGCTGTACAACAAACTGTCTTGCGCCAGTTGCGAAAGTATTGAATGACACGTTTGGCATCGAAAACGGTCTTATGACGACTATCCATGCGTATACAAATGATCAAAAGAACTTAGATAATCCACATAAAGATTTACGTCGTGCCCGTGCATGTGCACAGTCTATCATCCCGACATCTACAGGAGCAGCGAAAGCATTGTCATTGGTTTTACCTGAATTGAAAGGTAAACTTCATGGTTTGTCTCTTCGCGTACCAACTCCAAATGTGTCATTAGTGGATCTTGTTGTAGATTTACAAACTGATGTGACGGCAGAAGAAGTAAATGCAGCATTTATTGAAGCTTCAAAAGGTTCAATGAAAGGGGTTCTTGGATTTACTAAAGAACCACTTGTGTCGATTGACTTCAATTCAAACCCACATTCAGCGATCATTGACGGTTTAACGACAATGGTAATGGGAACACGTAAGGTAAAAGTTCTGGCTTGGTATGATAATGAATGGGGCTACTCAGCACGTGTAGTAGATTTGACGAAAAAAGTAGGCGCAGCACTAAAAGATACAGTAATTGCCTAATAAAATATTCCTCCCTACATGCTTTCAAAAGTAGGGAGGAATTATTTTTTTCTCGAACACTTGCATTGTGTGAGATTACAACATATAATGTGAATCGTGTACTTTTATTGTACCAACTGACTGCTTAAAGGGTTAGGACCTCTCTGGACTAACTTTCCCCCGTGGTAGTCGACTTTGATGATTCAACAAACTATAAAAAACTTATCAAAGGGGGAAACGAACCATGGAAACAATGGGGCGTCATGTTATCGCAGAACTATGGGAGTGCGAATTTGACAAATTGAACGATGAAACATACATCGAGCGGACGTTTGTAGAGGCAGCACTTAAATCAGGAGCAGAAGTACGTGAAGTAGCATTCCACAAATTTGCACCACAAGGTGTAAGTGGAGTCGTGATCATTTCTGAATCACACTTAACTATCCACAGCTTCCCAGAACACGGTTACGCAAGTATTGATGTATATACATGCGGCGATTTAGATCCAACAATTGCTGCTAAATATATTGCTGATGCACTTGGATCTCAGACTCGTGAAATGACAGAAATTCCACGTGGAATGGGTCCTGTTATTGCGGGTAAAGCGCGCGTAACAGCACATGCATAACAACTAAACTGAGTAGGCAGAGGGAGAAATTCCTCTGCTTTTTCGATTTTAATGGACTTTTTTTGATATAATAGGAACACTAAACGAATGACGAAATTCAGGAGATAAAACTATGAGATGTCCAGCTTGCCAATTTAATGGAACGCGGGTCGTGGATTCACGACCGGTAGACGATAATAAAGCGATCCGCAGAAGAAGAGAATGTGAAGACTGTGGTTTTCGTTTTACTACTTTCGAAAAAGTAGAAGAAATGCCGTTGATAGTAGTGAAAAAAGGTGGGTCACGCGAAGAATTCAGCCACGAAAAAGTATTGAGAGGCCTGATTCGCGCATGTGAAAAACGCCCTGTGACGCTTGAATCTCTTGAAAATGTCGTATTCTCAATTGAGAAAGATTTACGTCGAATCGGCAATTCCGAAGTGAAGTCAGAGGATGTTGGCGAAATGGTCATGGATCGTCTGGCAACCATCGATGAAGTAGCATACGTGCGCTTTGCGTCCGTATATCGACAATTTAAAGACATTAATGTGTTTATAGATGAATTAAAAGACTTGTTGAAGAAAAGTCCAGAAGACAAAAAATAAGGGACAGGAGGACGATGTTGCGTGCAACTATTATTTAAAGAACTTCAGCCGGTAGATAGCTTCATCATCCAAATGCCCAATATACTGACGGACAAGGATCGCCAGCTAGTGACGATGTTGTATAAACCTATCATTGGTTCAGATGCGATGAGTTTGTATTGTACATTATGGGCAGAATCAGAGTGCGAAACAACTGAACAATTGACACACTATTATTTAATGGATGTGTTGAATATGTCGTTAAAGAAAATATTTGATGCCCGTGTGTCACTCGAAGCCATTGGACTGATGAAAACGTGGAAAAAAGATGCTGACGATAAACGTCTGTTCATTTATGAGGTAGTAGCACCCCTGGATGCAGCTTCGTTCTTCAGTGAACCGATTTTGGCCACATCTTTATATAGCGTCATACACGAAAAAGCGTATATACGTATAAGAGAGCGCTTCGTTAAAAAGCAACCAAACTTAAACGGGTATGAGAATGTATCGCGTGACCTGCAGGACGTTTTTAAAAGCAACCATGATTACAATAAACTGGGGCATATATTTGAACCAGGGCAAATAGAGCAAACTTCCGAACGGCCGAAGAAGATTCCATTCTATTCGATGGATTTTGATTTTGATTTATTGAAATCAGGGTTATCTGAAGTCATGATTCCTTCCAGTGTATTAACTTTATCTGTAAAGGAACTGATTGCAAAAGTAGCTTTTCTATACTCGTTAAATGCAATCGATATGCAAAAAGTGTTGATGATGGCTATTGATGATCAAAATCGCATTACGGAAGAACGTTTGAAAAAAACAGCAGCTGATTATTACAAGCTCTCTATTTCTTCTAAACCTCCAAGGTTGATGCCTAAGGCTGGTGTGCAGCGTGAAGTGGTTTCTCAGGAAGTGAAACTTTCCAAAGATCAATCACTTATTAAATATCTCGAAGAAACGCCACCACTGGAAGTGTTAAGAGATTTATCGAACGGTAAGGAGCCTTTGCCTGTAGAAGTTGATTTAGCCAATGAACTTATATTTAAATATGGTTTTCCACCCGCAGTCGTCAATGTCTTATTACAATTCGTTCTAATCCGAGCGAAAATGAAACTGAACAAAAATTATGTGCACAAAATTGCAGCGCACTGGCAACGTGAAAACATTTCGACATGCGAACAGGCAATTGAAATTTCACGAAAAGAACATGACCAGTATATGGATTGGCAAAATTCATCAAAGACAACTTCATATAAGCGAAAAAATGTGCGCGATGAAAAAGTGCCGGAATGGTTCTATAAAGCGAAAGAAAATCGTTCAACGAAAAAAACGGTTGAAAATGAAGTGACAGAAGATTGGGAAGCAAAAAAACAGCAATTGCTTGAAAAACTCGGTGTAACAGAGGGGCAGGCGAAAACGAATGGAACCAATTAGTGAAACGTTAAAACGCGTCGTGAATGCACCTGAATTTTCGAAGCGTTATGAAAAAATGAAAAATGAAATTCTTGAAGATCGTGGAGTTCAAGCGTTTTTATCGGAGAATGCAGAGCTTGTCAACAAAGATATGGTTGATCGTGGACTCGGGAAACTATATGAATATACTTCTCAAAATCATGACTGTGAAACCTGTGAAAATGTGGCCAGCTGCCAGAATGTCATGAAAGGCTACGTGCCGAAATTGACAATAGTCCGCGGATCTATAGACCTTGATTATGCAAGATGCAGACAAAAAACGATTGAAGATGAACGTCGTCAAGTGTCTGCAATGATTTCGAGCATGCATATGCCAAAGGATGTGTTGCAGGCAACACTTGCGACCGTTACATACGATCATAATACCCGTGTGAATCTTGGTACGGCAGCAAATGCATTTATGGAAGAAGTCAAAACGACAGGGAATTTACCTTCAAAAGGCTTTTATATCTTTGGCGAATTTGGCGTTGGTAAATCCTATGTATTAGGCGCCATGGCAAATGAACTTGCTGAACAGAAAATAAAAACAGTTCTTGTATACGTGCCGGAATTTTTACGTGAAATGAAACACGCCATACAGGATCAGTCGCTACAGGAAAAAGTGGACTATGTAAAGAAAGCACCTGTACTTATGCTCGACGATTTAGGAGCTGAAACATTATCCAGCTGGACGAGAGACGAAATCCTTGGGACTGTGTTGCATTATCGTATGGCAGAGAACTTACCAACTTTCATTACATCGAACTTTGACTATGACGCACTCGAAGAGCATTTAGCGTACTCTGGAAAAGGCGAACGGGAACTAGTGAAAGCAGCGCGAATCATGGAACGTATACGTTCGATAACAATTCCGATGCGACTGAGCGGGAAAAATAGACGAGATGGATAAAGAAAAGTGTGACTACCTGGACTGTTTCAGTCTGGTAGTTTTTTTATGGGGAAATGTAAATGACAGAAGACTTGCATCTTAAACCAGACATAAAATCCAACTGAAAATGAGAAATAATATTTTTTTTATTTTCTGCTCTATTAAATGGTGTGGTTGTTTTTACGCTTGCTGGTTCGTGCGCGGAAAGGGCAAAGTTTCCTTTTTGTAAAATCAACCTTGATAGTTAATAAATCCCTTATTTTTAGAATAATAGAAATATTAAACGCTATGTAGAGGGTGATTGACATTCTCAATTACATGTCTATAATTGAGAGTGAGAATCGTTTTCAATGGTTCACTACATATACAAAGGGAGAGACATTCAGTGAAAAAAGCATTATTTATTGTTTTAGCTTTTGCTCTAGTCGTATTATCTGCATGTGGCAACGATACTACTTCTAAGGATACAAAGAACAAAGCAACAAAAGAAACAAACGAAACAAACGAAAGCAAAGAAGTAAACCTATACACAGCTCGTCACTATGATGTAGACGACCAACTCTACAAAAAATTCGAAGAAGAAACTGGCATCAAAGTAAATGTAATCAAAGGTGAAGCTGACGAATTACTTGAGCGTATTAAACGCGAAGGTGATGCAACTGAGGCAGATTTATTCTTGACTGCCGATGCTGGACGTTTATACCGTGCAAAAGAGGATGGGTTACTGCAAGCGGTATCAAGTGATGTTCTGGATGAACAAGTTCCAGCCAACTTCCAAGATAAAGATCAAATGTGGTACGGTTTAACGAAACGTGCTCGTGTCATTGTCTACAACAAAGAAACAGTGAAACCTGAAGAATTATCAACATATGAAGCGTTGACTGAAGACCAATGGAAAGGTCGCGTCTTGATTCGTGGCTCTGAAAATGTGTATAATCAATCTTTGTTAGCTTCTTTCATTGAAATCAATGGTGAAGAGAAAGCAAAAGAGTGGGCTGCAGGATTAGTATCGAACTTTGCACGTGATCCTGAAGGTGGAGACCGTGATCAAGCGAAAGCAATTGCTGCAGGTGTTGGCGATGTAGCAATCATGAACACTTACTACTTTGGTCAAATGCTGAACTCTGAAGATCCAGAAGAAGTTAAAGTTGCAGAAGGCTTAGGCTTGTTCTTCCCTAACCAAGAAACGACAGGTACTCATGTTAACGTAAGTGGTGCCGGAGTTGTAAAAAATGCGAAGAACAAAGACAATGCGATCAAATTACTTGAGTTCCTATCATCTCCTGAATCTCAAGGAACATTTGCCGAAGCAAATTATGAATACCCAGTAAATGAATCAGTTGAACCGACTGAATTACTTAAATCATGGGGCGAATTCAAAGAACAAGATATTCCATTATCTGCTCTTGGTGACAACAATGCAAAATCAATTTTAATCTTCAACGAAGTTGGTTGGAAATAAACAAATCAAATGCCCTTGTTACGTTCAAACGTAACAAGGGATTTCTTGCGATTGGATAAGAGGTGTTGGTGACGTGCAAAGAAGATTGGCTAGTGTGAATATGTGGACGGTAGCAGCGGCAATCATTATGATTCTCCTGTTTTTACCGAATTTAACGATTGTAATGGGCGTTTTTTCTCCAGCCAATGAAAACTGGGCACATATGAAAGAATTTGTTCTAGGCTCTTTCATTAAAACCTCACTGATTTTAATTAGCACTACCGCTATACTAACGATATTCATAGGGTTGAGTCTGGCATGGTTGATTGCGCAATATCAATTCCCTTTGAGAAAATTTCTAAAATGGGCTCTTATTTTGCCTCTATCCATCCCACCTTTTATTGGTGCATATACATACCACGGGATTGTCAATTACACAGGAGTAATACAAAAGACTCTAAGAGATCGATTCGATATGGAGCTGAATCCTTCATTTTTTGACATCATGAATCTGCCCGGAGCAATTTTTATTTATACGATGTTTTTATATCCTTATGTTTATACAATTACCCGAATATTCTTATCCCAGCAATCTGCTTCATTGATTGAAAGTGCAAGAGTGCTCGGAAAAGGTCCTTGGCGTACGTTTTTCCAAGTCGTCATTCCGATTTCAAGGGTTTCCATTATTGGTGGAGCAAGTTTAGTTGTGCTGGAAGTGTTAAATGATTATGGTGTGGTGAAATACTTTGGCATCCAGACATTTACGACGGCAATATTTCAAACTTGGTTTGGTTTAGGTGATATTGAATCATCAATTAAACTTGCCGCATCCCTTATGGGGTTTGTCATCTTGATTCTATTGATTGAAAAAATATTGCGTGGAAGAAGGCAATACAGTTATTCCACCACAAAAGTACGGCCATTGCCACTTATTCAGTTGAGAGGCATGAAAGCGTTTCTTGCAACTGGTTACGGGTTGTTGATATTAAGTCTAGGATTCTTCATTCCAATAGCCCAGCTGATTGATTGGATGCTCCTGACATTTGGGACAATCCCGATGGATGAATTTCTGACTTACGTTAAGAACTCAGTAACAGTAGCAGGCATCAGTGCATTTGTGATAATTGTTTTCGCTTTGATTGTCGGAAACTTCAGTCGTTTGGTACATAGCAAAGTAGCGAAACTGTTTCCTAAGTTAACAATTCTCGGTTACTCTATACCAGGAGCGGTGATTTCCGTAGCAGTTGTTACTGCATTTATTGCACTCGATCGTTTTCTTGCACCTTTGTATCAAATGCTCGGTGTTGGGACAACACTTGTTCTAAGTGTAAGTTTAACGATGTTGATTTCCGCCTATATCATCCGATTCTTTGCAATTGGTTATAATTCCATTGAATCTGGATACGATAAAATTGGAACAGACTTTAGGGACGCTTCAAGACTTCTAGGTGTCGGGCCGACAAAAACGTTTTTCAAAGTAGATGTACCGATGCTGAAAGGCGCAATTATCAGCGGATATATTTTAGTTTTCATTGATATATTAAAAGAAATACCTTTAACGTTAATATTACGTCCATTCAATTTTGATACGCTTTCAACAAAAGCATTCCAATATGCAAGTGATGAAAAAATTATGGAAGCTTCACAAGCTTCGTTATTAATTGTCGGTATTAGTGCCCTTGCCATTGTTATTTTCTATAAGTTTCTCGAAAAGGAGCCTGATTGACATGTTTATTTCCATTCAAAATGTTTGTTTCAAATATCCAAATACAAATCGCTCTGCACTAGACCAGTTTTCAATGAATATTGAAAAAGGGGAAGTCATCTCAATATTAGGTCGAAGCGGCAGTGGAAAAAGCACGATACTGCGTCTCCTAGCTGGACTTGAAAAGCCAACTCAAGGTACATTGACGATTCAGGATGAAGTGATTTTCGATAACAAAACATTTCTGCAACCTGAGAAGCGAGGCATAGGAATGGTGTTTCAGGATTATGCGCTGTTTCCCCATATGACGGTTGGAGAGAATATCATATTCGGTTTATTTAAAATGAAAAAAGCTGAAAAGAAAAAACGCCTCGCGGAAGTTCTTGAATTAGTTGAACTTCAGGATTATGAGAAACGTTATCCGCATCAACTTAGTGGAGGTCAACAACAACGTGTGGCGATTGCAAGGGCTATTGCGCCAAACCCACACTTGATTTTATTGGATGAGCCTTTCAGTAATTTAGATGCAGAACTGCAAGTGAAAATTCGTAAAGACTTACGTGAAATTATTAAAAAAGCAAATATTACGTCCATCTTCGTCACACATGACGAAAATGATGCCCATGCATTAGCGGATCGTATCGTTAAGCTGAAAGATGGTTGCATTGATTTAATCGGTCGCCCTTGTGATTTGCTTGGGATTCATCCCCATCCAACGCCACAATTCGTACCGGAACAAGAAGCCCGAGAATTAATGAGTGTATAATTTTAAATTTTCAGTTGCATTTGATTTCATGCAAGAGTAAAATGTCAACATAAGAATAAAGAAATGCCAAGAAGAGGACAATACTTGTCTGTACGACTTTTTAGAGAGAGAAGCCCTGGCTGAAAGCTTCTTAAGTACGACACTCAATTTACCACCTCGGAGCAGCAACAGTGAAATCTTAGTAACTGTTGACGGTAACGGCCCGTTAGCCGGCTCAAAGCTTCATCTTTTTAGTCCTGGACTGAAGAGAAGGAAGAAGGGTGGAACCACGAACTCAAACCTCGTCCCTTTCATAGGACGGGGTTTTTTTGTGTTCAATTTTAATAATAAAAACGAAGGAGTGGGGTAAATGTCAGAAACAATTCAACTGAAATTTCCAGACGGCGCGATAAAGGAGTTCCCAAAAGGCACGACAACCGAAGATGTTGCAGCATCAATCAGTCCCGGCCTTCGTAAAAAAGCGTTGGCTGGTCAACTGGATAACCAACTTGTAGACTTGAAAGCGCCACTTGAGCAAGATGGTGCAATTGCCATTGTTACTGCAGGCTCAGATGAAGCGCTGGAAGTGTTGCGTCATAGTACAGCTCACTTATTGGCTCAAGCAGTAAAGCGTCTTTTCAAAGATGTGAAATTAGGCGTAGGCCCAGTAATTGAAAATGGATTCTATTACGATATCGATTCACCACAACCAATTACTGCAGAAGATTTGACGGCTATTGAAAAAGAAATGAAGAAAATCATCAATGAAAATCTTGAAATTGTACGTCACAACGTGTCTCGTGCAGAAGCATTTGACAAGTTTAAAGAGGATGAATATAAAATTGAGTTGTTGGAAGCAATTGCTGAAGATGATCAAGTATCCATTTACGAACAAGGTGAATTTTTCGACTTATGCCGTGGGGTACACGTTCCGTCTACTGGTAAGTTAAAAGAATTTAAATTACTAAGTATTGCAGGTGCATATTGGAGAGGTAACAGCGACAATAAAATGTTGCAACGCATCTACGGAACAGCTTTCTTCACAAAAGAAGAATTGGCTGCACATCTGAAAATGCTTGAAGAAGCGAGAGAGCGTGACCACCGTAAAATCGGGAAAGAACTTAATTTATTCATGAACTCACAAAAAGTAGGTCAAGGACTGCCGATGTGGTTACCTAAAGGTGCAACAATCCGCCGCATCATCGAACGCTATATTGTCGATAAAGAAGTGAAGCTTGGTTACGATCATGTCTACACGCCAGTAATGGGCAGTGTGGAACTGTACAAAACAAGCGGACACTGGGATCATTATCAAGACGATATGTTCCCGGTAATGAGTATGGACAATGAAGATCTAGTATTGCGTCCGATGAACTGCCCTCATCATATGATGATTTTCAAAAATGGCATTCATTCATACCGTAACCTGCCTATGCGCATTGCTGAGCTTGGTACAATGCATCGTTATGAAATGTCAGGTGCTTTGAGTGGTCTTCAGCGTGTACGAGGAATGACATTGAATGATGCGCATATCTTCGTCCGCCCAGATCAAATCAAAGATGAGTTCAAGCGTGTCGTTCAATTGATTATTGGTGTTTACAAAGATTTTGATATTAATGATTACTCATACCGTTTGTCTTACCGTGATCCAGAAGATAAAGAAAAGTACTATGATGACGATGATATGTGGAACAAAGCACAAAGCATGCTGAAAGAAGCAATGGATGAGTTAAACTTGGACTACTACGAAGCTGATGGCGAAGCGGCGTTCTATGGCCCTAAATTGGATGTAATGGTCAAAACTGCAATAGGTAAAGAGGAAACGTTATCCACTGTTCAACTTGACTTCTTATTGCCTGAGAAATTTGATCTATCCTATATCGGTGAAGACGGCAAACAACATCGCCCGGTTGTCATCCACCGTGGAGTAGTATCAACTATGGAACGTTTCGTTGCTTTCCTTATCGAGGAGTATAAAGGTGCATTCCCGACTTGGCTGGCACCGGTTCAAGTTCAAGTCATCCCGGTTTCTAATGAGGTCCACTTCGATTATGCAAAAGGCGTTATCGAAAAACTCCAGGCAGCAGGCTTGCGAGTTGAGATGGACGAACGCGATGAAAAACTTGGCTACAAGATTCGTGAAGCACAGATGCAGAAGATTCCATACATGCTAGTCCTAGGTGACAAGGAGCTGGAAAGCGGCTTCGTGAATGTGCGCAAGTACGGTGAGCAGAATTCGGAAAGCATTCCATTTGACGAGTTCCTTTCACGCATTCAACAAGAAATTAACTAAAGCTGTTGACAACGATTTTTGTCTATGGTATTGTTATTAAGGTTAATGAATACAAAGTTTGTGGTATAAGAAGAGGCTGCCCGCTTCTCACCTGATTGACACTAGATGTAGTTGACAGGTCGGCACACGATTGAACGTAACGTACAGCGTTGTACTTGCATATATCGGCGGGCGGACATCTACTTATGTAAATGTCCGCTCGTTTTTTTATTGGTCCGGAACGGCGTAACCGATTTATTGAGCATTTCGATAAACGATATGCCCAAACCATGTATTCGCGACACTACCTGGAGGTGGATTACTATTAGCAAAGACATGTATGTAAACGATGGCATTCGCGCTCGTGAACTTCGTATTATCGATCAAAATGGTGATCAATTAGGAGTTAAAACGCGTTTTGAAGCGTTAGAAATTGCCGCTCGTGTTAATTTGGATCTTGTCCTTGTGGCCCCTCAAGCCAAGCCACCAGTCGCTCGTATCATGGACTATGGTAAATTCAAATTTGAGCAGCAAAAGAAAGATCGTGAGACTCGTAAAAATCAAAAGATTATCGTATTGAAAGAGGTTCGTTTGAGCCCAACAATCGATGAACATGATTTCCAAACGAAATTACGAAATGCAATCAAGTTCCTTGAAAAAGGAGACAAAGTCAAAGCTTCTATCCGTTTTAAAGGCCGTGCAATTACGCACAAAGAGATTGGTCAACGCGTGTTAGATCGTTTTGCAGAAGCTTGTGCTGAAGTATCGACGGTTGAACAAAAACCGAAGATGGAAGGCCGTAGCATGTTCTTGGTTCTTCAACCGAAGAACGAGAAAAAGTAAGATTGACGAACAGTTTAGGAGGAATTCGACATGCCAAAAATGAAAACTCACCGCGGCGCGGCTAAGCGTTTTAAAAAGACTGGTTCTGGAAAAATAAGACGTGCATCTGCATACCGCAGTCACTTATTCGCAAATAAGTCTACTAAAGCTAAACGTAAGTTACGTAAAGGTGGACTAGTTTCTTCTGGTGACTACAAACGCATCAAATCACTTATCGCTTACATGAAGTAAGTTAATACTCGAAACTTAAACATTCGAAATAAAAGCAGGAGGTAATGTATTATGCCACGCGTAAAAGGCGGAACAGTGACGCGCCAGCGTCGTAAAAAAGTTATAAAATTAGCAAAAGGTTATTATGGTGCTAAAAAATTACTATATAAAGTAGCAAACCAAGCAGTTATGAAATCAGGTAACTATGCTTACCGTGACCGTCGTAACAAAAAACGTGACTTCCGTAAATTATGGATCACACGTATCAATGCAGCAGCTCGCATGAATGGTCTTTCTTACAGCCGTTTAATGCACGGTTTGAAATTAGCTGGTATTGAAGTTAACCGTAAAATGTTAGCTGACCTAGCTGTTACAGACGCAGCAGCATTCACACAATTAGCAGAAGCTGCTAAAAAATCAATGAACAAGTAATTTTACTTATTCAAAAGGCTGATGGATTTTCCATCAGTCTTTTTTTATACTAATTCATACATAGTAATTTTGAGGTTCTGAAGATAATGGGAATAGATTGTGAAAAATTTATCGTTCAAACTGAGAGATTTATCGCTCAAACTAAGGTATTTGTCGATCAAAATATGAATTTATCGCTCAAACTGAAGCGTTTATCGTTCAAAGTGTCCTCAGAGGCAACTACTTGTTGAGACTAATCACGTCAATCTATTAGGGGGAATTTTAGTATGCATCTCATACTTATCGGGTTTTTCATTGTCATGTCCATCGTTTCGTTTTTTACTATGGGTCATGATAAAACAGCAGCACAAGCGCATAAACGCAGAGTGCCAGAACGCACTCTATGGAACCTTGCGATACTTGGCGGTGGCGTAGGAGCGTACCTAGGAATGATTCTCTATCGCCATAAGACAAAACATATGTCCTTCCGAATTGGCTTTACATTACTGGCGATTCTACAGGTAGCTTTAATCATCTGGGCTGCTCCATTGTTGAAAGAGTGGTCATGAAAAAAAGCAGATATTGGATGATTCGCGAATAGAGTCCTCAG
Source organism: Paenisporosarcina sp. FSL H8-0542 (assembly GCF_038632915.1). Taxonomy (NCBI): domain Bacteria; kingdom Bacillati; phylum Bacillota; class Bacilli; order Caryophanales; family Caryophanaceae; genus Paenisporosarcina; species Paenisporosarcina sp. FSL H8-0542. The sequence goes on from NZ_CP152050.1 coordinate 1,257,829, forward strand.
TCCACGCATAGATTCGTTGTGAACGCGAATAGAGCAGTGAAAAGCGCGAATAGGAACTTTACAAGCGAGAATAGGACCTCATATTACGCGAATACCTTCAAAAATCTCATAATCCAATAACTAAATCAAAAAACCCGACACTAATTTTTCGTGTCGGGTTTCTTCTTATTGGTTTTTCATCAATTTTTCGATTGGATTTTTCCAGCTGATATCCGCTTCTGGGTAGTTCATCAAGATTTCTTTTTCCAGGAATAAAAAATCGTCCCGTGTAAAGCCTTGCAGTTTCATTGTATCTTTGACCCAGACAAATATGGACACAACTTCGAATGCATCACCAGTAGTGCCAAGATATTTTTCGCCCTCAAACAGTGCCCCTTTAAATGAAATGAAGAAATTTTTCCTCACATTTTTCACATCATCGTAAAAATAGTAAGCACCCTTTTCGTAAGCGTCATCAAGTTTTCGCTTGGGATCCATTAAGTAAATAATTCCACGGTAAAACAAATAGACAACAAGTGCGAGTATAAGAAATCGGATCAATACGATGATCATAATGGAACCTCCCTTTGGGCAGACGTGTTACTATGGTATACGGATGAACAAATACTTTGGTTTCAAGATTGTTCAAATTTTTTTCTGGAGGTATTTGATATGGAATTACAGCAGTTATTTACGATGCAAAAAGCTCTCGACAGATATATTCAATCGGAGAAGAATATATCTCATGATGTATTTCTTGAAAAAGGGTTAGCGTTATTAGTTGAACTCGCTGAATTGGCGAATGAAACACGTTGCTTCAAATTTTGGAGTGCAAAAGGGCCATCAGATAAGGAAACGATTTTGGAAGAATACGTAGATTCCATTCATTTCTTACTGTCTCTCGGCATTGAAAAACAATTGGACGATTTAGATAGTTGGCCAGTTGAGGAAAAAGCAGGTTCTCTGACTCATTTATTTCTAAATACCCATGCATCTATTCAACAATTTCTCCATGAACCAACCAGACCGCTATATGAAGATGTGTGGAAATGGTATGGAGCCGTTGGATCATCACTAGGTTTTACACATCTTCAAATCGTAAAAGCATATATTGACAAGAATGAAAAAAATTACGAACGTCAACGCTCTGGTTATTAAAGAATATTTTGAAAACTGAATACGTTTCCATTATAATAATATAGTTAGAGCATATTTAGGAGGACGAAATAATGACGAAACTTGATGAAACACTTACAATGCTGAAAGATTTAACAGACGCAAAGGCCATACCTGGGAATGAACGTGAAGCACGAGATGTTATGAGAAGATACATCGAGCCATTTGCTGACCGAATGGATTCAGATAATCTGGGTAGCTTAATTGCAGAAAAAGTAGGCGACGCGGAAGGCCCGAAAATCATGGTTGCCGGTCACTTGGATGAAGTCGGATTCATGATCACTCAAATTGATGATAAAGGTTTCTTAAAGTTCCAAACCGTTGGTGGCTGGTGGTCACAAGTTATGCTTGCTCAACGTGTAACAATTGTGACGCGTAAAGGTGAATCTATTACTGGTGTCATTGGATCGAAACCACCACATATCTTATCACCTGAAGCACGCAATAAACCGGTTGATATCAAAGACATGTTTATTGATATCGGTGCCTCTTCGAAAGAAGAAGCTATGGAGTGGGGCGTATTGCCAGGAGATATGGTAACACCATATTTCGAATTCTCTGTTATGAACAATGAAAAAATGCTTCTGGCAAAAGCGTGGGATAACCGTATTGGTTGTGCAATCGCAATTGATGTTCTTAAGGCATTAAAAGATGAGAAACATCCAAACATTGTATATGGTGTGGGAGCTGCCCAAGAAGAAGTTGGATTACGTGGAGCACGCACAGCAGCCGCGAAAATCAAGCCGGATATTGGTTTTGCAGTTGACGTCGGTATTGCTGGTGATACGCCAGGGATTACAGCAAAAGAATCTACAAGCAAAATGGGAGCAGGTCCACAATTGGTATTGTTTGATGCTTCAATGGTTTCTCACAAAGGACTTCGCGATCTAGTGGTAGATACTGCCGAAGAAAATAATATTCCTTATCAGTTTGAATCTATTCCTGGAGGCGGAACAGATGCCGGAGCGATTCATTTGACAGCGAACGGTGTTCCTTCATTGGCCATTGGGATCGCAACTCGCTATATTCATTCTCATGCAGGTATTTTACACCGTGATGATTATGAAAATGCAGTCAAACTGATTGTCGCGGTAATCAAAAAACTAGATCGTGACACAGTGAACAAAATTATCTTCGACTAATAAGGAAATCAGAAAGCATCGCTGAGGCGATGCTTTTTTGATACTCTTGGTATTTTATGCATGATAGATTGTTGTCATATCAATCATTAATTGAAAGGTGAAGGCGTAGTCCAAGTGGCTGCGCTTTTATTTATGTCCCATATATTTTGACGTGAGAAATTATTGAAAAAATCTATTTTGTTTTCCAATCTACCTAGAGCATTTTTCTATCACTTAATATGTTATAGATGTAAGGGAAAACGGATTGAGTGGAAACGCGTAACGGAGTCTACTAACAATCCAAACGGAAGGAGGTGAAATTAATAATGGGATATAGCAAAAAGACATGGGTAAAAATAGAGGGCTGTGACTGTTTCAAATGTCGTGAAGCAGAAAGCAAAGAAAAATGTGAAAAAAACCACGATTGGGATAAAAAAGATGAATGTAAATGTGCTAAGTGTGGTGATGTTAACATCCATGTAGTATGCAAAGAAGAAGATCACGATAAGAAGGATCACGATGAGAAAAAGAAAGACGACTGTGAAAAATGCACAGGTAAAACAGACAAAGTAGAGTTCCAATCAGACACATCATTTTTAGACGATGAAATTTTCGAAGAACCGATCCAAGTACTTCAGGTTTCTTTCAACAAAATATGTGAAGGTGACAAGGTTTGGTTGAGTGGAATTGTTGGTTTTGATAATGACACAGTTGTTTGTGGTAATGATGTTGCTGTGATTAAATTAACAATTGTAAGAACAACTGCGTCAGGAAGTGAGCGTATCATCTACAGACAAACTTTTGAAATCGATCAACCTGGACATGACGATCTTACTCAAGTGCCATTTGCACATGTGGAATTCGAATCAAATGAAAACAAAAATGTAACTTATACAGTTTTCGTACAACGCCTGAATGATAACAGAGATGTATTTTTATTCGGACAAAACACATTGGCTGCTCTAAGAATTAACTAGTTCACGAAATGGATGTAAATTTGAAGTGTCTTATGAAAATAAGACACTTTATTTTATTATTAAATAATAAATTTAACTTATAATTATAAATATTCACATATAATTATAACAAAGTGTGAATATTTATGAAATTACTAGCACTATATTAATACTATAAATAGAGTGGAGCGTAGTCCAAGTGACTACGTTTTTTTATGTCCAAAAAATATGATATGAGAAACGATAGAAAAAACTATTAGTTTTCCAATCTGCCTAGAGCAACTTTCTCTCTTTTAATATGTTATAGATGTAAGGCAAATACGGATTGAGAGAAACCGAAACATGGATTCTAGTATCGATCCAAAAGGAAGGAGGTGCAATCAAATATGAAATATAACAAAAAGACGTGGGAAAAAATAGAGGGCTGTGACTGTTTCAAATGTCGTGAAGCAGAGACGAAAGTAGAATGGTGTGACCATAAACACGACTGGGATAAGAAGGAATGTCCTAAGTGTGGTGATGTTAACATTAAAGTAGTATGCGAGAAAGACAATCACGATAAGAAAGACGATCACGATAAGAAAAAACACGACTGTGAAAAATGCACAGGCAAAACAGACAAAGTAGAATTCCAATCAGATACATCAGTTTTAGACGATGAAATATTCGAAGAACCGATTCAAGTACTTCAGGTTTCATTCAAAAAAATCTGTAAAGATGACAAAGTTTGGTTTAGCGGAATTGTTGGTTTTGACAATGACACATGTGTTTATGGTAATGATGTTGCTGTAATTAAGTTAACAATTGTAAGAACATCTGAGTCAGGTAGCGAACGTACGATTTACAGACAAATTTTCGAAATTGATCAACCTGGACATGATGATCGTACTCAAGTGCCATTTGCACATGTGGAATTCGAATCAAATGAAAACAAAAATGTAACTTATACAGTTTTCGTACAACGCCTGAATGATAACAGAGATGTATTTTTATTCGGACAAAACACATTGGCTGCTCTAAGAATTAACTAGTTCGCAGTATCGGTGTAAAGAAAGTTAAAGTGTCTTATGAAAATAAGGCACTTTTTTTGAATTAATTAATAAATATTCACTTGTAATTATAAATATTCAAATATATAATAACTATACATAATTATAACGAGGAGTGAATATTTATGAAATTACTTGAATTCGTAAATCTTGAAGTAGTGGAAAGTGTGAAAAATAAAGACTTGTTAACATGGCTCGACTATACTTCAATGGAAGTAAAACAATTGTTGGAACTAGCAACCAATCTGAAGAAGTTGGCTAAAAACAACGTGCACCCTCCACTACTGGCAGGAAAGACGGTAGGGCTCATATTTGAAAAACACTCAACCAGAACGCGTATTTCATTTGAAGTTGGAATCAATCAATTAGGTGGTCATGCAATGTATATGCATGCAAGAGACTTGCAAATCGGACGTGGGGAGCCTATTTCAGATACTGGAAAAGTATTATCGGGTTACATGGACGGCATTATGATTCGTGCCCATTCACATAAAATGGTCGAAGAATTAGCTGAAGCTGCGAGTATTCCTGTCATCAATGGCTTAACAGATCTATTCCATCCCTGCCAGGCTTTAGCCGATGTCCTGACGATTCATGAAGTGAAAGGCTATTTAGCAGGTTTAAAACTTGCTTACGTGGGGGACGGGAATAATGTAGCACATTCTCTCGTTATTGCGTGTGCTCATTTAGGAATTGATGTATCCATTGCAACTCCTAAAGGTTTTGAAATTGATTCCACGATTCTTAACAAGGCTCAAAAACTAGCCGCTTCAAATGGTTCAAGCATCCTGGCGACTAACAATCCAATTGAATCTGTATCAGGTGCGGATGTCATTTATACAGATGTCTGGACCAGTATGGGGCAAGAAGAAGAGACAGCCGCGCGACTTGATGCTTTCAAAGAGTATCAAATTAATGAAGATCTCGTGAAACACGCTAAAACGGATTATTTATTCTTGCACTGCTTGCCCGCGCATCGTGAGGAAGAAGTCGCAACATCTATCATCGATGGTCCGCATTCAGTTGTATTTGAACAAGCAGAAAATCGACTCCATGCTCAAAAAGCCATATTAGCATCGATTCTGTCATAAAGTAGAAAAGCTCCTGATTAATTTTTCAGGAGTTTTTTTATGGAAAAAATTACATTAAATTTGTTAATAATACTTTACTTAATGTTAACAATAGTTTACATTGTGAATATAATACTTAACATGAAGAGGTGGAAGGTATGCTCCATAACCGAGTCAAAGAGCTTCGTGCCCGTTTTGGTTTTTCGCAAGGTGAACTGGGTGAAAGGGTGGGCGTTACACGACAAACCATTGGATTTATCGAAAAAGGAGATTTTTCACCATCGATAACATTGGCATTAAAACTGGCACGAGAGTTTGAAATTACTGTAGACCAATTATTTTGGTTAGAAGGGAAGAAACCATTATGAAAAAAGATTTACGCGTGCAGTATCCTTTATGGCAAATGGCGTTTATTGTGTTGTTTGGTTTTATAGCATTTAGTTTAACAGGTGCCTCCACAGAGCTATACAAAACATCTGAAGAATTCAGTTTTTCCGTAGAGCTCGATGCATTGGAATCATTTTTATTGTTGGGTGCTCTTTTTATTACAGTTTTGATGATCACAATTTTTTCGATGAAAATCTCTAAACATAACAAGCAAAATCCATCTCAAAAACTATCACTGTGGCAGATTCGACCATTGGAATACTTGGAGCAAGATGAAGGCATGATGTACATTACGAGAAGAGCTGCACAAAAAGTTTATACATTCTTTGTGTGGGCACTGCCGCTTTTGGCAACGATTTTCCTAGTATTTGAATTATCTAGATTCTGGATGATTTTCGGTATATTGATCTTGGCGTGGATGCAATATTTAATTTATTACATTGAAGTACGAAAACATTTGGCGGAGGGGGAAGAATAATGTGGGAATATTTATTAGTGTTTTTAGGGGCGGCCATTCCATGGCTTGAAATGGCCGTGGTAATTCCACTAGGTATCATAACGGGATTAAATCCTTTTTGGGTAGTAGTCATTGGCTTTATCGGGAATATGGTAACGGTCTTGGCATTAATCATCGGATACAATAAATTTAAAATATGGTTAGCGAAAAGACGCGAGGGAAAAGTACAGAAAGAATCCAAGCGCAGTGAACGTGCAAAAAGGATTTGGAATAAATATGGGCTACCTGGAATGTTGTTGCTTGGCCCCATACTGATTGGGACCCACATTGCTGCATTTATCGCGATGACATTGGGTGGGAGCAAAAAACAGACGACCATATGGTCTGCTATCAGCATTGCTGTGTGGGCATTGGTATTCGGAATATTAACAGCACTCGGCTTTGATTTCTTTGTCCGGGAAATATAAATGAAAAAGTCTCCGTGCAATACGGAGACTTTACTTATCCTTGGAAAGATTGTTCCAAGTGTCTTAATACTGATTCTTTTTCAGGTTCACCAGCTGTTTTCCACCATTTTTCAAAAAACACACCAAGTCCAGGAAGTAAATGTTCTTCGCCACGTTTGATGGCATCTTCAACTACTTCACGAATTTCTGTAGCACTATTGCCAACCATGTTGGCGGTGATTGCATCTCGAATTTGAAAGTTCATAATCTCTCCTCCTCACACCTCATTTTGTCCGCTACTATCGCCACTTATACATGAATTTGATACACTTAAAAGAAAAAGGCGGTCGTACAATCGATGAAACGTATTGAATCATCACAAAACTCACAAGTGAAACATTGGAAAAAGCTTGTTTCCGTTCGAAAAGAACGTGATAAATCTGGAGAATTTTTAGTCGAAGGCTTCCATTTGGTTGAAGAGGCATTAAAAAACAAGTCGAATGTGTTAGCCATGATTGTAAGAGAAGGAACAACAATTCCAACTGGCTGGAATGTAGATGATGTAGACATTATTGAAGTCACAATGGATATTGCGAAAGAAATTGCCGAAACAGAGCACTCACAAGGAATATACGCATATTGTAGTCAACAAGTGGCAACAGAGGAGCAACAACAAACTTGGAAAAAACTTCTCTTTATTGATGCTGTTCAAGATCCAGGGAATGTCGGGACAATGATTCGCACAGCTGATGCTGCCGGAATGGATGCCGTCGTTTTAGGAAAAGGATCGGCAGACGCTTATAATCCGAAAACGGTTCGTTCCGGTCAAGGTTCGCACTTTCATATTCCGATAGTCAAAGGCGATTTATCTCAATGGGTTCAAATCTGCAAGGAGCAGGAAATACCTGTGTATGGTACATCATTGGACGAATCAGTACTATATAACCAAGTGAAACCTCAAGCGCGATTTGCATTGATTATGGGCAATGAAGGAAGCGGGCTTTCGCCAGAACTTCTTGTTCAAACAGATACGAATTTGAAAATTCCATTGCTAGGACAAGCTGAATCATTAAACGTAGCGGTCGCGACAGGTATTCTTTTATACACATTAATTCCTCAATCAAATTGAATGTTGATGAAACCGTAATTCGAGCGTATAATAGTAACTAATTTGATACATTCAAAAGCTGTGACCGGGAAGAGTACATGAAACCCTTTATTTCAGGAAGTTTGCACCGAGACTGTGAGTGCAAATAGTAAAGATTCATCGAAGTTCACCCCGTTAGCTGCCATCAGGACCAGCAATTGCTGTAAAGGTGCGCCGGTGAAGAGCCGTTAATTCAATGAAGTGATTACGTCTGGATACTCAGCGTAGTAATCAGGGTGGTACCGCGAAAATGTTCCTCGTCCCTTTTTTAGGGGCGGGGTTTTTTTATTTTTGGCTATGTTAATGAATGTTGTTGATGTTGAAAAACGAAAGAGTGCATTTGCGCCTTGCATGAAAAGGAACGAAGGTTTAAAACGCCACGTCCTACTCCTGCGGTTACTCGTTGCAAAATAATTTTGTGGCAACCCCTTCTTTGCGGGACATGCGGCTAGCGCAAATGTAAGATAAACAACAGTATTATTAAACATTGCTTTACTTCTTGGAAGGAGATGTACACATGCAAGAACAATTACAACAATTGAAAGACGAAGCGATCGGCAAAATTCAAGCCGCTTCAACTGTGAAAGAACTGCAAGACGTACGTGTTGCGTATTTAGGGAAAAAAGGACCGATTACCGATTTGTTAAAAGGGATGGGTAAACTTCCGGCTGAAGAACGTCCGCAAATGGGTGCCTTGGTCAATGTAGTCCGTGAAGAAGTAACCGCTGTACTCGATGAGCGCCTAGTTATTTTAGAAGACGCTGCCATTCAACAACAACTTGAAAATGAATCAATTGATGTGACATTGCCGGGTCGTCCAGTGAAAACAGGAAATCATCATCCACTTACACGTGTCGTGGAAGAAATCGAAGACCTGTTCATCAATATGGGCTATGAAATTGCTGAAGGACCTGAAGTAGAAAAAGACTACTACAATTTCGAAGCATTGAACTTGCCAAAAGGGCATCCTGCTCGTGATATGCAAGATTCATTCTACATTTCGGAAGATATTTTACTGCGTACCCATACATCCCCAGTGCAAGCACGCACAATGGAAGCAAAAGGTGGAGAACCCATCAAAATTATTTGTCCTGGTAAAGTGTATCGACGTGATAATGATGACGCGACGCATTCACACCAATTCACGCAAATCGAAGGACTTGTGATTGGCGAAAACATTCGTATGAGTGATTTAAAAGGAACGTTATCAGTATTTGCGAAGAAAATGTTTGGAGACGATCGTGAAATTCGTCTGCGTCCAAGTTTCTTCCCGTTCACTGAGCCTTCGGTTGAAATGGACATTTCTTGTTTCAAATGTGGCGGCAGTGGCTGTAATGTTTGTAAAAAAACAGGCTGGATTGAAATTTTAGGTGCCGGTATGGTACATCCAAATGTATTGGAAATGGCAGGATACGATTCAAAACGTCTGTCAGGATTTGCATTTGGTATGGGACCAGAACGCATTGCGATGTTGAAATATGGAGTGGAAGACATTCGTCATTTCTATACAAATGATGTGCGATTCGTATCGCAATTCCACCGGACGGAAGTGTAAGGAGGAGATCACATGCTCGTTTCTACAAAATGGCTAGCAGATTATATTGATACTAAAGGGTTGGCTCCGGCTGAACTCGCTGAAAAAATTACTCGTTCAGGAATCGAAGTGGACGCAGTTATCGACCGCTCACATGGCATGATAAACGTAGTTGTAGGTCATGTATTGGAATGCGGCAAGCATCCTGAAGCGGATAAATTATCGATTTGCCAAGTGGATGTCGGAGAAGAAGTGACACAAATTATTTGTGGCGCACCGAATATCGCAGCAGGTCAAAAAGTAATTGTTGCACGTCCTGGCGCTATATTACCTGGCGGCATGAAAATCAAAAAAGCGAAGCTTCGTGGCGAAGAATCGAACGGGATGATTTGTTCCCTTCAAGAACTTGCGATTGAAGGGAAACTTGTACCTAAAAAGTATGCTGAAGGAATATACGTTTTACCTGCAGGTATACAAGCTGGTGCAGATGCACTTGAAATTTTAGGATTAAACGATACGGTACTTGAATTAGGCTTGACGCCTAACCGTGCTGATGCGATGAGCATGCTTGGTGTAGCGTATGAAGTCGGTGCCATTCTTTCTGAAGATATGAAATATCCTGAAATCAACTATGCTTCGTCAAGTGAAGCAGCAGAAAACGTCTTGAAACTTCACGTAGAAGATGTAGATGCAAACCCGATGTACGTGGCAAAAGTAGTCAAAAATGTTGTCATCGGCGAATCGCCATTATGGTTACAACAACGCTTGATGGCTGCAGGTGTACGACCTCATAACAACGTTGTGGACGTAACGAACTACGTCTTAATGGAATATGGTCAACCGCTTCATGCATTTGATTACGACCGTTTACAAACTGGAGAAATCGTTGTCAGAGCAGCACATGCAGGCGAAAAAATTACCACTTTGGATGACCAAGAGCGTGAATTACAAGCTCATCATTTAGTCATCACAAATGGTCAAGAACCAGTGGCACTCGCAGGTGTTATGGGTGGGGCAAACTCAGAAGTACATGAAGGCACGACAACAGTGGTTATTGAGTCAGCTTATTTCAAACCAGCTTCTGTCCGTCAAACTTCAAAAGATCACAACCTACGTAGTGATGCGAGTTCTCGCTTTGAAAAAGGCGTGGATCCTAACCGTGTGGAAGCAGCTGCAGAAAGAGCTGCCCAACTGATTGCCGAACTTGCAGGAGGAGAAGTGCTGCAAGGAAGTGTGAAATTTGATGAGCTGGATAAATCTCAAAAAGAAGTCATCGTATCACCTGACTTTATTAACAATCGTTTAGGAATGAAAATTTCTTTAGAAGAAATGACGTCAATTTTAAACCGTCTGAAATTTGATTTCGAAGCAGCGAATGGATTGCTTTATATTAAAGCACCAACTCGTCGCCAGGATATTCAAATAGAAGAAGATATCGTGGAAGAAATTGCGCGTATCTACGGATATGATGATATTCCGATGACCTTGCCTGAAGGTGAATCAACACCGGGTGGTTTAACACCTTATCAAGCACAACGTCGCTTAGTTCGCAACTTCCTTGAAGGTGCAGGCTTGCATCAAGCAATTACGTATTCATTGACTTCAAAAGAACTTGCACAGCGATTTGCACTTGAAACGGCTCCAGTAACAGAATTGTTGATGCCGATGAGCGAAGATCGCAGCACTCTGCGTCAGTCATTAATTCCGCATTTATTGGAAGCAGCAAGCTACAACGTTGCGCGTAAAGCTGATTCGGTGACATTGTTTGAAACGGGTTCAGTGTTCCTTGGTGAAACAGCAGAAGGACTTCCATCTGAAGAAGAGCATGTGGCGGCAGTAATGACTGGCAAATGGCTTGACCATAGCTGGCAAGGCGAACGCAAAACAGTCGATTTCTTTGTATTAAAGGGAATCATTGAAGGGCTATTTGCGAAGCTAGGATTAGAAAAACATGTATCATTTGAGCAAGCTCAAGTGGATGGATTACATCCAGGGCGAACTGCGTCAGTGAAGTTGGCAGATGAAGTGATTGGTGTTGTCGGTCAATTGCACCCAACCGAACAAAAGAAACGTGATTTGAAAGAAACGTATGTAATGGAATTGAACATGGCGAAAATACTGAATTTCGCATTAGAGCCATTATTGTATACACCAGTACCACGTTTCCCATCCATTTCACGTGATATCGCTTTAGTCGTAAATCGCACGCAAGCTGCAGGCAAATTACAACAGATTATCCGTGCAGCTGGTGGGAAGTTATTGAAAGATATCCGCGTCTTCGATTTATACGAAGGAGAGAAAATGGAACCAGGTCATAAATCGGTTGCATTCTCACTAACTTACGAAGATCCAGAACGTACATTAACAGATGAAGAAGTCGTGAAGGCTCATTCGAAAGTGCTAAAAGCACTTGAAGAAGAAGGCAACGCACAACTTCGAGGATAAAATAAAGGCTATTTCCACTTACCAATTGGTGAATGGGAATAGCCTTTTCATTTTGGCAATGCTTTACTCTACGACAGATTTTATCCTTTGTAAAAACCAAGTACATATGTAGGAAACAAAACAATCCACCCCGTATATAGAGGTGGATTGTTTGCTCTTATTGTCTTCTTTTCTTGTTAGCAATAGCCAGTGCTTTACCTGTGTTGGCGAAATGTTTTTTCGTAATGGATGAAAGAAATTCCTCGCCATTGCTCAAGTAAATTCGGGCAGCGACTTCATCCACTTTCGAACTCGCACCTTTTGGAATAGTCACTCCTGCTTTTAAACTGAGCTTATCCATTTCCTCCAAAAAGGCGACACGCGCCAATATGGAAGCGGCTGCCACAGATACATGTAATTGTTCAGCTTTTGTTGAGAAAAGCACATTCTCACGAATGATTTCTTTTTCTGCTTTCACATGATTGTAGTAAATGCCACGTTCGGCAAATTGGTCGATTAAAATGAACTCTGGTTTTTCAGGAGCTATTTTTGAGAGCACATGCTTCAACGCCTGATTGTGCAACAAGGCTTTTATTTTCCCTTGTGACCAGCCTTTTGCTTGGACGGTATTGTACTTCTCATTGCCCAGAATCAATATGCTGTGTGTCAGTGTGCTTTTTAAGTCGGGTGCTATTTTCCGCATGAGGTCATCTGTTAGCATTTTGGAATCCTTTACACCAAGGAAATGAATAAGTTCGATTTTATCAGCAGGCACGTAACATGCGGCAACCGTCATAGGGCCAAAGAAATCACCGGTTCCCGTTTCGTCAGAACCAATAACAGATTTTAAAGCAAAACCTTCAGGTAGAGTATCTCCTTTTGCGGAACTCACTTTTTTACCTGCCTTCTCCTCTAATGTTCCCCAGCGCATCGCTTCGCGTGTAGAACCACTCCCTTGAAACAATACTTTGCCAGATTTATAGGCTGTGATGGAGGTGTCTGGTAGTTTTGCTGCGAAGACGACACCTGGTGCGTTTCGCTCAATTCTATTATTTGCATAATGAGTAAAAACTTCTTTTAATTGTATAGGAGATAGTTGCAACACTTCGTTCGACATGAACACTTTCCTTTCTTTGGCTACTTATTCACATGTGCAGGTATTTCATGGTATGATAATTTATAGGATTTTTGATGAGGAGGGTAACCTTTGTCAGAGCAACATAAAATACGAGTTTCAGTAGATATATATGGTCAAACGTATAAAATGCTAGGTTCGGAAACTAGCGGTCATATGCGTCTGGTTGCCTCTATGGTTGACGATAAAATGCGAGAAATCAATTCGCACAATCCCTCATTAGATAGTTCTAAGTTGGCTGTTCTTACAGCGGTCAATACAGTCCATGAATATGTTAAATTAAAAGAACAAGTAGAACAACTAGAAGAAGAAATCAAAAGGTTAAAGGGTTGAATACATGTTAGATATACTGATTATAGTTTTATTAGCAGCAGGATTATTTGTAGGTGCAAAACGAGGATTAATCGTCCAATTGATTCATATGACTGGATTCATTATTGCACTCATCGTTGCCTACTCCTATTATAAACCACTCGCTGAAAAATTTGTGTTGTGGATTCCATATCCTACTGTCGACTCGAGTTCAAGGCTGACATTTGCAATCGACAAATTGGATCTGGATCAGACGTTTTATCAATTAATTGCATTTGCACTCATCTTTTTTGTCGTGAAATTTGCATTACAACTAGTTGCATCCATGTTTGATTTCCTTTCTTACTTACCGGTACTGGGATTCATCAGCAGGATTGCAGGTGCAATTTTAGGCTTTATCGAATTCTACATATTGTTGTTTATCGTAATGTACGTCATTGCATTATTGCCGATAGACCCGTTCCAAAATTTGATCGAGAATTCAAATTTAGCGGAGTCCATGCTTAAAAGTACGCCAATTTTATCAGAGACGGTTAAAAACTGGTGGTACATCTATACTGAATAAGTGACTTCTCTCTTCTCGAGAGAAGTTTTTTTAAAGCGTCAGAATCTTGCTTTGCCTGTGAGTATTCATAACCGATAAATTCGTATTTAATACAAAACTCATTCTGCTATTTCACGGTCATATAATTGCCCGTGAAAATCAAATTATCAGGGACGAGGGAAGATATATGAATAAGAAAATCATCATTCGAACGTTGGAAAAAATCGCTTTATATATGGAGCTTAAAGGAGAAAATCCTTTTAAAGTATCGGCTTTCCGAAAAGCAGCACAAGCCCTTGAACTGGATGCAAGAAGTTTGGCTGAAATGGACGATGTCACGAAAATAAAAGGCATCGGAAAAGGCACAGCTGCTGTTATCGAAGAATTGATTGAAACGGGGAAATCGACTGTACTGGAAGAGTTGGAATCTTCGGTCCCAAGTGGACTCTTACCTTTATTGAAATTGCCTGGTCTCGGTGGAAAAAAAAATAGCCAAGCTGTACCAGGAACTAGGGGTAGATTCTGCTGAGTCTTTAAAGCAAGCCTGTGACGAAGGGAAAGTCCAGTCACTTGCCGGATTTGGAGCAAAAACGGAAGAGAAAATCCTGAAAGAACTTGAACAGTTCAATTCTAGACAGGACCGTTTGCCAATTTGGCGTTTGGAATCAGCCGTGTCAATAATCGAAGCAGTATTAAGTGGAATTAAACAAATTGATAAATTCTCTGTGGCTGGCAGTTTCAGACGTGTAAAAGAAACAAGTAAAGATTTAGATTTTATCATTGCTACCTCAGATGTGGTTACTGTTCGGGAAACTTTATTGAAAGCATTGCCCGTATCTGAAATTATCGCAGCTGGAGATACCAAAGTATCCGTTACGCTTGATTATGAAGAAATGATCGATGTGGATTTTCGATTGGTTGAACCTGCTGCATATACCACTGCGTTACACCATTTTACTGGATCGAAAGATCATAATGTGAAGTTGCGTCAAATCGCTAAAGCACAAGGAAAGAAAATTAGTGAGTATGGAGTGGAGCAAGAAGATGGCTCGAATCAAACTTTTGAGTCTGAAGAAGATTTTTTTGCCCATTTTGGCCTTCCTTATTTTCCGCCACCAGTACGGGAAGATTCCCGAGAGTTTGACCGACAAGATGAATTGGAAACACTTATTCAAGTGAATGATATTCGATCCGATTTGCATATGCACACAACGTGGTCAGATGGTGCACATTCATTGAGTGAAATGGTTGAAGCTTGCCTTGCAAAAGGATACACACATGTTGCCATCACCGATCATTCTCATTACTTGCGTGTAGCAAATGGGTTGTCTGCTGATCGGTTGCGTCAGCAAATGGCTGAAATTAAAGAAATTCAAAAGTCATTTCCTGATATTAAATTGTTGGCTGGTACCGAAATGGATATACTGCCTGACGGTTCTCTCGACTTTGATGATGAACTGTTGGAACAACTCGATTTTGTCATAGCATCCATTCATTCAAGCTTCAGCCAACCGCAGGAAAAGATCATGGATCGTCTATTGACGGCCATGAAAAATCCACATGTTGATATGATTGCGCATCCGACTGGCCGTATAATCGGACAACGAAATGGCTATGATCCAGATGTCCACCAGTTAATCAAATGGGCTGCTGAGTACGGAAAAATCCTTGAGTTGAATGCAAATCCTCATCGCTTGGATTTGGCGACTGAATATTTAGTTGAAGCTCAGAAGTTAAATGTACCGATTGCAATTAATACCGATGCACATAGCATCGACCATTTGCGATTCATGGATATCGGCGTGAAATATGCCCAAAAAGCATGGCTGAAACAGGACACAATCGTTAATACGTGGTCTTATGAGAAATTGATAAAATATTTGAAGTAATGGAGGTGTTGAAATGATCGCCAAACGCGCATTGAAAACACTTGAATTTGATAAAGTGAGAGACCAAGTTGCGAGTTTTTGTACATCATCACTTGGCAAAACCCATTTGGATTTACTTGAACCATCCATTGAGCTTGATACTGTGGTAAAACTTTTGGACGAAATGGATGAAGGGTTATCCGTTCTGCGTGT
Organism: Paenisporosarcina sp. FSL H8-0542; assembly: GCF_038632915.1. Classification (NCBI taxonomy): domain Bacteria; kingdom Bacillati; phylum Bacillota; class Bacilli; order Caryophanales; family Caryophanaceae; genus Paenisporosarcina; species Paenisporosarcina sp. FSL H8-0542. Next base: position 1,273,647 of record NZ_CP152050.1, read on the forward strand.
CCGGGGGAATGTTCCGATGGGTGGCATTTTTGATGTGCGCGGACATGCAAAACGTGCACAAATCGGTGGCATGTTAAGCCCGACTGAATTGATGGAAATCGCCAGCACCATTCGTGCCAGCCGTATATTACGTCAATTTTTTGAAGCCGTAGAGGAGTCGGAAGATATAAACATTCCGTACTTCCTGGAACGAAAACAAGCTTTGCCGATTCTTACTGCGCTGGAACATGAAATCATCGCATGTATAGATGACAACGGGGCTGTCCTGGATAGTGCCAGCACACAGCTTAGGACAATCCGCCAGCAATTACGGGCGCAGGAAAGTCGCGTTCGTGAAAAACTGGAAAGTTATACACGGGGAAAAAATGCATCGAAAATGTTATCAGATTCAATCATCACGATCCGCAATGATCGATTCGTTATTCCAGTAAAACAGGAGTATCGCGGAAACTACGGAGGCATAGTCCATGATCAATCTTCATCTGGTCAGACGTTGTTCATCGAACCGGATGCTGTCGTACAGGCAAACAATGAAATTCGCCGCCTGAAAATGAAAGAGCAGGAAGAAATCGAACGTATATTGTTGGCGTTGTCCCTCGAGGTACAAGCAGTTGCCCATGATATATTTGTTCTGGTCCAAATTTTAGGTGAAATTGATGTGATTTTAGCGAAAGCAAAATACGGACAAGCAAACAAATGTACAAAGCCAGCTGTCAATGACCGTGGAATTATTCGGTTAGTGAAGGCTCGTCATCCTCTGTTAAACATCGAGGAAGCGGTAGCCAACACGATTGAATTCGGTGGCGATATTACAGCGATTGTCATTACAGGACCGAACACAGGTGGTAAAACTGTGACTTTGAAGACAGTGGGACTGTGTACCTTAATGGCACAGGCAGGACTGCCGATTCCTGTATTGGATGGATCAGAAATAACAGTGTTTGATCAAATTTTCGCCGATATCGGAGACGAACAATCGATTGAACAAAGTTTGAGTACATTCTCATCCCATATGGTCAACATCGTGGATATATTATCTAAATTTGATGAACGTAGCCTCGTATTATTTGATGAGCTCGGAGCAGGAACAGATCCACAGGAAGGTGCTGCTTTGGCCATCTCGATTTTGGACGAAGTGCACGGAAGAGGCGCTCGTGTAATGGCAACGACTCATTACCCTGAACTTAAAGCATATGGATACAATCGACCAGGTGTGGCAAATGCCAGTGTTGAATTTGATGTTGAATCGTTAAGTCCGACATACAAGCTTTTAATTGGTGTACCAGGTCGCAGTAATGCATTCGAGATTTCCAAACGACTAGGTTTGCCTCAGCACATTATTAAACATGCGCAATCATTTACAGGAACCGACCGTCATGAAGTGGAGTCAATGATCGCTTCACTTGAAGAAAGTCGCAAGCAGTCGGAAAGAGATGCAGAAAAATCGCATGCTTTACGGGTAGAGTCCGAAAAAATACAAGCAGAATTGACAAGCCAGTTGCATCAGCTTGAAGAACAAAAAGAAAAGCTTGAACAAAAGGCGAAAGACAAAGCTAGAAAATTAGTGGATGAAGCGAAGAGAGAAGCCGAAAGTATTATCAGTGAACTTCGAAGCATGCAAAAAAATGCACAACTTGTAATTAAAGATCATGAATTGATCGATGTGCGCAAGCGACTTGAAAAAGCGGCACCGGAAAATTCAGTACTGAAGAAACAAAAACAAATTAAAGAACGAGAAATGACATTAACAGTTGGCGACGAAGTCAAAGTGTTAAGTTATGGACAAAAAGGTATTCTGCTTGATAAAGTTTCCGACTCCGAATGGAGTGTTCAAATCGGGATTCTGAAAATGAAACTACCTGAATCCGACCTGGAATATATCAAACCAGAAAAACCCAAACAAACTGTTGCAATGACCCATGTAAAAGGGCGCGACACATATGTGAAACTGGAACTAGATTTACGTGGAGAACGGTATGAAGACGCCATCCTGCGAGCAGAGAAATATATTGATGATGCTGTATTATCTAGTTACCATCAAGTATCGATTATTCATGGGAAAGGCACGGGAGCGTTAAGACAAGGAATTCAACAGTTTCTAAAGAATCACTCTCGCGTGAAAAGCTATCGCTTTGGAGAAGCAGGAGAGGGCGGACACGGCGTTACGGTTGTGGAATTAAAATAAGCGTTATCCTTAAACTCATTCTCATATCGGATAAAAGTTTTTTGAAACCTAAATCCATTTCAATCGTACAAGCTACAAAACGTCTAAAGGAGTTAACATATGTTAGGGATGGATTTTTGGCAACACCCATTAGTTGAAACAGCCGGCTATTTCAGTGTGGTCATCTTATGTTTGATATTGACCATGATTGTTTTTGAAATTGTCACAAAATATAAGAATTGGGAAGAAATCCAAAAAGGTAATTTAGCAGTCGCTCTGGCGACAGGTGGGAAAATTTTTGGTGTTGCAAACATTTTTCGTTACTCCATCGAAAATCATAATTCTTTGCCTGAAATGATAGGCTGGGGTTTATACGGTTTCGGATTGCTAATCATTGCCTATTTCCTGTTTGAATTTTTAACGCCAAAATTCAATATTGACCGTGAGATTGAGAATGACAACCGATCTGTGGGATTCATTTCATTATCGATATCGGTCGGCCTGTCATTTGTCATAGGGGCGAGTATTTCTTAGGAGCGGATTCATTTGGAAAAATTATCGAAAATATTGCTCGGTGTTTGCGTTGCTTTTATCGTAGTAGGCATCGTGTATTTATATTTACAATGACTTTAGTTGCGTGGGGTGTGTAAAATGTCCCATGCTTTTTTCTTATTTAATTGTAAGCGGATTCATTTTTCTTTATAATAAAGAATAGGAATATTCAAACGATTAAAAAAGGGGGAAAATAGAAATGACGGCAAAACCATGGTTGGCTCAATATCCACCGGAGATTCCACATACGCTTTCGTACGATCCGATTCCGGTTCAAGCATATTTGACACATGCTTATCGTGATTATCCGGAAAAAATTGCGATTCATTTTCTGGGAAAAGACATTACCTACCGAGAACTCTATGAATCTTCGTTGAAGTTTGCTAATTATTTGCGGTCACTTGGTATTCAAAAAGGTGACAGAGTAGCAATCATGTTACCAAACTGTCCTCAAAATGTTATTGGGTATTATGGAATTCTTTACGCAGGTGGCATCGTCGTCCAAACTAATCCGCTTTATACAGAGAGAGAAATTGCTTACCAAATGAAAGATTCTGGCGCTAAAGCAATCTTATCGCTCGATATTTTATTTCCTCGTATTTCTAAAGTTATTAAAGAAACGAATCTTGAAAACATAATTATAACGGGTATTAAAGACTATTTACCATTCCCGAAAAATTTGGTTTACCCATTTATACAAAAGAAACAATACGGTTTTTCAGTAAAAGTGGAGCATAGAGGGATGAATCACTTGTTCCCGGAAGTCATGAAGGTTGGCAAAGCAGAAGAAATAGAAATTCCTTTTGACTTTGAAGAGGATGTTGCGATATTGCAATACACTGGAGGCACAACTGGATTCCCCAAAGGTGTTATGTTGTCGCATAAAAACCTGATAGCCAATGCTTCGATGTGTGATGCGTGGTTATATCGCTGCAAAAAAGGCGAGGAGACGATTTTGGGCATCCTGCCATTTTTCCATGTATATGGCATGACTGCCGTCATGATTCTTTCCGTCATGCTTGGAAACCGCATGGTATTATTACCTAAATTCGATGTGGACTCTGCTTTGAAAACGATAGATAAACAGAAACCGACGTTATTCCCAGGAGCACCAACTATTTATATTGGTCTGTTAAATCATCCGGATATCGCAAAATATGATTTATCGTCCATTCAAGCTTGTTTAAGTGGTTCTGCACCATTACCAGTCGAGGTTCAGGAAAAGTTCGAAAAGGTAACTGGTGGGAAACTTGTGGAAGGCTATGGTTTAACCGAAACCTCTCCGGTAACACACGCTAATTTCATATGGGATAATGAACGAATTAAAGGGTCTGTCGGTGTACCTTGGCCAGATACTGAAGCAGCAATTTTCCAAGTTGATTCAACTGATCCAATGCCTCCACATGAAATTGGTGAAATTTGTGTACGTGGTCCACAAATCATGAAAGGTTATTGGAACCGTCCTGAGGATACTGAAAATACAATGCGCGATGGATGGTTATTAACTGGTGACTTGGGGTATATGGATGAAAAAGGGTTCTTCTATGTTGTAGATCGTAAAAAAGATTTGATCATTGCAGGGGGATTCAATATTTATCCGCGTGAAATTGAAGAAGTGCTATACGAACATCCAGCCATCCAGGAATGTGTTGCCGTCGGTGTACCTGATCCTTATCGAGGGGAAACCGTGAAAGCATATGTTGTCCTAAAAGAAAACGAGCATGTTTCAGAAGAAGAATTAAATACTTTCTGCAGAGAACATCTGGCAGCGTTTAAAGTGCCTAGAATCTATGAATTTAGAAAAGAGTTACCGAAAACAGCAGTCGGAAAAATTCTTCGACGGAATTTAGTTGAAGAAGAAAAAGATAAATATAGAGAAGCTAGTGCAACGTCGTAACATTTCTTGACAACGTTAGTACTTCAGTTTAAGATGAAATTGTGAATGAACACTCATTCATAATTTCATCTTTTTTGGTGGTGGTATCTATGAAACGAGACAAACCGAAATTCAAACAAATAATTGACGCAGCCGTAGTAGTGATTGCAGAAAATGGGTATCACCAAGCACAAGTTTCTAAAATCGCGAAACAAGCAGGCGTCGCTGATGGAACCATATATTTGTACTTTAAAAACAAGGAAGACATCTTAATTTCCGTCTTCCACGAAAAAATGGGCTTATTTGTAGAAAACCTGAAAAAAATTATAACTGATGGAACGACATCATCCGAAAAATTATTAAAAATGGTAGAAAATCATTTTCGCGTATTAGCAACAGATCATCATTTAGCCATCGTGACTCAATTGGAACTTAGACAGTCCAATAAAGATATTCGCTTGAAAATCAATGAAGTGTTAAAAGAGTACTTAATGTTGCTCGATGATATTTTAATTGAAGGATTGGAAAATGGTGAATTTCATGAAGAATTAGATATTCGTCTTGCGCGACACATGGTCTTTGGTACAATTGATGAGACGATTACTACTTGGGTGATGAATGAACAGAAGTACGATTTGATGAAATTGGCACCGAAAGTTCATCATTTATTAATGAGTGGTATGAAATCATAAGTGAAGGGATGGACGTGTATGGAGTTTTTGAGTTGGACTGTAGAAAATTACGTTGCGAAAGTAACGATTAATCGACCGCCGGCAAATGCATTATCACGAGCACTTATTCTCGAGGTAAACGAATTACTGAATGCTGTTGAACATGATGACAGCGTTCGTGTCATCGTCTTACACGGAGAAGGACGTTTCTTCTCAGCGGGCGCGGACATTAAAGAGTTTACTTCAATCAAAACAGGGGAAGAGTTTTCAGAATTGGCTGCAAGTGGACAAGAAATCTTTGAACGCGTTGAAAGATTCTCAAAACCGGTGATTGCTTCCATTCATGGAGCTGCACTTGGTGGAGGACTGGAACTCGCAATGAGTTGTCACATTCGCATCGTATCTGAAAATGCTAAACTTGGATTGCCAGAATTACAACTTGGTCTGATTCCAGGTTTTGCGGGCACTCAGCGCCTACCACGTTTAGTTGGGATGCCGAAAGCAGCAGAAATGTTGTTTACGAGCGAACCAATCAGCGGTTTGGAAGCGGTTCAATGGGGCTTGGCGAACCGTGCCTATGCGGAAGAAGAGTTGCTGGCCAATACAATGGAAATTGCAACTAAAATTGCTAAGAAGAGTCCGGTTGCATTAAAAGCTGCAATTGACATGTTACAATTCGCTAAAACGTATGCCTATGATGAAGGTGTGAAAGCTGAAGCACACTCTTTTGGAACCGTTTTCATTTCAGAAGATGCACAAGAAGGCATTTCAGCATTTATCGAAAAGCGCGAACCATCGTTCAAAGGAAAATAATGAAAAGTATTGGGAGGTCTGCATCATGAATATTTATGTGTTGGTAAAACGTACATTTGATACAGAAGAAAAGATTGTCGTTTCTGGTGGCAAAATTCAGGAAGACGGCGCTGAATTCATCATTAACCCTTACGATGAATATGCAATTGAAGAAGCGATTCAAGTCCGCGACGCACACGGTGGCGAAGTGACTGTATTGACAATTGGTGGGGAAGAAGCTGAAAAGCAACTTCGTACAGCTCTTGCAATGGGGGCTGATAAAGCAGTTCTGATTAACACTGAAGATGATTTGGACGAAATGGACCAATTTACAGCTGCTCAAATATTGGCAGATTACTTGAAAGATAAAAACCCAGATTTAATATTAGCTGGTAACGTTGCCATCGATGGTGGATCTGGACAAGTTGGACCACGTGTTGCCGACTTGTTGGACATCAACTATGTAACAACTATTACTAAATTAGAAATTAACGGAACACAAGTTAGTATCGTTCGTGATGTGGAAGGCGATTCTGAAGTACTTGAAACGTCATTACCTTTACTTGTTACCGCTCAACAAGGTTTGAACGAACCTCGTTATCCTTCTTTACCGGGTATTATGAAAGCGAAAAAGAAACCACTTGAAGAAGTGGAATTGGATGATTTGGACATAGATGAAGATGATGTAGAAGCAAAAACGGAGACAATAGAAATTTATTTGCCTCCTAAAAAAGAAGCAGGTCGCGTACTTCAAGGCGATCTTTCAAACCAAGTACAAGAATTGGTGCAATTACTTCGTACAGAAGCAAAAGTCATTTAATCGAATCTGAAGATTTGTAATTGGAGGGAATCACATCATGACAAAAAAAGTAATCGTACTGGGTGAAGCACGTGAAGGTGCTTTACGTAATGTATCTTTTGAAACTATCGCTGCAGCTAAGAAAATTTCAGGCGGTGGAGAAGTTGTAGCAGTTCTTCTTGGAGACTCTGTACAATCATTAGCAACTGAAATGATTCATTATGGAGCTGACCGTGCTGTCACTGTTGAGCATCCACATTTGAAATCTTATACATCTGATGGCTTCAGTCAGGCATTCATGGCAGTTGTTGAAAGTGAAAGCCCAGATGCAGTTGTTTTCGGACATACAGCATTAGGCAAAGATTTGTCACCAAAAGTGGCAAGTAAACTAAAATCAGGTCTTATTTCTGATGTTACTGATATCGAAGGAGAAGGCGCTGACGCTGTATTTATCCGTCCGATTTTCTCAGGTAAAGCATTCGAAAAAGTGAAAATCAAAGATGGTATTGATTTCATTACAATCCGTCCTAACAATATTGAACCTTTAGCTCACGATGCTAGTCGTTCAGGCGATGTTTCATCTTTATCTGTGGATATCACGAACCTTCGCACTGTCATCAAAGAAGTTGTTCGTAAATCAACTGAAGGCGTAGATTTATCAGAAGCGAAAGTTATCGTTGCTGGTGGTCGTGGCGTGAAGAGTGAAGATGGATTTGAGCCGTTAAAAGAGTTAGCAAATCTTTTAGGTGGTGCTGTTGGTGCATCTCGTGGTGCATGTGACGCTGACTACTGTGACTACTCTCTTCAAATTGGTCAAACAGGTAAAGTGGTAACACCTGACCTTTATATTGCAGCAGGTATTTCTGGAGCAATCCAACATTTAGCTGGTATGTCAAACTCGAAAATCATTGTTGCAATCAATAAAGATCCTGAAGCAAACATTTTCAAAGTAGCTGACTATGGTATTGTTGGTGACTTGTTCGAGGTCATTCCAATGTTGACTGAAGAATTCAAGAAAATGAAAGCTAACTAATATTAATTACGACTCCGCGAAGCGAAAGCTTGCGGAGTTTTGTTTTAGCAATAAAAAAGAATACTAGAAGACGAGAGAGTGCATAGGGACTGGCATTTAGAGAGCGAGAAGCGGTTCCCTTTCCGCGAACGAACTTGCAAGTATCATCTCTCGTTCAAATTAGGACGGAATTGGTTAGTTGCTCCAAAATCTTGAAAGTAGCTCTCATTTTCAAAAAGTTTCTCCAAAGAATGAGCAGTAATTATTATGTTCATTTTTAGCTATTAAAAGGTTGAGCAAAAAAGTAGAAGCACTATTTACCACATGCTATACTACGTTTAGAGTTTGTATTTAGAGGAGGATGTTTTAATATGGCAATTGTACACGGAACAGATCAAAGCTTTTCAAGTGAAATTTCAGACGGCTTAGTTTTAGTCGATTTTTGGGCACCTTGGTGTGGACCATGTAAAATGATCGCTCCAGTTCTTGAAGAATTAGATGCTGAGATGAGTGGCAAAGTAAAAATCGTAAAAGTTGATGTAGATGAAAACCAAGAAACAGCTAGCAACTTCGGGATTATGTCAATTCCGACATTGGTACTTTTCAAAGACGGGCAACCTGTCGATAAAGTAGTTGGATTCAACCCGAAAGAAGCTTTGGTTGAATTAGTAAACAAACACGCATAATCTTTTCAATTGACGTTCTAGTCTTATATTGTAAAAGAAATATTATTAAAACCGGGTACCCATGGGCACCCGGTTTTTTTAAACAGGTGATGAAAATGATGAATGATTTAATTCAACAGAAATGTGCGATTTTACCTGATCAACCAGGTGTTTACTTAATGAAAGATCGCCAAAGCACTATTATTTATGTGGGCAAAGCCAAAGTGTTGAAAAATCGTGTGCGTTCTTATTTTACGGGGAGTCATGATGGAAAAACACAGAGACTCGTCCAGGAAATTGAAGATTTTGAGTACATCGTAACATCTTCAGATATTGAAGCTCTCATTCTGGAATTGAATTTAATCAAGAAGCATGATCCGAAATATAACATCATGCTCAAAGATGATAAAACGTATCCTTATATAAAAATAACAGGTGAAAATCATCCGAAATTAATTACAACCAGAATCGTTAAAAAGGATAAAGGGAAATATTTTGGTCCTTATCCAAACGCATATGCGGCGAGTGAAACGAAAAAATTACTGGATCGTTTATACCCGTTACGCAAATGTCCGACATTACCAGATCGGGTTTGTTTGTATTATCATTTGGGCCAGTGTTTAGCTCCTTGCGTTAAAACAATCGAGCAAGACGCATACAGAAAAATTATTGATGAAATCACACGGTTCTTAAACGGTGGCTATCAGCAAGTCAAACAAGAATTGACGGAAAAAATGTCATCGGCAGCAGAGAACTTAGAGTTTGAAAGAGCAAAAGAATACCGTGATCAAATCACACATATTGAAACGGTCATGGAAAAACAAAAAATGACGACCAATGATTTTACCGACCGTGATATTTTTGGTTATGCCATCGATAAGGGCTGGATGTGTGTGCAAGTATTCTTTGTACGCCAAGGGAAGTTAATCGAGCGAGATGTTTCATTATTCCCGTTATATCAAGATCCAGAAGATGAATTCCTGACGTTCCTCGGTCAGTTTTATGATAAACCGAATCATATCAAGCCAAAAGAAGTATATTTGCCAAGTGCGGTGGATTTGCAACTGGCAAGCCAGCTTCTTGAAGTAAAAGTGGCTTCTCCGAGTCGTGGGCAGAAAAAACAAATGATTGATCTGGCGACGAAGAATGCAGAAATCGCTATCCGTGAAAAATTCCAGCTCCTAGACCGACAGGAACAACGAACGATTGGTGCAGTGGAAGAACTGGGGATTGCAATGGATATTGCGCCTCCTCTTCGAATTGAGGCATTCGATAATTCACATATTTATGGAGCAGATGCCGTCTCAGCAATGGTATCGTTTATTGATGGAAGACCGAATAAAAAGGACTATCGAAAATACAAAACGAAAACAGCTGCCCGTCATGATGATTACGGAGCCATGCGTGAAGTCATTCGTAGACGTTATACTCGTGTGCTGAAGGATGAATTGCCTCTCCCCGATTTAATTGTCATTGATGGTGGGAAAGGGCAAATGGAAATCGCCCGTGAAGTGATTGAAGATGAACTCGGTTTGTCTATTCCGATTGCAGGATTAGCCAAGGATGCGAAGCACCAGACATCTTCGTTGTTATATGGGGAACCCCCACAGATCATTCCCTTGAAACGAACAAGTGAGGGGTTTTATTTGCTACAACGGATTCAGGACGAAGTGCATCGATTTGCGATTACATTCCATCGGCAACAGCGTGGGAAACAGACGATTGCTTCCGCTTTGGATGGGTTTGAAGGAATCGGTCCTAAACGCAAAAAAATGTTGTTGAAGCACTTTGGCTCTGTAAAACGAATCAAAGAAGCATCAGTGGAAGAGCTGAAACAATCAGGTTTGCCATTGCAAATCGCGGAATCCATGTCTGAATATTTTCAAAATGAGTCATTGTCAAAAGAGTGAGTATATGATATTCTTGACTCACTGAAATTGAATCACTGATGTATGTTCAATAAGGAGCATCCGCTTCCTTTTGAACAAACATCGAATAAGTGGTGATAGAGGCGCGGAAATCAACAGTAGCTTTCTCGAGGATGAACAGATCCGTTGAAGGAAAGTGAAAGGGAAATTCGCCGAAGTTCGACATCCTGTATCAGATGTCGTGCTGGTTTTGCATTGAATAAATGCAGGATTGTCAGAATCTAATCGATTCTGGAGGGCTATCTCACATGGACGCTTCTTTTGAACGTGCATGCATGGAGACAGCTTTTCACGGATTACCCGTAGATAAGGCTGTCTTTTTTAGCTTCTTTGGAAATAAGGGAGAGTTTACATTGAGTCGCATTGTCATGAAATTTGGTGGTACGTCCGTAGGCAACACTGAACGGATCCGTAATGTCGCAAAACGCATAATCGGTGAAACAGCAAAAGGCCATGAAATCGTAGTAGTCGTATCAGCGATGGGGAAAACGACAGATGAATTAATGAGTCTAGCTGGGGATTTATCTGCAGAACCTTCAAAACGTGAAATGGACATGTTGCTGTCAACAGGGGAACAAGTAACAATTGCTTTGTTGACAATGGCACTTCAACATATGGGGCAAGATGCGGTTTCGTTTACGGGATGGCAGGCAGGAATCGGAACGGAATCCGTTCATCGCAATGCTCGAATCGAACATATAGATACTGTTCGTATGGAGCAGGCTTTGACGGATGGAAAAGTGGTTGTTGTAGCCGGATTCCAAGGGATGGATACGTATGGAGAAATTACGACACTCGGACGTGGTGGGTCGGATACGACGGCGGTTGCAATTGCAGCATCGCTAGGAGCGGACCAGTGTGATATTTACACGGATGTCGATGGCATCTATACGTCAGACCCTCGATATGTGGATGGGGCAAGAAAATTGCAGGAGCTATCCTATGACGAAATGCTGGAACTTGCTAACTTAGGAGCTGGGGTTTTGCATCCTAGGGCAGTGGAATTCGCTAAAAATTATTGCATGCCACTAAGTGTCCGTTCTAGCTTAAGTGAAGATACAGGAACCATATTATTGGAGGAACCTACTATGGAAAAAAACTTGATAGTGCGTGGTGTCGCATTCGAACCGGAAATTGTAAGGGTTACGGTAGGCTATGAAGTGCCTTTTAACGGCTCACTAGCCAAAATTTTCACTACTCTTGCAAAACATCATGTAAACGTTGATATCATTGTTCAAAGCATTATGGAAGGCGTGCAGCCAAGTGTTTCTTTCTCCATTAAGAAAGAAGATTATGCAGAAACTGTTCAAGTCTTGGAAAGTAAAAAAACGGAGTTGGGATACCAATCTACCAATTTTGAAGTTGGATTGGCCAAAGTGTCGATTGTTGGGTCAGGAATGGTTTCAAATCCAGGGGTTGCTGCACAAATGTTCGATCGCCTCCGCAAAGAAGGAATTCCCGTGAAAATGGTCAGTACTTCGGAAATTAAAGTTTCGGTTGTTGTACCTGAAAGTGCGATGCTACAAGCCACAAATGCATTGCATGATGAATTTGGATTAGCTGTTGTTCGAGTATAAAAACATTTCATGATATGATGAAAATAGTTTCATAATCATCATGAGAGGCAGTGAGATAAATGAACTGGCATATCGTGGAGGATTTAATTAAAAAAGCACAACGTGATGGACAGTTTGACAATTTGCCGGGAGCTGGGAAACCGTTACCGCCGGATGAATTTGCCCATTATCCAGAAGACATTCGTATGGTAATGCGCATTTTAAAAAACTCAGGGCATGATGAAGAAGCTCAGTTCGTGAAAGAAGAAATGAGTGACTTAGAGCATCAAATGAAAAAAGCCACACAACGCGAAAAAACAGAACTTGAACAGCAATATAATCAAAGACTCACCCAATTGAACCGTATGTTATCTCAAAAAGGAATCAAAACAAATAGTAATGTTTTTAAACAATATCAGTCTCAATTGGATAACAGATTGAATTGGGATTGAAAAAAGCGGGCAGACACTCCATTTGGAAGTGACTGCCCGCTTTCTTTTCAGCTTCAACTCGATTTTTACTATCGAGTCAGTGAAGCTTTAAACTTTTTCTTTTAGATCCCATTTCACATGGAATTGAACGGAGTTTTTCTTCAGTTGTTTTTCTTCAAAGCATTCTGTCATAAAACCACCCAGTTTTTGTTGCTGCTGAGCCAGGAATCCTGCTTCCAGGCGGAAACATCGTTTCTCGAACTGCAGGGCATCGGGTTCTCCAGTCAATACATAAAATGCTTCATCTTTTGTACTTTGTTCAAGTGTTAGAATGCCCCAGCCCGCTTCTTGAAAAAAAGATGTCGTTTCTTCCATGGAAAACATCTGGAACTTGCGGGCTAAATCTTTTCCGGCCCAATATAAAATATCTTCTTCGTGTTTCCCTAAAATTGTCGAAAGTACATGATCTCGAATTAATTCGTAACCAAAAGTGGGTACCTTTTTTGTCTCTGTCATTGTCATCTGAATCCCGCTTTCTGGCTTAATTGCCTTCAAACTTTTTTAATATAAGAATTTTTCATGGACAAGGTAGTTAAAATAGTACAACACCGAGAATTTACCTGATTTAAATTGCCTTATGTAGTGGGCTTCCTTGCCTTGACGCTCCCTTATGATGGGAGTACAATAAACATGTCATAATATTGTACCATGATGAGATATGCAGTCAATGTTGCTTTCGTTCCATACGAAGGTCTGATCTTGTCTGCCTATTTTCAGTACTGAGGGGGGTAACAGTCTTGTCGAAAGATCGTGAATTTTATTTGCGCCGTTTACATTCTTTACTTGGAATCATTCCAGTAGGATTGTTCGTGACGCAGCATTTGGTTGTTAACCATTTTGCTACAAGAGGAGAAGAGGCTTTTAACAAAGCATCTCACTTCATGGAAAGTTTACCATTCGTATTGTTTTTAGAATGGTTTGTCATCTACATTCCATTGATGTTCCATGCGTTCTATGGTGTGTACATAGCCTTTACTGCGAAAAATAACACACAGCGTTATGGTACATTCCGTAACTGGATGTTTGTTTTGCAACGTATTACCGGGGTCATTCTAGTCGTGTTTATCGCATGGCATTTATTCGAGACACGATTCCAAAAAGCAATTGGTGCTGATGAAGTTAACTTTGACATGATGGCTGATATATTAGCAAATCCATTAATGTTTGTATTCTACGTGGTTGGTGTTGTATCTGCAACATTCCATTTAGCTAACGGTATTTGGTCATTCTTGGTAAGCTGGGGTATCACTCAATCACCTAGGTCACAACGAATTTCAACTTACGTGACGATCGGTATCTTCTTAGCATTGACAGTAATCGGCGTTCGTGCACTTCTTGCATTCGTGTAATAAGTTTCTGAAATTGCTTGATTACTATTAAAAAGAGGAGTGAGAAGAATCATGGCAAAAAGTAAATTGATTGTTGTCGGCGGTGGTCTAGCTGGTTTAATGGCAACAATGAAAGCAGCAGAAGAAGGAACAACAGTAGAATTATTCTCATTAGTTCCTGTTAAACGCTCACACTCAGTGTGTGCTCAGGGCGGAATTAACGGAGCATTAAATACAAAAGGTGAAGGCGATTCAACTGACAATCACTTTGATGATACAGTATACGGCGGGGATTTCCTTGCGAATCAACCACCAGTAAAAGCATTGGCAGAAGCAGCACCTGGAATCATTCGATTATTCGATCGTATGGGTGTTATGTTTAACCGTACACCTGAAGGGTTATTAGATTTCCGTCGTTTCGGGGGAACAATGTTCCATCGTACAGCTTTCGCAGGCGCTACAACTGGTCAACAATTGCTTTATGCACTTGATGAACAAGTACGTCGCTACGAAGTTGACGGTCTTGTAACGAAATACGAAAACTGGGAATTCCTAGGTGCAATCTTAGATGACGACGGCGTTTGTCGCGGAATCATGGCTCAAAACTTGAAAACTATGGAAATCCGTCCTTTCCGTGGTGACGCTGTCATCATGGCAACAGGTGGTCCTGGTATTATTTTTGGAAAATCAACAAACTCTATAATCAATACAGGCTCTGCAGCTTCAATTGTTTATCAACAAGGTGCAACCTACGCAAATGGCGAATTCATTCAAATTCACCCTACAGCGATTCCAGGAGATGACAAACTTCGTTTAATGTCCGAATCAGCGCGTGGTGAAGGTGGACGTATTTGGACATATAAAGACGGTAAACCTTGGTACTTCCTTGAAGAAAAATATCCTAGTTACGGGAACTTGGTACCTCGTGATATCGCAACTCGCGAAATTTTTGATGTGTGTGTTAACCAAAAACTTGGGGTTAACGGCGAAAACATGGTATTCTTGGATCTTTCACACAAAGACCCGAAAGAATTGGATATCAAGCTTGGCGGAATCATTGAAATTTATGAGAAATTCACAGGTGAAGATCCCCGTAAACTTCCAATGAAAATCTTCCCAGCAGTCCATTATTCAATGGGCGGACTATGGGTTGACTACGATCAAATGACAACTATTCCTGGTTTATTTGCTGCAGGTGAGTGTGATTACTCTCAACATGGCGCAAACCGACTTGGAGCAAACTCATTACTTTCTGCAATTTATGGCGGAATGGTTGCAGGTCCTAACGCAGTTAAATATATGAGTGGACTAAAAACTCATGCTGAAGATATGCCATCAACAATTTTTGATGCACACACGGCTGCAGAGCAACAAAAATGGGATGAAATTATGTCTCTTGACGGTACTGAAAATGCATATGTCTTGCATAAAGAGCTTGGCGAATGGATGACAGATAACGTAACAGTAGTTCGTTATAACGACCGTTTACAAGCAACTGATGAAAAAATTCAAGAACTTCTTGAGAGATTTAATAATATCAACATTAATGACACTCAAAAGTGGTCCAATCAAGGTGCTACTTTCGCGCGTCAATTGAAAAATATGCTATACTTAGCTCGCGTTATTACGCAAGGTGCATTGTTACGTAATGAAAGTCGTGGTGCTCACTACAAGCCAGATTTCCCAGAACGAGATGATGAGCAATTTATGAAAACAACTATGGCGAATTTTGATCCAGCTACTGGAGCGCCGGTCATTCATTATGAAGAAATAGATGTTTCATTAATTCCACCACGTAAACGTGACTATTCATCGAAAGGGGATTAATAATCATGAACGCAACAGCAACTAAAACCGTCGTTTTTGAGATCCTTCGTCAAGATTCTACGGATTCTACCCCGTATTGGGAAAAATTCGAGTTAGATTATCGTCCAAATATGAACGTTATATCTGGATTAATGGAAATTCGTCGTAATCCAGTAAATACAGATGGTAAACACACAACACCTGTAAACTGGGATATGAACTGTTTGGAAGAAGTATGTGGAGCATGTTCGATGGTCATCAATGGCCGTCCACGTCAATCATGTACAGCTCTAGTTGATAAATTGGAGCAACCTATTCGCTTAGAACCAATGAAAACATTCCCTGTTGTACGCGACTTAATTGTTGACCGTTCACGTATGTTTGATTCATTGAAAAAAGTTAAAGCTTGGGTTCCAATTGATGGATCTTATGATCTTGGCGATGGACCACGTATGCCTGAACGTAAACGTCAATGGGCATATGAACTATCTAAATGTATGACTTGTGGCGTTTGTTTGGAAGCTTGTCCAAACGTAAACACAAATTCAGATTTCATGGGCCCAGCACCGTTATCACAAGTACGTCTTATGAATGCGCATCCAACGGGTGCCATGAATAGAGACGAGCGTCTAAATTCCATCATGGGTGATGGCGGACTTGCAAACTGTGGTAACTCTCAAAACTGTGTAGTCGCATGTCCTAAAGGAATTCCTTTGACTACTTCTATCGCAGCTCTAAACCGTGATACTACGGTTCAAATGTTCAAAAACTTCTTCGGAAGCGACCACATGGTTGACTAAGAAGAGCTTAATTTGTCAGCCTCCCGCATTTTGCGAGAGGCTGCTTTTTTGTTTAAAGAAGTGTGCAGGGAGCGTTAAGTTGCTAAAATCGCTCCGAAATCCCGAAAGTTGCTCCAAAATCGAAGCGAAGCCAATTTATTAATCCAATAATTCCGTCAGAATTAGGAGATAAATGGTTAGTTGCCCCAATCATGGCGGAAGTTGCCCCTATAAAGCAAAAAGTTGCCCCTATCCAAACAAATCCCTCTCTAAATTTATCCATTTCTATCCATTAAATTCTTTCCTCTCCAGAAGAAACTTTGTTACAATATCATCAACAATGAATCACCATTCATAAAATACATAAACCAAAGGAGAAATTCATTATGCGTGCATCTTATATCCAAGACCCAGAGCAATGGGTAAGTGGGTTTCATTTTTCGGTACCGGTTCAAGTTCGTTTCAGTGAAACGGATATGTATGGACATCTGAACAATACATATAACTTTTCTTATTTCGAGTTTGCGCGAATTGAATATCTTAAACAAATCGGCTTGATGAATGATTGGTTGGATCCAAAAGGTAAGACGATTCCGGTTGTTGCCGATTTACAATGCGATTATGTAAAACAAGTATTCTTTGATGAAAAGCTTCAGATTCATGTGAAAGCTGATTCGGTGGGTACTTCATCAGTGGATATTCATTACCATGCCACGAATGAAAAAGGGGAAACTGTTTTCACGGGTAGGGGAACTGTTGTGCAAATAAGCAAGGCAACTGGTAAGGGATCGCCTTGGACAGAAGAAGAAAAATCGTTATTCCTACCCAATTAGCCGTCACCGCCTTTTATCTTCTGACATACGTTACTAGGAAGAGTGGATAGGAGGGGCGTATTTTGTCAGAACGAGCACATCATCGTTCATTATTAACAGGACGAGAAAGAGAAATTTTTCAATTGTTAGTGCGTGATTATTCAACGAAAGATATTTCCATTCAACTCAATATCAGTGAGAAAACCGTGAGAAATCACATCTCGAATACCATCCAAAAGTTGGGCGTATCAGGCAGATCACAAGCGATACTCGAACTTTTACGACTTGGCGAATTAGCACTAGACTGAGTATGTCTTGCCAATTTCCGCAAAAGACGTCACAATGAATACACAAGTAATCGTATTCAGGGAGTGGATTTAGCACATGACAGAGCAAATTTCGAGCAATGAACATAACCATAACCAGGAGCAAGTAGCTTTTCTGGAAAAAGAACTTCGTTATATATCAGGCATTATCAAACAAAAAGGTCGCCAAATTTTAAGTAACTATACTGTGACGCCACCTCAATTTGTTGCGTTGCAATGGTTATTTGAACATGGTGACATGACCATTGGTGATCTTTCGACCAAAATGTATCTGGCATTCAGTACGACAACGGATTTAGTCGACCGGATGGAAAAGAACCAACTTGTCATGCGTGTTCGTGATGAGCAAGATCGACGTGTCGTTCGCATTCATTTATTAAAAGAAGGCGAGCGCGTGATTGAAGAAGTTATTCAAAAACGTCAAGATTATTTGCAAGATATTTTGTCTGATTTTGATGCTGTAGAAGTGCAACAGTTGTCGAGCCTTCTCCAAAGACTTCATGTAGAAATGAAAGAGGATTGAGGCGAATCTCGTGAATACACCAATCGGCGTGATCGATTCAGGTGTTGGCGGCTTAACGGTTGTCAAAGAACTTATGCGACGATTGCCCAATGAGCAATTTCTCTACATTGGAGATACAGCGAGATGTCCATATGGACCGCGTTCAGCAACTGAAGTGCGGAAATTCACATGGCAAATGGCGGAAGCACTGAAAGCGCAATCCATAAAAATGCTCGTTGTCGCGTGTAATACAGCAACAGCGGTCGCACTTGAATCCTTACAAAAATATTGCCCGTTCCCAGTCGTGGGGGTAATTTTCCCAGGGGCGCGAGCAGCTATAAAAGCAACAAGACGTTCTGAAGTCTGTATATTGGGGACTGTAGGTACTATTCAAAGTGGTGCTTACGAGAAGGCTTTGAAGGCTTTATCATCTTCCTGTCATACCGTTCCACTTGCTTGCCCGGCATTTGTTCCACTAGTTGAAAGTGGCGAATATGAAGGCGAATTTGCGAAGGAATTGGTTGAAAAGACACTCGAACCATTGCAAAAAGAATCATTTGATACGTTAATATTGGGATGTACTCATTACCCTTTATTACAGGATCTTATTGAAAAGGCGGTTGGTCCGCATGTGAAGGTTCTTTCATCAGCCGAAGAAACGGCCGATGAAGTGGATGCTATCCTCAACTATTACCAGAAGCAAAGAGAGCAACCGAGTAAGGTACCGCACATTTTCTATACAACGGGTTCCATACCAATGTTCAGGACCATTATTACGAAATGGCTTGAAATCGAAAACCCAACAATTCAACAAATATCATTTAAATAAAACCTGGAATTCCTTGAAAAAGGAATTTCCGGGTTTTGATTCGTTTAAAGCTTATGTGATACGATAAGTGCGCGAATGTATACGAGGAGGAAACAAACACATGAGACAAGATGGACGAAATTCAAAACAACTGAGACCTGTGACGATAGAGACCGATTACTTGGTGCATCCAGAAGGTTCCGTATTGATAACAGTAGGACAGACGAAAGTAATCTGTACAGCAACCATTGAAGAACGCGTACCGCATTTTTTACGTGGGCAAGGTAAAGGATGGATTACGGCTGAATATTCAATGCTTCCAAGAGCGACAGGTTCACGAACACAACGTGAAGCGTCGAAAGGTAAGATTGGTGGCCGTACAATGGAAATACAACGTCTCATTGGACGAGCACTGCGAGCAGTAGTCAATCTGGAAACATTAGGAGAGCGAACGCTGTGGATTGACTGTGATGTGATCCAGGCAGATGGCGGCACACGTACTGCTTCGATTACCGGTGCATTTGTTGCGATGACAATGGCTATTGCAAAGCTACAAGATGAAAAACAGCTCCCTGAATTTCCTGTAACAGATTTCCTTGCAGCGACGAGCGTAGGAATTGATGGTGAGCTCGGTGCAATTCTTGACCTAAACTACATTGAAGATTCCTCTGCAAATGTCGATATGAATATTATCCAGACTGGTTCTGGTCAATTTGTGGAACTTCAAGGTACTGGAGAAGAGGCTACATTTACAAGACAGCAGTTAAATGAATTGCTTGATCTAGGTGACGAAGGCATTCAGCAGTTGATCGCCATTCAGAAAGATGTGCTTGGGGAAATGGCTCACCGAATCGGCAAAAAGCTAGGTGATTTATCATGAAGCAAGTAATTATTGCAACGAAAAATAAAGGCAAGGCGAAAGACTTCGAAGCGATTTTCAATCCCTATGGTTTTGAAGTTTTGACTCTCCATGATGTAGCGAATGACATGGATATTGAAGAAACAGGCACAACGTTCGAAGAAAATGCCGTTCTTAAAGCTGAGGCCCTTGCTGAACGCTTACAAACTTTCGTGATAGCTGATGACAGCGGTCTAGCAATTGACGCTTTAAATGGCGCTCCAGGCGTCTATTCTGCACGCTATGCCGGAGAAGAAAAAAGTGATGATGCAAACATGCAAAAAGTTCTGACTGAACTTAAAGACGTGGTAGACGAAGAACGGACAGCTCGTTTTTGTTGTGCCATTGCGTTGGCAGGTCCTAAAATGGAGACGAAGACTGCTTTCGGAACTTGTGAAGGCGTCATTGCCCATGAGAAAATGGGCACAAACGGCTTTGGTTATGATCCGATTTTCTTTGTGCCGACACTTGGCAAAATGATGGCTGAGTTATTGCCTTCAGAAAAAGCAGCAATTTCCCACCGTGGAAATGCCATCAAAAAAATTGAAGCGGAATTACCCAACTTGTTGAAATAAGGTGGCGAGTACATGCGTATTTTAGTAATGAGTGATACCCATGAAGAAGTTAATTCGATTGATCAGGTAAGACAACATGTCGGTTCAGTGGATGCAGTATTTCATTGTGGGGATAGCGAACTTGATGTAAATCATACATCGCTACAATCTGTTTTTGTCGTCCGAGGAAATTGTGATTGGGATTCCTCATTTCCTGAAGAAGTATTCGCTGAGATTAACGGTGTGAAAATATTTATGGCGCATGGTCATTTATTACAAGTGAAATCGACCATGCTGCCGATTAGTTACCGTGCTCAGGAACTTGGAGCTGATGTGGTTTTGTTCGGACATTCGCATTTATTGGGTACTGAACAGATTGAAGGCACCCTATTTGTAAATCCGGGAAGTTTGGAATTGCCAAGAGGACGCCTTGAAAAGAGCTATGCAATCATCGAAAAGTCACCAGTTCAGTGGACCATAACATTCTTTTCGAATGAAAATGAAACACTTGAAAAAGTAACATTTAAAATTACTGAAAAATAACGTTGACTTTTGGCTGAAGCATTTCTATAATAAATATTGTCTTCATTTCTGAAAAGAACTGAAAATCACAAGTCTCAGTAGCTCAGCTGGATAGAGCAACGCCCTTCAATTTATTAGGAGCCTTTACAGGGAAAAAAGAACCTGTAGAGTGGACGACACTATATCGGTGAAACCTTAACAGATTATGCTGATGGCAATACCGAGGAAACTTACGCTTCGCGAAAGTGAAGAAAAGGCAATCTGAATGATTACATAACGTAATGGTAAGAATGCTAAGAATCGTCTAACGACGTGAGGTTCCGTAGAGACTACACGTGTCGCACCTGCAATGGTGAAGATATAGTCCAGACTACAAACAATGTTCATTGGTAGCGAAAGCTATAGTGGTAAGCTAAGGCGTCGGTCGGGGGTTCGAATCCCTCCTGGGACGTATGTAAGACAGGCGATGAGCCTTGATGTGACTGTCTTTTGACTAACGTAGGGGAACGAACGGGGAAACGAACTTTGTTGAATATCCCTTATTCTAACCCTACTGAAAAGGTAGACCGAAATTATCTTCTAATCTAATTGATTAGGGGATTTTTTTTATGACAAAAAGAACAGGTTTGTTTGATATTAATGTTGACTTTGATGTGAAGCGGTTAATAGAAGGTGATCAAAAATCACAACAAAAAGAAATGACAATTGAAAAAGCATTAACTACAATCACGAAGCAAATGCAAGTTAGTGGATTTAGAGAAAGAACTATTAAAGACTATAATCTACACATGAATCATCTTTGTAAAATTACGAATGTGACCTATCTTCATGAAATTTCGTCTGAAATGATTTATCTTTGGCTTGATTCAATGAAAGTGTCTAATCAGACAAAACTAATTCGCTTAAAATGTTTAAAAGCAATCCTCTCAAAATGCTTTGACAATGGTTGGGTTAAACAAAGATATTGGAAGACGATCAATATCAAAGTTGATAAAAATGTCAAGAAGGGTGCTACGAGCAGCGAAATTCAAGTTTTACTATCTTTGTTAGACTTAAACTCTTTTATCGGTTTACGGGACGCAGTGGCGATTATAACGCTATACAAAACGGGAATAAGAATAAACACACTGGGACAACTTGAGGAGCGTCACATTGATTTTGAAAATATGATGTTAAATCTGGACGGTGCAATATTAAAAAACCATAAAATGCTCCAACTTCCTATAGACAATCAAATGGCTCAATTATTTCGTGTGTTAATCGATCAAAACGAGAAAATAAGAAGAAGATACAGCCAAAGAAACAAATTTGTATTCTTATCTCAAAAAGGAACATCTCTAAACACTAAATCAACCAATAACGCTATCTCAAAGCGTTTAAATAAATACAGTAAGGAATATAACCTAGTTAATATTAATCCTCATGCTATCAGACGAGGATATGCAAAAGACCTTCTAATTAAAGGGGCAAACCTTGCGTTAATTTCTAAGGCATTAGGTCATTCGAATTTGGCGGTTACGACTCAATACTTAGACCTAGATGAAGAAGAAGTTCTTACTAATTTACGAACATTCTTGTGAGGCGATAGCAACATAAGAATACTTCAAAAAATACTTGGTTACAAAAGTATTAATACTACACTTAAGAACGCACATGTATTGCAAGCGCAACACGGTTAGTAAATCCACTAAAGAATTAGAAATATCGAGCTGTAAGCGGTTCTCCAATTTAAAGGAGATACAGAGGAGGGGGAGAACTATTCCAAAGTTTGAGTGATTCTCTCCCTCTATTTGTTAATTTGTAATAAAACTGCTCCATGAATGTGACAGGCATCTCATAAATTTCCATGTCAAATGCTACTTGCTCTACCTTAGAAGCTGCAATAGATTTCCTTTTCAGTACCTAGCCCCCTTGACTTATGGCTGCTATCTTTGTTTGGTGTCCAGGGGGCTGCGCCTTAATCGACCTAAACACGGAGTGGAAATCCCGACAGAGACCAATATTTACTTCTCTACTACTATCACAAATACCTACTTTACTTGTATTTGCAATCCTCATCTCGAAGCACTCCTATTTTTACGCCATTATTACCTGTAACAGGATACTGAGTGGCATGAGCAGCTTGTATTGAATATTTATCGGCTGGAAATACGAATAACCGAGATGTACAAATATTTCATTTTAACCAATTTCACATACGGTGGTTATTTGTTGCAGGACTTACGATCTTCCTGGGCGAATGTTATAAATGGAGGTGGAAAATGTTAAAAAATTGGACAAATCGTGATTGGTTATGGTTACTAGGAGTATTGATAAGTATAATAATTTTATTGATAGCATCAATATTTGCTAAAAGTAAAAATATAGAACTGAACTTCAGTATTGTATCAAGTGCAGTATCAATAGCATTGGCTTTGGTAGCAATATTTATAGCTTTAAGTCAATCCAGAGAAAATCAAGAACTTTCAACAAGTTTGAAGGTAACGATGTCTATTATGAATGAAAAATTAAACAGTGTGGATGAAAAAGTAAATAAAATTGATCCAGATATCCTCGTTAAGGTATATAAACAAAAAATTGATGATGTGATTACTGAGGTCGGTAAAAGTATTAAAAGTAGAGATAGTATTAGTCCTGAAGAAATTGAGGAAAAGTACCGAGATGAGTTAAATTTAGCAGAAATAGAATTCGAAGAAATATTAAAAGAGATGAATAGTAACAAAAAGGTTCCGCAAACAACCCATTATATGATAGGTGATAAAGTGGTACATAAAAAATGGGGGATTGGTGAAGTAGTTAAAGTTGATGGGAAGGGTGATAACACAGAAATAACTGTGAGATTTTCCGAAACTAATGGCATAAAGAGATTACTTGCTAAATACGCACCACTAATAAAATTAGACTAGAGCATCTCATTTGAGATGCTTTTTTATTTTTCATATGTCGGAATATGACTTACGAAATCATTACAAAATGATTATCCAATTGAGTATAGTAATACTTAGAGGTGATAGGAATAATTTCAAATGTAGTAATGGGAAAGTACAAAATTCAAACAGTATGGTCAAGCTTGAAAAAGGAAGAAAGCATTGCAATAGGCTATATTCGTGCATATTTAGGTGAATGTAGTGATGGAAAGTGGGTAGTGGTAATCACTGATTCAACTTGGGAGGAATCAGAAGTTCTAGTAGTGAACAATAGAGTTACTGCAACAAAACGGATACGGGATCGAGGGTTCTGGACAAGGATGCGTAAGATTTTTCCGAGAAAACAATAATCAAGAATGAGATAGACTTAAGAGCCTACCTAATTCAATCGTTTGGGAAGTTTAAGTATATTTTTAATCAATAGATTCATTCATTGGGTGATTACATTGAAAACAGTTTCCAGCGTAAGCTCATTGGAGATTGTTCGAGTATCTGAAGCCTCATTGTCAGGGAATGAAGTGTCTCATTTAAGACACTCCTTACCATGACCACTGGAACAGAGTGTCTGAAATGAGACACTTAGTGGTACCGTAATAAGACATACTAAAGGGAATAATAGAGACGAATAATTAATAAGATACAGATATAAGCCTCCCTCGAAATCGGGGAATTCTCAAATTTTCTGACGTAGGTAGCACGAGAGTTTGAACTTAGAAAGTTCAAAGTTCACTGCAACCACAAAGACGAAAATTATCACAGGTGAGGGTTAGAGAATTTACATTGTTAGTACAAAAGGGAGATATGTGAATTGTTAGAACCAGAGAAGGATATCGGGAAAATATTAAAGGAATCAATTTTTAAAAAACCATATTCAGAAGAAAAAGTTAGGGCGATATTATTATCGATTGGATACGAAAGTATTGAAGTAGATGATATTGGCAATGTTAAAAGATTTAGAATGATAATCAAGAATAAAATGCCAGTTCTACAATATGAAAGAACTCTGTTTGTTAAATTGGATAAAGATGTAAAAGTGAGAGACTTTGAGTTTGCTTATCAAAGAAAAGACGAACCAGAAAATATAGTCACTAATGTAATGATTGCAATTGTCTTCTTAGCGGTAATAGGACTTGTAATATGGTTTGTAGGCGGCTTCTTTATCGACGTTATTCAAGATCTGTTAGACAGTATGGATTACGACAGTGATGGCTCTGATTTCATAAGTGATACTGACGATAAGGACTTCGATGGCGATGTGGACTTTGATGATGTAGAGAAAAATCTGAATGATAGCCTTGAAGAGGATCTGAATGATGGTGACGATTAATTAAATTCATTACGTAGTGCAAGTAAGATGGATTTTAATTGTGCAGTTAACCCAAGGTGAGCATATCTCCGGAAATTATTATGAAGAAAAGCTTTCCCAGCATCGGAAAAGATTGTAGTTGAAATTTATTCATGTAATTGGAATATGGAAAAGCCCAACCATGTCATTTTATGGTTGGGCTATTTTGTGCTCTGAAAGCTTTCTTTTTTTACATTATCAATGTAGCGTTAACAATAGCTAATAAGTCGAGAAGTAATTCCACATTACATACCTTAATGTTATGGAGAGTAGAAGCACTTCATCTCACACCAAAACGGTATCCAAATATTTCGACACGAGACGTATTACCTATTATCTATTTAGTGGGAACAGTTTGCCTTAAACAACATATTTCAAGCCTAAACTTAATCTACCACGGAATTTCCTCAACAATTGAAAACGTACATTTCCTAGTAAAACATTAGCGAATCATCGAAGAAGAATACATTCTAAATAAAAAAATCATCTTTATTTCAAAAAAAGTACTTGACGTGTTTTTCATGTTAAATGGTCAGAAAGGGCAGCTTTTTTATGACAGTTAAAGCCCTAATTTCTTAAATTCGTACTTGATATAATAAGGTTTGCCTACTATTTAAGTTGCTTGTATTGAATATATTGATTGTATAAATACCTACATCAATTTCAAAGGAGGAGTAAAAGTGTGTAGAAAATAATACTGATAAATTATTGTTTCTCGATTTTAATGTAGAAATACGTACATGGATCGGTACTCTAATAAGAGAGAAACAAAGAATAAGAAAGAAACAAATAATAAGAGGGGAGACGCTCGCAGGCGAGCTGTTGTTTGTTCGCTAGCGCTTGTTTGTACGGCTAAACTTTGACATTGTTCAAGTTAGTTCTACTTCTGTTTGGAAAAGGTTAATGGGGGAAATTAACCGAAAGTCTAAGGGCATTCATTAATGACAAAAAACATTAATGAAAGTGTGGCTATTTAAATTGGAAATCAAAAATTTCGTAAAAGTACCAAAGAGTATCTTCAGCTTTGGATCAACTGAAACATATATTTATTCTGTAATTGGAAAAGAATCTCTAGTAGATGGGATTGCAACTGTGTACATGCCAAAAATGTTGGAAATGCTTGACCTTTTCAATAGAACGGAAAACATGAAAAAAATAAAACTTGCATTAACTAATTTAACAATGGGATTAGGAGTCAAACTCTATACTGATTTTAGATTGTCAAAACTTGAAATTAGAGAAAATATAAAGAGTTCACAACATTATTATATGAAAGTACCAGAGGTTAATAGCCATTTTGTAAAGCTATTTATAGAAGATTTCAATAACATAATGTCTTTGGACATACCAGAATCGAAGGCAGTTTTACTTCATCAGTATTTGTTTATTATTGGCATGGTTGATGAGAGTGGTAAAGTTAAAAAAATTAGTTATCCGACTATAGATCAAATATCTGATGCTATTGGAATTAATAGAAAAACCGTAATGAAATATAATCAGATTCTGCTTGATTTGGAACTAATCTATTACAAAACAGTATCTGTTAAGGAAAAGTCTTTAAATATATATTCTCGCTGGAGTGATCAAGAAGATGTACTTGAGGCTTGTTCTGAGGTCAGAAAAAAAGGTCGATTCTTTAAGGAACAAAAGAAGAAAGATGCAATTGCCCCCGAGAGAATATCCCAGGCATCTATCAAAGCTCCGAATCAAAAAGAAGTAATCAATAATGTAGATCCGTCTATCCAGTCTGCTCTAGAATTCTTTACTAATGCTGGTTTAGCCTTTCATAAGGGGACTATTGCAAAGTTGAATGAGGCAAGGGAAATCTGTGGAGTAGAGGGTACAGTGATAGTGATTAAGGATCTAAAATTAATATGCAGTAATAGTATGCCAGAAAATCAATGGGCGGGTTATTTTTCGAATAATATCATCGCAAAAGCACATCATCGTAAGGCTCAAGGAGAAGCTCAAAGGAAGGCTAATGCAAAGTTAGATAAAGAACCTAATTTTTCTATTGATTATAAGGAATTGTTATTAGAACGTAAAAGAAATCAAAAGGAAATGCAAAAAGACAACATTGGGAACGATCTACTTGAAAAGGATTACTACCGTCACATATCAGAAGAAGAAAAGCCAACAGATAAGAACTGGCTGGCTGGATTAGGTTTAGCTTGATAAACTATACTTCAAAATTAAAGTGCGAGTTTAACCATTCGAGTAATAATTTAAAGAAGGATCCAATTAGGATGCCTCTTTTGATGCTAGATTAAATCTTGTAAGCCCCTAACTCATCAGGGGCTTTTTTTGCAAAGTTTGGATAAATCAATACAATAAATCTTCTTCAATTAACAGATTTTCAGTAAGAGAAATAGTGGAGAAATCATGTTCGATTACATACTGGCTTTTAGAAAAAGTATCATTTCTTGCGATAAGCCAACCTATTAAGAAGATAATGATTTAGCTCTTGATAAGTGATGTATTTTCTATCTAGATATATTGTTGAATCCTTATACAAGTAATCTATAATAGAAAGCAATTGTTTTTGATTGGCTGTATCGCAACTAAAACTGTTTCCGTCCTTGTAAAAAGTCAGTTCATTCTCTAAATCAAGCTCTCTTTCCAAGAATACTTTAAGTTCAATTGCATATTGCTTTGAATGACAAACATATCCAAGTCTGGTCTCATAACCGTAACCATTTCCTGTTATTCGCTTTCTAAATCTTATATACCCATCTCCTTCAATATATCCACGAATAAAGTGTCTCATCAACTGCTTGGGAAGAAATTTTGGGAACTCGAGAACAGAAGTCTTATTCGGAACCACACCTTTGTCGATTAAGTTGAATACAAATTGTTTGGAATAGATCCTCAATGAGCATACATTTACTACACTTGTATAATTTTTAAACTGGAGTTGCCTTGTTCTATAGGAAAGATTTATATTCCCGTTTAGGACTAGATTGAGTTTATTGAGATGCTCGTAATCAGCAGATTTAATCTCTATTCCAAATTCATGATTTCTAGCATCCTCGTTAACTGAAACATACCCGTCAGCATATATAAATCCCAGCCAATATGCCTTCTCTTCGCAATCGATTAACTTGAAATAGTCTTTGTTGTAGTTATATTTTTCAGGCAGCTTTAACCCAATTCTATTTGCCTTTAATTGAATCGAGTTTTCAGTTCTCCCAAGTGTGAAGGCTAATTCAGATAGTGTTTTAGTTCCAAAGTTGCTTATTAAAAACTCAATATCATTTTCACTCCAAGCGTTCTTAATATAACCTTTCAGCTTAAGCTGTTTAGCTTTTCCCGCTATACTATCTGTAGTTCTACCTAACATTTTGGAAATCTCTACAACCGTTGTAATGCCATAGTATTCTTTTAACTTAACTACTTCTTCCTCTGACCATTTTTCCTTTCTGATAGTTCTTGATAATCCCATTGAAATGCTTTTCTTCTGAATACTGTCGATACTTCTGTTAAGGGTATTAGAAATTTCTAGATAGCTGTTTATGCCTATATTATTAATTAAATATTCAACTTCATGTATTGACCATTTTCCTTTTACCACAACCCCCACCAACTTCCTTCGATTCCTTCACGATAAACTGTACTTTATTAGAATATCCAAATAAATGGTTTATTTGCAAAAGTGAAGTGACCAGAAAGTAGGTAACTTGATTTGTAGAGCTATACAAGTTAATTTTAAAAGCAATGTGCTTCAAAAAGTACACTTTCTGCAACACATTTTGTGAAACTGTGAAAAAGGGTTCGAGTAGTCCCAAAAGTATCGAGTTTGTTTATCAAACATATCATTTTTACGATTGACCTTTTGATATGAGGCAAAAGTGAATAAAGATTTGATTTTAGCTACCTCTCCTATTGCAATTCTCTATCTATTGTATTAAATGGAATATAGAGGTGTTTTGAAGATAATCAGATGTTATAATTACCTGTTCAATCAGAAAAGTTTTACTCATATACAAACTGGAGGAATCTAATGAAGTATTCAACCTTAATACAGGATAATTTAGAAGAAATTAAAGAAATTGTATCAAATTGGCCAATGAACATCACTTGTGAAGAAGTCTTAAATTGGGTTTTGCAGTTTGATATAGAGGACTATGAAATAGCTTTAAGAATAATTAGAAACTTAAATGTATTGGGTTTTGACGATGTCAATGAAGCTGTAAAAATTGCCTTTAGTAAGCTGAATAGAGTAGCTATTAAGGAAGGTTCTCACATTACTCAGAGAAATACTGTATATGCCGGGCTTGGCAACGCAGCTAAAAGTGGTTCGATGATAAGCTATCACTTCAGGATTTTAAATGGTATATCCGAAACCAACTTCATTCATGAATCCCATATAGAGCAGATAAAGAACAAAGAAATTCAAAATATCGTTTTAGTTGATGATGTAGTAGCTAGTGGAGATACTGCAGTTAAAGAAATAAATAGGCTGAGAGAATCGTTAATAATAATAAATCCAGAAATAAAGGTCTTTCTTTTATCGGTATGTGGTATGAGGAAAGGATTAGACAGAATAAATGAAGAAGTGGGTGTTAGTTCATTTGCTGCATATGAATATACAGAACTTGATACCATTACTTCTTTCGATTCTCCGTTTTATGAAGGTATTAAGTTTGACCAAAGAAACGCATTAAAAGAGAAGATAATCGAGTACGGGAAAATTACGTATAAGAGTGGACTTGGGTACAAAGGTATAGGGGCACTTATGGTATTTCCATACAATACTCCAAATTGTACATTACCTGTTGTATGGGGAGATGTTAAGGGATGGATCCCATTATTTAAGAGAGCGGGGAGAATAACAGGAATTTCCTCCGTTTTTGAAAACTTAGACAAAACAGCCAGTGAAAAGGTCAATAGAGCAAAACGGAATAAAAGTATTTCAACAGAACGGACGAAGACTTCTGAACTAGACTTGTATGTAGAAGGTAAACGAGATGAAGAAATGATTAAATTCTTATCAGATCGTTATAATTTTTCTATTAGGCTTGGTTATGAAAAAGTCAATATTATTACTATTGGAGGATTAGTATTCTCCAAAAAGGTTATTGAAGCATTAGAATTTGCAAAAAATGATACTGTTTTAATTAGTGATGCGGATGTTAAGCACCTAGAAGTGAAGTTTAAAAATAATGGAGTCAGTGCCCCTATTATTTTCTTAAATCCTTCAATAATACAGTTTTTTGATATGAAGGCATCTCTTCAAGCGGAGGAAATGCTAAAATTGCCCGGTTCTCTTATAAGTATAATCGATGAATATGTGATAAAAGGTGAACTTTCTGATGATTTATTGCATAAGCTCGAACGAAATATATTTAGAAATAAGGAGTTATTTGAAATATTAATTAAAAATGCTCTCAATGAAGATGCAATAAAAAGATTTATTGAGCAATTGGAGGAAGTGCTGAAACAAAAGTAATACACTTAATTGGATGTAAAAATGGTAATTGGGAAGTTGTCCATTCTTTATTAATTCCTTCAAGTTTTTCTTTGAAAGGGAAGGTATTTAATAAGCAAATACGTGATCAAGGTTACTTGACTATGTTGAGTAAGGTCACTTTTCCGATCAACCATCAATCAACTACGAGATAGGTACCAAGGATACCTAGGAATAGCCTAATGCCTAATCATACCGCCCCACGTGAAAAGCTATCTTAAAACCTGCTGAAGAATTAATTGATTGGAATTTGAGATATCTTAGGAACAAAGAGAAGTAAATCCAATAGTACAGTTCCAAACTATTCAATGGATTACTGAAATGAATAAAAAGTTTGTAACAATGCCAGGAGTGTCTCACATTTGGGTGCTCCCTTTTTCTTAAATTGAAGCCGACGATAAAATAGGATTTCCACTCGATTGATCAATTCTGAACCAGACCAGCGGCTCCTTTTCATAAATCTCCGAATTCAATGAACCCAAAGAAAGGGGCATAGTATTCTCTATACTTCCCTTTGCCTCTTCGTGTTTTCCTCACAACACTTTGTTGTTATCGTTAGAGTGTGGTCATTCGGTAACGTTTGGAAGTAAATAACAAATACAATGGTACCAAGGGATTCCGTATGGTTGTTTAGTTACCG
Organism: Paenisporosarcina sp. FSL H8-0542; assembly: GCF_038632915.1. NCBI lineage: Bacteria > Bacillati > Bacillota > Bacilli > Caryophanales > Caryophanaceae > Paenisporosarcina > Paenisporosarcina sp. FSL H8-0542. The sequence goes on from NZ_CP152050.1 coordinate 1,304,867, forward strand.
TTTGACTGTTATCGAATTAGTAGTTACTATTTAGACAGATAAACAGTAACGGAGGATGTTGTATGAGGAAAATAGCATACATAAGAGTTTCATCTGAAAAACAGAATACTGCACGTCAACGGAAAGCGCTTAAAGAAGCGGGATGTGAGTCGTTTTACGAAGAGAAAATTAGTGGTAAGAATACAGATCGCCCAGAATTGCAGAGAATGCTATCGGAGATACAAGAAGAAGATATAATCATTGTTCATGAAATATCCCGTTTATCTCGTTCAGTAAAAGACTTGATAACCATAGTCGAACAAATACAAGAGAAGGGAGCATCTCTTAAGTCACTCAATGAGTCATGGTTGGATACTTCAGGTAACAACCCTATGAATGAGTTCTTACTCAATATCTTTGGCAGCTTAGCACAACTTGAACGTGGTTTAACATTACAACGTCAACGTGATGGTATCGAGATTGCAAAGAAAGAGGGTAAGTTTAAAGGACGCAAGATAGAGGTTACAGAAGGTGGTAAGAAGTCAGAGAAGGCAACACAGGCGGTTGAGTGGCATAAGGAAGGTAAGTCTGTAAGATACATCTGTAAAGCATTATCGATAGGTACTGGAACATTCTATCGGTTATTAGAGCGTGAAGGTTTACGGTAATGTAATAGATTAGTAATTGAGAATAAGAATTGAAAGATAAAAATTGCAATAAGAGTCAAGATCGAGGAACTAAAAGTTAAGTATTGAAATTGTATGTCTGAAGAGGATTTGATTTAGAAAGGTGGAGATTCCAATTAATCAAGAAGAGATGGTTCTAGTCAGCAAAAAGGATTATGAACTGCTTGAAAAGTTTAAGGCAGACAAGTTTATAGAAGAAGAGAAGATTAACAAATGGACTGAGAACATGCAGGATAATCTTGCGAAGAATAATTATGCCAGAGGATTCTTTAAGGGGTTTGACTTGAATAAGATTGACGAAGACTTAGAATGTGTCTATATCCTCTATGGACATGATGATGTCAAAGGACACTATCCAATTGACATAAGTCAATCAGAAAGACCAAGAAGCCAAGTGAAAGCTAAATTATCTGGACATGATAACATCAAGAAAATACATATTATCCCTGTTAGAAAAGTCATTACAAAGGATTTGAGTAAGAGAGCAACAAGATCATATATACGAGATATTATCAGTGTTCTTCTACAGAATAAATCTGAAAAGTTAGAATTGTATCCATCTAAGAGTGGTATCAGTTATAGTAACGGTGATGGATATACATGGGAACAACTAAAAGGGGATTGATATTTGATGGCACTTGCTTAATCTCATGTGTCTTTTGTTATGTCCAATTATTGTGAAAGTCAGTCTATACTAGGACTCTCAGCCAACTTTAACTGGGTAACTATACACAAATAAATAATTAAAACACTCTCACAGCTAATACCAAAAGATGCAAGTGGAACTAAGGGGATATAATGGTGTTTATTATTGGTTAGTAAAACCCACATTCTTAATAGCAAAAGACTATAGAATCCTTACACAGCATGAAAGTATTGTACCTTTGGCATCAGGTGAGGGGGTAATTCCTACATAATTTGCCCCAGTTCGAAGGGGAATGAGGCTTAGTAGGTATAGGCACACGTCACGAGTATTACTCCCATCCGATTAATGGTCACCAAGTCTAGTCTGTAGGAAGAGAAGCAATGAAATATTCATTGCTTCTCTTCTTTTTTACTTTACTAATAAAAAGTAGAGTAGTTAGGAACGAAATGAGATAATTGAACTCAAAACATGTTATTTATCAAGAAGACTTTGGTATTTCCTCCAAAAAATTCAGGGATCCCTCTTCTTCCGAGTTCAACTTCTTTTTTCATTAGAAGAAAAAATCACTAGAACCATGGCCATTTATTGCATGGCGTATTATTTATAAAAATCATCAGCAGCATCAATTCTTATCAGTTTGCCCTTAACTTCTATGTCGGTTAGATAAGGAAGCAGTACAAATGGGGATGTCTTAAGTTGACCAAAATTAAATACATTCAAATATGCTATAAATTTTGCCAATGTATATTCTTCCCATGGTTCGAAAATCCATCCAGTCCTATTTTTCACTGTTTTATTTGAAATAGTATTTAATTCTGGACACTTGTAGTTTGATAAAATACCTTTGTCATGTATAACAATAAAATCAAATTGTTCTTTTAACGGTGTATTGTTTTTCACATAATAATCATGAATTTCATAAATTGTCTTATTAATATCTGATTTTGCTTTCATGGTATACAAAAATGTTGGTATTGTGGATGCCCAATCTTTCATGCAATCACTTACATCTTTGTTTGATAAAGCAGAACTTGAACGTTTAAGTTTCTTAACACTTATTATTTGTTTCAATCCTCGAACGAGTTCAGATGTATCTTGTATATTAGGTTTTACCTCAATAGCCACATCTACTCCTTCGGCAAATATTAATTCGAATTTAGCTAACACCTCGGTATGAGGGTGCATTGGATTTAATACAAGACAGTCTAAGGAAGCTGAAGTTTTATTAAATGAATCAATAATCTTTCCTTTTGTTGTTCTGTAAGGCGTTGGAAAAAATTTTTTTATAAGAGCTTGAAAATGAATTTCTCTAAAATCAGCTATTTCTTGTGATGTACCTTTCCCTAGTTTTGATGCCTTTTCAAACTTTTCTTTTAGATCATTAGACTCATAAAGAAGATATTCATTTACTATGTTCATGCACTCTAAACTCCTTCTCTTTAAATACTGTAAGAAATTCCAACTATGAATTGCAAGAAATAGTCAAAATAATTGTAAACTTTACCACTAAAAAGAAGTGAAATAAAGAAAAATTAGTATTTTCAGAGAAAGTTTGTTTAATTTAAGTAATTTCATATTAATAAAATATTGGTTTTAATAAGAAATAGGTAAACATAATCAAGGACTACTCTGATATGGATTATTTTGGTATGATATATTGGGTTAATAGAACAAATGAAGTGGTTTTTGCTATTTAGGTGGAACTTACTATCAAATTCTTCCTAAATACATAGAATTGAGGTGCGTATTTTGGAAGATGAGAAAAGATATAAGAATGAAGTTATAAAGGCTTTTACTCAGAGGAAGGCTTCTCTATTGGATAATGAAAAAGCTCCTTCAACGAGTGTCAAAGGACTTGATACAATGAAACTTACGGGATTATCAACTGATGTCAAAGGACATGATACAAGTAAACTTACGGAATCAGCATCGGCATTCAAAGGACTTGATTTAAGTAATCTTACGGGAATATCAACTGATGTCAAAGGACTTGATACAAGTAAACTTACGGGATCAGCATCGGCATTCAAAGGACTTGATTTAAGTAATCTTACGGGAATATCAACTGATGTCAAAGGACTTGATACAAGTAAACTTACGGGATCAGCATCGGCATTCAAAGGACTTGATTTAAGTAATCTTACGGGAATATCAACTGGTGTCAAAGGACTTGATACAAGTAAACTTACGGGATCAGCATCGGCATTCAAAGGACTTGATTTAAGTAATCTTACGAGAATATCAACTGGTGTCAAAGGACTTGATACAAGTAAACTTACGGGATCAGCATCGGCATTCAAAGGACTTGATTTAAGTAATCTTACTGGAATATCAACTGGTGTCAAAGGACATGATACAAGTAAACTTACGGGATCAGCATCGGCATTCAAAGGACTTGATTTAAGTAATCTTACGGGAATATCAACTGGTGTCAAAGGACATGATACAAGTAAACTTACGGGATCAGCATCGGCATTCAAAGGACTTGATTTAAGTAATCTTACGGGAATATCAACTGGTGTCAAAGGACATGATACAAGTAAACTTACGGGATCAGCATCGGCATTCAAAGGACTTGATTTAAGTAATCTTACGGGAATATCAACTGGTGTCAAAGGACTTGATACAAGTAAACTTACGGGATCAGCATCGGCATTCAAAGGACTTGATTTAAGTAATCTTACGGGAATATCAACTGGTGTCAAAGGACTTGATACAAGTAAACTTACGGGATCAGCATCGGCATTCAAAGGACTTGATTTAAGTAATCTTACGGGAATATCAACTGGTGTCAAAGGACTTGATACAAGTAAACTTACGGGATCAGCATCGGCATTCAAAGGACTTGATTACAGTAAACTTACGGGAATATCAACTGGTGTCAAAGGACTTGATTACAGTAAACTTACGGGATCAGCATCGGCATTCAAAGGACTTGATTTAAGTAAACTTACGGGATCAGCATCGGCATTCAAAGGACTTGATTTAAGTAATCTTACGAGATCAGCAGTTAGTTCTCAATGGGTTCTTTCTAATTCATTGGTTGGTGAAATGTCATTAGTAAATACCGTAAAAGAGTCTAGTTACATTTTTAGTAAAATATCACGTGGTGAATATCAACTAAGTCACAGTTTTGATGAAGAAAGTAACAAATTAGAACATGTTCTTGAAAAAAACGATACAAAAGAAGTTATTCCAATAAAAGGTATACCAAGTGCAATGGCGATAACCGATGTAATAACTACTCTGAGTATTGATGAAGTAGGGGATTTCTATAATCACCTTGTAGAATTTCCATTACTTGGTTTAGCACACTCTATTGGATTGAAAATACTGAGCGATATTAGCAAAGTAAGCCTTGTGGATATTGAAAATTTAAACTTATTCCGGGTACGAGAACGTACTCCAAAGTCTGCTCCATTTACATATATTCAAATGTTCGAAGCTCCTTATGGATTTGCTTCACATGGAAGATATAACTCCATTGGTCAAGGTGAGTTGTATACATGTGAAGATAAAGATGTAGCATTAAAGGAAGTTGCTTCAACTGATCATGATATGAGATATGATATTGTCGAATGGAAATTAGTGAAATCATTAAAAGTATTAGATTTAGCTAGTTCTGATTCCCCATTAGTGCAATTCTGCAGTTTTGAGAAAACATCTAAGAACGGACAAGAATATTTTCTTCCGAATTTTTTAGCTCAATGTGCAAAGTTTCATGGCATATCAGGAATTAGATATAAAAGTGTAGCTAATCCGAATGTCTTAAACTATGTATTCTTTGATTTTGAAAAGAAATGGTTTAAAAGAATTGGTTTAGAAACTAATGTGCAAATTAGTGGGAAAAGGGAAATTGTCAAAGTGTAATGTATATGATGGAGGATATGAAGCATTACTGTTCTAGGTTTTTATCGGGCATCTGAGGAAGTACAAGTTGCCTTAATAGCAATGGGGCAAGTTTAAAAAGAAGAAAAAGCTATTCGTATAACAATCATGTTATTACTACAACAACCTAATCCATATTAAAAGGAGAATTTATTTGTTTAATTCGAAACTTTTCAAACCAATTTCTGCATCTTTACTAGCTGTATCTTTATTCTTCGGTTCAGTATCACCGCTTGCTTCGCTTAATGAACCATCAATCGTTCATGCATCAGCTAAGCCACCAGCAACAGCTGTAAAGTCGAAAGTTACTGAAGTAGTTGATGGTGACACAATCAAATTAAATTATAAAGGAAAATCTGAAACTGTTCGTTTCATACTGATTGACACTCCAGAAACGAAAAAACCCCAAACATGCGTTCAATTATTTGGGGCTGAAGCTTCTGCTTTTACAAAGAAAGCTTTACTAAATAAAGAGGTTAAAGTTGAATTAGGAGTCGAAACTCGAGACCAGTATGGTCGCCTTCTTGCTTACATCTATATTAATGATGTGATGTTTAACAAGACATTACTGGAAAAAGGTCTAGCTCGAGTAGCTATTTATAAACCGAATACTAAATATTTGGAAGAATTACAAGCTGTAGAAAAAGTAGCCAAAGGTAAAAAACTAGGAATCTGGTCAAGTACAAATGCAATAAATGGTGGTTGTGCACCAAAAGTAGTGACTGTACCAAAACCAGTAATAACAAAACCTGCTCCTAAACCCACTACTCCAGCAAAAACCGAAATCTTTAAGAACTGTACTGAATTACGCAAGAAATACCCTAGAGGTGTTGCAAAAGGACATCCTGCCTACCAATCAAAAATGGATCGTGATAAAGATAATTGGGCATGTGAAAGATAATCTATAATGACAAAAAACCATTCCTATTATTGGGAATGGTTTTTTATGCCTAAAAAAAGTATAAATATGTTAATTTTTAATGAATGAATTCCCATATATGGAGTCGAATTGATTCTGAAAGGGGGAGTTCAATTGAAGAGATTTTCGGTATACATAATGTTTAAGAATGGATCAAATATTCATTTTGAAACAGACACTAATTTAAATTTGGCTGAACCTCAATCAATTAATGGTGGTCAATTTATCGTTACTGAGAATGATCATGTAATTAATCTGCTACAAGTAGAAGAAATGAAGGTTGTCCAAAAGAAATAGTCTCTGGTGATTTTTTAGGAGCATCTCTTTAAGAGATGCTTTTTTTATTTGCAATTTAAAGAAACATAATGTTATATTAAGTTTAACTTTTTGAAACATTTACTGAAACAAAAGGAGGGCGATTATATATGAATGAATATAAAACATCTGGAGAAGTACAAGAGCTATTAGGTATTTCCCGAACAACACTACATCGTATGGAAAAAGAAGGTATGCCATTTGAAAAGATTGGTAGAACGAAAAGATATGAACTTAGTACAGTTGAGTATTGGATGAATAGTCGCCAAAGCGGGATTCAAGACCTAATAATTGGAGAAGTTTATTCAAATGATGAGATAGCTACAATTTTCAAGGCAGGTAATATGGGTGGCATGAGACGCAGTCATACGACGAATTCATTAGTCATTATTTCCGACCACACAAAAATGTATGATGATCGGATCGAAGTTACTAGCGAAGGAATTGAAGTCTTACACTACACTGGTATGGGCAAAAATGGAGATCAAAGTCTTGAATTTGCACAAAATAAAACTTTAAGGGATTCAAATGTAAATGGAATTAAAGTATATCTTTTTGAAAAATTTAGAGATGAAATCGGGTACACATTCCGAGGTCAGGTGAAATTGATAGATGAGCCTTATCAAGAAAGACAATTAGGTGAAGATAAAATTGATCGCAAGGTATGGATGTTTCCATTACAAATTATTAACAAAAGCATAGTGATAAATGAAACTGATCTAAAAAATCTACAAAATGAAAAAGAAGAAAAAGTAGAGAAGGAAACAAGAAATATTTCACTCGAAGAACTGAAAGAGTTAGCGATGCGGGCCAAAAATAATGGGCGTCGACGTACCTATACAACAAGTTATACACGTGATCCATATGTTGCTGAATTCGCAAAACGACGTGCAAATGGTTTCTGTGATTTATGTGAACAACCAGCACAATTCAATGATAAAAAAGGGAATCCCTATTTAGAATGCCATCATATTGATTTTCTTTCAGAGGGTGGAAAAGATACGATTGAAAATGTAGTAGCACTTTGTGTAGTGTGTCACAAAAAACAGCATATACTTCGAGATCCAGATGAAACATTTAATTTAATTAACAAATATAACCCAGACTTTACTACTCCTATTATAGAAGTCTGGTGAAAAATGGAGGTAGGAAATGAATAGTTATATTGTCATGCAAGGACACACATCATAGAAACCTCGTTTCAATACTTTTGCTCAGAGATGAAGCGAAGTGACCCAGTACCCGACACCCCTACCGTTTTAGTGAGGGCATTATTTCTTTCTAATTAGTACTTCTCTGAGGTTTCTTATATCTTTGTACGGTACCAAATAGTGCTGTCTAGAAGACCTCAGTTCCGAGGTGATTTTTGGAGGTTAAATTCTGCTTTTAGGTCACTAAAAAATGTTCGATTTTCATTATTGGTAATAGCATTGATTACCTTTTAATTTTTGGTGATTTCCCTACAGGAGGAAAAAGAAGAAAGAAATTAATAACCCTTCATATAGCTAAAGGCTGCGTTGATCCAAGAAGGATTAACGCTTTTTTGTTGAACATATTGAACTCACGGAGAAGGTTAATTAGTGGGCTCGTCAATAACAAAATTCCATCGTTATTGTTTGTTCTACTTTTCACTACTCTTCATAAGTTGGAGTAGTGGAAAAAAGGAGAGGTTTGGATGTATTTGTAAACATGGGACTGATACACCCCATTCTGCTGTGGAATGGGTCAAAGCAAATGTTGAGTTTATGGGGAATATCACTAGCTTTGAAGTCTATCAACATGAAGAGGATATCCCAATTAAGTATAAGAACGTGCCTGATGTTTATGTAATCAACGACAATAGAGAAGACAACAAGAGAAGCTATCCTTTTATCCTTCGGGATGACGGAGCAAAGAGGGAAACATGGCTAGGGGGGGCAGTTGCGGCTATCAGGGATCGGGACCTGGTGCAACTAAAGAAATCCTTCAAATTGTAGGGATTAAAATGGACTATAATACCATCTCAAAACAAAGTATTGTCAAGAGAAGTGATTTAATCCCACAACACGATTTAAACATCGTTGTCTTAAAACCAAAAAATTGCATTCATAACCGAAAGGAAGAACGACTGGTAGTAAAGATGCAATTTGAAAAAGCCCATCAGAAATGGCAAGCTAAGAAGATGCTGGAAGTATTGGGGGATTTTCAGCCACTAAAAGATGAAAGTACATCTATTTTAGAGGCGACTTATTTTACTGATCTTCCTTATTCAAAAGAGCATGAATTGTATGAGTATGCTACAAATAACGGGTTATTGTTAAATAAACCATTTCATAGCTTAAGTAATGATACCTTAACCAGTATCATTGAAAATATAGGATATAAATTCAATGCAGGATTATACATCAGAGAACTATAAGCTCTTTTTCTTCTTCAACTAGCGGTGCAGGTTAGTTGAAGAACAAAGGATTATGATATTAAAAATCAAAAGGAGATAGAAGAACCTGTATCCTCTAAAGGTGAAACTTACAGATGATTTGACAAAGTATCATGAAAAATTAGTGATTGGTACAGAAGGGAATGCGATTGGTGTCTTTGGTCCTTACAGTAGAGGCAACGATATGTTCATCACGGTTGACTTTAAATTCAAACAATTGGATGTCAATTGGAGTGGGTTGGAAATCATTGATGAAAAATACTTGGCAGGAAAACGGAAGTTGAACAAAGGTTTGAAAAAGGCAAAAGACATTGTTCTCACTGTTGGTCCAGCTGGTGGTTTCCAAAATTTAAAGTTCAATTACAAAGATGAAAAAGGTGCAGAAGTTAGATTTGAGACATGGACTAAGAATGAAGGTTTGGAAGTCTTGAAATCACTTGAGGAATTGGGTAAAAAAATCAAGAAAGACATCAATGAAACAGATGTACAGAAACAAAGAAGACTAGAACGTGAAGCAAAGAAGAAAGCAACAGAAAAGAAGAAAGCAGCAAAGAAGAAGAAAGAAAATCCGAAACCTTGAGTTATAAATTAGATAGCTGTATAGATAGATATCTCAACTGAAGTATTATTGAAATTTTGAGGCTGAAGTAACCGAGAATTGATTGCTCAAAGAACCAAGAAGGAGTGGCTCCATCAAAGGGTAGAGGTGTCAAACTAATTAGACCAACCTTAGATACCATACTGTGAATAATCCTTATATGGATACATTAACTTGGGTAGATGTTGCAAAGACTGATGTAGATTTTACATTTGGTAAAGATTGTGATCTTGTGTCTAATAAGAGTACAGTACTACTCGGAATTGAATATCAATAATCAAAAACTAAGGCACTTGCTTAATTGCATGTGTCTTTTTTGTTTTGTCCAATAGTAAAGAAAGTTAGTTATACTAGGACTCTCAGACAATTTTAAATGGGTGACTTTACACAAATAGAATATTAAAACACTCTCAAAGCTAATAACAAAAGATGCCTGTGGAACTAAGAGTTATACAATGGAGACGTTCATTGTTACTTGTAAAACCCAAATTAAAAAATAGTAAGAAAATGTAGAAACCCAGTCACAACATGTAAGCAGTGCACATTCAGCGTTAGGTGAGGGGGAATTCCCACATTATTTGCCCCGTACATAGGGGAATGGAACGGAGTGGGTAAACGCACACGACACTAGTCATTCTTCTATCCGATTAATGTTCACTAATTTCAGTTGCACGGTTTACCTATTAAAATATTGCTTTTATTAAGAGATTGGTTTACATCAATTGTTATACCTGCACCTTAACAAAATTCTAGTAGTTCTCTGTATCAAGGTTACATAATATAAGATTGATTCTATGTATTAGTTCTTACTAGCTACAGGCTTAACTATATCAAAATCTTTTTGATAATGAATAACTTCATAACAAATCGTGTTAAAAGATATCTTGAAATTCAAAACAACACCAACCCTAAATAGTGTTAATATTGTTTATATTCTGTTTTGTTATTTTTGGAAAATGATTTCATCTTAGTATAGTATATTAGAAACTAATAGTCAGAATATGAAATTAATTCAAAAATCGTTTAATATCAATGGATAATTCTTCATTGTAAAATAGACAGATCTTGTAAACAATGGTAACATAACCTTACTTATATGATATGTGTTTAGATTTTATTTAATAATTTTTTGGAAGGTGATGACATGGACATTCAGAAGTATGTCTCATACGTTAAGGTTTTCTTTGATTTTTATTCTGAAGGAAAAGTAGAAGTAAAATGGCAAAAGAATGGGGCAGGTCTTAGTTCCTTAATCAACTTTGAAGAAGAATTACAACATTATGATTCTTCCTTTTCAACAGAAGAGTTTATTGAAGTTGTATTTGAAGTTATCAAAATTGCTAAAAATGTCGCTCTTGGACTGGAAGGTTCGGAGTTTGACTCTGATCATATAAACATAGTTAAAGAAATTTTCTTACAAGACCAAGAGTTTGTTCAGTATATTAACCTACATTGTTCTAGTAAACTCTATTTATTGGAAAGTATTGAGTGCGATGTACAATCAATACGGAAAAAAGATGATTATAAAGTTATTGGTAATACCGCTGTAGTAAGCTATTATCTTAATAGTTCAGATACCAATGAAGATGCAAATACTAAAAGAATTTCTATTGAACTAACTAAAAAGGAACTAGAAGATGTTATGAAATCATTATCAGAAATTCACAATGTTTTAGTAAATCTTGAAAAGGGTAATTAAAGGGGGGAGAATGTATGGTTTCACAAATTCGTTATGAAACGAGAAAGCAATATAAAGAACCCCAAATCACTTTTCAAAATGATCTTACCGAGAATTTCAGTCTGCAATTTCAGAAAGGACATGCCAATTTTAATGTCAAAAGCTTCGAAGATAACGAAAATCGCATTCACATAGGGTTAAGGGACGAGACTTCTGCATATAATGGTTACTATCAGTTAACACGGAAACGGGTGGTAGACATGAGCAATGGTAAATCTTATCTGGAATCAGTTGTTATTGATCACGCTGTTACAAGTGTAAAGCACAACGTTTTAGGAGGACTTCCATCCATTAAAGGCACAAGAGTTCCCATATCCACAATAATAGCTTGTCTTGCTGAAGAAATGAGCATTGCTGAAATCAGTGAGGATTATGATTTGTCTCCAGAGCAAATTAAATCAAGCTTGTTGTTTATTGTTGATGTCCTAAATAGACCGTATTACGGAGATGAATGATGAGATTGTTATTGGATGAAAATATTACAAAAAAAGCATTAACTATTTTTGGGAATCTCGGGTATGACGTAGTTAGTATTCAGTCCCTAGGGATTCGTGGAGAAGATGATATGGTTGTTCTTTCAGAAGCACAAAGACTGCAGCGTGTATTAATTACCCAAAATGGTAAGGATTTCATAATTCAGATTCCTCCTAGAGTCCAAGGTGTCAATCATGAAGGTTTATTTTGGTTGAAATACGATTTTACTAAAGGTATTGCTGAAGTTGTATGTAATGAATTTGATCAATTTATATCGACTGTGGAGAGCATAGCAAATGAAATATGGTTACATGAAACAAATGGTAGTATAAGAGAATTTAATCGAGTATTCTAGTATTCTAGATAAAACCAATTATTTACTATTACCAATACTTTCTTTAACATAGTGAATTAAAGATATTAAAAGGGAATGCTTTTTAAAGCGTTTCCTTTTTTGTTTGAAATAGCATCTATTGCAGCTAAGAGTAGATACAGTCTATGGATAGCAATTCTTATATCTTGTAATTGGCTTTGATTAATCCCTTCATTTTATAATTTTAGGCATGTTGTCAACTTCGGTTTATATGGCTACCGCAACTAAAACTATGCCCATGTCAGTTCACTTTATTAATGTTGATCAAGGTGATGCAACCTATATTAAAACACCAAATGGCGACGATATCTTGAATGACGCTGGAAACAAAGGAAAAGGTGATATGGTAGTTTCCTACCTAAAGAAATTGAAAGTGGATGATATAGAGGTATTAATCTCAACTCACCCCGGTGCTGATCATGTGGGCGGACTGAAACGTCTTTGCCCCTAAAGTTTCTCATACGACTCAGGCTTATAAGGACTTTCTACTTGTTGTGAAAAACAAGAAATTAACTATCAAAACAGCGAAGGTAGGTGTCAACCTTCCTTTGTCAGATAAGAGCATTAAGGCTAAGTTTGTTGCACCTGTAAAAGATTACAATAAAAGCGATCTCAATAATTGTAGCGCTGTTCTGCATGTGAATTACAGTAAAAACAATTTCTTGTTCATGGCAGATGCTGAAACTCAAGCAGAAAAAGATATGCTTGCAATGAAACAAATTGGCAAAGTTGATGTGTTAAAAGTTGGGCATCACGGAGCGAAAGAGTCAACCACAGCTGAATTTTTGAAAATTGCCAAGCCTACCTATTCATTCAAAAGCGTTGGCCCAAAAAATCAGTATAAGCATCCAACGATTGAAACCTTGAATAGACTAAAAGCCATAAAATCTGCAGTGTATCGTACAGACCAAAAAGGAAACATAGTAGTAACAAGCGATGGAACAAAAATGTCTATAAAAACAGAAAGGAAGTGACGACAGTATGAAAGGTGTAATTGACCGCTTTGAAGGTGACGTAGTTGTCGTTGAGATTGATGGGGAAACTAAGGGGTTTCCCAAAAAATCTTCCCAATCAAGTCAAAGGCAGGGGATGTTGTACTTATTCAAGATAATGAAGTAGTTGTTCAAGCCAATGAAACTGAAATGTTGAGAAAAGAAATTGAAAGCCTTATGGAAGAGGTATGGGAAGATTAAGTAAATCATTGGATACAAAACACCAATTGGACTCATTAACAAATATTAGGAGCTGTGTTTAAGATGGCAATTAGAAAGTTGAACCAACAATATTTACTATTGGAATACCCAGTAACGCTTGAAGATATGGAACGGATTTTACCAGAGTTGCCGAAAACAGAAAGGACATATTTTGAGTATGCTTTTAAAGCGTTAAACAAAATTATGAAGAAAGATGAAAAAATATATAATTTTAATATCGCTGATCCTAAGTTAACAAAAACTGGCTATATTGTGGTAGCAGAGAAAAACTTGATTATGTTGTCATTAAAAGGTGGTTTGTTTGGGGGGATGGATTCTGAAGTATTGAAATATGAAGATATCAAAGATGTCGATTTTGATGTTACTCCCAATCCTTTCGGTCTTGCTCAAATGAATTTAGGAGTCGTGTATTTAGGAATGAAAGGAATGTTTGGAGGGAAAAAACGTACAATTCGAAATATCCCTGAGGAAAATTTAGATAATGTAGTTAGCGCAATTAGAGATAAGGTAAATAAATGATGTTTGTTGAGTACTGAACTCGGTCTTTGACCGAGTTTTTTTATGCAGGTTTGGCAATAAGAAGTAGACTTTCTTCGTGAAATTCTTGGTTAATATTTCACTATTTTAATATAGTTCTTTTGGATTATTCTGTTATGATGAAAGGGCAAATCTTTTAACAAATTTTTGAATTCGAGGGAGTTATGTTATTTATGATATCAACTGAAGATTATTACAGACTTATAGTAAACACGGTTCCTCAGTGGTATATTGCTATGGGACAAGCGCCACATGATTTTAATGTGAATTTTTGCGGGGATTCTTATTGGATTTCTTCTAATAGAAATCCAACTCCCCAATTGCATAGATGGAAAGATAAATGCCTAAGCATAGCAGCAGAATTGTTAAGTAAACCTACTACTGGATCTAAAATTATTGATAAAGATTTAATACAATCAAGATTTGTTAAAGAGTGGTTGCTTGAAAAGGGCTATAAAGGAGATTGGGAAGAAATTTTTGATTATAGTAGATCCTTGGAATCCAGAACATATGAGAATGCCTCTATTGGATTTACATATATTTATGATTCGAACCGAAACGGTACATTGAGTCTGTTTGAGGATAACAATCAAAAAATAATAGATGTATTAGCTGAAACTCAATATACCTATTTTAGAGTAGGTAATGGATGGACTTTTATTGATTACGACTATGTGAAATGGAATGAGATAGTAATAAAAGAAGATTACAAACTTATACCGGAATTTTTATATCCTTACCAATCAATACTCGAAGAAGGAGAGTGTGGAATTACTAAGACAAAACGTGGAGATTTAATAATTTATAACAAAAATGGACTTTTAGCCTCAAGTCGCAAAGGTGAATGGAAAATTTATGATTCTCCATCATTAAAAAATTCACTAGTTGACTATGTAGGAGTAAGTAATTATAGAGTTGGATGTAATCTTTTTGAAATATTATTTGATTTGAGTTATAGAAGGCATGGAGCGTTAATTATCATTGATAATCAAGGGACATATAAAGAAATAATAAGCAATCATTCCAGCTTAATTGAAAATGGCTCAACTTTACATCAAGTGTTATCTGAAAGACTTGAAAAAATAGATTTATCTTCTGCTCGATCTGATGTTGTGTCAAAACAACTAATTTTAGAACTCGCATCCGTGGATGGAGCTCTAGTTTTGAATGAAACAGGGAAAGTTTTAGCATTCGGAGCAATAGTTAACTCGCATGAACATGCTGATGGAGAAACTGGTGCAAGGAGTACTGCTGCTCTTTCCGCACATTTATACGGTTCAAAAGTGTTGAAAGTAAGCTCAGATGGTGAGATTACTTTATATTATCTTAACCAACAAGGTAGCCAAGATCCAGAACTTATCAAATTAAGGTTTTTATAATTGATAGTGAGCTAAGGCTCATTGAGGTTTTTACTTCATAGTGACACCCAATGTTTTTCGGAATTTCATAAAGCTAACCATAATCCATCGGAAAAAACGTTGTAATATAATAATCTTCTTTTATAATAGGAAGAGAAGATAATAACGGTCATGGTTCGGAAAAGGTTCTAATCCCACGTGTCGCACCTGCAATGGTGAAGATATAGTCCAGACTACAAACAATGTTCATTGGTAGCGAAAGCTATAGTGGTAAGCTAAGGCGTCGGTCGGGGGTTCGAATCCCTCCTGGGACGTAGATAGGACTAATTAGATTTAGTTTAGTAACAAGAGAAAAACACTTCAACCCTTGATATATAAGGATTTGAAGTGTTTTTCTTTTTGTTGTCAATACCAATGAAGTACATAGAAAACGATTGGTTTTGAAATTTTTTTACACATTTTTTACACATTGACGAGTCTTTTTCTCATACTGACAAAAGTCTGAACTGTTGTCATTGTATCTTCTTCTCTTAATTCCTTATAAATCGAAATACGACGGTAGAGGAGAACGCTCGCATGAGTATGCCGTAACCCATGCAAGCTAATAGGATCAATTTTCAATTCTTTCAACGTGTTCTTGAGCAGCTTATTAACGAGTTCATTTGTCAGTACACATCTTTTGGATTGTGAGATAAAAAATACAAGGTAAAGATAAATTGTTTCAGTCGATTGGAAAAGTTTATTGAAAACAGTCATCGTCTCAGAATCCATATCCAGAACTCGTATCGATTGTTCATTTTTAGTTTTTCCGAATCCGGTTCCGTTTTTATAGTCCCATGACTTATTTATGTTGATTGTATTGTTCACAAAATCGAAATCCTTTCGTGTAAGCCCCACAAGCTCCCCAAACCGCATTCCTGATGTCAGAGCTTAAAAGTAAGTAATACCCTAAACTACGCTCCAAACGCAAATACAGAGCCTCCATAAGACGTTCACTCTCGATGTACTCCAGATGTTTTTCTTCTGGACGTTTTGTGGGATTCTCACCTGTTAATACGGCAGACCTTGTAAAGTCGATTCTTATTAAACCTTCATCTATTGCATCTCTAACACATGCACATATATGTGTATTCAATTTCCTTGTTGTATCTTTCGCATGAGTAAGTGCGTATTTGTTCAGAAACGCTTGATATTTCAGTTTTGTAATGGCTTGTATAGGTTTACCGCCAAACTCTCTAAAAGCGTCTTATGAGTGCTTAAATAGCGCGTAAAGGTGATGGGGTTGTTTTTGATTTTATAAACATTCAACCATTCTCTAAAGTAAGCACAAAATGACTCGGATTTTAAATTCGGCAATATGCCTCTCTGCAGGTCCGACTCTATTTCAGCTGCAGCAATGGTTGCCTCTTTTTTGTTTTATATCCGCCTTTTCGAATCGGTTTTGATTTACCATCAACCATCAACCATCAACCATTCGACTGACTGTATATTGCCAGGTACTCCCTCGTAATGCTAGCCATGAACGTACCACCTTTCATAACCAAGTTTAATTGAAGGTAACGTCACAAAAGGGGAGTATGTTGGTACAAATTCATTTGATATCGACGGAAACGTTGCAATGCAAATTCATAGGTAAAATTGAGTTTTTTTACAATCATTTCAATTGGATGCATATCGGGATGTTCTTGTATGCATTTTTCCAGCATGAACCGAGGCACACAGAACTCCAACATAAAACTATGTGCACACCATTCCTGCCATTGCGATAACGAAATTGGCAAGATTAATTGATTTCCGATGTGGTATCGAATATGAGCTACCTCGTGAGCGAAAGATTGCCCTTGTTCCTGTTTTGTGAGTCGCTCATCAATGAAAATCGTTTGATCAATACGTGTAGAGTCAAACGGAATAAACTCGCACGCAATACCCATACGACTGGATACCGTCTCAAGATAAAATTGCCGTACTTGTGAAATATCAATTGAGATATACGTTCTTGGATGCGATATTCTAAATGTGTCTTTGCTTTCATATAACCCCTCCAATTTAACGAACATTCGTTCTTATTAATATAACAAAAAACCTACCGATGGAAAGGTAGGTTTTTTCGACATTATACGACAGTCACATTGCTAATAAGTCTGCCTCAAATTCTTGAATAGGTAAACTGTCGTTAGAGATATGGACACAAAAATTATTAAATTCTTTTGTATTCAACTTAATTATTTCCGTGTTATCACTACGATTCAAGTAGGTTAAAATATTTTTAACATCACGAGGATGACTATTCACTTCCTCGTTATAAATTATCTCAATTTCATAGGAGTCTTTGTACTCAGACTGAAGTAGTTTTAATTTAGAAAACCATTCATTTAAATGCGATAAGTTTGTAGGGAGTGTTTGAACTAAATGCAAATTGGAGTTTTTGTAAACAAAATCTATTTTATACTGTAAGTTTTCAAGTTCTTTTACTGGAGTTATGGATACATCATGCTTTACTTTAACTCCGAGTAAATTTCTCGACTCGAAAACGTCTCTTACTTCTTGTTTAACACTTTTTGTAACTATTCCATTATTTATAAAAAGCCTGTCAATATAAATTTCGAGTAATCTGTGAAAAGTCATATCAATGTTAGATGACTTAATTAATTGGTGCTTGGTCATTTTAAAGTATGTCGGAACTTCCGAATCAATTATTCGAAGAAGTTCCGGATGGTCTAGAGGATAGTCCAATAAAGACTTATTGTCCACAGACTTTTCTAATTTATAGTCGAAAAGCGCTTTTCTTACTTTATACTCTTCGACCAAAACATGGTTTGTTAAAATACTTTTAAGTTTTTTATTCTTTTCATCAATTAGAAACCATTTTACATACCTACTATCTGGATTATGCACTATAACGCCAACATTTAATGATTCGTTTTTCAACTTGTCGGGCCAGTAACTTATTATTGAGTACCAGTACTTTGCGCGTTCCATGATAATATACCTCCAGTTCTACTTCCAAATGCTGATGTGTTTGCCATATGTTGAATAATACCAGGCATAAACTGAATTTGAGTTAAAAGAAAACTACGGTAGAAATCCACTTGAACAGGCTTATTGACATACCAACTATCCGGAATATCATTTAACCAGTCAGTAATTAATTTTGCATCAATAGTTTTTATTCGTTTGATAGGTTCAATAAATGAGTGGTTATTAATATCCGAAACATCAATATAATTATCAAGCGCTCTAAATATATCACCAAATCCACTTAAGTTAAAGATTCCTTGTGCACGGGATTGCTGATTGTGAAGAAAATGTAAGTTAGTGTATCCCGTTATATATTCATGTGAGGGTAATCCTTGCATTTGCCGTATGGATGCCTTAGATGTATTCCAATAAGGTCCATTAAAAGCATGTCCTTGATCAATTACAAATATTCGTCTGTTATCATCGTTTTGAACTAACAAATTACTTGAATGACGAAATCTATCAAAGTTAGCTATTAATAGGTCGAAACATATAATTAAAGGTATATCTTCTGGATTTCCCAAATCCCCAAAGAATTTATTCCATGGTTTTTTAAGATGACTTTTTCCTTCGGTGTGGAGTGTTAAATAATCCTCCATGAGATTGCCTTCACATTTTTCTAAAAAGAAACTTGCAAAATGATCTCCTTCTGAAAATCGCCCTTGGAATTTTAGGAAGAGATTCGCATCGATAAAATCTTTATCAACATTCGCAATAGCTGCTTCAGGTGTTGGAACGCCAATATGCTTAGCTATACAGTAGGATAAAAATTCGTTAACAAAAGTACAATCAAAGTGTAAATAAGTTTTGGACGTCTCATCGAAAATTTGATCGGTTTTCAATATATATGAATTATTATCGTCGCACAGAACTTTTATCGGTTCTGAAACTGCAGGGGTATCTTTTCCAATTACTGTTAAGAATGAATCCACATTTAAACGTTGTATATAAGCCACCAAAAACACTCCTTGTACGTAGTTATTCTTTATGTTTTATTATTTATCCTTCACCTTCGCGTAGATGACCTCAAACATTTCGTTTTTCATAACCACTTATTAATGTAACTCATCCCAAAAATCATTTTCATGAACAATGATAATTTGAGAGCCTTCTTTTCGAAGTTGTACGGCTTTTTCAACTTTTCTGCCGTAGCAAGAAAAGGCCCAACAAGGATTGCCGTCATCGCCTACAATTAAGTAATCTGTCTTTTTGGTGACATTATTATTAAAAAGGCCACCCTGACTCAAAATAGTTTCTGCAATTTCGCTGCGCTTGGCCTTACCAGATATACCAGTGAATGAAAACGTTTTGTTTTCAAATGTAATGTCAGGACATACCGCGCAAATTCCACCAACTGAGTATTTGCTTTGTAAATCCTTTATTTCAATTTCGTTTACGTTGTAAGAAGTCCTGGAATCTATGAAGTTGCCAAAAAAGGCTTTTAACATGTTTTTCTCATCTTCAGTTATGACACCATCTTTTTTTGCTGCAACCAGTAAGCTATAGATTTCATCAAATGGATAGAACCCTTTTAATAAATCACGATCTTCCATCCATTCAGATAACTGATCGATTTCTTTTTCATTTATTTTGTTGTCAGACATTATCCCGTGTATGATTCCATGTAATTGTTGAAGGGAAGAAGTGATTAAATCATAAAAATTTTTAAACCCATCATGATGAACAACATTCTCACAAAGCCACAAGATATCTTGAATCTCTTCATTCGTTAATTGATGGTCACTTAATGCTTCATCAATTACAGGAATGATTTCAGAAAAAGGGAACCTAGATTCAAAACGGCGGTGAAGGCTGCACCAGTTTACAACTTCGGACAACTCATCCTCGTTAACTACAACGTCGAATTGAACACCTTTAAGCATTCCGATTAATGAATTGACAGCTTTATGAATCTCGGCCGGGGCTGTAAATGCGCGATAGTCATACACTTCGTAAAAGTTCATTTTCATCTTGATTCCTCCACCACTTTTATTTTTCTTTGTTATTACAAATGGTAATAACATCCTTGTCTGTTTAAGTTAAAATTGCTATTTATTTGAAGTGAATCGGTAAAATAAAATGAGCATGCCAAACATACTCATCAAATCTTATAATTTATTATTTATCCTTTATCTTTTCGTACATGACCTCAAACATCTCCAATACATCTTCTTTTTCTTGCTGAAGTGAGCATGTTCGCGGCTGAAGACCCATTCCAAAACTGCTTGTTGGTACTCAGAGAGTCCTGATGTATCGCTAGCTGCCATCCTTCTTTGCCAATGTCATTTGTCTAATAATTTACTATTTCGGTATTATTCGTACGACCCAGCAAGTAATCGGTCGTAACTTCAAAGTAGTTCGTAATAAAGTCTAAAGTCTTTTGGGTCAGGAGTTCTTTTCCCGGATTCATAACCAGATAGGGTATTTGGTTTAACGCCAATTATTTCTGCAAATTTCTTCTGAGTTATATTTCTTGATAATCTTAGTCTTTTGATGTTTTTCCCTATAACTAATAGATATTCTACGGCCATAAGAAATCTCCTTTCTAAAAAAATACCTATAAAATGTAGTTAAATTTATCTCTATTCTTAGTTATAACCTATATTCTCTAATTGCGAAATAATAAATCGCAAATAG
This sequence comes from Paenisporosarcina sp. FSL H8-0542, assembly GCF_038632915.1. NCBI lineage: Bacteria > Bacillati > Bacillota > Bacilli > Caryophanales > Caryophanaceae > Paenisporosarcina > Paenisporosarcina sp. FSL H8-0542. The sequence continues at coordinate 1,325,663 of NZ_CP152050.1, forward strand.
AGAATAAAAATGTTAACATTCTCATTTCGAGAAGATATTATAAAGATAATAAATCGCAAAATGAGATTTATGGAGGTGTTTCTGATGGAACTTAATTTAGGGAAAGGGTTCGCGATATACGCATTGAAATTCAAAACTATCGAGGTTTTAACATCACGGTCTCATTAAATGAAGAATTGTCCGTATTCGCAGGAAAATTAAATGCTCGCGAATTAAGAACTGCCATTTCAAATATCGTGTTAAACAAACAAAACATAAAGGGTTCCTGCCAGTATACAGCGAGCTTGAAACGCCTGTCGGTGAAAAATATGATGTCTACACGAATGAAAGCGTCGTATTACAAGCGCACATAAATTACGACGCATCAGGTTTATCTACATTAATCAACGATCAAACGAAACAATTTGTTGTGATTGGTGATACAGTCCTTAACCAAACAATGTGAGCATGATTGCTCCAACTCCAATCTAATAAAAACATTCAAGGACGTCCATCCGGGCGTTCTTTTTGTATACCCAAAACAGAAGGGATGATGAAAATGTACACATTACTTTTAAACTCAGGGGGATTCAGTTTGGAACATTTGGATGTAGTACGCTTTTACTTATTCGGGGATGTGAAAATTTCTATACTTACTGGCATTGCTCATGTTTATCGACATTTTGACAGGCATCGCAAAAGCTATCAAGAACGGTAACTTGTGGAGCCGTAAAAGTCTGTTTGGATATGCTCGTAAAATGTTTGTATTTGGTGTGATTATCTTAGCCAATATGATTGATCAAATACTGGGGATGGGGGGAGCAATCACTTATTCGGCTGTCATTTTTTATATCGCAAATGAGGGATCGTCAATCCTGGAGAATTTAGCGCAGCTGGATGTTTTGGTACCGACAAACCTGGCAGAAAAACTGAAGGTTATTGAAGCGAGTCTGATAAATTTCTTCCGGCTTGCAGTAACAAATTGGCGAAGAACTCATTGGGACGAAAGTGAATGCTGAATAAAAAGAAGGTGAGAAGTGATGGTTGGAATTAATATCAGACATCGAACATTACCGGCCGATAAAGTGAAACTGAAATCTCCTTTTATAATGGAACCTGAACATATCACCATCCATAACACCTGGAATGATGCAACGGCCGAAAACGAATCAAAGTTCATGAGTAATAACAATACCGCGACATCATTCCATTACGCAGTAGTCCATACAGAAGCCGTTCAAATCATTCCTGAAAATCGAAATGTGTTTGCTGCAGGAGATGGTGCGAACGGTCCTGGTAATCGAAAGTCTATCCACATTGAAATCTGTTTTCGAAAAGTGGAGATTCACGATACAAACAAGCTGAAATCAATGCTATTAAATTAGTTGTATTAATCTTATAACGTCGCGGTTGGGGTATGGAACGAGTATGATACCACAATGATTGGTCAGGTAAAAACTGCCCACACCGGGTTTTAGATGAAGGTCGTGGCGTTTCGTTTAGAAATGAAATTGAAAAGGCATTATTTGAAGCGTTGGAGCCTGTAGTCAAAGGTACCGCGACAATTGAAAAAGAGGAGGGAATTCCATTGAGTGATCTATTAAAATTGACTACTAACGAATGCATTACTGCGCGTGTTGAATAGATTCGAAGAAAAGGATCCGGCACTTGGTACGGTGTGGCGAGAAAAGCTTGTAAATGGAACGTTTACGAAGGAAGACTCCCATGAAGTGTTGTGGGAAGCGATTGATCGTGGATACATTACTGGCAAGATAGAAAACTTTCGAGAACACTCTTATGAGTGGTCTTTTTTGTCTAAATTTGTCGAAAGGCTTCATTATTTGTAAATCATTGCTATATTAAAAAAGTCTGAATTAAAAAGTTTAAAGGGGATAAAGATATGAGACTTAGAGAAAAGGTGAAATTACTTCAAGACAATGTGTACTTTTTAAATGTAAATCATGTTATTACAAATAACAGATATGAAATAACCGACTTTACAAAATTGTATAAATCAATAAAGAATATAGAGGGCCTTGGATTTTTGGAGGAAGATATTCAGCATTTAAATGAGAATCTTGGACATATATTTAATGATAAATCCGATAGAGTGCTTGTTGACAACGAAGGATTAAATAGTTTAATTAAAATTGTTAATACCATGAGAGTAAAAGTTATTGCTGTGATTCAAGCACTAAAGGAATCTATCCCGAACCAAGATGAAAATTCAGTAAGTATAAAATTACCTCCATACACTGATTTATCACAGGTTTCAACATTTGTTAAGGATATTGACAAAATACTTAATCAATCTCTAATAAATGAGTACAAAAGTACAGTTAGATTTCAAAATTTTGATACTGGATCAAGTTGGATAGAAATTGTATTAGAAAATCAAGCTTCTGTTTTATTTTTAGGGAGAATGATAACTAGTGCGTACAATTTTTTACAAAACCAATATTTACAATTAAAACAATCACAACATACAATAACTGCACTTGAAATAGATTCTGCTGCAAAACAATTAGTGTTGAAAGCTCTAGAAGATAACATTAAAACACAATCAAGATTGAACGCAAAACTCTTAATGGATGAATTTGATATAAATGGAAACCAAAACGAATATCATGGTCAATTATCACACTCAATCCAAAAATTAGCTGAATTACTCCACAAAGGAACAGAAATTCATACGGCTCTTAATGCTCCTGAAGAAACAAAACAAGTTTTCCCGGATCCAAATGAATCACGAAAATTAATTGAAAACACAGTAAAGTTATTACCTGAAAATCCTTCTGAAGACCAAGGCGTTCAAGAAGATACGGTACAAAACGATGAGTAATAAATTTTACAAGAAATATGGAATCCTATAGAGGGTTCCTTTTTTTTATATCAAAACCTTAACAAAACATATATTGTTGAGGTTTCATACTCCACTCTCATCATTCTATTGAAACCTTACATATTTAATAATTAACCACGAATGCTAATATTAATTTGGAGAACAGCTTTTCCACGAATAGAGGTAAAGTAGGGATAGCAATCAGTGTTATGCTATTATAGTTCCGTAATAGGTTTCCTGATTAAAATAATTTTACACATTTTTTACACAAGAATACTTAATAAACTTGTTATATAAGAAGTTTTCTACTATTGTAGATGTCCTCCTGGGACGAAATTAAAACAGTACGGAAAAAACCTTCTATTATATTTAGGAGGTTTTTTTGTGCCAAACACTAGGCATTCAATGATTCAATCCATTTGCTGATGAAATATATTTGAGTCTAAAACAGAGTTGTTGAAGTGATGATATAATAGGGTAATCAGAAAGATTAGGTAGTCACGTACCAAATTGTAAAGAAGGTATCCGAAACTTCTTCCTGTGTTAAAATTCGGAACCAGTATCTATTGGAGGGTGTTAATGTGAATAAAAAGTGGACTATTGAAAATATCAGAGAATATGTCAAGAAGAATTCAGATTGTGAATTACTTTCTAAAGAGTATGTAGGATACTCTCAAAAATTGCTGTTTAAATGTTCATGTGGAAATAATTTTGAAAAAACTTTTACTAAATTTAAAGGTAGTAATCAGAAAAAATGTCCAAATTGTTCAGAAAATAGGGCTTCACGTTAAATCCTATAGCAACTCTTAGTCAATGGTTGTCCTTGGAAATATGACTAACAATAGGTAAACTAAAAACTTTGAGGTGGTGTGTTATGGAGCATCATACAAAAAACAAAGGGGATTTAGGTGTACTTAAAGCGCAAGCGGACTTATGTTCAAAAGGTTATTTGATTCTTACTCCATTATCAGAACATACTCCATTTGATCTTGTTGCTTATAAAGATGGAGACTTCATTCGAATTCAGGTCAAATATAGAAGTATAAACTCTAAAGGCTTTCTATTTGTAAGATTTAGCTCGTCTTATAGTACTTCTAAAGGGTATTGCGAAAATCCAGTTGATAAAAATCAAATAGACTTGTATTGTGTTTACTGTCCAGATACAGACAGATGTTATTATTTTGATCCGAAAAAATTTAACAGCACTGTAAATATTAGAATAAACAAATCACTTAATAAACAGTGTAAGAATATACATTACGCAGATGATTACTTATCAATTCCGACAATATTTTTAGAAAAAACCAGACAAGAATAAAACCTTCTTTATCTAAAAGTGAATTGATCACATAACGCATGTGACTTCACTTTGGTAAAGAAGTTTTTTTATTACAAAATTCGACATATTGGAAATGTCTGTTGCGGAAGAAGTATAATTCTCCCTAGAAGAACTTTGGTTCCATGGAAAGGAGGAAATTCAGTGTTAGAAACGTTGTTGTTAAATATCTTATTTTTAATTTTCCCTCTACTGTTGTTCGTGATTTTCTTTGATAATCGCAAACATTTTTATAATATTGTATTTCTCATTGCCTTTGCCATGATTTCGATGATTTTATGTATGGTGTATCCCATTCATCTGGATATAGGTTTTATTTTTGATTTGCGGTATATCCCGTTTATTATCGTTGCATTATATGGAGGTTATTGGAAGGTTCTGCCTCTTTTTTTCGTCTTGAACGTTTATCGTTTTATGATTGGTGGGGAGGGAACAATTCAATCCCTTTTATTTTCATCCTCCATTTTCATGATTGTGCCTTTTTGGAGTAAAATATTTCTTCGAGTAAACACGCAAAAACGAATACTTATTGGTGTTTCGGCAGCGATATTCACGATGGGATTTTACTTAACGACGCTCAGTACATTTTTTGATGTATTAACACAGGAGTTCTGGTTGCTGGCATTTTATTCCCTTACCACTCATGTTGTTGTCATTATCCTGATTATGTTGATGATCGAAAAAGCACTCGATAATATTAAGAGCCGCGAAAATTTCCTTCACGCAGAACGGCTTCATGTGATGAGTGAGCTTACGGCAAGTGTGTCGCATGAGATTAGAAACCCTCTGACTGTGACCAATGGTTTCTTGCAGCTATTGAAGGAATCAAAGAATGTATCGGTAGATGAAAAAATGTACATCGATTATTCGTTGAAAGAATTGGAACGTGCCGAACAAATTGTGAGTGATTTTCTAGCATTTGCGAAACCGCAATCTGAAAACATGGTGTATGCCAATTTAGAAGAAGAATTTAGGTACGTGAAAAATATTCTAATGCCTTATGCTAAAATGAATCGTGTCGAAATTGAATGTAATTTTACAAATACACTGAAGTTGAAATACGATAAAAATCAAATGCAACAGTGTCTTTTGAATTTATTAAAAAATGGAATAGAAGCAATGAAAGAAAACGGTGGAATTTTGACAATTGAGGTATGTGATTTCGATCAAAACATTATCTTAACCGTTAAAGATAGTGGCATTGGAATGACGGAGGATGAAATAAAGAATTTGGGCAAACCTTATTACTCAACAAAAAAAGAAGGTACAGGCCTTGGTATGTTAATGGTGTATGGAACGATCTGCAAAGTTAAAGGTAAAATTGATGTTGAAAGTAAAAAAGGTAAAGGAACTACTTTCACGATTACAATTCCAGTTTGAAAAATCATGAAGGAGTGTGCATAAATGCACACTCTTTTCTTATTATCTTTGCTCTGTTAAAAGGTACGGTTGTTTAATGTAAACTTGCGTTCCGCATGAGCCAACAAGTATGAAAATCACATACTTGTGGGTCTCACGATTGGGCCCACACGAAGTGGCTCATGAAGGCGTTCCGACACGATGTCGGGGCTTAGCTTACATGCTATGCGCAAATGCACTCTTCCTATTTATATCAACAACATTATTTAACGTGGTTTTTCTATCGTCTAATAACCATATTGTTAATAGTAAGGAATCTGGGCCACTCCTGCGGAAAAACGGGCTGGCAAGACCCCGCAGAGAGGTACGAGCGAGGAGGCTTGCCAGTTCGTCCGCGGAAAGGGCACAGATTCCTTCTTTCTGTAATATCAACCGTGAAAATTAACATACCCATTTTCTTTTACATGTAAATTTCCATTTTACAGGATTTAGAGGAAGGAATTACTATATTAAAATATCTTTACAATTATATTACAGTCTTTTAATATGAGTTTTGAAGATTATAAGAAATCACTATAATTTTACATTTTTGGACCAGGGAGAGTACATAGCGTGAAAAAAACATTAAAAGCATTGCTTCCATTAATTTTGCTTGTCACCGGAGTTTTAGTGGGGTGCAGTGAAGATCAAACAACTGCTAAAGAAGTCGATCCTTCAAAAGCGGAACAGAAAGAAGTTTCCAATAAAAAAGAAGATGTCAGCGAACCGGTAACGGATGAAAATGGCCGAGTACTTTTAACAGAAGTTGGGCAAAAAGTGAAGGAAGAGGATGGAACTTCTGTAGAATTGCTGAAAATTAAAGAGGTCAATCAAAGTGTGGACATAGCACCTGTAAAAGTTGTTGTGACAAACATGAAAGTCATCCAACTAACAGATATTCATCCTGATAACACAGACTATTTACTCCAATTCATGAATGCTTCGGAATTGCCAGAGGAACTTAATTATATTCAAATAAATTATTCAGCTGAAAATACATCTGATAAAAATATTGGATGGAACGGAATCAGTACAATCGTTACGAATACGGGCGAGCAACTGGATGCAATGGGCAATGACTTCATTTGGGAAGAAAATGGCTTTGATAGTACTTTTTATGGGAAGACCAAACATGAAGGAACAATCGGAGTTTTTACCACCAGCAATGTTGATGAATTGAAATCATTGAAGTTCATTATCAGCTCAAGCTATGACGAAGACACGTATGAAGATATTACTAGTGAACAACAAGCTGAATTCGGTTTTTAATCACTGATTGAGTTTTTACTCCAAGAAGAATACAAATAATGAAGAAAGGATGTGCTGAGAAGCACATCCTTTTTTCAATTTGTGCTACTATAAACGCAAGAGAAAGGCGGAATCCACATTGCGAAAAAAGTACGGAAAACTTCAAAAAAAAGAAAACATCATTGTCTTTCCGGGCATGGTGGACAGACTCATATCCGAAGGACTGAAACATGCTGAAGATTTTCAATATGATTTAGCAGTGGATTCAATTAGACAGGCCCTGACATACATAGAAGCTGATGAACAAACACTGGGTGTCTATGCATATTCATTGTATGAAATTCGGGAATTCACTGAGGCTAAGACAGTTTGTGAGGAACTTTTGAAATTAGGTCCTACCTATTACTTTGAAACGATGGAGTTGTATGTAACGATCCTGATGGAGCTACGCCAGTTCGGTGAGGTAAAAGAAATTTTGGAATCATTGCTTGAAGAAGGCGTTGTTTCTGAAGATAAAATAGATAAATTTGAACAACTTCTCACATTGAATGAACGTGTGGCCAAACAAAAAAGTGATCGGATATTGGAAGATGTTCCTCATAACAATCAAATTGATGCAAGCTTATTTCAATACGAAACATTTTCTCGTTTCCCAGAAGATAAGCAACAGCAACTATTGGTTGAACTGGAAGGGGAAGATCTGACGCCAATAGAAAATGAACTGGTGACCATTATTGAAGATGACCTAATATCACCCATAACGAAATCCTTCGCATTGTTATTGATGGTACACAAAAGAATAGATCGGAACATAACCATTGAAAAGTTCGGTTATCGAACTGATATTATCCCTAAAGAGCTGTTAGACCCTTCCCAAACACCGATGGTCGAAGCTGTCCTAAACATGACGGAAGATGACCTCATTCAAAATCCAACCAAACTGGAAATGGTTCATGATTTAATCATTCGTCACTCATTTGCAACGTATCCATTTGAATGGTTTTCGTTCGATGAGCAAGAAGTGGCTGAAGCTTATATAAATTACGTAGGTGGCATGTTAGGGGAAGAAGTGACTTGCGAAGGGAAGTTGTATGACCTGCTCGTTAGGATTGATGTCCTCTTCGAAATGCGGAACATGTGAAAAAAGTTGAAAGTATCGGCGGTTATGCTATACTAGAATGGTTGTCAAAATCATAGATAAGAATGATACTAAACAATTGAAATTAATGATGGAGGTTGAATATATGTCAGTGAAATGGGAAAAACAAGAAGGTAACACAGGTATTCTAACTGTAGAAGTTGAAGCAGCAAAAGTTAATGAAGGTTTAGATAAAGCTTTCAAAAAGGTTGTTAAAGAAATCAACGTACCAGGTTTCCGTAAAGGGAAAATGCCACGTAAAATGTTCGAACAACGTTTTGGTGCTGAGTCTTTATACCAAGATGCTTTAGATTTCATTCTACCTGATGCATATGCTTCAGCAGTTGAAGAAGCTGGAATCGATCCTGTTGATCGTCCGGAAATCGACATCGAAAAAATGGAGCAAGGTGAAAACTTGATTTTCAAAGCTACTGTTACAGTACGTCCTGAAGTAACTCTTGGAGATTACAAAGGCATTGAAGTTTCTAAACAAGACTCAAATGTAACTGATGAAGACATCGAAGCTCAATTAAAAGAACAACAAACACGTTTGGCTGAGCTAGTTGTTAAAGAAGACGAAGCAATCGTTGAAGGCGATACAGCTGTTATCGATTTCGAAGGATTCCTTGGAGAAGAAGCATTTGAAGGCGGCGCTGGTGAAGACCACGCACTTGAAATTGGTTCTGGATCATTCATTCCAGGTTTCGAAGAGCAATTGGTTGGCTTAAAAGCTGGCGAACAAAAAGATGTAGTTGTTACTTTCCCTGAAGAATACCATGCAGCTGAACTTGCTGGTAAAGAAGCTACTTTCAAAGTAACTGTGAAAGAAGTAAAAGGAAAAGAACTTCCTGAATTAAACGATGATTTTGCAAAAGAAATCGATAGCGAAATTGAAGGTATCGATGCTCTTCGTACGAAATTAAAAGTACAAGCAATTGAAGAAAAGAAAAATGCGGCTGAAGCTGGATTCAAAGATGAGTTAGTTGAGAAAGTTGCTGAAAACGCAACAATCGATATTCCTCAAGCAATGATTGATGCAGAAGTAGATCGTATGTTAAATGACTTCGCACAACGTTTACAATCACAAGGTATGAACCTTGACCTTTACTACCAATTCTCAGGTCAAGACGAAAACGCACTTCGTGCACAAATGATTGAAGATGCTAACAAGCGTGTGAAAGTTTCCTTGACACTTGAAGCGATCGCTGAAGCAGAAGGCCTAACAGCTTCTGAAGAAGAAGTAAATGCTGAAATCGAAAAAATGTCTGGTCAATTCAACATGACTGCTGAACAAATTCGTACAGCACTTGGTGGTACTGGCGCACTTGAAAACGATATCCGTATGCAAAAAACAATCGACTTCTTAGTTGAAAACGCTAAAGTTACAGAATAATTTTTATCACTGCTTTTTAAAACAAGGCGCGGACATATTGCCCGTGCCTTGTTTTCTCTCATACATAGGTAATGTCTGGTGATTGATCCAAAAGATACGTGCATGATGAAAAATAATGATCTAAGTTTTCATTAATCTTATTAGTTGATTCTAGTAGGAGAATCTTGTAAGATTGTGGCTTGAATAGGGGTGAATATTTTGTTCAAATTTAATGATGAAAAAGGGAATTTAAAGTGTTCCTTCTGTGGTAAATCCCAAGAACAAGTTCGTAAACTGGTCGCAGGACCTGGTGTATATATTTGCGATGAATGTATTGAATTATGTACGGAAATCGTGGAAGAAGAACTCGGTACAGAAGAAGAAACTGAGTTTAAAGAAGTTCCAAAACCAAAAGAAATCCTTTCCATTCTTGATGAATATGTAATTGGTCAGGAGCGAGCAAAAAAATCACTCGCTGTAGCTGTTTATAATCATTACAAACGCATCAATTCCGACAGCAAAATCGATGATGTGGAATTATCAAAATCAAATATCGTTATTTTGGGACCAACTGGTAGCGGAAAGACGTTACTGGCTCAAACACTTGCGCGCATTCTGAATGTGCCGTTCGCGATTGCTGATGCAACATCATTAACTGAAGCTGGATATGTTGGGGAAGATGTAGAAAACATTCTCCTGAAATTGATTCAATCGGCTGATTATGATGTTGAAAAAGCGGAAAAAGGTATTATTTATATCGATGAAATCGATAAAGTAGCACGTAAATCCGAAAATCCATCCATCACGCGTGACGTTTCAGGTGAAGGTGTGCAACAGGCACTTCTGAAAATTTTAGAAGGCACAGTTGCAAGCGTTCCTCCTCAAGGTGGGCGTAAGCATCCTCATCAGGAATTCATTCAAATCGACACAACGAACATCTTGTTCATCGTTGGTGGAGCATTTGATGGAATTGATCAAATCATTAAGCGTCGTTTAGGACAAAAAGTAATCGGTTTCGGTTCAGATCCAAACAAAAAAGATCCTGAAGAATCTTCATTATTATCACAATTAATTCCTGAAGATTTGTTGAAATTCGGATTGATTCCTGAATTCATTGGCCGTCTGCCAGTATTGGCAAGCTTGGAACAGCTAGACGAGAACGCTCTTGTTCAAATTTTAACTGAACCCAAAAATGCTTTAGTGAAGCAATACCAAAAAATGATTGAATTGGATAATGTCAAATTGACATTTGAAGATGATGCATTGGTTGAAATTGCGAAATTGGCAATCGAACGCAAAACGGGTGCACGTGGACTTCGTTCGATTATTGAATCATTAATGTTGGACGTGATGTATGAATTGCCTTCACGTGAAGATATTATAGAGTGTGTTATTACGAAAGAAACGGTTACTGATTCTACAAATCCGAGATTGGTTTTGGAAGACGGTACCGTACTGAATCAAAATGATGAAAAAACTTCAGCGTAAATTTAGCTGAATGAGAAAAGCTGGCTTCGAACGTGCGTATGCTACGCGCAGCTCGGATGTCAGCTTTTTCTTCCATATGTTTGATTTATGGAGAAATCGGACAAAATTGGACGGAGGTGACTTTCCAAATGTCAAAGAAAAATGAAGAAAAAATCGTTCCATTATTACCTTTACGTGGTTTGTTAGTATTTCCGACGATGGTGTTACATATTGATGTAGGTCGTGAGCGTTCTGTTGCAGCGTTGGAACAGGCATTATTGACTGATAACATCGTCTTTCTGGCAACCCAAAAAGATATGAATGTTGAACAACCAGTAGAAGAGGATTTGAACGGAATAGGGACGTTGGCTCATGTGAATCAAATGATTAAACTGCCAAACGGAACAATCCGTGTATTAGTAGAAGGCTTGGAGCGTGCAACGTGGGCTAGTTACACGGAAGGTGACAACTACGCAACTGTGACCGTTACTGCTTCACCGGATGATACTGAGAAAACTCCGGAACATGAAGCCCTTATGCGGATGCTACTTCAGTATTTTGAAAAGTACTCTAAAATTTCGAAAAAAGTAACATCAGAAACATATGACACAGTCTCTGATATTGAAGAACCAGGCCGTTTGGCGGATATGATCGCGTCTTACTTGCCGCTGAAGGTTAGTGGGAAACAAGAAGTGCTTGAAATTTTCGACGTAAAAGACCGCTTGGAATGGTTAATCAATCGCTTGCACAATGAACAAGAAGTGTTGGATATGGAAAAGAAAATATCTGCACGGGTAAAACAGGCGATGGAACGTACACAAAAAGAATTTTATTTGCGTGAGCAAATGAAAGCGATTCAAACGGAACTTGGCGATCGAGAAGGTAAAACAGGAGAAGTAGCTGACCTTCGTAAGAAAATCGATGAATCGGGAATGCCTGAATCTACGTTAAAAGTGGCTTTGAAAGAGTTAGACCGATATGAAAAACTTCCAGCTGCGGCTGCTGAAAGTGGCGTCATTCGTAATTATTTGGATTGGCTAGTGGCCATTCCATGGACGGATGCTACGGCTGATCGATTGGATATCAACCGAGCGGAAGCTATTTTAAATCGTGACCACGATGGACTGGAGTCAGTAAAAGAGCGTGTGCTCGAATATTTAGCTGTTCGTCAATTGACCAAATCATTGCGCGGACCGATTCTTTGTCTGGCTGGACCTCCAGGTGTCGGAAAAACTTCGCTTGCCCGTTCCATTGCAGAATCATTAGGACGTCAGTTCGTTCGTATTTCACTGGGTGGTGTACGAGATGAATCAGAAATTCGTGGACATCGTCGCACGTATGTAGGTGCAATGCCTGGACGCATCATTCAAGGGATGAAAAAAGCCGGAAAAATTAATCCGGTCTTCTTGTTGGATGAAATTGATAAAATGTCAAATGACTTCCGTGGGGATCCTTCTTCAGCTATGCTTGAAGTATTGGATCCAGAACAGAACCACAATTTCAGCGACCATTACATCGAAGAAACATATAACTTATCAAACGTGTTATTCGTTGCAACTGCTAATGATTTAAGCACGATTCCAGGACCACTCCGTGATCGCATGGAAATTATTTCTATTGCAGGCTATACGGAGATGGAAAAGCAATCCATTGCAAAAAATCATTTATTGCCGAAACAGTTGAAAGAACATGGTTTGACGAAATCGCAACTGCAACTTAAAGATGATGCGATTCTTGACTTGATTCGCTATTACACACGTGAAGCGGGTGTACGTAGTCTCGAGCGCCAAATTGCTGCTATTTGCCGTAAAGCTGCCAAACAAGTGGTATCCACTGATAAAAAACGCATTGTTATCAAAGCTTCTTCTTTGGAAGATCTAATCGGCAAACATAAATTCCGTTATGGACAAGCCGAAACAGAAAACCAGGTAGGTGTAGCGACGGGCTTGGCCTATACCACTGTTGGTGGAGACACACTTCAAATTGAAGTATCTCTTTCACCTGGTAAAGGAAAGCTGATTTTGACTGGTAAATTGGGCGATGTCATGAAAGAGTCTGCTCAGACAGCCTTGTCATTCGTTCGATCGAAAACCGAAGTATTAGGACTGGATGCGAATTTCCATGAATCGCATGATATTCATATTCACGTGCCTGAAGGGGCGGTTCCGAAAGACGGACCTTCTGCCGGAATTACCATTGCAACGGCGCTTGTATCGGCTTTGTCAAAACGTCCTATTCGACGTGAAGTGGGCATGACTGGTGAAATCACATTACGTGGTCGCGTGTTGCCAATCGGTGGAGTTAAAGAAAAAACGTTAAGCGCTCACCGTGCAGGATTAACAACGATTATTTTACCGAAAGAAAATGAACGAGATATAGAAGATATACCGGGAAGTGTGCGCGAGGACTTAACATTCAAATTTGTCTCGCATGCTGACGAAGTGCTGGAAATAGCACTAGAAGGAGGCGGCGTGCAATGAAAGTGCATAACGTGGAATTAGTAATTAGTGCAGTACGACCAGAGCAATATCCGGAAGATGGTTTTCCGGAGTTTGCTCTTGCTGGTCGTTCAAATGTAGGAAAATCTTCATTTATTAATAAAATGATAGGCCGAAAGAGTATGGCACGTATTTCTTCAAAACCGGGGAAAACGCAAACATTGAACTTCTATAAAATTGAAGAACAATTGTTTTTCGTTGATGTTCCTGGATACGGCTATGCAAAAGTTTCGAAAAGCGAACGTGAAGCTTGGGGTAAAATGATCGAAACGTATATTACGAGTCGTGACGTGCTGAAAGCCGTTATCCAGATTGTGGATCTTCGTCATCCACCATCCGATGATGATTGCATGATGTATGATTTCCTGAAATATCACAACATTCCTTGTATCGTCATTGCCACAAAAGCGGATAAAATCCCGAAAGGCAAATGGGAGAAGCATAAGAAAATGGTTCGTGACGAACTTGATATGGAAGCACATGATACGATGATTCTGTTTTCTTCGGAAACGGGTCTTGGATTTGATGCGGCATGGGCAGAAATCAAACGTCGTATGGTACTAGAAATAGAATAAAACGGTTACACTCTCTAAGAAGCCTAATGCTTTTTAGGGAGTTTTTTAATGATTTGTGAATCTGGAGGATTGAAGTTTTTGTCAGGGAGGTAATATAAAGGTTGTGGGGATTTTGTGCAACCTGGAAAAGCAAACTGTCTACCTGGAAGTCGTTTCTATCTACTTGGAACCGCAATCTGTCAACCTGGAGCAACAACCATTCCGATTTGCTTGACCATTTACAGACAATTCCGCCTACAAGCAAAACGATTGTATGCGTTCAGACGTTTTGATACACTTACATTATAATTATTATAAAGTAGCATACCAATCAGCCTTGATTTCATAGCTTGTTCACATTTAAAACCTTGTTTTTAAAAACGTTATGCTATAATAAAAGGCGTGAAATAGAACGTGAAAGGTGTCATGAAGCCATGCATACCATCGTAGTGGGTGTTAATTATCGTACAGCGCCGGTAGAGATTCGCGAACGATTGTCCTTCGTTGAGTCCGATTTACCGCAGGCGATGCAAGCACTGCAAGAGCAGAAAAGCATATTGGAAAACGTGATTGTCTCTACATGTAACCGTACCGAAATCTATGCGATTGTCGATCAGTTACATACCGGACGTTATTATATAAAGCAATTCCTTGCGACATGGTTCAAGTTACCGATTGAATCGTTTTCGTCGTACCTATTCATTTATGAAAATGATGGGGCAATGGAGCATCTATTCCGCGTAACTGCTTCGATCGATTCAATGGTACTTGGAGAAACACAAATTCTTGGACAAGTACGCAAAAGTTTCTTGGATGCCCAAGAACGGGGGACAACTGGAACAGTTTTCAACCAATTGTTCAAACAAGCGATTACTCTTGCGAAGCGTGCACATGCTGAAACAGCAATCGGTGAGAACGCGGTTTCTGTTTCCTATGCTGCCGTTGAACTCGGAAAGAAAATTTTCGGTTCATTGAAGCAAAAGCATGTTGTCATTTTAGGGGCAGGGAAAATGGGTGAACTGGCGATTAAGAACCTTCACGGAAGTGGAGCAGAGAAAATCACAGTCATCAACCGCACCTTCGAGAAAGCTCAATTACTTGCAGAGAAATTTGATGGTCAGGCGAAATCGATGCAAGAACTTCAATGTGCATTGCTTGAAGCTGACATATTAATTAGTTCAACAGGTTCAACTGAATACGTTATTGACTTGGAATTGATGCAATTTGTGGAGCGCATTCGTAAAGGAAAGCCACTATTCATGGTGGATATCGCAGTGCCACGTGATTTGGATCCGCGCATTGGTGAGCTTCCAAATGTGTTCCTATATGATATAGATGATTTGCAAGGCATTGTGGAAGCGAACTTAGCGGAACGACAACTTGCTGCTAATGACATCATGTTGATGATTGAACAGGAACTTGTCCAGTTCAACAATTGGCTCGGTACATTGGGAGTCGTTCCTATCATCTCGGCACTTCGTCAAAAAGCGATGCAAATACAAGCAGAGACTATGGTCAGCATTGAAAACAAAATGCCTGAACTGACGGATCGAGAACGCAAGATATTAAGCAAACATACTAAATCAATTATCAATCAATTGTTAAAAGATCCAATCCTGCAGGCGAAAGAACTTGCAGTTTCATCAAATTCACATGAACAACTGCAATTATTCCAGCAGATATTTGGTATTGTAGAAGAGGTTCAGCAAGAAAAACAACGTCAAATGATGGCTGTCAAACAACAGCTAGAAGTTGTTGAAGAAAAAAAGATAACAGTTAGTCCAGGGTATTCATATTAATTCATGTTAGGGGGCGTTTTCGTATCTGTATGGTAAACTATACATGCGAAAACGCTTTTTATTTCTGAGGGAAAAGGGGTAAGGTAGTGGCGGATTTGACCATGACAAGGCTGCATGAAGGTATGGTTATCCTCTACGCAATCAGTCTTGTATTTTACTTCATTGATTATTTAGATAAAGATTCAAAAGCTCACCGCATTGCGTTTTGGCTACTCAGCATTGTGTGGCTATTGCAAACGGTTTTTTTAGTCCTATATATTGTTGAGACGAAAAGGTTTCCGATATTGACTTTGTTTGAAGGCATTTATTTTTATGCCTGGTTATTAATCTCGTTATCCATCGGACTTCATCTTATATACCGTGTGATGGTTCCCGTGTTTTTCCTGAATGTCATCGGTTTTATTTTTATGACCATTCATACATTTTCACCTGTTCAGATTGAACGCTCACCTGTTGGGGAAACACTGATATCAGAGTTGTTATTCATCCATGTAACTTTTGCGATCCTGTCGTATGTAGGATTCTCGTTATCTTTTGTCTTTTCGGCGTTGTATCATATTTTGTATCGCTTATTAAAGAAAAAGAAATGGACGAAACAATTCGGGAAACTGCCTTCTCTTGATCAAACTGAGAAGGGAATGACCGTGTCAATCGTCATTGGCATTCCATTCCTGTTCGTCAGTCTGATTCTTGGGCTGCAATGGGGATACGTTACACTCAATGAATTTTCGCTTATTGATGTGAAAATCATAGGTTCATTTATTTTATTATTTGTTTACGGCTATTTATTTTATCGAAGAAAAAAAGGGACACTTTACGGAACAAGTTATGCATGGGGTCATGCTTATGCCTTCCTGCTCGTGTTGGTGAATTTTTTCTTAGGAAGTCGATTATCCGACTTTCATTTTTGGTACTAAAATCTAATTAATCGGTTAAGTGGGGTTGTTAATAATGAGAAAAATTATAGTAGGTTCGAGAAGAAGTAAATTGGCATTGACACAAACAAATTGGTTTATCGATCAAATGAAACAAGCGGGAGCACCATTTGAGTTTGAAGTAAAAGAAATCGTCACAAAAGGTGATCAAATCCTGGATGTTCAACTTTCAAAAGTTGGGGGCAAAGGATTGTTTGTTAAAGAAATTGAACAAGCCTTGTACGACAAAGAAATCGATTTTGCTGTTCATAGCATGAAAGACATGCCTTCGGAATTGCCGGAAGGACTTGTCATCGGGTGTATTCCACCGCGTGAAGATGCACGTGATGCTTTTATTTCAACAGGGCATGTGAAATTTATGGACTTACCGGTAGGAGCAGTTGTCGGAACAAGCAGTTTACGTCGTTCAGCTCAACTTCTGTTATTGCGTCCAGACCTTGAAATCAAATGGATTCGCGGAAATGTAGATACACGTCTCGCTAAACTTGAAACAGAAGAGTACGATGCGATTATTTTAGCTGCAGCTGGACTCAAGCGTCTTGGGTGGAGCGATGATGTGGTGACGGAATATTTATCAACTGAAGATTGTCTTCCTGCTGTGGGTCAAGGTGCTTTAGCAATCGAATGCCGTGGAGACGACGCGGAATTATTAGGAGAGCTTGGCAAACTGACACATGAAGAAACTTGGAAAGCCGTTCATGCAGAGCGTGCATTTTTACATGCAATGGATGGCGGTTGCCAAGTACCGATTGCTGGTTTTGCAACTGTGGAAAACGGAGATGTTCATTTTACAGGATTGGTTGCTTCACCTGATGCTGAACAAGTTTTCAAACAAACTTCTAAGAATGTTGTACCAGAAACGGCAGGAAAAGAAGTGGCAGTGACATTAAGCGAGCAAGGTGCTTACGATTTGATTCAACAAGTAAGAGCCGATTTAAATGTCTAAAAAAGGTGATTTGCAAGGACAAACGATTGTCTTTACAGGTCAACCAAAGTCTGACGAAGCATTTTTTGAAGTGACAAGGCTGGGTGGAGAATTCATTTCTTTCCCGCTCATCCGAACTCAGGAATTAACATTTCAAGACGAACAATTTATTAATAGTCTCCACACTTATGACTGGTTGATTTTCACAAGCCAAAATGCAGTAGGTGCATTCGAACAAAAGGTGCTGCGACACAAGATTCTCTTGGATTCTTTGCCTTGTAAGATTGCAGCAGTTGGCAGTAAAACTGCGACTGCTTTAGAACGCATAGGTTTTCATGTGACGTTTACGCCAACTACATTCAGTGCGGATGCATTCGTTCAACAATTCCCGTTAGTAGCCGGTTACTCAGATACTTGTTTGTTTTTACGTGGATCACTTGCTAAAGCTACGATAAAAGAAGGCCTATCACAATCCGTGGACGAATGGACCGTATATGAAACTCTGCCTGATGAGGGTAACGCGAAAAGTTTAGGTGACTATCTCACTCAACATCCACATGTTTTTGTGGCATTTGCGAGTCCCTCATCAGTGGAAGTATTCAAACGTGAAATTGCGCCCAAAATCGGTTGGAACGAAATGACGATTGCTGCAATTGGTCATGTGACTGCAACTGCATTAAAAAAACTAGGTGTTGCAGTTCATATACAGCCAACAACTTACACATGGCTTGCACTCATTCAAGAAATTGCTAAATGGAAGGATGACTCATACAAATGAAAGAACTTCAATTCAATAGACACCGACGCTTACGTCATAGCGAAACTTTGCGTGCAATGGTACGCGAAACTAAATTACATACAGAAGATTTGATTTACCCGATTTTCGTTGCAGAAGGCGAAAATATTAAAAACCCGATCGCTTCAATGCCAGGCGTATACCAATTTTCTTTGGATCACTTAGGTGAGGAAGTGGACGAAGTTGTATCACTTGGTATCCCATCGGTTATTTTATTCGGCATACCTCTTGAGAAAGATGCAGAAGGCACACAAGCTTACCATGATCATGGCATCATTCAAGAAGCGATTCGCTTTGTAAAAGAACGTCACCCACATTTGGTTGTAATTGCTGATACGTGCTTATGTGAATATACGGACCATGGTCACTGCGGAATTATTGAAAACGGACAAGTCTTAAATGATCCAACTCTTGATTTATTGGCTCGTACTGCCATTGCACAAGCGAAAGCGGGTGCAGACATTATTGCTCCGTCAAACATGATGGATGGATTCGTAGCGGCTATTCGTTACGGTTTGGATGAAGCAGGCTTTTCACATCTCCCTATTATGTCGTATGCAGTGAAATATGCATCAGCGTATTACGGTCCCTTCCGTGATGCAGCAAACAGTACACCTCAATTTGGTGACCGCAAGTCGTATCAAATGGATTTTGCAAATCGCAATGAAGCGATGCGCGAAGCAACATCTGACGTTGAAGAAGGCGCAGATTTCCTAATTGTTAAACCAGCACTATCTTACTTGGATATCGTTCGTGACGTGAAAAATAATTTCGACTTACCGGTCGTGGCTTACAATGTGAGCGGGGAATATGCCATGGTGAAAGCGGCAGCACAAAACGGATGGATAGACGAAGAAAGAATTGTCATTGAAACACTTACAAGCATGAAGCGCGCAGGCGCAGATTTAATCATGACGTACCACGCGAAAGATGTGGCTCGTTGGTTGGGGGCGAAATAATGGAACGTTCTTACGATAAATCAAAACAAGCATTCAGCGAAGCCGTGAAATTGATGCCAGGTGGAGTCAATAGTCCGGTTCGTGCATTCAAATCGGTTGATATGGATCCGATTTTCATGGCAAGCGGAAAAGGTGCAACAATTACAGACATCGATGGAAATGACTATATCGACTATGTACTTTCATGGGGACCACTTATTTTAGGTCACTCTCATCCTGACGTCGTGGCAGCTATTCAAAAAGTAGCTGAAACGGGTACAAGTTTCGGTGCACCTACAGTCGTTGAAAATGACTTGGCAAAATTGGTTATGGAACGTGTGCCTTCTATCGAAATGGTACGTATGGTATCTTCCGGAACAGAAGCAACGATGAGCGCACTTCGTGCAGCACGTGGTTACACTGGACGTAATAAAATCCTGAAATTCGAAGGTTGTTACCATGGACATGGTGATAGCTTATTGATTAAAGCAGGCTCGGGTGTTGCGACACTTGGTTTACCGGATAGCCCAGGTGTACCGGAATCAGTGGCTAAAAACACGATTACAGTCGCTTACAATGATTTGGAGAGTGTACGTGCAGCATTTAAACAGCACGGAGATGACTTGGCAGCCATTATCGTAGAACCAGTAGCGGGGAATATGGGCGTAGTCGGACCTCAACCTGGCTTCCTCGAAGGTCTTCGTGAATTATCAACAGATAACGGAACAGTTCTTATCTTTGACGAAGTAATGACGGGCTTCCGTGTCGGTTATAACTGTGCCCAAGGTCACTTCAACGTAACACCGGATTTGACGTGTCTTGGTAAAGTAATCGGCGGAGGACTTCCAGTCGGTGCTTACGGCGGGAAACTTGAAATTATGTCCCGAATCGCGCCAAGTGGCCCGATTTATCAAGCAGGCACACTTTCAGGTAATCCATTAGCGATGACGGCAGGTCTTGAAACCCTGTCTCGCTTAACTCCTGAAACGTATGAGCATTTCAACAGACTTGCGGATCAGTTGGAAGCTGGCTTCCGTGAAGCTGCATTGAAATACCACATCCCACACACGGTGAATCGAGCGGGATCAATGATTGGATTCTTCTTTACGAATGAAACAGTAACGAACTACGACGTGGCGAAAACGTCTGATCTTAAACTGTTCGCAAAATATTACCGCTTGATGGCTGAGGAAGGCATTTTCTTGCCACCTTCACAATTTGAAGGCATGTTCCTATCTGCCGCTCATACATCTGAAGACATTGCGAAAACTGTGGAAGCATTCCATAAAGTATTTAAACAACTAGCTTAATACTCATGTCCTGGTACTCACTCGAGTATCAGGGCTTTTTTCAATGAAGAAAGGTGTGGTCTTGTTGCAACAGTCTTGGATAATCATACGTACTTTTATAATTGCAGCAGCGGCTGGTTTCATATTTGACCGAATCGGCATCTTTTTGCCATGGTTGCTAGGACCGATGGTTTCATTACTGCTTTTAAGGCAATATACAAAATTGCAATTTGAGTGGCCACGAATATATCGACAGATCGGTTTGATTTTCCTAGGTATTCAAATCGGCTCGTCTTTTACGAAAACATCCATTGAACTTATGTGGTTTGATTTTCCCCTGATGGTATTGATGACGTTGTCAGTCTCAGGTGTAGCACTATTATTAAGCCTGCTTTTCATGAAAATGTCTGGGGAAACCATAGCAACCAGCGTGTTAGGTTCTTTGCCAGGTGGGCTATCCCAAATGGTGTTGCTGAGTGAAGAAGTGGAATCAGCGAATTCCACCATCGTGACATTGATGCAGACGTTTCGGATCTTTGTGGTCGTGACGGTTGTCCCTTTTTTAACTGCCTGGATTCCAAAAGGCAGTCATTTCAATGAAGTGACACTGACTGAGTTGCCGACATTTAATGTTACTCACTTCGTCATAGCTGTCTTGCTTGGTACTTCCTTTTTTATCGCAATGAAAAAAATACATTTTCCTTTGCCTGAAATGATGGCCCCTATTTTATCAATGGCCATTGTGCAGTTCGTGACAGATCATCCAGTTGTCGAAGTGCCTTCCATCGTATTAATTCTGTCTCAAATATTTGTGGGTGCTCATTTAGGCTTACAGCTCGAAAAAGTAAGAAATCAATTATCGATACGACTGTTCGCAGCGATTGTGCTGACAAACTTGGCGCTTATTGCATTTTGTGGATTCATTGCATACACACTGACAAACATTCATCCAGTTAACACGTTTCTAGATTTCTTTATTAGTGCAGCGCCTGGAGGAATTGCCGAAATGTCCATTACAGCATTGGAAACGGGTGCAGATTTGTCGACCGTCACCAGTTTTCATTTATTCCGGATTTTCTTTATCCTGCTGATTGCAGGGCCTGTGATGACGTATGCATTAAAAAAATGGTTGAAAGCCGATGTTTGATAGTGAGCGGTTGCTCAGACTAACTTTTCGGAATTGTCATCTGAAATAGAGTTGGGAACGTGTGAAAAAAGTGTGATGATGTCTTAAAAAATAGTGAACTACGTCTGAGAAACTTTAGGAACAACGAGAAGTTCTTCACGAAAGCATAAAGGCTCGTTCACTCGCATAAAATCTTTCACATAGCTTTGTGAAGGAGGACAAGAAGTGAATCAAGTTAATTGGAAGCTTCAAGAAGTTTTTTATTTCCCGGAAAGTTTTGGGGTGCCGACAAATGCTGCACGAATTGAGGTCAAGCCACAAGTAGAGTTTCAGCAAGTTAAAGGAGTAAGTAGTTTATATGGCATTTACCATATTGCAGCACATGTAGCTTTCCAACCAGGTGAATGTGAGCACCACGGAACGTCTGAATGGGTTTCAATCGAGGACTTGGACATGAATGGGGAAAACGGCTACTTTGAATATGCGGTGCCTTTATTCGTGGAATTACCTCCAAATTATGTTCATGGCAAAGTAGAACCTGAAATCCATCTGTCGGACGTTAATGCATCTGTCACCGATGAAAAAACATTGAAAGTGGAATGGAGCGTTACTTGCTCGTATGAACTTCCTGAACCACGGGAATCCTCTTCCGTAGAAGTATTCACTGAGCCTGTCAATTCCACTTCCGAGGAAAATCCGGTGGTCAAAGAAAATGTAGCATTGCCATTCTTCCTGAGTGATTTAAAAGACGGCTACTCCGTCTATGAAGTTAAATAATATCTTTTTGAAATAAAAATAAGATGAAAATTAACAAGCACAGCAGCAAGAAATCGAAGGTCGTCGGGATGAAAATGGTACGGATAAGTTCGAAAACTGTGATCGGCAAAATGATGTCTTTGCAGTAGAAGCGGGTTTTTCGAAGCCACGGTGGAAGCAGATAAGGATTATATCCTCTTCGCATTGAGATTCCTCCTTTCAAAAATACTTGACGAGTTGTCGTGCAGTCCTATACAATAATCTCATCTTGGAAATACAATATGTTACAAAACTAAATAACAATGCATTGATTGGGAAGAGTAAAGTGGTGCTGTTTTCACAAGAGAGGGAACGTTTGGTGAGAGTTTCCGTTAACACACATTTGAATGTCGCCCATGAGCAGTTTCTGTGAACCTGTAAGTAGCAGAAACCGGTTAAAAGCCGTTATATAAACTTGAGAGCGTGATGATTTTTTTGTCATCTGCGAATAAAGGTGGTACCGCGAACAACTCCTTCGTCCTTTTTGTGACGACAGGAGTTTTTTTGTTTTCAAAAAAAGGAGGAATCGATTATGACTGAACAAAAACCAGAACTTTCAACGAAGTATGATCCGAAGTCCATCGAACAAGGACGCTACGAATGGTGGCTTAAAGGAAAGTATTTTGAAGCACAGCCTGAAAGCGGCAAAGAACCATACACCATTGTAATCCCACCACCAAACGTAACAGGTAAATTACACTTGGGCCATGCTTGGGACACAACACTTCAAGATATTTTAATCCGCATGAAACGCATGCAAGGATATGATGCACTATGGTTGCCAGGAATGGACCATGCAGGTATTGCGACACAGGCAAAAGTAGAAGAAAAACTTCGTTCTGAAGGTAAGTCACGTTACGATTTAGGACGTGATGAATTTGTTAAAGAGACTTGGAAGTGGAAAGAAGAATATGCAGGTCATATTCGTACGCAGTGGTCAAAAATTGGATTAGGTCTTGATTACTCACGTGAACGTTTTACACTCGATGATGGCTTATCAAATGCTGTTAAAGAAGTATTCGTTAAGCTTTACAACAAAGGGCTTATTTATCGCGGCGAACGTATCATCAACTGGGATCCAGCAACGAAAACAGCGTTATCTGATATCGAAGTAATCCATCAAGACGTACAGGGTGCTTTCTATCATATGCGATACCCGCTCACAGATGGCACAGGTCATATTGAAGTTGCGACAACTCGACCGGAAACGATGCTGGGCGATACTGCAGTAGCGGTTCACCCGAAAGACGAACGCTACATGCACTTAATTGGCAAAACCGTTACATTGCCGATCGTAGGACGCGAAATTAAGATTGTTGCAGATGATTATGTGGATATGGAATTTGGAAGCGGTGCTGTTAAAATCACCCCTGCACATGACCCGAATGACTTTGAAATTGGAAACCGTCACGACTTAGAGCGCGTATTGGTTATGAAAGAAGACGGAACGATGAATGACAATGCGGATAAATATGCAGGGATGGATCGCTTCGAATGCCGCAAGCAAATTGTTGCGGATCTTCAAGAAGCGGGAGTATTGTTTAAAATCGAAGAGCATATGCATTCAGTTGGACACTCAGAGCGTAGCGGCGCAGTAGTTGAACCGTATCTTTCGACACAGTGGTTCGTAAACATGCAGCCACTCGCAGACGAAGCAATTAAATTGCAGCAAGGCGAAGACAAAGTTCAATTCGTACCGGAACGCTTTGAAAACACCTATATGCGCTGGATGGAAAATATCCGTGACTGGTGTATTTCACGCCAATTATGGTGGGGTCACCGAATTCCAGCTTGGTACCACAATGAAACAGGCGAAATTTACGTAGGTCATGAAGCACCAGCAGACATCGAAAACTGGAAGCAGGACGAAGACGTATTGGATACATGGTTCTCATCTGCACTATGGCCGTTTTCAACAATGGGCTGGCCGGACGAAGCAAACGAAGAATTCAAACGTTACTACCCGACCGATGTATTAGTAACAGGATATGACATTATATTCTTCTGGGTATCACGTATGATTTTCCAAGGAATTGAGTTCACGAACCAACGTCCATTTGACGATGTATTGATTCACGGACTTGTACGTGCTGAAGACGGACGTAAAATGTCTAAGTCATTAGGCAACGGAGTAGACCCGATGGACGTAATTGATAAATACGGTGCGGATGCACTTCGTTACTTCTTATCTACTGGTTCATCACCAGGGCAAGATTTACGTTTCTCAATCGAGAAAGTGGAATCGGTTTGGAACTTCGCGAACAAGATCTGGAACGCTTCACGTTTTGCCATGATGAACATGGAAGGCATGAAGTTTGAAGATATTGATTTAAGTGGAGAAAAATCTGTTGCGGACGCATGGATCTTGACTCGCTTGAATGAAACAATTGACCAAGTAACAAAACTGGCAGAGAAATATGAATTTGGTGAAGTAGGGCGCGCCCTTTATAACTTCATCTGGGATGACTTCTGTGACTGGTACATCGAAATGGCGAAGTTGCCATTATACGGTGAGGATGAAGATGCGAAGAAAATGACTCGTTCAGTGTTGGCATACGTTTTAGACAACACGATGCGTTTACTACATCCATTCATGCCGTTCATCACGGAAGAAATCTGGCAGAGCCTGCCGCATGAAGGCGAATCAATTACGATTGCTGCATGGCCGACTGTCAATGAATCATTGACGGACAGCACAAAAGCATCAAGCATGAAATTGCTTTCGGATATCATTCGTTCAGTACGCGCGATCCGTGCAGAAGTACAAACGCCAATGAGCAAAAAAGTGCCGTTATACATCTCTGCTAAAGATTCAGAAACATTAGCAGTACTCGAAGCAAATGCGATGTACTTGGAGAAATTCTGTAACCCAGAACCATTGGTTTTAGGTCAAGGAATTGAGGCACCAGGTCAATCAATGTCAAGTGTCGTTTCAGGTGCAGAACTATTCTTACCACTTGAAGGCTTAATCGACGTAGCAGCTGAAACTGCACGATTGGAGAAAGAGCTGGAGAAATGGGCGAAAGAAGTTAAGCTTGTAACAGGCAAACTTTCAAATGAACGTTTCGTTTCGAAAGCACCTGAAGCAGTTGTTGCAGAAGAACGCGCAAAACAACAGGATTACATCGAAAAACATGCAACCGTTGAAAAACGCTTGGCTGAATTGAAGAATTTATAAGTTAGTGATGATGCCTCAAAAGCTTAGGCTTTTGGGGTGTTTTTTATAGTGTGAAGAATAGTTTATCTGCATTTCGATGGATGAAATCTAGGATTCGAGGGAAGATATCTAGATTGCATTCTCGAAAGGTTATTAAAGGCCGACTTCTTAAGCGATTTAGAGTTTAGTTGGAAAATATGGAACTTTAGTTGGAAATATATCGCGTTTAATCGGAAAATTTGAACCTTTAGTTGGAAAAAGCTGTTGCGTGTAACCACGCTATATTCAAGGGGGTTACTTAAAGATATCTCAGCATAAAAATTTCATTAGTAACTAGAAATAATTTCATATCTTTTCAGTAATTGAACATGATAGAATAGAGTGAATTCTCAGATGTTCTGGGAGTATTGAGTTTGAGGAGTGACCAAATGTGTTTACATCAGTTGATAAAGTAGTTGAATACATATATTCCATGGATCAGAAAACGGAGCGAAATGGTCGATTAAGTCGTATCACTTCCATCCTGGCGGTCCTCGGGAATCCACATAAAGGATTCCGTTCTGTTCACATTGCAGGGTCAAACGGCAAAGGTTCCACTTTGAATGCTCTTAAAGAAATATTAATTGCTGAAGGCCTCCAAGTCGGAAGCTTCATATCTCCTCACCTTGAAAAAGTAAACGAACGCATCATGATGAATGATGTAATGATCACAGACGAACAATTTATCCAATATATGAACGATATCTTTCCACTTCTGCAAAAAGGTCAAGTTGGAGAAGGCTCGAACTTCTTCGAAATTTTGACGGTCATTGCATTTATGTACTATAACGACATGAAAGTGGATATTGCCTTAATTGAAACAGGGATTGGCGGGAAATTCGATTCAACCAACGTACTGACACCACTGCTATCAATTTTAACGTCCATTTCGCTTGATCATACGCAAATCCTAGGTGACACCCTTGAAGCCATCGCTGAAGAAAAAGCGGGAATCATCAAACCACTCGTTCCGGTGATCAGTGCAGTGAAAGACAAACAGGCTGTTGCGGTTATCGAACAGAAGGCCGAATTGGAACAAGCGCCGATTTACCAATTATATAAAGATTTTCTTATTGGAAATGTAACTCAGGAAATAAATCAACAAAGTTTTTCATATCAATTAAACAGTGAAAAAATGGTAGATATATCCCTGAAAATGATGGGGCATCACCAAGTTGAAAATGCGTCGCTTGCCATTACAGCTGCGTTGTTTTTGAACAAACATCACGGTTTTACCATTTCTGAAGAGAGTATCCGCCATGGTCTAATCACCTCTAGCTGGGCAGCGCGTTTTGAAGAAGTTTTACCTAACGTCATCATAGACGGAGCACATAATCCGGCAGGTATGGAAGTGCTTATTCAAACCATTCAGCAACGCTACGCGACAAAAAATATTCACGTCGTCTTTACCGCACTTCAAGATAAAGACATTGCATCCGTGCTTCATATGCTGGATGAAATTTCAGCAAGCATTACTGTCACAGAAATTCATGTGAAAAATGCGGCAGCTGGAAAAGATATTTTTGAAGCGACAAAGCATCCAGAAAAACAATTGATTCTAAGCTGGCAAGAAGCACTCGAGCAGACTATAGTAAAAGTAGACGAGTCAAATGTTGTTCTAGTAACCGGCTCGCTATACTTTATGTCGCTTGCCCGTCCTTATTTAAAACAAAAAGCACAAACAAAAGTACTTTAATATGTGACCCTGCCTTTATTATGAAGGTGGGGTTCTTTTCTCGTTTATAGAAAGGAGATGTAATTATGATTCCGAAGTTTAATGAATACAAAGAACGTTTTCAAATGGAAAGCAAAAACACAATAGAGCCAGGGCTGGATGCAATCCGTAATGCATTAGAAATAGTAGGAAACCCTCACTTGAAACTCAAATTCGTCCATGTTGCAGGGACGAACGGAAAAGGTTCGACCATCAGCATGATGAATAGTATGCTTCAGGCACACGGTGTAAAGACGGGATGTTTTTATTCGCCTTGCTTCATGGATGTGCATGATCAAATTCAGCTAAATGGGGAGTATATTTCACCTATTGACTTGAGTGAGGCTTTCAGTCGTGCAAAAGAAGCGGGACTCAGCGGAATGCTGACGGATTTTGAATTATTAACAGTTCTTGCATTTCTGGCATTCGAACAATTTCAACCTGATGTTGTACTGTTGGAAACGGGGATGGGGGGCAGGTTTGATAGCACGAATGTCATTACTCCACTCATTTCAGTCATTCCGAGCATTGCAATTGAGCATGAACAATTTTTAGGAAACTCAATTGAAGAAGTGGCTTCTCATAAAGCGGGAATCATTAAACCAGGCAGTCCAGTTGTCATTGGTCCAATGGAAGAGCCTGCTGAACAAGTACTAATAGAAGAAGCAAATAAAGGCGATTCTCCACTTTGGAAAATAAATAAAGATTTCACTTTATTGAATGGATTGTACCAAGACAGTGAAGGTCATGAATTCACGAATATGATTGTTCCACTCAAAGGTTCCCATCAAGTAAATAATGCAGCGCTTGCGATTCGAGCTGTACTCCATGTAGCCATTTCGCTCCAAGTAGAAGTGGAAGAAGAAACCCTTCGTAATGGATTGAGTGAAACATTTATACCAGTACGATTTGAAAAAATTACAGATTATTTATATTTCGATGGAGCTCATAATCCGGCAAGTGCTCGTGCTCTCGTTGAAACTGTGAAAGAATACTTTCCTAATACACCTATTCATTTTTATTTAGGCATGATAAAAGGGAAAGATGCCAAAAAAATATTGCGCATTTATGAAGAAATTTCATCAAAATTTACTTTTGTGGATTTCGAAGATGAGCGCGCAATGTCCGCAATCAGCTTGTCGAAAATGAGCGAATCGACTAACGTAACGATGACAAAAGACCTACTAGAATCATTGCGAATTACAATTTCAGAAAAACAAGTGACTATAGTATCGGGTTCGCTCTATCTCTTGTCTAGCTTGCGTTTGGAGGCTATTCAAGTGTTTAAAATTATTTGAATATTAAAGATGACAAAACTTTCTAATTTTGATAGGATGTATTTAGTACTAGATAAATTGAACCATTTTGAAAGGGGCGTATATGGACATTTCTAAACGAACACAACGATTGATTTGGGCCATATGGGTTCTGGTTGTACCATTTGGCATTTATTCGATTTACCAGTTCGCAGAGCCTACTGAAATTAATTGGCCAATTTTATTGGGATATGCAGCTCTGGCAATAATAACGACATACTTTCCATTTAAAGTAGCTGGAACAACCCTTTTCTTAGTTCAATGGATCAACCTTGCCATATTTTTGAAATATGGAGTGTTTGTTGAAATGTTGGTCATGCAATTGGCAATTATTCCACTGGCCATACAACTCAAAATCGGGTTCAGCGATTTCTTTCGAGCACTATTTAACTCATTTATGTTTTTCATGGTATCGGTCATTAGTGGCGTTTCTGTCATTTTAATGGGTTATGATATTGGTTCGATCGAGTTAAAACATATTCTTTTATTCGGTTTTCTCTATCAAATCATTAATACTTTTTCTAATCATGTAATTTTGCACTTATATCTGGTTTTAACAAAGCAAGAACACACAGGCTTCTTTGGAAGAGATTCACTTTGGGATTATGCAGGTTTAGTCGTGACATTCCCATTCGGCTTTACTCTTTATTTGCTAAATGAATATGTTGGACCTGTTGCATTCTTACTAATAGGTATCCCATTCTTAATCATTACATTCCTAGTCCGCTTATACAGTAATTCCGAACGCGTCAACGAAGACTTAAACCAAGCGACTGAAATAGGACATGAACTGGCAGATCGACTCAGCAATGATGCAATTATCGATTTATTCTTATCAAGAATCAGCAAAATGTTACCAGTTGATTATTCCTATATCATTGATATTGACCAAGGTAATATGTACTTCTTAAAGTCGAAGGAAAAAGATATCAATGTAGAAATTTTGCAAACTCACGAAGAATTACTAAAAAGTATAGCTGGAATTGTCTATAAAAAAGACAAGTCGATTCTTTTCAACAAACAAAAAGAATGGCGTAAGTCAGGATCGGATTTTCTTCCAACGGATACAGAGAGCATCATTTCTGTCCCAATTAGTCGGAATCAAAAAATGGAAGGAATTCTGGTCATAGCTTCAAGGAAAAAATACGCATTTGAAACCTATCAACTTCAGATTATCAGCTTGCTATGTTCCTATTTTGCGGTATCTCTTGAAAAAGCTCGATACGTACAAGATGCAGTATCTAAAAGTGAACGATGCGGCCTAACGAAATTATACAATTACCGGTATTTAGATCAGCAACTTGAAACCAATATGAGCCAATTGCTAAATGGAGAGCTTCGGCAATTATCATTATTGATGATGGACATCGACCACTTCAAAGCCATCAATGATACGTATGGACATCAAAGTGGAAACGATATTCTCTTTGGACTGGCAAGATTGTTGGAAAATGAACTTGGGGACGCCGGCATCATTGCTAGGTATGGCGGAGAAGAATTTGTTATCATCTTACCAAACTACTCCAAACAACAATCACTAGCACTTGCAGAAGAATTACGTGAGAAGATCGAAACCACGCGTTTTGAAATTCGGACAGACCTGGAAGATGAACCCGTGCTGTCCTTTGTCAACATCACAACAAGTATCGGTGTCTCAACTGCACCAGAAGACTGTGACGATGCTATGGCATTGATTCGTAATGCGGATAGAGCGCTATATATTGGGGCGAAACGAGAAGGACGTAATCGTGTTGCGGAATATGTGAAATAATGAAGAGAGCTGATCTAATCAGCTCTTTTTTCCTAGGATAGAATAAGAGATTAAATATAGTATAAAAATAATGACAATTTTACTAAAACAATACATAATACGTATAAACAACATGAAATGAGAAAAATTATATGAAACTATTTCCAAATAAATCTAAACAAAATGGACTGACACTCGTGGAAGTTCTGGCAGCTCTTGTCATAATGGGAATTGTTTTCGTGGGTATCATGACTGTGTTTCCGCAAATGACTTTATTTAATACGAAGACAGAGACAAAGTTGGATACGATGAATATAGCGCGGCAGGAAATTACGGAGTTTATTGAAAATAGCAAAGGGAAATATATTCCCCATACTTCAACAAAAATAATTCCTTTTGATCAGATTAAACCTATTATTGAATTGCAATTTGAAGAAACCACAACAATAACTAATAGCCACGTAATTACAGACGAACCGGCAAGTAATAAAGACGATTACAATTCATTCAAATTTAATAGCACAGTTGATTCAGGAGAAGAATTTAAATTCGAAATTCAAGTATTCGATGTGCCTGATCTTTCAGGAACCATTTCTTTATATAAGACCATTCTTAAAATTTATACGCTCGGAGGTCAATTGAGTAGTGAAACTTATGGCTATATTGAGGTGACCTCATGATCAAATATATTAAAAATAATCAAGGCATAACACTCGTGGAATTAATAGTGGCTCTAGCCTTAGTTTCAATGGTAGCTATATTAATTATGACAACTTTGGGAATCGGCTTTAAGCATTCAATAGCGGAATCCAATAAGACTTCCGCTCAACAGGAAGCAAATTTAATTGTTTCGAAATTAATGAACCAGCACCGTAAAGGGGATTGTTATTACATTAAAGGGGCTTCTGGTGGAATTATGATTGCTCCTGTATCTTCTACATTATGTACAAGTACAACTGAGCCACCTGCCAGTTCATTCAAGCCTGTTTCAGATACTCGTTTCAATGTGACTATGACAAGTGTAAATCAAATGATTAACCCAACGAAAGATGACTACACATTGGTTGCTGCAGTGAAATATAAAAATGCGACCTACAAAATAAACACGATACTTACGAGATATAAAACAACTAAGTAAAGAGGAGGATTCAAATGAAGTATGTAAAAAACCATAAAGGTTATGCTTTGTTACTTGTCCTCTTTTTAGTTGTTGTTTTTGTTGGTTTATCAGCAGTATTTGTTGCCGCATCTTTTAATAATGCCAAGCAGGAAAGTACTGTCGACGTCCGCAATCAATCCGTTGTCGCAGCCGAGATGGGTGTGAAATATAATATCAATAATCTAATGAATGAAATAAAAATATTAAATCAGGATTATAAGAATTTCATGAATACAAGTCTGAATACTTTAGTGGATAAAGCAACGGCAGTTACCACTGCAAAGGATAATAACTTACCACTCCCTAACGGAATGTCAACTGCCGCATGCAGTGTCTTTTATTCCAATGTCCACATTAATGACTGGATTGATTGTGAAACGAAAGAAATAGAAAGAGCCGGCGTTGATATGTATATGTCCGAGGTTAATCGGGTGTACGCAGACTTAGCTCCCCAAGAAAATAGAGTTGACTCAAAAACGAAATATGAGTTAATGCCACTTGCCGTAAACCTGGTGTTTGATCAAGCAACTCGCAGAATTGAAATACCTCTTTCCGTACAAGGGAAACAAAATGCTTCAGTTAAAAATCTGAATGCTAAATTGATTGTAACCATCCCGGATCATACATCCGAAACGAATGATATTGTAATCAAAACGATTTTAAGTGAAAAAGAAACGGTCGATCGCATTTTCATTCCACCAAATGACAATACGACCATTTGTCCTACCCAAGCTAGTGAAATGACTTCAGGTGTCTGCAAATATACTGGCACCAATCTTGAAAGTTATTTAGCTAGTTTGCCAGATCCTTCGAAAGTAAGTATCAAAGTTGAGGATTTATGTTATGCAGTAAAAGACAAGACCAAATGTAATTTGAACATTCTAGATGGTAGTGGCGGAACAGTATACATAAAACCGTCAAATCAAACGGTAAATGTAGATAATTTAAATAATTTAGAAGACATTTCCATGTACGTGGATGGCGACTTAATCATTAAAAACAGTAATTCAGCAGATAACAATACAATCGTCAGTCGTTCGTACTCATTCCATGTAAGTATGAACTTGACGAACAGCAATCTAGTTGTTTTAGGGAATGAAGCAAAGACTGGTTATATAGATTGGAAATCAACAGGAAAAAGCGTAACGGTCTCGACTAATTCTAAGATGTGTATTAATTTGAATGGCATAAGTTTAGCGAATTCTTCTGATTTAACTGACCCCTCTATATTAAGTGGCAATGGAAAATTAATTCTTTACCCTGGGCGAACGGATATGGATAAACTGCCCGCAGCCGTTGAGGATAAGATAATTTACATGAATGATTTCGTGGCATTTTTAAATGAATGTAATGTAAATACTTCCGGTTTACCAGAAGGGCATTCAATGAAACAATTTATCGATAGCACGAGTGAAATTGAAGCGACAGTTGATTACGGTAACTAATAGAAAAGAGTCGAATAACTCGACTCTTTTCTTTTTATGTATTTTTCCCTATTTTTAACATGACATTTTACACAAATAGTATGATAATAGGATGAGTCTGTTTGGAAAAATCACACCAAAAGTCTCGGTGGGGGTTATCGGAAAAATGAAAAAATTATTGAATGATAGAGGATATGCTCTTTTAATAGTTTTATTTACCATTATAATATTCTTAAGCATGTCAGCAGTGTTCATGAGTGCCTCGCTCAACCATGTGAAACAAGAGCAAACGGTTGATCAGAATAATCAAGCGGTTGTTGCTGCAGAGATGGGCACGAAATTCTATACTACATTCTTCAACAACGAAATAAAAAAAATAGAACAAAACATCTTAGATACAATTGTTAATCCTAGATTAAATTCCTTAAAGCTATGTGAAAACCTAGTTCCTAAAGGTACCAAGTGTAATACTCCTATTAAAATAACAGAGGAATTAAATAATATTAATAATGATTCATTAAGGGAATTTAATAAACAAATGAATAAATTGCTTTCAGGTTTCAATAACGAAATTCTAATAAAAGAAATAACACCAAATACCGATTTTGTTCCTTCTCGAATTACTCCTGAAACATTGGACGTTAATGTTAAAAATCAAGCTTTTAATTTTGACATCATAGGTAGTAATTTTGAGGCTAATAGCTTAAAAGAGAAAAAGTTAAATACAAATGTGAAAGTTACTATTCCATCCTATGTTCCCAATACTCTTGTACAGAGCCCTGTACTTGATGATAAAGAAAATGTGAATACAATTAAGCCGAAAAATTTACAAAGTTGTTTACCTTTGAAAAATTTAATCGCTCCTTATGAATGTGATTTAGGTAATAATACAATATCAGATTTAAATCTGACTCTTATTAATAATAAGCCTCTAATTGTATGGGTAAATAATTTAAATCAAGCAATTTGCCCATCAAATATTTGCCAATCCGACTTGAAAGGTCTAACTATTAAATCAGATATTCATCAAGATTTTACTGTTAAAAATGGTAAATCCATCTCAGATGCAAACATTGTATTTCCGGGTAATATGAAGTTTGAATCTGGTGGAAATCATTTGAATATAGATTTAATTGTAGAATCTATATCAGTATCTAATGTATTACAACATGTTAGTGAAAATATTGTAGTGTTAGGTAACAAAGATGGTACGGGATACTTAATGGTAGAAGGCAAGAAAAAAGATGTAAATGTCAGCATGGCTTCTGGATATAAACTTTGCTTAAATCTTGATGGTTTGGATGATGATGCAACAAATATTAAGTTACCAGGTTCTCATAAAGGTGAATTAATCTATTATTCTTCTAAAGGAGAAAGTATAGATGGTGGTATTAAACATGTAGGAACATATTTTGAGTTTTTAAAAGGATGTTCTCAAAAGATTGCTCCAATTAAAGATCCAATACTAACACCAGATGTGAATGATTCGAACTTTGATTTTACATTAAAAGTAGACTATATAAATTAACATTTTCCGAGGTGAAACATGATTAAATTTCTTATTCTTATCTTGGTTGCATTCATCGTGTTTCCAATCGTGATAATATCCGTGAAAAAAGTAGATTTAAAAACTAAGCTAATGTTTCTTTTCGGCGGATTCATCATCGCTCTATTAGGCTTGTTGGCACAATCCAAGCTAAGTCTCTATTATTCTGTTTTGATTATGTTAGGTTTGTTATTTGCAGGTGCCGTAATTATAACGAAACGGTTGGAAAATGAAAAACTTCAAGAAGAAGAATTGCATTTATATGTGCCTAAATCTATTCAAGAAGCGATAGAAAAACCTTCAGAATCCTATGTTGCAGCAACTTCTCCGACACCGAAAGTTCAACCTGTTATTGAATCTCAAGCTGAAGACTGGTTAAAACCTGCAAAAAAGGAGGACCAATAAATGAACAATAAATTATTTGGGACGACTTTTGTAGCGCTACTGGGCTCAACAGTTTTATTTTTCGGTGTAACGCAAGCTGGTACATATGTAATCGATGAAGTTGTTTTCCCATCAAAAGGTTTCGGGGAGCAAACATACATAGGTCCTTACGATGTTTCAAATTTGCCTGAAAACGAGGCTGCGGTAACCGTGCAAACAGGTGTTAAAGGGTGGTACGGCGAAGCGAGTGTCCAAATTAAATTGCAAGATGCAGTCGTTTCTTTCCCGGTGGAAGTTGTACAATTCAATACGGATAGCACGTTAACTAACGCACAAGATGGAGCTAAAAATGAACTGCAATTTGATGTGACGAAAGAATCCGTTGGCACATTCCTGAATCAACAATTTGCTCCAATGGTGTTTAATGATGAAGAAATAGCAATTGTCACGGAAACGATTCGTGAACAATTGGCCGCTGGACGAAAAGATCAAATCATCGATATTACAAGTGCTTTACTGGCAAATTCTACAGTCGAAACTGCAGTTACTAATGTGACATTCAACAATATTGAATCGTCAGTGGGCATTCGTAATTTGATGACAGCGCTAAATGGATACGTAATCAATCCGAAATCTACTTTTTCGATGCTGGAATTTATCGAATCAACGGATTTGGGAAATTTAACGGAACAAGATTTAACCACAGTAGCTTCTATTTTGTATGCATCGGTTTTGCAAACGAATTTTGGGGTGGATGAAAGAAGTATCGGACCGGTTGTTCCTACAACTGTTCCGCTTGGCTTCGAAGCTTCCATTAACCGTGAACTTGGGGTTGATTTTGTATTTACAAACCCGAATGCTACCGGCTTTACAATTAATCTGAACGGAGTGGGGACAGGTCTTAATGCTAACCTCACTGGATTTCCTTTTATTTATCAATACGAAACGACGATCAATGATAAGCAGGAATTTCTACCGAAAACCATTAAACAATATAGTTCATTCGTAGAACCAAATACGGTTCGCGTAAAAACGCAAGGTGAAAATGGCATTCAAGTCGCTGTATTTAAAAACATACGTTCAGACTCTGCCATTATAGAAACGAAAGAAGTATCTAAAGATTTTTATCCACCTGTTCATAAAGTAGAAATTCATCCTTTGACTGTTACGATACCTGCTGCTGGAAGCGGAGATGGTACGGGCACGACAAATGGTTCAGAATCGACGAAAGGTGGTTCAAACGGACAACCTTCTACCGGAGCTGGTACTGGAACAACAGGAGATGAAACTTCTATAGGAGGTTCAACTGATTCTGGGTCAACTAATGATACTGGCAGTAACGCGAATGATGAAAATGATTCGGAACCACAATACGATAAAGGTGGAAATCTTATTCCGCCTAGCAAGTAATAGGGGGAGTGCAACTTGATTCGAAAAAGACTGGGTGACTTACTAGTTGAAAACGGTTTGATTACAGACGACCAACTAACGAATGTGTTGCAAAACAAGCCACGTGAAGAAAAACTTGGGGACGCACTTTTGCAGCAAGGAATTATCACCGAGCAACAACTGCTCGAAGTACTCGAAATTCAACTTGGCATTCCTCAAGTTCAGCTATATCACTACCCATTTGAAGCAAAGTTATTTAACCTGATTCCTAAAGACGTAGCAAAACGCAGTTTGATGGTACCTTTGAAAGTAGAAGGGGACAAACTCTACGTAGCCATGAAAGACCCAATGGATTTCATTACGATGGATGATTTGCGTCTGATTACCGGCTTTCATATCATTCCCGCGATTGCATCTAAGGAAGAGATTTTAAAAATCATCAACAAATATTACGAAGAGGAATCGTTTGACGATTTCTTGGTAGATCAAGCTTCTGCAGTTGATAAACAGGAAGAACTACTTGATATCGATGCACCGGTAGTAAGAATCGTTAATCAGATTTTATCTGCGGCGGTGACTCAGAAAGCGAGTGATATTCACTTTGATCCACAGGAAACTCGATTGTTAGTGCGTTTCCGTATTGACGGAGTGTTGCATGATGAACGGACACTTCCAAAGCTAATGCAGGGAATGGTCACGGCACGTGTGAAAATCATGTCAAAGCTTGATATCACTGAGCATCGTATTCCTCAAGATGGTCGTATTAAAACGAATGTTGATTTTCGTCCAATTGACTTACGTGTCTCTACTCTGCCTACCGTTTATGGCGAAAAAATAGTTATGCGTATTTTGGATTTATCCAATAATTTAACGGATATATCAAAACTCGGCTTCCACGAAAAGAATTATGAGAGATTCATGAAAGAAATAGCCAAACCAAATGGAATTGTCCTTATTTCTGGTCCAACTGGTTCAGGTAAATCTTCAACGTTATATGCAGCGCTCAGCTACCTAAATGATGAACAAGTGAATATCATTACGGTTGAAGATCCTGTTGAATATCAACTCGAAGGGATCAATCAAATTCAAGTGAATTCGAATGTTGGCTTAACATTTGCGGCTGGACTTCGCTCGATTCTCCGTCAAGATCCCGATATCGTCATGGTTGGGGAGATTCGAGATAAAGAGACCGTAGAAATTGCGATTCGGGCTTCTTTAACGGGTCACTTAGTATTAAGTACGATCCATACAAATGACTCAATCGCCTCGATCACTCGATTGATGGATATGGGTGTAGAGCCGTTTTTGGTTACGAGTTCGATTAATGCGGTTGTGGCACAACGTCTTGTACGTAAAGTTTGTCGTGATTGTGCAGAGAAACAGGAGCCTACTATCCGTGAAATTGATATTTTCCAGAAACGTGGACTCGATATACAAACGGTCTCGCGAGGAAAAGGTTGTCCATCATGCGGCATGACAGGTTACCGTGGGCGCATGGCCATTCATGAAGTACTAATCATTGATGACCAAATTAAAAGTGTCATCAACTGCGGTGGTACTGCAGCAGAAATTCGAGAAATTGCCCAAGCCAATGACACCATCTTCTTAATAGACGACGGACTGATGAAAGTAAGAGAAGGCCAAACAACGACAGAAGAAATTCTGCGTGTTGCCCTCCAAGATTAGGTGAGAAAATGAGAGAATCAGTAGATATTTTATTGACCAATGCTTTTCAACAAAAAGCATCGGATATTCATATAACAGTTGGCGTTCCTCCTGTATTTCGTGTGCAAGGAGAACTTGTCAAATTCGGTTCCACTCCAATTACCCCGGAAATGTCGAGGGATATGGCTAAAGCAATTACACCCGATAAGTTATGGGATACGTTTTTGGAGCAAGGTGAGTTGGATTACTCACACGAAGTTGAAAATATAGCGCGTTTTCGTGTGAATGCTTTTCATCAAAAAGGCAAGATTTCGATTGCTTTTAGGACCATTCCGCAAGTCATTCCGACAGTCGAGCAATTGCAAATGCCGAATACGCTGAAGAAATTAGCGGAAACGAAGCAAGGGCTTATTTTGGTAACAGGTCCAACTGGTTCTGGGAAGTCGACTACGTTAGCTGCGATGATCAAACATATGAACACGGATATGAACTTACATATCATTACACTGGAAGATCCGATTGAGTATATGCACGAACATGGAACAAGTATTATTGACCAACGTGAAGTCGGTTTTGATACGAAATCATTCTCGAACGGTCTTCGTGCAGCACTACGTCAAGATCCAGACGTCATTCTCGTAGGGGAAATGCGTGACTTGGAAACCATCAGTATTGCCATAACAGCGGCTGAAACGGGTCACTTAGTTTTGGGTACTTTACATACGTCAAGTGCCGCATCGACGATTGAACGTATTATCGATGTGTTTTCACCAGAACAGCAAGCGCAAGTACGTACTCAGCTTGGTGGCGTGTTGAAAGCGGTAATTAGTCAACGATTAATCAAGACGGCAGATGGCAAAGGTCGTCGAGCGGCTACTGAAATCTTGATTACAAATCCAGCAATTTCTAACTTGATCCGTACAGCGAAAGTACATCAAATTCCGAACGTCATTTTGACGAATCGAGCTGCTGGCATGCACATGATGTCAACTTCCTTAAAAGAGCTAGTAGAGTCCGGCCAAATTACACAAGTAGCGGCACAACCGTACCTTGAAGGGGACGAGCATTAATGGCACGCTTTCAATATGTAGGTCGTGACCGTAAAGCCGTGCGAAAAGGAATTATTCAAGCAGCGAACCAACGTGAGGCAATCGTGAAACTTCGAGACGACGGCATTCGCATCACTGAAATCAAACAAATGGCTGAAACTGCTCTTCAAAAAGATATTGTCATCGGAAATCCCGTCAAGCGCGAACAGTTCATCATGTTTTTGAGACAATTCGCTACGTTAATGCGTGCAGGTGTAACGATAGTTGATTCCGTTGTCATCCTATCTCAACAAGTAGAGTCAAAAGCTTTACGACGTGCACTGGTTGAGATTGCGGATGATTTAAAAAGCGGTAATTCTTTATCTGATGCAGCCCGGAAATTTCCTAGGATTTTTGAACCACTCGTCATCAACCTGTTGCAAGCGGGTGAGTTAACAGGATCAATCGATGAATCATTAGATCGTTTGGCAACTCATTTTGAAAAAGCATATGTGACCCGTCAAAAAGTAGTTTCCGCAATGACTTATCCTATTATTGTTGCTGTTTTGGCGGTAGGGGTCGTTATTTTCCTATTGACGTCAATCGTTCCAATGTTCGTTGAAATGTTTAATGATTTTGGTGGGGAATTGCCACTCATCACCAGATTCGTAATGGGTGCAAGTGATTTTGTACAAAATTATTGGTATATATTGATGGCGATAGTTTCGATATTAGTAGCTGGTTTATGGCTAATGCGAAGAGATGAAAAGGGACGTTACATGCTTGATACATTTTTATTACGTATGCCTATTTTTGGCAACATCTTAAAAAAAGCCGCCCTGGCCAGAATGACACGGACATTAAGTTCGCTGTATTCCAGCTCAGTTCCTATATTAACTGCTTTAACTATGGTTGAGCGTGTAGTTGGTAACGAAGTAATAGGGAAAGTGATTCTTAAATCTCGAGACGGGCTAGAAAGAGGAGAGTCGATGACAGGACCAATGATGAGTCATTGGGCATTCCCGCCATTGATTCCCCACATGATTTCTATTGGAGAACAAACTGGCGCTCTTGATCACATGCTAGAGCGGGTAGCTGAATTCTATGAAAAAGAAGTCGACGCGGAAACTGATAAGCTCAAAGCATTGATTGAACCTTTGATGATTGTCTTATTAGCAGGACTTGTAGGCACCATTGTTTTGGCAATCTTATTACCAATGTTTGGTCTATTTGAGAATGTAGATAATATGTAAAAAATTCAAAAAAATATAATAAAATGAGCATAAAGTCTATTTGTCTATATATTTCGACATATAAAGGTGCTATCATGAAATTGTACTGGGACAAGTACCATTTTATAGAAATAGGGAGGCTTACAGGATGAGAAAATTCATTCAAAACAAATTAAAAGAACAAAAAGGTTTAACGTTAATCGAGCTTTTAGCAGTAATCGTTATTCTAGCGATTGTTGCAGCAATTGCGATTCCGGCAATTGGTAATATTATTGAAAATAGTCGTAATGGCGCGGTTAAATCGGATTATCAAAATGCATTAGCTGCAGCTAATGTTTATTTTACAGAAAATCCTAAAGGGGAAACTCCAGCAAATGCAACAGCAACTGTAAAGGTAGGAACATTACTCTCACAATCTTACTTGGATGATAAAGGATCACTTTCTTCGGATGTAGTTATAACTAAAGTAGCAGGTGGTAATACCATTTCAGGGGCTACAGAAGATACGAAATATGAAATCAAAGCTGCTACTCCACAAACAAACGCGGAATTATCAAAAATTAAAAATGCTGATTTTAAAGGTACTGATATTAAGAAGTAGCACCAATAACTTGATGTTAAGATTTAAAAAATATCGTTCGATATATCATTAATTCGGAGCTGATCCCATGAATTTCACACCTTCGTTCCTAAACAAACGCTCACGCGTGGCGACGGTTACAATTGAAGAAGATGCGATCCGAATGGTGGAAGTGAAGTCAACGTCTCCTTTGCATGTAGTTTGTGCAGAGGAGCGTTCTTTGCCTTCTGGCGTTGTAACGGATGGCAAAATTGTGGACGCAGATACGCTGGTGTCTATTTTAGGCGAGGCTGTGGAAGAATGGAAACTTTCCCGCAAATCCGTTCGGTTCTTAGCACCAGACGAATATGTGATTATCCGCAAACTATCATATCCTCCCGATGTTCGAAGGGATGAGTTGAAAGGCCACTTCTTTATTGAAATTGGTTCGACACTTTATTTACCTTTCGAAGACCCCGTATTTGATGTGGTCCCTTACACTGCATCAACTGATACAAAAGAAGCGATATTGATTGCTTCAAAAGAAAGTATTTTAAATACATATGAAGACGCTTTTGAAGACGTCAAAATGAAACCGATTGTGGCCGATATTGGACCACTGGCCCTGTATCGTTTGGCATATGCCCAATATACCTATTCCGGTGAAGAACATATTCTACTATTGGATGTCAAAAACGATAACTATACTGTTTCGATTTTTCATCAACATTTCCCATTATTCATGCGACCTGTTGAAGTAAATGAACCTGATGAGTCGAATTTCTTCAGTGGAGCACAAACATCAAAGATGGACTCACTTCTATCTGAAGTCTCAAAGCTCATCAATTTCTATCGCTACAATATGAACCAAGGAAATGAAGGCATCACACATATTTTGCTTAACGGTGAAATGGATAATTGGGAAGAACTATTGCGACAAATGGAACTCCGGTTCGAAGTTCATACTTCCACAGTTGTTCGCGAAAAGATTTATATGGAAGATGGAAAAGCCATCCCGATACGCTTTAATCGAGCACTCGGACTTGCGTTGAAAGAGGTGTAAGGATGTTAGTCGATATTAATTTACTTTCCGAAAAAGAACGGGATCGTCCCGCCTTTGTCGTGGCTGCCATCTTACTGATTATCATCGGCCTATTCGGAGGGCTCGTTTTTTATTTCCTAGGAAATTCTTATGAGACCAAGGGGCAAGTTCTGAGTGCCCAAAGTGTAGAAGTTGCCAGTCAGCAAGCTGCCATTCAAGAACAGATGCTGACAACCGAAGCATTGAACGATACTCAAAAGCTGCAAAAAACCGTTGATTGGGCAGAAGCTTACCAATATGATACTTTGCCGTTACTTCGGGAACTTACTTCACTTCTTCCTGAACGAGGATTTTTCATGAACTTTTCGTTTACTTCACCAAGTGAAGCACTAGTTGACGTTCAATTTGATACATCACGTGAAGCAGCATTTTATTTAACCCAGTTAAAAGCATCTGAGATGATTACTGCCGTTAGCTTATCAACCCTTACATATCAACCGTTGGAAGAAGCAGAGGAAGAAGAAACTGATGACACTGCGACAGCAGTTGAACCTGTTATGCCCCGTTATTTGGCTTCATACTTAATCACTTTTTTAGATACACGTATGCCAGCTGAAGGGACTGCGGTACCAGTGGATCCGAATGCACCTCCAGTTGAAGGGGAAACCCCAACAGAAGGCGGAACGCAAGCGGAAGAACAGCCAGTAGAACCGCCTGTGA
This sequence comes from Paenisporosarcina sp. FSL H8-0542, assembly GCF_038632915.1. Lineage (NCBI taxonomy): Bacteria > Bacillati > Bacillota > Bacilli > Caryophanales > Caryophanaceae > Paenisporosarcina > Paenisporosarcina sp. FSL H8-0542. Next base: position 1,368,222 of record NZ_CP152050.1, read on the forward strand.
CTGAAACGCAACCTCCTGCAGACGATGCGCAAGGAGATGATGTAAATGAGTAGTCTGACACGTAAACAAAAAGAAGTCGGCCTGATCGTCCTATCCAGTTTGTTTTGTATAGCAATTCTTGCCTATTCATATTTCACATTCTACTCTCCCAAAAAAGAGAGTTTTGCTGTCTCTGAAACGACGCTCACAACGGATAGACAAGTATTGTTTGCGCTGGAACAGCAACTGGCTGATCAGCCTGAAATTCCAGTGGTCAGTTCGCTTGAATTGCAAAAGAAAGTTCCAGTTGATCCATTATCTGAACTTGTTTTATTACAAATTGAGAAAGCGGAAGTTCTCTCACAGTCACTTGTTCAATCTGTGAGTTTTACAGAAGGACCAGTTGTCATTGAATCCCCTCCAGAAGGGGTTGAGACACTTCAGGAACTTCTTGTGAGTTTGTCGATTGAAACGCCTACCTACACGACATTGGAGACTTTCATCGATGAACTTGAAAAGTTGGATCGCATATTAATCGTTGATTCGATTCAGTTCAGCTCTTCTGGTGAAGTGACAACCGTTGGACAAGAGGATGAGAAATTACAACTGACGCTGACATTCTCTGCATTTTATCGACCAGACCTAACCGAACTACTCGAAGAAGGTCCTAAAGTCGATACGCCACCTCCAGCAGAAAAAGGGAATCCGCTTCCTGCGAACAATGGTGTTGTTACTGGAGAAGTAGAGTCGAGTAAAGATGAAACTGCACTGGTGGAAGGTCAGATTATCGAGAACATTGAAACGGATGAAGAAGCAACTTCCGATTCAGACACGGTATCCAGTAATTTTGAATCTCAAACGTACACTGTTCAACCTGGCGATTCATTATACTCTATTTCTATTGAATACTATGGAGATCGATCAGGCGAACAGAAAATCAAACAAGCAAACGGTTTACATTCAAACAAAATCGTAGCAAATTCAACACTAGTCATTCCAAAATAAGAAACAAAAACTGGAGAGCGTACGTTGCCTCCAGTTTTTGTGTGATTGAGAGGTAAGTATGGACATTCTATATACAACATTATTTTTCATATACGGACTTATTTTTGGCTCTTTCTACAATGTCGTCGGATTGCGTTTACCGAAAAATGAATCGATTGTGTCGCCGCCGTCGCACTGCACGATTTGCGATCGACGTTTGACGATCAAAGATTTGGTTCCGGTATTTTCATTTGTTTTCCTGAAAGGGAAATGTCGGGGATGCGGGACAAAAATCAATTGGATTTACCCCGTGATGGAACTTGTGACGGGAGGTTTGTTTGCCTTCGCATTCTATCAACTAGGTTTCTCGTGGGAATTGATTGTTGCAATTTTGTTTATATCGATGCTCGTCATCATCACGGTATCAGATCTTGCTTATATGCTTATCCCAGATAAAGTCCTGTTGTTCTTTGGCGTTTTATTGATTATTGCGCGGATTTTATCTCCACTAGAGCCTTGGTGGGACAGCATCATAGGTGCTGCAGGAGGGTTTGGAATCTTGTTACTGATTGCGATCTTGTCGAAAGGCGGAATGGGTGGTGGCGATATTAAATTGTTCGCGGTCATCGGTCTTGTGCTTGGGATGATTCCAACTTTGTTGACATTGTTCCTGGCCGCATTTATTGGTGCAATCGTTGGCGTTATACACTTGCGCCGCTCAAAACAAGGGCGCAAAACGCCAGTGCCTTTTGGACCTTCGATTGCACTCGCAGCCATCGTTGTCTATTTTTATGGGAAACAAATACTCGATTGGTATATAAATTTGTTAGTTTAACTCGAAAACTTTTTTGGACAAGCCGACACCGGTCTTGTCTTTTTTTATTGCTCAAATGGTAGCGTTAAAGAAAAACGGGGTGATCAATTGCGTCTTTCAAAAACGTTCTCAAAGTTTTCATACACATTGGCAATCATACATGGTTTTCTTATCGGAGCTGTTTCGATTGGCATATTCGCAATCTTTATTCAGTGGCAGGATAATTCGAAAGCTGAGACTCCTGAGACATCCGCAACGACTGACAAACCAGAACAAGTCGAGGTGACTGCACCGCCAAATACGACAACACCGACTCAATTTTATGCGAAGCAACACGGTGTATTTACCACAGCCGACGGGGCTACTGCCTTGCTTCAATCAAATCCAGCAATGAAATCCGCAGCCATTGTCATCACGGATGGAAAATATTTTGTGTGGTCCGCAGCAAGCACCGTGGAAAGTGAAGTGAAAGTGGAAGGCAGCACGGAGTCTTTCGTGAAACCATTCCGGATCAATTCGGCAGCATGTACCGAACAAGCCATGCAAAAATTGCCTGTTTTCCTTGCGAATCCAGACCCGGCAAAATTTAATTTTGCGGACACTGGAAATAAGGGTGCCAAACCAAAAGACTGGGACTCTAACATTGCTGCTATATCAACACTTTCAAAGGAATTAAACGTCATTAGAGTTCAATTGTTATCGCATTATTTTGCTCAAAATGATTGCTTGAAAATTGAATTATAAGCCCTTTTATTTGGTCAAAATGAAATTATTGCCCTTTATACACATTTTTCAACTTCGACATCATTCTGTATGATGTCAAAAAGGAGCTGATTTCATTGGAATTCAAAACAACAAAACCGTTAATTTTAGCATCTGCTTCACCGAGGAGAAAAGAGTTATTATCACTGCTTGGGGTACCCTTTGAAGTGAAAACAGTGGAGATAGATGAGGAGGACATTTTCGGATGCTCGCCTGCCGAACTCGTTTGCAACATTGCGATGGAAAAAGGACTGGCCGTCGCTGAATACAATCAGCACGCAATCGTCATCAGTGCCGATACCATGGTATTTCTTGATGATGAGGCACTTGGGAAGCCTAAAAATGCAGAGATGGCGAAACTGTATTTGCGGAGATTATCCGGTAGGACACATACGGTTATTACGGGAGTATCCATCTATTTTGAAGGAATTTGCAATGTGTTTTTTGAAGAGACAAAAGTCACTTTTTATAAATTAACGGACGAATGGATTAACAGTTATGTGGCAAGTGGCGATTGCTACGACAAGGCAGGGGCTTATGGTATCCAAACAGCAGGTACTTTGATGGTGGAACATATTAACGGAGACTACAATAATGTTGTGGGTTTACCTATTGCGGAAGTGTATCGAGAACTTATGAATTTAGAACTACTTGAGATGAAATCTGCTGGAGTACAATATGATAACTGAAGTAAAACCGACACTGATGATTCGTGACGTCCATGCTTCCGATCGCCCACGTGAAAGACTGATAAACCAAGGTGCAGCCGCGTTATCGAACCAAGAATTGATTGCCATTTTACTAAGGACGGGTACCAAACAGGAATCCGTCCTTCATTTGGCGAATCGAGTGTTGACGTTCTTTGAACAACTGCATGAATTGAAAAATGCAACCATCGAAGAAATCATGTCCGTTAAAGGGATTGGAGAAGCGAAAGCGGTTCAGCTGCTTGCTGCAGTAGAACTTGGTAGAAGGCTATCTTTACAACAAACAGATGAGAAATTCACCGTTCGTTCTCCGAAAGACGCTGCAACATTCTTAATGACGGATATGACATCTTTAAAGCAAGAAAATTTTGTCTGTCTTTTCATGAATGTTAAGAATCAAGTGATACACAAACAAACCATTTTTATCGGCAGTTTAAATGCTAGTATCGTACACCCCAGGGAGATATTCAGAGAGGCAGTGAAACGTTCAGCTGCCTCGATTATCTGTGCCCATAACCATCCGTCAGGTAACCCGTCCCCTTCACCCGAAGACATAGAAGTAACGAAGCGAATACAGGAAGCCGGGCGCATTATGGGCATCGAATTGCTCGACCATGTCATTATCGGTGATCATCAATTTATCAGTTTGAAGGAAAAGGGTTACATGTGACACTGTGATTTTCTCCTTTTATCCGTTATAATCAAATTTATGGTTTAAACTAAGCTAAGATTAACTGGCTAAGGATAGAAAGGAAGAACATAACGTGTTTGGATTTGGAGCAAAAGATGTCGGGATTGACCTAGGCACAGCAAATACTTTGGTATTTATTAAAGGAAAAGGAATCGTTTTACGCGAACCTTCAGTAGTTGCAAGAAATACAAATAATGGCGATATCGTTGCAGTAGGTAACGATGCTAAAAATATGATTGGTCGTACACCGGGTTCAATCGTGGCTATCCGCCCGATGAAAGATGGCGTAATTGCAGATTTTGATATTACGACTTCAATGATTCAATACTATTTAAAAGAAGCGATGAAAGCTTCTGGTGGTACGTGGAAAAAACCTAACGTCATGATTTGTGTGCCATACGGGATTACTTCGGTAGAACGTCGTGCAGTGATTGATGCAGCTCGTCAAGCGGGTGCTCGTGATGCTGTGACAATCGAAGAACCATTTGCAGCGGCAATCGGTTCGAACTTGCCAGTATGGGAACCAACAGGCAGTATGGTCGTTGATATCGGTGGAGGAACAACTGAAGTTGCAGTTATTTCACTTGGTGGTATCGTAACAAGCGAATCGGTACGTGTTGCAGGAGACGCGATGGATCATGCGATTACAAGTTACATTCGTAAAATGTACAACTTGACGATCGGTGAACGTACGGCTGAAGCAATTAAAATGGAAATCGGTTCTGCTAGAGTAATAGACAATGTCGAGAAAATGGAAATTCGTGGTCGTGACTTAGTTACAGGTCTTCCTAAAACTATCGAAATTTCTTCTGAAGAAATTGCAGAAGCACTTCGTGAGTCGATTTCAGCTATAATCGACGGTGTGAAAAAGACATTGGAACAAACTCCACCAGAATTATCTGCTGACGTAATGGAACGTGGAATCGTCTTAACTGGCGGTGGCGCATTACTGAAAAACTTGGACAAAGTGATTAGTGATGAGACAAGCATGCCTGTGTTCATTGCAGAAAATCCATTGGATTGCGTCGCAATTGGTACGGGAATGGCGCTAGATCATTTGAACATGATTCGCCAAAATTCTAAACACTAAGGAGGACCGTTCCAATGCCACATTTTTTTTCGAATAAGCGTTTGATTTTGCTGCTTGTCGGGGTGATTTTTCTTGTGGCATTGATCAGCTTCTCTCTCAGAGATCGCGATAATGCGTCGTTACCTGAACAGATTATTAAGGATGTCGTTGGTTTTGGGCAATCAATTTTCTCAAAACCAACACAGTACATAACGGGTGTTTTCGATAGTGTCGATGCTTTGTTAAATACGTACGATGAAAATAAACGTTTGAAAAGTCGTTTGGAAGAATTTGCAAAATTGCAAGCGGACGTCAACGATTTAGCATCCGAGAATACGAGACTTCGAGAAATCGTAGACAAGCAGGACGATCTCAGGGACTATGAACCGATTCAGGCAACTGTTATCGCGAGAAATCCTGATCAGTGGGAAGAAAAAGTAATTCTTGATAAAGGGGAAGTCCATGGAGTTGAAAAAAACATGGCCATCCTTACAGCACAAGGGTTGATTGGGAAAGTTGTTCTGACAACTCCATTCACTTCAACTGTAGAACTATTATCCACTCAAAATCCTAACTATCGCGTATCTGCGATGGTAATGGGTGAAAAAGAAGTATTCGGTTTAATAGAAGGATACGATGATGAACGAAAAGAACTTATTTTAAAACGAATCGATTCCAATATTAAAATTAAAAAAGGTCAGAAAATCATGTCATCTGGACTAGGCGGGATTTTCCCGAAAGGTATATTAATCGGGGAAATTACAGAAGTCTCGACAGACGATTTCGGACTGACGAAAATGGCATATATCAAGCCAGCGGCAGATTTTGCACTACTTGATCATGTCATGATTGCGAAACGAACGATGACAACAGTAAAAAATGGTGCAGACGGCGATAACAGTGCGACGGATGAGACTTCAAAAGATGAGGACGCCTCATGAAGCGATTGATTATTCCAGCCATTGCCGTCGTGCTGTTTTATCTTGAACCTGTGTTCGGATTATTTTCTCCCCTCGATATTAGTGGGGAGTATCGTTTTTTAATCCCTCGATTTCTCATCATGTATTTAATATTCATTTCCATCTACTATAGTCGCAATCGCGCGATGTTGTATGCATTACTTTTTGGGCTCTTGTATGATGTGTTTTTCATTGATATTATTGGATTGTACTCTTTCTTATATCCATTAATTTGTTTAATTGCTAGTTTTATCGTGAAATTCATTCACCAGCATCTGATTGTGACAACGGCTTTGTCACTTGTATTGGTAGCAGGTCTTGAATTCGTGCTTTATCAATTCTTTTCATTGATCGGGTTAACAGACATTTCGCTTGCTGTATTTGTACGCGAACGATTAATTCCCACAATGATTGCAAATTCAATTTTCTTAGTGGTGCTCGGCTGGGCATTTAAATACGTAATCAATGCACGTTTGTTGCAACGGTTAAATCAGCCAAATTGATTCTACGCGCGAGGTGACGCATTTGATGACGAAAAAGCAACTAGTCTACATAAAAGGAACTAAAGACGGTCTAGTGCTTCGGCTTGATGATCAATGCGCATATGCCGAACTGGTGGAAGAACTAAAACGTAAAGTATCGGACGAAGGCATCGATGGACAAGCGGAAGTCTTGCTGCAGCTTGGCAATCGCTTTTGTTCAGAAGAACAGACCAAAGAACTCATAGCGAGCGTGCACACGTCACCACATTTACGTGTTTCACGAGTGCAGAGTGATGTCATTTCAATTGAAGAAAGCAACCGTCGAATTCTAGAGCGTCAATCCGAAACGTTTGTCGGCATCGTTCGTTCTGGACAAATTGTTCGGGCAGAAGGTGACTTGGTCGTTGTGGGAGATGTGAACCCGAATGGCAAAGTCATCGCCGGAGGAAATATTTTTGTTCTCGGTCGTTTGAAGGGAATTGCCCATGCAGGGGCGAATGGTAATAAAGAAGCAGTTATTGCTGCGTCTTGGTTGGAAGCAACCCATCTGATGATTCATGAAGCACTAGAAATCATGACAGATGAACTAACCATTCTTTCGGAACAACCAGAAATGGAATGTGCATACTTACATGCAAATGGCTTCATCGCCATTGATAGATTGCAAGAACTGCGTTTATTAAGACCGCAATTATCTACATTTAAAGGAGGAAGCTAATGTGGGAGAAGCTATAGTAATTACTTCAGGTAAGGGAGGCGTTGGTAAAACAACGACTACTGCTAACCTCGGGACTGCATTGGCACTTCAAGGTAAGAAAGTTTGTTTAATCGACACCGATATCGGCTTACGAAACCTTGACGTTGTACTTGGTTTAGAAAACCGTATCATTTATGATCTGGTTGACGTAATTGAAGGCCGATGTAAAGTACATCAAGCTTTAGTAAAAGATAAACGTTTTGAAGATAAATTATTCCTGTTGCCAGCAGCACAAACGACTGATAAAAACGCCATTAATCCTGAACAAATGAAAGAACTTGTGACGGAATTAAAACGCGATTACGATTATGTCGTCATTGACTGTCCAGCAGGGATTGAACAAGGTTACAAAAACGCAGTGGCAGGAGCTGACCGTGCGATCGTTGTCACAACACCTGAAATTTCAGCTGTACGTGATGCGGATCGTATCATCGGCTTGCTAGAGCAAGAAGATATTGCACCGCCAAAATTAATCATTAACCGCATTCGTCAACATTTGATGAAATCTGGCGATGCACTGGATGTCAACGAAATCACGACGCACCTATCCATCGACTTGCTAGGTATCATCATGGATGACGAAAATGTCATCACCTCTTCAAATAAAGGGGAGCCTATTGTCATGGACCCAACAAACCGTGCAGCACTTGGCTACCGCAACATTGCCCGCCGTATTCTAGGCGAATCTGTTCCATTGATGTCATTGGAACAAGAGCGTAAAGGCATGTTCTCCAAAATCAAATCCATTTTTGCAAAATAATTTATCTGAATCCCCCACTTTGATCGAGTGGGGGATTTCTTTAGGAGGAGAAAAGACTGAATAATTTGAAATTACACGAACTAGAAGTGTTGCGAATTTGTATATTAAAATCACGGATGGAAAAATCCGCTAAAGTCGATAGTAGCTATCGCAATATTAAGGCGGGTTTTTCAGGTGAAGAAAAAACTACTTCTTATTTGATGGAAGCAAATCTGACCCCGAAAGTATCTATCTACCGCCATATCAATTTGGACAATACTCAGTACGATATTATTGTTGTGACACAAAAGCTAATTTGTGTTTTAGAAGTGAAAAATATGACTGGAGAATTTTATTTCGATTCAAGCAACAAACAATTCTATCGAATCAAAAATGGGTTAAAAGAAGGGATGCGCAATCCAGAATTGCAATTACAAAGAGCGGTTAAAGTTCTACAAAAAAGACTTAATCGAAATGGAGTGGATTTTCCTGTAAAAGGACTCATTATCTTGGCAAGTCGAGCTGGAATTGTTATTGAATCTCCTACACTATTTCAAGCTGTCCCTATTGATGCTATGTGTGATTTCCTTGAGCAAATGGAATCTGACAATAGGAAATTGATGACCCATGAAGAGTTGAAAAAAGTGCGTCATATTATTAAACGTAATGGAAATAAAGTTTACGAAACGGATATTCTTGAGCACCACGGTGTTACACATTCTTCAATTAAAACGGGCGTCAGGTGTTTGAAATGCTTTGAGATATCGATGACTCGGATCTTTTCAACATGGTTATGTATTCGATGTAGCCATCGTGACAAAGGTGCTCATATTGCCGCGCTCCAAAAATTTCAATTATTGTTCGGGCGCGAAGTGAGTAGTGATCGATTAAAGTGGTGGCTGGGAATAGAAGATAAATATTTTATTAAACGGATAGTGAAGGAAGTTTCCGAAAATAGTATAGGCAGCTCACGCAATCGAACCTATGTGCTTTCATTCAAACCTTGGGTGTTAGAAACATTTTTGACTTCGGAACTGAGAAAGAATTAGGAGGTAATTGGTTAGTTGCCCCTATAAGGACAAAAGTTGCCCCCATCAACCGAATAGTTGCCCCAATAAGCATCAAAGTTGCCCCTATAACTATCAAAATCCCCAGATTAATAGAAATAAACCGAACAAGCCCCGCATATACTACCCGAAAAGGGGGGCTGCGGCATGAAATTCACAAATAAATGGATCATCGCTTGCATAATTACCGTTGGCATCATCGCAACGATACAAATCCAGGAACGAAATGACCAAACTTCACAACTTCGCACTCTGTTCACGGAAGGGAAAGACCTACAAATGGTTCGCGAGTTCGTACTCGCTCAGTTTCCAACAAGCTCAACACCAGAACTCATCCCTGTGTCTGCGCCCACAAAGGACCCTATGATACCGACGATGGCTTCGTATGAATCTATGCAACCATATGAAGAAGGCGTGCTTGTTTCCTATGATACCGCGATACAAGTAGTTGCCCGCGAAGATGGCATTATTCTGTTTACTGGGCACACCCGACATACTGGGAAAACGATGACCGTCCTTTATGATAGCGGGGATACGGTGACGTATGGATTTGTTGAGAATTTTTCTAATTTACCTTATACCGCGGTTGCTGCCAATGACTTAATTGCAGAAGTAGAGCCTGGTTCCATGTTCGTGAAAGTTGAACGTGATGGAGAATTGCTTGAACCGACTGCGATTAAGGAATGGATGAATGATGTACTTCAATAAGATTCGCATGCATCCCATCATGATCCCCATCATTATCTACCTGATTGCGACTGCACAACTCGCACATTACAGCATCATTATCGGCTCATTACTCATTCATGAGCTAGGACATATTGCGGTAGCAAAATGGACGGGCCTTAAGATGACCAGTTGCACCATTCTTCCGTATGGGGGAGAAATAAAAATTAAGAATCTTCTTTTAGCTCCGACTCATCATCAGTGGCTCATTGCGATTGCTGGGCCACTTGCAACGGCTATGCTCTATTTAGTTGCGCAACCTTTCCAATTTCCTGGACAGGCTTTTTTTAATGAAGTCCAGTTGACTATACTTGCTTTGAATTTAATTCCGATTTTGCCGCTGGACGGTGGACAAGCGCTGAAATCTATCTTGCCCAAACGTTATCACGAGACGCTATTAGCGTTGTCTATCAGTCTTTCAACACTTTTTATAGTAGTGACATTTGACCAACTCCATTTGGCATTGATTTTCACATTTATCGCATTACAAAATATTCGCTCATGGCAATATCGAAAATATGAGGAAGCATTCTATAAAATTGTGACGAAGCAGTTGACGCTGCCTTAGCATTATGGTAAAGTTTTAATGTTATTGTTTGTAGCACCCGTGCTACTACAACCGCTCTGAAGAGGTTAAAGTATCTGCAAAGATCACCTCATTTTAAGGCGAGTCTGAGTCTAAGAGGAGGTGCAGTAAAATGTACGCAATTATCGAAACTGGTGGTAAGCAAATCAAAGTTGAAAAAGGTCAAGAAATCTACATCGAAAAATTAGGTGTTGATGCTGAAGACGTTTTCACATTTGACAAAGTATTATTCGTAGGTGGAGACAACGTGAAAGTTGGAGTTCCTTTCGTTGAAGGAGCAACAGTTAAAGCTACAGTCGTGAAAAACGGCCGCGGTAAAAAAATCACAGTTTTCAAATACAAAGCGAAAAAGAACTACCGTAAAAAACAAGGTCATCGTCAACCTTACACAAAACTTGTGATTGATTCAATCAACCTATAAGATGTGTGAACGATGATAACTGTAACGATTGAAAAAGATCAATCCAATCACATTCATTCTTTTGAAATGAAAGGCCATGCAGAATTTGCCGAGCATGGAAAAGATTTAGTCTGTGCAGCTGCAACCGCTGTTTCTTTTGGGGCAGTCAATGCAATCGCTGAACTTACGAAAGTCCTTCCAGACGTGAAGCAAGGGCAAGACGGTGGGTTTCTCAAAGTCTCGTTTCCGCAAGATCTGGTTTCAACTGTGAATGATCAAGTGCAATTAATTGTACAAGCGATGATTGTTTCTTTACAAACGATTGAACAAGATTATGGACAATATATAAAAATAACCTTCAAAAAGTAGGGGGTGAAACAAATGATGTTAAGATTAGATCTTCAGTTTTTCGCATCGAAAAAAGGAGTAGGTTCGACTCGTAACGGACGTGACTCACAATCAAAACGCCTTGGCGCTAAACGTGCTGATGGTCAAATGGTTTCAGGTGGTTCAATTTTATACCGTCAACGCGGTACTAAAATTTATCCAGGTGAAAACGTAGGCCGTGGTGGAGATGACACACTTTTTGCGAAAGTTGACGGAGTTGTACGCTTTGAGCGTTATGGCCGCGACAAGAAAAAAGTTAGTGTATATCCTGTAGCTCAAGAAGCTTAATTCAAACAGCCAAAGGACTGCATAACTGCAGTCCTTTTTCTTTTTATCAAAAAGTGTTTACATTTGCATAGAAAACTCTAGATTAGAGGAACTCTATGTCTAGCTCCAAGCACATACCTGCACCTACGGGTCGGTCCCTCATGCGAAGGTAAGCGTTCGAATTGGTTACTCCTGCGGTTACTCGTCGCAGAGGAAACCTTGCTCCTGCGATTACTCGTCGCAAAGGAAACCTTCCTTTCAGCGTCGGCGTCAAGTTAGACTTGTGCTTTGCGCTTTTCTTTTTTGCAACAAAATCGCTTTATTTCTTGGTATACTTAGGAATTGAGACTAGCATAATGGAGAGTGTGATGTATGACCGAAAAAACGTTTTCAATAAATGAGGCACTGCGATTTGCACGCCATGATTTTTTGAATCAGTTGCAACTAATCAAAATGAATATTGATCTTGCACGACTGGAAGACGCAAAGGCGGCAATAGATCACTACTCAACAGAAGCTAAAGCGTTTTATGAACTTTCGAAAATGGATTTACCACGCACGACAGAGTGGCTTCAGACTGCCAATTGGCGTTTCCCTGGATTTCAAGTAAGCATTTCCAATAACATCGAATCAGATTGCAACCTATTGTTGGATGAGCAGGTCCAAGATGTACTTGAACAAACAACAAAACTGTTACACGAACAATTAAATCCTTATACAGAACAACTATTGCACATTCATATAGTGTGTAACCCGACGACATTTAAACTGACGTTTGATGCGAACGGAGAATGGGAACCCATTCAGCAAGAACTTTCAAAAGAATCACAAGTTTCACTGACCCATGAATGCAAAACGACCAAGAATTGGCGTTTTCATATAGAGGAAAGCAAGGAGGGATAGTCAATGTTTGTCGATCACGTAAAGATATTCATTAAAGGCGGAGATGGCGGAGATGGTATGGTCGCGTTTCGTCGTGAAAAGTATGTACCAAATGGTGGTCCTGCAGGTGGAGATGGTGGCCGCGGAGGGAACGTAATCTTTGAAGTTGAAGAAGGATTACGTACGTTAATGGATTTCCGTTATAAACGTCATTTCAAAGCAGACCGTGGCGATCACGGACAAAGTAAAGGAATGCACGGACGTGGAGCGGAAGATTTAATCGTTAAAGTTCCACCTGGTACAGTCGTAATGGCTGAAGAAGGCGGACCGGTACTGGCTGATTTAGTTGAGCATGGTCAAAGAGCGGTTATTGCAAAAGGTGGCCGTGGAGGGCGCGGGAACTGCCGTTTTGCAACACCTCAAAATCCAGCACCTGAGCTGTCTGAAAAAGGCGAACCAGGACAAGAAATTGAAGTGGTTTTAGAGCTTAAAGTATTGGCTGATGTAGGTTTAGTTGGATTCCCAAGCGTTGGGAAATCTACATTGCTGTCTGTCGTATCAGCAGCGAAACCAAAAATTGCAGCGTATCATTTTACAACAATCGTTCCTAACCTTGGAATGGTTGAAACAACTGATGGTCGTAGCTTTGCGATGGCCGATTTGCCAGGTCTTATCGAAGGCGCAAGCCAAGGTGTAGGTCTTGGACATCAATTTCTTCGTCATATCGAACGTACACGCGTAATCGTTCACGTAATTGATATGTCTGGTATTGAAGGTCGCGATCCTTATGATGATTATGTGACGATTAATGAAGAACTTCGTCAATACAACTTGCGTTTGACGGAACGTCCTCAATTGATTGTAGCGAACAAAATGGACATGCCTGATGCAGAAGAAAATTTGGCTGAATTCCGTAAGAAATTACCGGAAGATGTGAAAATTTTCCCGATTTCGGCACTTTCACGCAAAGGGTTGAATGAACTTTTATTCGCAGTTGCAGATTTACTTGAAGTAACTGAAGAATTCTTAATTCACGAAATGGCTGAAGAAGAATCAGATAAAACGGTTCTTTACAAACACCAATCTGAACGTGATGGCTTCGAAATTTCACGTGACGACGATGGAGCTTATGTATTAAGTGGTTCATCAATCGAACGCTTATTCAAGATGACCGACTTCTCTCGCGAAGACGCGATTCGTCGTTTCGCACGTCAACTTCGTGGTATGGGTGTTGATGAAGCATTGCGTGAACGTGGAGCGGAAAATGGCGATACAGTAAGACTCCTTGAATTCGAATTTGAATTCATCGAATAGAAAGTGAGGATGGACATATGAAAGACGTATCTGAACAACGGTTTTATTTAGTGCGTGAAGATGTGCTGACGGAAGCGATGCAAAAAACGCTTGATGCAAAGCAGTTATTGCAAAGTGGAGAAGTCGCATCGATTTGGGACGCGGTGAAAAAAGTGGACCTGTCACGCAGCGCTTATTATAAATATCGGGATGCTGTCTTTCCGTTCCATTCCATTGTTCGGGAACGTATTTTAACGGTGTTTTTACAACTGGAAGATCGCAAAGGAACGCTTGCGACATTATTAAATACAGTGGCTGATGCACTGTGTAACGTGTTAACAATCCATCAGACGATTCCCATTCAAGGTCGTGCCAATGTGACACTGTCACTTGATGTCACTGCCATGAATGTGCAATTGGATGATTTAATTCAACAATTGAAACGGCTGGATTTTGTCGAGTCAGCGGAAGTCATTAGTTCCGGCGCATCTTAAGGAGTGTCTTACATGTTAACTAAAGATTGGGAATCACGTGTTGCTTATTTAGGACCGGAAGCATCTTTTACACATTTAGCAGCAGGAACGGTCTTTGCCGGGGAATGGTTGATGCCGTATGCAACAATTCCAGAATGTATTGAAGCGGTGGCGAACGGGGAAGTTGAATTTGCCGTGGTACCACTGGAAAATGCACTGGAAGGTTCTGTGCCGTTAACAATTGATTATTTGTTTCACGATGTGGAACTGCATGTTTCGGCAGAAATTTTATCACCGATTGAGCAACATTTTATGGTACATCCAGAGCAATTGGAGAATTGGCAAGATATCAAAATGGTCTATTCACATCCACATGCACTGGCCCAGTGTCATAAATATTTGTATTATCGATTTCGCGGAGTACCTCTGGAACAGACTACATCAACTGCAGCCGCAGCGAAATATGTAGCAGAGAATCCAGAACGGACGATTGCAGCAATCGGCAATGATTTTGCCGCAAAGAAATATGGACTGACCATTGTGGAAGCAAATATCCATGATTTTCATTTCAATCATACACGGTTTTTTGTTCTTCAGAAGAAGAACATCCGTCTTGATAAAACGGGCCATGACAACTCACCCAAAACGACCCTTATGATTAAGTTACCTGTAGATGACCGATCGGGTGCTTTGCATCAAGTATTGTCGGTATTCGCATGGCGCCAGCTGAATTTAAGCAAAATTGAGTCGCGTCCATTAAAAACAGGGCTCGGTCATTATTTCTTTATCATGGATGTACTAGAAGATGAACAAGCTGTAATGATGCAAGGAGCGAAAGAAGAACTACGCGCTTTAGGGTGCGAAGTGAAATCTCTCGGTACATATTTTACATATAAAAAGGAATGACCGCGGATTGCGCAGTCATTCCTTTTTTGTTTTTGAGAACCATTGACCGAAAATGTACTCACTTTGGAGCAACTTTTCGAAAATGGGAGCAGCATTCCCCATTTTTATAAAAAGGACGTCATTGCATATAGCGCAATGTCGTCCTTTTCTTATTCCTCATCCGCCAAATATCCTTTTTTACGCATACCCTCAACTGCTGCTTCCAGGAAGTCGCCTGAAGAGGCGGCAATCAAATGCAAATGAATGCCATCCGTCAGTTCGGATAAGTAACTGGCACCCGTTTCTTCCACGCGTGTCAAAAACAAATCGACTTCATGGCGGTTCGCCACCATGATGGATGCGGTCAGTTCACCATAAACAGGATGTTCGACCGTTACATTTTTTACTGTGACCCCTGCATCTACCATGGTGTACAATTCGTCCCGCGCATCAGCAGGTGTATGCACACATGCGATTTGGCGTTCGAACGCATGGCTTACACTTAATTGCTTCATATATACATAACCTTGGCTCGTGGCCAAAATCGGTTCGTTGCGAGCTTTTAATAAAGTCATGTCCCCAACGATTACTTGGCGGCTAACGCCAGCTTGTTTAGCCAATTCCGTGCCTTTAATTGGCTCGGAAGCTTCTTTTAGCAAGTTGAGTAATTGATGACGTCTTTCTTCTCCTAATAATTTCTTCAAGATGATCCCGTCCTTTTCATGCATATCTATAGCACGTGTACTCATAGTTTATCATGTACAGCAATTATGTGACCAAATCAAAATGCGATTCATAGGATACATAGATGAAAGGGGGAATTATTTTGCACGTACATGTTGTGCAAAAAGGAGACACACTGTGGAAAATTGCTAAGCAATATGGTGTTTCTTTTGATGAAGTGAAACGTTTGAATGCCCATTTGGCAAATCCCGATTATATCGTCCCTGGCATGAAGATCTTCGTGCCGCAAAAGACGGCAAAAACGCAAGGAATGGCTGAACACCCGTTCACTAACGAAAGACCAGTGAAAAAAATGAAGGAGGAATACACAATGGAGCCAGCTCCCAAGCCGATTCCTCAACCTGCACCGCCAATCCATAAACCGACGATGAAACCGATGCCTCAACCGATGCCACAACCGATGCCACAACCAATGCCACAACCAATGCCAAAACCGATGCCACAACTAATGCCGCAGCCAATGCCACAACCGATGCCACAGCCAATGCCACAACCAATTAATCAAAACATAGCAATGACACAAATGATGCCTCAATATATGGGCATTCCTTATGGATGGATTCCAGTCCCTGACATGGACGTACATTTGCAAGTAAATTTACCACAGCATGCAGCTCCTGCACCTGCACCTGCACCAAAACCGATGCCGATGCCTGCACCAAAACCGATGCCAATGCCTGCAGCAAAACCGGTACAGAAAGCTCCGCCTAAGTCGTCACAAGGATGGCAATTACTTGATTCCAGTTCACTTGAAATGGAATCATCACTGCAAATGCCGACATTGCCACCTCAGTACCATCCTCAGCCGCCTTGTGGTTGTGGGGCACCGCCACCACCGCCATGCGGATGTGGAGCACCGAAACCTTGTGGTTGTGGAAGACAGCATTACGGACAACAACCGGGATATGGGCAAAATCCATACCCAACTCCATATCCAACTCAAACCATGGGTGAAGAAATGGAAAGCAATTATATGATGCCACAACAAATGATGCCTCAATATATGATGCCACAACAAATGATGCCTAACCAAATGATGCCTCAGCATATGTCTCCATTCATGGCATGCATGCCTTGTCATATGTGGCCCGCTCCACAAGGGCATAGGGGTTATCCGAATCCCGCTCACTACTATTAAAAAGTGGAACGAGGGCATTACGTTCAATTAAAGCCAAATGTGTGGAAATGGCAAATTGGACCCCATGCGTATTCATTAAAAAAATATGAATATGAATCAGATGCAAATAAGATTCGTTATATACATGAACAATTAACTAAAGCGGGTGCGGACTTCATGGTTCCAATTGAGCCATATCCAGATGCATTCGTCATCCAGCAACCGTGGATTGAAAGTGGACGGAAAGTTCAGTTCAATCAATTAGAAGATCGGAAAAAATCGCTTGAAGTGCTCCATAAACTGCACGCAACGCGAAAGCAGGTTGAGTGGCAGAAGTCGGGTCTCTTTCATGAGATTGATTTGAATCGGAAATGGGCCCATCGTTTGGAAAAATGGCAACAAGTGGAGCCCTTTCTTATTCAAAAACTCGGTTCTTCCAAAACCCAGAGAATTACGAAACTCGCCAACGATTCTTTAGCACAGCTCAAGCCGATCAAACGTGATAACGTAACTCTACTGCACGGAGATGTCGTTCATCATAATTTTGTGCGTGATAATAAGAACCGTATGTATATCATTGACTTTGACCTGGCCTGCATAGGACCTGCAGAGGTGGAACTTATTTTATGGGCTCACCGTGTCCTGCCGCATTTTGATTATGATTTACATGCACTTATAGAAGAACATCCATCTCTCATCAATGTAGATTGGAACTATTTATTATTTCCAAATGAATTGATGCGTGAGTGGTTGTATGCGACTACTTTGTCAGATCAACAATTGTTGGGATTTTTACCAAAGCTAAAGAAATTCACCAACCATGCGTTAAAAAGAATGCCGCAGCTATGGGAAGACTGTAGCCGCTTGACGTAAGACAACTGCAAAAACAGAACAACACCCGTGATGACTGGCATCACGGGTGTTGTTTGTTAATGACAATTATTCTATTTCATTTTGTTGTTGTGCTTCTTCTACTTTTTTATTTTCTTCATGATTGCTGTGCTCCTGTTTATATTGCAATGTTTTGCGGTTCAGTTCATTCACTTCACCTTGTTCGTTTTGATGGTTTTGTTGATTATTCTGATGCGTAAAGGTATTATTATTTTTCCCCATAAGTAACGCCTCCAAGTTTAGTATTTTAAGATATTGAACATCTTTTCCCAACAATGTTCTGATTGAAACATTTTCCGTCGTAGATTAATTGCAACTTGCTTGAATACATGTTGTTCGAATCGGCGTTTATTCCTCGGTTTCTTCCTGCGAACATCCGTTTTATATGCTATAATCAGTACGTTGAATGTGAGGAGAGACTTTAAATGTACGATTACATAAAAGGCTTGGTTACACGTATTACACCGGAATATATGACACTCGAACAGCAATCAATAGGTTGGCAGATTTACACGCCAAATCCTTACGCATTCCGAGTATCATCAGAACCCCAACAAATTTTCACCCACTTGCATGTCCGTGAAGATGCACAATTGCTTTTTGGCTTTGTATCGCTTGATCAACGCGAGTTGTTCCGCAAGCTGATTCAAGTATCAGGCATCGGTCCAAAAGGGGCCTTGGCTATTTTGGCTAGTGGACAACCCTCTCAGGTTGTGCAAGCGATTGAACGTGAAGATGAGTCATTTTTAGTGAAATTCCCAGGTGTCGGCAAAAAAACGGCACGTCAAATGATTCTTGATTTAAAAGGAAAGCTTGGCGATTTATCAATCGACTTCGAAATGCCAAGCGGGGAAGATGAACTTCAATTATTCCCGGAAACGTCAGGCAAACACGAAATAGAAGAAGCATTCTTAGCCCTTGCGGCACTTGGTTACTCAGAACGTGAATTAACAAAAGTGCGTCCACAATTAGAGGCATTGCCCGAAGTACTTGATACGGAAGGCTATATGAAAAAAGCATTACAGTTGTTGTTGAAACTCAGCTAATGAAAGGAGGTCAACGTCATGCAAGATCGTGTGATTTCAAGCGGCGTCTCAGAATTCGATGAACGTTTTGAACAATCGTTGCGTCCGCAGTATTTGTCTCAGTACATTGGACAAGATAAAGTAAAGAATAATTTAGACATTTTTGTAAAAGCAGCAAAAATGCGTGAAGAGAGCTTGGATCATGTACTTCTGTATGGACCTCCAGGGCTAGGAAAAACAACTTTAGCTGCCGTTATTGCAAACGAAATGAACGTCAATATCCGTATGACGAGTGGTCCTGCGATTGAAAGACCAGGAGATCTTGCGGCAATTGTTAGCTCGCTTGAACCGGGTGACGTGTTGTTTATCGATGAAATCCATCGTCTGAATCGCTCAATTGAAGAAGTGTTATATCCCGCGATGGAGGACTTCTGTCTGGATATCGTCGTAGGAAAAGGACCATCAGCAAGGTCTGTCAGACTCGATTTGCCACCGTTTACATTAATCGGTGCAACGACAAGAGCCGGTGCATTATCGGCTCCCCTGCGAGATCGATTCGGCGTACTGCTGAGACTTGATTACTATGACAATCAGGCGTTGACTGAAATTGTATCCCGAAGCGCAACATTGTTTGATGCGGAAATCGACCATCCATCTGCAGGTGAAATCGCCAGCCGCTCACGAGGTACTCCTCGTATCGCAAACCGTTTATTGAAGCGTGTACGAGATTTTGCCCAAGTCAGAGGAAATGGAACGATTTCGATTGAAACTGCTCAGGAGGCACTCGAACTGTTGCAAGTAGATGCACTTGGTCTTGACCATATTGACCACAAATTGATTTTGGGCATGATTGAACGTTTTCGTGGTGGCCCTGTTGGTCTCGACACCATCGCTGCAAGTATCGGTGAAGAATCGACAACTATAGAAGATGTCTATGAACCGTACCTTTTGCAAATCGGCTTCTTACAACGTACCCCTCGAGGGCGTGTGGTAACGAAACTCGCGTATGACCATTTTAACCTCCCATATTTTGAGGAATAAAGATTAAAGGAAGTATAATCATGCAAGTAGAAGATTTTGATTTTTATTTACCAGAAGAATTAATTGCACAGACGCCGCTTGCCGACCGAACATCGAGCAAGCTTTTAGTTTTAGATAAAGACAGTGGGGAAGTCACCCACCATACATTCAAACATATCGTAGATGAATTTCAGGCTGGAGATTGCCTAGTCCTAAATGATACACGCGTTCTTCCTGCACGACTGATGGGTGTAAAAGAAGAGACCGGTGCTAACATTGAACTTCTACTGTTGAAACAGACGGAAGAAGATGTGTGGGAGTCACTTGTTAAGCCTGCAAAACGTGTTAAAATTGGCACGGTCGTGTCATTTGGTGAAGGTTTGTTGCGTGCAGAATGTGTCGGAGAAGCCAACCACGGTGGACGTCTGTTTAAATTTACTTACGACGGCATTTTTTATGAAATTCTCGATCAGCTCGGAGATATGCCGTTGCCGCCATACATCCGCGAAAAACTTGATGATAAAGACCGTTATCAAACAGTTTTCGCAAAAGAAAGAGGTTCAGCAGCAGCTCCCACAGCCGGACTTCATTTTACGGACGACTTATTAAATGAAATTCGTGCAAAAGGCGTGGAAGTAGTGTTCATCACACTTCATGTTGGTCTTGGTACGTTCAGACCTGTCAGTGTCGATTCGATAGATGACCATGAAATGCATTCGGAATTTTATCGATTGTCACAAGAAACAGCAGATACAATTAACCGTGTGAAAACGTCAGGCGGTCGCATCATTTCTGTCGGTACTACTTCTACACGTACGCTTGAAACGGTAGCCAATAAATTTAATGGCCAATTGCAGGAAGATAGCGGATGGACATCGATTTTCATTTTCCCAGGCTATGAATTTAAGTGCATTGACGGCTTGATTACAAATTTCCATTTACCGAAATCTACGCTTGTGATGTTGGTCAGTGCACTGACATCACGAGATAAAATTCTGAATGCTTATAAGCAGGCAGTAAACCATCAATACCGATTTTTCAGTTTTGGCGACGCGATGTTTATTCGCCCGTCCGCAAATCAGAAAGGAGTTCGTGCATGACAGCGATTCGATACGAACTAATTAAAACATGTAAACAAACAGGAGCGCGTTTAGGTATTGTTCATACACCTCACGGCTCATTTGAAACACCGACATTTATGCCAGTCGGTACACAAGCGACAGTTAAAACAATGTCTCCTGAAGAATTGAAAACGATGGAAGCCGGCATTATTTTGAGTAATACGTACCATTTATGGTTACGTCCAGGCCACGAAATTATTAAAGAAGCAGGCGGACTGCATAAATTCATGAACTGGGACCGTGCGATTTTAACGGATTCCGGTGGTTTCCAAGTCTTCAGTTTAAGCGAGTTCCGTAAAATTGAAGAAGAAGGCGTTCATTTCCGTAACCATATGAACGGTGATAAGCTCTTCTTAAGTCCTGAAAAAGCGATGGAAATACAAAACGCATTAGGCTCCGATATTATGATGGCATTCGATGAGTGCCCACCATTCCCTGCAACACGTGAATATATGAAATCAAGTGTAGAACGTACTTCTCGATGGGCTGAACGTTGTCTGAACGCACACGCGCGTCCTGAAGACCAAGGATTATTTGGGATTATCCAAGGTGGGGAATATGAAGATCTTCGCCGTCAAAGTGCCGCTGACCTTGTTTCAATGGATTTCCCGGGCTACGCAATTGGTGGATTGTCTGTAGGGGAGCCGAAAGACATCATGAATCGTGTGCTTGAATTCACGACACCATTCATGCCTTCTGATAAACCAAGGTACTTAATGGGCGTCGGTTCACCGGATTCTCTAATCGACGGAGCCATTCGCGGTGTTGATATGTTTGACTGTGTGTTGCCAACGCGTATTGCTCGTAATGGTACATTGATGACAAGTAACGGCCGTTTAGTTGCCAAAGGGGCTAAATATGCCCGTGATTTCGGACCAATCGATGAAAACTGTGATTGTTACGTATGTAAAAACTACTCTCGTGCTTATATCCGCCATTTAATCAAAGCGGAAGAAACGTTTGGGATTCGTTTGACTTCCTATCACAACTTGCATTTCTTGATGAATTTGATGAAACAAGTTCGTCAGGCAATTCGTGAAGATCGTCTTGGAGATTTCCGTGAGGAGTTCTTCGAACAGTACGGATACAACAAACCGAATGCAAAAAATTTCTGATTCTTGTATACTTAATGTAAAGGTTGTTTAAAAAGTTTGTATTTCAATGCTTCTTTTTGGACATGCGCTTATATAGAGAAAGGGGGAAATAATATAATGGATCAATTAATGGCCATAGCGCCTATAATTTTGATGTTCGTAGTGATGTGGTTTTTCATCATCCGTCCAGCACAAAAACGTCAAAAAACAACAGCTTCGATGCAATCTAGTTTAAAACGTGGGGATCGTATCGTAACAGTGGGTGGCCTTCACGCGTTGGTAGATGCAGTGGATGATGCAACTGTATTTGTTACAGTAGCAGACGGCACTCGTCTTCAGTTCGAACGTGCGGCTATCGCTCGCATCTTGGACGCTTCTCCAGCACTATAAAATGTAAAAAATCAAAACCTGTTCTCCTTTAAAGGAAAACAGGTTTTTTTGTATATTGCTTCGTTTTTTCTCTCATACTCAATAGAAAAAGGGGATGCGTATGAGTGATTTATTCGTTGTAGCATGGAGAACCATTTTTCTCTACATGCTAATATTGTTTATTTTCAGAATCATGGGTAAGCGGGAAGTCGGCGAATTAAGCTTGATGGACTTAGTCATTTTCGTCATGATTGCAGATGTTGCTTCATTTGCAATCGATAACCCGCGACGCAGTTTGTTTGAATCCATTCTGCCCATGATTCTTTTACTTTTGATTCAAATCGGAGCATCTTATTGGTCATTGAAAAGCAAGAAAATCCGTGATTTGATTGATGGAGATCCATCGGTCATTATACGTAACGGCGAAATCATTGAATCAGAAATGCGCAAACACCGCTACAACTTGGATGACTTATTCCAGCAGCTTCGTGAACAGCAGATTGGATCGATTCAAGATGTGTCTTATGCATTTTTGGAGCCCTCTGGAAACTTATCTGTCTTCAAAAATGATGGCGATCATCCAGTGTTGCCACTTATCGTCGATGGAGATATACAGGAAAACCATCTCGACCTGATCCAGCAGGATAAAGAATGGTTGCTCGATGAATTACAAAAAATCCATATTCATGATCCCAGAACCGTATTCTATTGTAGTTATGAACGGGAAAAATTATATGTGCAAATGAGAGAGCGATTTAAGTCTTCTTTATAAGCTTACGAAGGAGACGGACATCTGAGATCTGAAGCTGACCAAATACAAGCAATCCGAGGAATATCAATGCTGCCGTCACCATGCTATCAGCCAACCAAGGCATTTCACCTAAAGGCCAGATGACTGGACGAAGAATCGTGACAATGATAAACAGCAGGTAGGGAAGTGCGAAAAACGTGAAGCCAATGCCGGCTTCTTTTTTTTGTCTGAGTGTTGCCATATGTAAAAATGACGTTAAACAAACACCGAAACCGATGGCTAAAATAGCACCTTTTTCTTCCACACCAGGTTGGGAAGCCAATACAAACATGACAAATAATTTTCCTAGTCCACCGTAAATTGAATTCATCATAGCAGCTTTTGCTTCATGCATCGCTTGTAGGATGGCATGGAGCGGACTCTGGATGTAATAGAAAAAGAATACAGGTGCAAGTAGAGCCATGTACCCTTTTCCTTCTGTTACATGGAAGAGCACGCGGACGATGTGTTCACCGTGCAAATAAAAAATAGTTGCAGCAAAACATCCGGTAATGGCTGACACCCGCATGGCTAGTGATACACGCTCCTGAAGCATCGACCGGTTGGAGCGTGCTCTCGCGTCACTGACAGCAGGGACCAACACAATGGACAAGGCGTATGGAATAAACGCAGGGAATAACAGCAACGGGATAAAGACTGCCGAGATCATACCGTATAAATTGGTTGCGGCCACCGCCCCGATTCCTGCGACTGAAAGTGCCTTAATAAAAACAATCGGTTCCAAAAACCATGTGAAAGATCCGAACAATCGACTGCCTGCAGAAGGCAATGCTATCTGTAATATAGGTGAAGAGGGATAATTAACTTTATTTTCTTTTATTGTTTTTACTCGCTTGTATTTCCACCACAAGTATAGGAACGAAACGAGTTCTGCAATCAGAGCCATTGTCATGGCTGCCGCCGCAGTTGCTGCCGGACTTGATTGATTGACCACATATGGCAATAGCCACGTGACAAGTCCAATGCGGAAGAATTGCTCAATCAACGACGACCAGGCAGTTTCCTCTACTTTGGCGAGTCCTTGGAAATAACCTTTGAGTACACCTGAAAAAGCGGCGATCGGAATCGTCAATAAGCCGATAATAAGAGTCTGGCTCATAGCTGCATTTTCCATCAGGTTCGTTGCAACAAATGGAACCGTAAAGTATAAGAGTGGTCCGAAAAGAATGATGGAAACCCAAGTTAATTTCCACACTTTGCGCATGAGTGCCTGTATCTCGGCATGTTTTTTCCCTGCATACAACTCAGCGGTAATTTTGGCAACAGCGATTGGCAAACCGAGCTGGATTAACGATAAGAAAAAAATAAACGCTGGGTAAGCTGCTGAATATATACCAACTGCTTCCTCACCTGCGATTCGCACAAACTGAATGCGAAAAACAAAGCCAAACAATTTCGATAAAAAAACAGCGCCCATTAATACCATCGTTCCACGTAAAAATGTCGACAATTATGCCACTTCCTTCTCAAGTCAAAGAAATTCGTATACAATATTCGTATGCGAAAATAACGATGCTTAAAACCGAAGAAGAGGGAAGTGTTTCAATGAGTGTTAAGTATGAAGAATTATTTGAACTTGTGCGACCCGCATTGGAAAGTAAAGTTGCCGAATTTCGGGTGTATAATTACAACTCTGTCACGGAAGTGGATGTCTGGAATTATTGTATTAATAAAAAATGGCGAAAACGTGACATTCAAGAAATGCGAGTATCTGAATTGGTAAATGATATATTGGAAACTTCGCCCGCACAGTACATGACACATACTCAAATTGAAGACTTCAGAACTTCAAATTGGTTCTCGGAACTCAATCAAGGAGATCTTCAGGAACTATTGAAACCGAATGTTAAAGCATCAAAGTCGAGCATTGTTATAGCTAAATCGTCAGAATTTTAAGGACATTTGACACGTGGCGTAACGTGTTTCATAATAATCATGTTGCGCTTTTTTTCGAGAGTGGTGATTTTAGATCGCCATTTGACAAGTTGAGGAGGAAGTTTACATATGAAAACCAGAGGCCGAATAATCGCATTTTTATTACTCATCGTAGTATTTGCGGCTTCCATCAGTACAACCGCTCAATCGGTTGTCAGCAATATTAAACTAGGATTAGATTTACAGGGTGGTTTTGAAGTTCTCTATCAAGTTAAACCATTGGAGAACGAGAAAGACCAGAAAATCACTGAAGAAGTGCTTGCTGATACCGCGGAAGCTCTGTTAAACCGTATAAATGTTTTAGGAGTCAGTGAGCCGGTCATTCAAGTTGAAGGCGAAGATCGTATTCGTGTACAACTTGCGGGGGTTGAAGATCAAGAATCCGCTCGTGAATTGTTATCGACACAGGCGAATTTAACTTTCCGTGATGTTGAAGACAATTTAATGTTGGACGGTTCTGATTTAAAAGAAGGTGGAGCAAAAGCGACATTTGATGATAAAAATCGTCCGATGGTCACACTGGAACTAAAAGATCCTGCTAAATTTGCAGAAGTGACTCAAGAAATCAGTCAAAAACCAGTTGGTCAAAACTTATTGGTAATCTGGTTGGACTTTGAAGAAGGAAAGGATTCTTTCGCTAAAGAAATGTCGAAAGAAAATCCTAAATTTGTTTCAAGTCCTACTGTGAGTGAACGAATCAATTCAAATAATGTTCAAATCAGTGGTTCATTTACAGTTGAAGAGACAAAAAGTTTAGCAGGCGTATTAAATGCAGGTGCATTGCCGGTTAAATTGGTAGAAAAATATTCAACTTCAGTTGGAGCCCAGTTCGGTGAAAAAGCCCTGACATCTACGATTTTTGCTGGAGTAGTAGGGACTATATTAGTTGCTTTATTTATGCTTCTTTATTACCGTCTTCCAGGTTTGGTTGCAGTAATAACATTAGCGGTGTTTGTTTATTTAAATTTATTGGTCTTTGAACTGATCAATGGAGTTTTAACCTTGCCAGGTATCGCAGCGATTATTCTGGGAATCGGTATAGCAGTAGATGCAAACATCATCACAGCTGAACGAATAAAAGAAGAAATACGTATTGGTAGGTCTATTAATGCAGCATTTAAAAACGGTGCAAAAGATTCGTTTTCTGCTATTTTTGACTCCCATATCACTTCTTTATTAGCCTCTGCCGTATTGTTCTATTTTGGGACAAGTTCTGTTAAAGGCTTTGCGATTACATTGATCATCAGTATTTTAGTTAGTTTCATTACCGCTGTATGGGGATCACGAATACTTTTAGGCTTACTTGTAAATAGTGGATTCTTCGATGGCAAGCCTTGGTTATTTGGGGTCAAAAAATCAACGATTCATCATGCTGATGAAAATTATAGTGCTTTGGATTTGCCAACAAAATTTGATCGATTTGATTTTGTTAAATCACGTAAAAAATTCTTTACGGCGTCCCTTGCTTTCCTTGCAATTGGGATGATATTACTTGGGATTTTCCGCTTGAACTTAGGTATTGATTTCTCAAGTGGTACACGAGTTGAAATCCTATCTGAAGATTCTTTGACAAAAGAGGAATTAATCACTTATTTGGAGTCGATTGATCATCCTTCTGAAGATATTGTCATTTCAGGTGATAAAAAAGAAATTGGCGTTATTCGATATAATGAAGATTTCTCCCAGAAAGAAATCAATAAATTGAAAGCGACAATCAGTGATGAATATGGTGCTGAACCAAACATCAGCACGGTATCTCCGACTGTCGGAAAAGAACTTGCAAAAAATGCAGTTAAAGCCTTAATTTTCGCTTCTATTGGGATTATCATTTACACAGCATTCCGATTTGAATGGAAAATGGGGATATCAGCAATATTAACTCTTTTATACGATGCATTCTTCATGGTAGCGGTATTCAGTATTTTCCGCTTGGAAGTGGATGTTACCTTTATTGCGGCAATCTTAACGATTGTAGGTTACTCGATTAATGATACAATCGTGACATTTGACCGTATTCGTGAAAACATGAAACGCTCGAAGAAAATCGAGACAGAAGAAGAACTTGCAACAATTGTTAACAAGTCACTTCGCCAGACACTTGGACGATCCGTTAACACGGTTTTAACTGTTGTCATGGTTGTAGTCGCATTATTGCTATTCGGTGCAGAATCCATTCGTAATTTCTCACTGGCTTTACTTATCGGTTTAATTTCCGGTACGTATTCTTCAATCTTCATCGCTGCACAGCTTTGGTTCGTGTTCAAAAAACGCGAATTGAAAAAACGTGGAACAATTGATGTTGAAGAAGATGAGAACAAGAAAAAATGGGGTTCTGACGAGCCTGTCGTATAACAAGCACGTAATGTTTATAAATAATGAGGAACAGGGTATAGATAACTATGCTCTGTTCCTTTTTTTTGTGTATTATGGAACAACCAATATTTTGAATACTGAGGAGGGAACTGGATGAAATTTCAATGGTCTTTATTATTTGCACTTATTTTTGCAGTGGTTGTTGCCATTTTTGCAGTCGTCAATGTGGATACGGTACCGGTCAATTACGTCTTCGGCACCGCCCAATGGCCACTCATTTTAGTTATTTTAGGGTCAGCCTTATTAGGAGCACTTGTGAGTGGATCAGTCGCCATTTACCGTTCATTCGTATTTCAGCGTCGAGTGAAGCAGCTGGAGAAAGATAATACAGTAAAAGAATCACTGATTGCGGCACAGCAAAATGAAATCTCGGCTTTAAACAAAAATTTACCTGTTCGTTACCAGGATGCACATTTGGCTAATGAAGATACCAATAGCGAAACTAAAGTACACCCACCGATTAGCGAACGCGATATTAAAAATGCTACAAAAGCAGATGTACGTTCTACTAGTTAAGTTGAATGAAGCGCTCATTATGAGTGCTTTTTTTGTTGTTGCCAACTAGTTAGAGGTTTAGTTGGAACATCATATTTAAACGTAAGATAGTTGAAGAATTACAGAGCTGACGAGATACGTTATAATGGTATTTATGAGGAAGTGACTAAAGATGATTGAATCAAAAAAGAGATGGCGTATGGAAAGACCAGATGACCAAATCGTTCAACATTTAAAAGAAGCATTGAATTTACCGACTGTATCTGCGAAACTTCTAGCGTCTCGCGGATTTTCTGATGTCAACAAAACGAAAGCGTTTTTACATATGGACGAATCATCCATGCATGATCCGTTTTTATTGCACGATATGGATAAAGCAGTGGAGCGTATTAAAAAAGCAATTGCCGACGAGGAAATGATTTTGGTATACGGCGATTACGATGCAGATGGTGTGACGAGTACTTCTGTCATGATGACTGCGCTCCAACAACTGAATGCCAATGTAATGTTTGCCATTCCAAATCGATTTGTTGATGGCTATGGTCCGAGTGAACGATTATTTAAAGAAGCATTTGAAGATGGTGTGAGTCTCATCATTACGGTGGATAACGGAATCTCAGGCATCAATGAAATTCAATTAGCCAAGGAATTAGGTATGGACGTTATTGTAACCGATCACCATGAAGCAGGTGAGATTCTACCACCTGCTGATGCCATTATTCATCCAAGACATCCTCTGGGAAGTTATCCTTTCGGAGAATTAGCGGGTGTCGGTGTAGCCTTTAAAGTGGCACATGCTTTACTCGGTGAAGTGCCGAAAGAACTGTTGGAACTTGTTGCGATCGGGACAATAGCCGACCTGGTTTCTTTGCATGATGAAAATCGATACTTTGTACAAGCAGGCATTAAACAATTGCGGATGTCAAAAAGACCGGCAATCAAGGCATTGTGTCAGATTGCAGGCACTGAACAAAATCAAATCAACGAAGAGACGATTGGCTTTATGTTCGGTCCACGCATAAATGCATTAGGTCGATTGGCGGATGCAGGTCCAGGTGTCGATATGTTTTTGACAACAGATTCTGTGGAAGCGGCATCCCTTGCGAAAGTATTGGACACGCATAATAAAGAACGACAGGGCATAGTCAGCCAAATGACCGAAGAAGCCATCGCGATGGTGGAATCAGGTGATATTGGAAAAAATCCATTGGTGATCGTCGTAGCGAAAGAAGGTTGGAATCCTGGAGTAGTTGGAATTGTTGCGTCCCGCTTGGTTGAAAAGTATTACCGCCCAACAATCGTGCTTGGTCTCGATTCAGAAAAGGGAATTGCTAAAGGTTCCGCACGAAGTATTGAGGGTTTCCACTTATATAATGAACTTGCTAAAAATCGTGATATTTTGCCTCATTTTGGAGGACATCCAATGGCAGCAGGTATGACCCTGCCATTAGAAAAAGTTACGGATTTGCGTACTAGATTACTAGAGCAAGCCGAGCAGTCATTAACTGAAGAAGATTTACTACCTGTTCAACAGATCGATATTTCCATCAACCTCGAAGAAATTGATTTGTCGACAATTGAGTCACTGAAACAACTAGGCCCGTTCGGTATGGATTTTCCAAAGCCGATGTACTGTATTGAAAACGTCAATATTTCGTCCATGAGAAAAATAGGCGCCAATCAAAATCATGTGAAAATGGAGCTCGCTGATGGTCCACTGACGCTCGATGCTGTAGGCTTCAGCAAAGGCCATCTGGCAGATGAAATGACGCCAGGGGTCGCTGTGTCATTTATTGGGGACTTGCAAATCAATGAGTGGAACGGTCGCAAGAAACCGCAATTCATGATTGAAGATGCGAAAACGGATGAATGGCAACTATATGACATACGTGGGATTCGACAAGTAAATAGATGGCATCAGATGATTCTGCCTGACAATACATTGTATCTTGCGTTCCATCAATCAACGGTTCATCATTTTCAATCGTTATTGAATGCTGATATTAAGTTGATTTCCAAAGCACAATCTTTACCGGACGCGAAACCATATATCGTTTTGCTTGATATTCCGGAACAGGAAGAAGTATTGGAAAATGTTTTGACACATGTACAACCGAAACGGATTTATGCTCATTTTTATGCTCCAGAATCCACTTATTTTGAAGGAATGCCTAGCCGCGATCACTTTAAATGGTATTATGGATTTTTGGCTAAACGTCCTTCATTCGATTTGCAACAACACGCGAAAGATCTTGCCAAACATAAAGGATGGAGCGAAAGTACATTATTTTTCATGACAGAGGTGTTTTTTGACCTTGGTTTTGTTAAAATAAACAGTGGACGAATTGACCTGCAGGAAACAGTGGATAAACGCGACCTTGCAGAGTCGACGATATATCAAATGCGCGAGAAAAAGATGCAGCTTGAACAAAAGCTTTTATATGCGCCATATATGGAATTAAGACAATGGTTTGATGCCCGCTTAGCCGAGCAGACCGTTCCTGAGGAGGAGCAAGTATGGATTTAAAGCAATATGTAACAATAGTGGAAGATTGGCCGAAACCAGGTATCCGTTTTAAAGATATTTCAACAATCATGGATAATGGTGAAGCTTACAAATATGCAACTGATCAAATCGTGGAATATGCGAAAGAAAAGAACATAGATATGATAGTTGGTCCTGAAGCACGTGGATTTATTATCGGTTGTCCGGTCGCTTATGCGATGGGTAAAGGGTTTGCTCCTGTTCGTAAAGAAGGGAAATTACCTCGTGAAGTAATTCGTGCGGAATATGACCTTGAGTATGGAACGAACGTCCTGACGATGCATAAAGATGCGATTAAACCGGGTCAACGTGTCATGATTTGTGACGACTTGCTTGCAACGGGTGGAACGGTCGAAGCAACAATCAAGCTCATCGAACAAATGGGTGGAGTGGTTGCGGGATGTGCATTCCTAATTGAGTTAACTTACCTCGATGGACGCGAAAAATTAAAGGGCTACGACATTTGCACTTTGATGCAATATTAAGGTTGAAAGAAGATGAACTAATCAAGTTCATCTTTTTTTTATTAAAAAGTATGTTGATTTTTTGAATGACCATATAATAAAAGACAATATCTTGTAGCATTTAGGGTGCAAGAAGTGTTTATCTAATATACAATAGTCTTTACATATATTCGAAAGTGAATGGAGTCTAGTGATTCGACATGGCGAAAGACCAAATATTTACAGCTGAAGAAGTGTTCGCACTTGTCGCTACGTACATGAATGACAAAAACGTGCAATTTGTCAAAAAGTCGTATGAAATGGCGGAGCATGCTCATCGAGAACAGTTCAGAAAATCAGGAGAGCCTTATATTATTCATCCGATTCAAGTGGCGGGGATATTGGCAGAACTTCAAATGGATCCTGCAACAGTAGCTGCAGGTTTTTTACATGATGTCGTAGAAGATACGGATATCCATAGAGATGACATCGTTCGCGAATTCAGTGAAGAAGTGGCGATGTTGGTGGAAGGTGTCACCAAGTTAAGTAAAATTAAATTCATGTCGAAAGAAGAACAGCAAGCGGAAAATCACCGCAAAATGTTCGTGGCGATGGCACAGGACATTCGTGTCATTTTAATTAAATTGGCTGATCGATTGCACAATATGCGCACATTGAAATTCCAACCTGTTGAAAAGCAAAGGCTTAAAGCAAGTGAAACGCTGGAAATTTTCGCGCCCCTGGCACACCGACTTGGGATTTCCACAATCAAATGGGAACTAGAAGACATTTCGTTGCGCTATTTAAATCCCCAGCAATACTACCGCATCGTGAATTTGATGAAACGAAAACGCAATGAGCGTGAAGACTACTTGAACAATGTGATGGTCGATATTAAAAGTGAGCTTGAAGACGTTGAAATCGAAGCGGATTTATATGGCCGACCAAAACATATTTACAGTATTTATAAAAAAATGGTCCTGCAAAACAAGCAGTTTAACGAAATCTATGATTTGCTTGCCGTACGAATAACAGTCGAAAGTATTAAAGACTGTTACGCAGTTCTAGGCATTATCCATACACTTTGGAAGCCGATGCCTGGACGTTTCAAAGATTATATTGCCATGCCAAAACAAAATTTGTATCAGTCACTCCATACAACGGTCGTTGGTCCTCAAGGAGATCCTTTGGAAGTACAAATCCGGACAGCAGAGATGCATCGCATCGCTGAATACGGGGTTGCTGCACATTGGGCATACAAAGAAGGCAAAACAGTGGAGTCTTCTAATAAATCGGTTGATTCGAAGCTCACATGGTTCAGGGAAATTTTGGAGTACCAAAATGAGTCCTCGAATGCAGAAGAATTTATGGAATCTCTTAAATTCGATTTATTCTCGGATATGGTTTATGTATTTTCTCCAAAAGGGGATGTAATGGAGCTTCCTGCAGGTTCGGTTCCCATTGATTTTGCTTTTCGCGTGCATTCCGAAATCGGTAACAAGACCATCGGTGCAAAAGTAAACGGAAAAATGGTGCCACTTGATACGAAGTTGCAAACAGGTGATATCGTAGAGATATTAACTTCCAAGCAATCATTTGGACCTAGTCGAGATTGGCTGAAAATCGCCCAATCCTCACAAGCCAAAAATAAAATAAAGCAGTTCTTCAAAAAACAAGTTCGTGATGACAATGTCCATAAAGGGCATGAAATGATTGAAAAAGAAATAAAAGCACAAGAGTTTGATATTAAAGAAGTATTAACGAATGAAAATATCAAACGCGTATGTGAAAAGTTCAATTTCACGAGCGAAGAAGATATGTATGCAGCAGTAGGATTTAACGGCATTACTGCACAGCAGGTAGTAAACCGTCTGGCAGAGAAAATGCGTAAGATACGTGATCAGGAAGAAGCTTTAGAGAAAATCACTAAAGAAATGCACACGCCAACTATTCGAAAAGCAACCGAATCAGGTGTTATTGTCAAAGGAATCGACAACTTGCTTATCCGCTTATCCCGTTGCTGTAGTCCGGTTCCGGGTGATGAAATCGTCGGTTTTATTACAAAAGGCCGCGGGGTTTCAGTTCATCGAGACGATTGCCCGAATGTGCAGGATGCAACAGGGAATGAACGTATAATTGACGTTGAGTGGGGACAGCCAACGACGGCGACGCGTAAGGAATATCAAGTCGATATTGAAATTTCCGCTTTCGATCGTCCTGGTTTATTGAACGAAGTGATGCAAGTGGTGAATGAAGCGAAAACTAATATTTCAGCAGTCAGTGGTAAAGCAGATCGCGATAAGATAGCTACCATCAATATGACCATAATGATTACAAATATTGCACATTTACACAAAATTGTTGAACGAATTAAACAAATTCCAGATATTCATTCCGTACAACGAATGACGAATTGAGGGTTTAGTTTTGAAAGTCGTATTACAGCGAAGTTTAGAAGCAAAAGTTACAGTTAATGGGGAAGTCACCGGGCAAATCGATAAAGGTTTGGTTCTGCTAGTGGGCATTACCCATGAAGATACCGAAGAAGATGTTCGCTATGTAGCAGAAAAAGTGGCGAATCTTCGTTTGTTTGAAGATGAAACCGGGAAAATGAATCTATCCATTTTTGAAGCAGGTGGCTCTATCTTATCCGTTTCCCAATTTACACTTTATGGAGATACTAGAAAAGGCAGAAGACCGAGCTTCAGTGAAGCGGCCAAACCCGATATCGCGAAGCCGCTTTGGGATTTATTTAACGAACAACTTCGTAATTTGAATTTACATGTCGAAACAGGCGTCTTTGGCGCAATGATGGATGTATCTTTGACGAATGATGGTCCCGTGACATTGATTGTGGAATCAAAATAAATAGAAAACACCCTTTATCAATACGAAACCATATCATATGGCTCGCAGTTGAAAAGGGTGTTTTTTTATTTGGCTATGGTTGTTAATGTTTATTCGTACATTTGCTTTTGCCACATGTTCCGCATGAGCCAATAAGTAATGAAAACCACCAACTTGTGGGTCTCACGCTTCAAAAGTGCTGCGCCTTCGGTTACTCGTCGCAAAGAGTGTGGTCAAACTACCTTTAAAATCTATAGAGGATAGATGATTTTAATTTACGCGAAAATTATCCAAATTATGGACATTTATAGTAAAATAATAATTTATTGTTTTACGATAAAAAAGTATTGACTAAGAATGTGTCGTCGATTATTCTAACATTAGAAAGTTGAGAAGAAGGTGAGTCATTGAAACAGAAGGAATTAGCAAAGTGGTTAAAAATAATTATTGTATTTTGCTGGTTATTTGGTTTAATGTTCTGTGTCTATTTTGGACCAGAAACAGGGAAGAATATATTGTTAGATTCTGATCCCTTAAAAGAGCTATATAAACCTTTAATTGCTTATATTTGGATAACTGGCATTCCTTACTTTTTTGCTTTATGTATAGGCTGGAGTATCTGTTCAGATATTAATGTAGGCAACGATTTTACATTAAAAAATGCAAATAGGTTAAAGCGTATAAGTGTTTTAGCAATGATAGAAGGAGTTTTATATGTTATCGCACTGCTTTATGTATTTATTAGTGGTAACTACAACACTAATCTATTAATGATTCTTTTGCTTATTCTATTTTTTGCAGTTGTTATTTCTGTATTTACTTCTTTACTTTCTTATTTAATGCGTAAAGCAAGTGATATAAAGCAGGATAACGAATTAACGATTTGAGGTGTAACATGGTTATCATAGTTAATCTTGATGTAATGCTGGCAAAGAGGAAAATGAGTGTTACTGAATTATCGGAAAAGCTTGGTATCACAATGGCAAACGTCTCAATTTTAAAAAATGGAAAAGCAAAAGCAATTAAGTTTTCAACATTAGAGAAAATATGTGAAGTATTAGACTGTCAGCCAGGTGATATTTTGGAATATAAAAAATGATTAAACTAACTTTTATGGAGGAAAAATGATATGAAGAAAAAATATTTTATCGCATCAACACCAATTTTTTTAGGAGTAATCTGCTTTATTGCTAAGGCTATCATTGGAAGTAATATAGCACCGGACGGTACCCTAGAAGAGCCCTTCTTCTTAATCCCAATTGGATTCTTATTGTTCTTCTTAGGGATTGTTTCTTTAATTGGAATGGCACTAGTTTCAATGATGAAAAAAACTCAAGTTTCGAACTAATAATGTTTATTCCTGAATGAACATTTCGTTTTATAAAAAAGTTTGATTAAAATTCACTTAGAATCCTTTAATCGAAAAGGAAATGAAAAGAAAAAAAGCCATTTTGATTATTCTTTTTTCAAAATGGCTTCTTTTTATTTTTCGTAAAACATGGGTTCGCGCGATGCTTTTAATCAAATTTCCTTTACTATCCTTTTATATCAATACCCTAATTGAATATGTCTTTTGTATAGAATTAGTTAAACGATGTTGTTGAAGTAAGGGAATCGATACCAAATAAAATTAAATCAACATATTCGGTTAATAGAGCTTTTATTAAACAGCGTAAAATTCTACTATTTTAAAATCATATGGCATTAGCTGAATTTGTGGTGATGACTCGCTTGTAACTATTTTTTCATCTGTCCATAGATTTTTCAACGAGTTATTTTTTATCTCATATGGAATGTGATAAGTCTGAGTTGAATTTGTAGGGTTAATCAGTACGAAAACATTCCTGTCATCCATATATCTTCGGTAAACGACAAGATTACTTTCAACCCAGTTCATAAACTGGAAATGACCATCATTGGCGAGCAATGGATGTTGTTTTCGTAACGAAATGCATTTTGTCACATGAGCTAGAAGGTCCGTATTCTGTTTCTCTTCAACCCATTCCATGCAAGCTCTACAGCCAGGGTCTTTTCCACCCGTCATGCCAATCTCGTCCCCATAGTACATACAAGGTGACCCCATGAATGTATACATCAGTAAATAAATCAGTTTGACGCGTTTTACATCGTCCTGACACTCCGTAAGTATTCTCGATGTGTCGTGGCTGCCCACCAAATTGAACGTGACGTTCATCACATTAGTTGGATAGCTTTGTAGAACAGTAGTCATTGAGTCCATAAACTCAGTAGCAGATATGGTCTGACTGGCCAGTAGTTGCAATACATTAGTAGCGAACGGATAGTTCATTACGGCATCGAATTGATCACCGTTGAGCCAAGGCATGGCATCATGCCATACTTCCCCAAGAATATAGACATCAGGTTTTTCGTTACGGACGACATTTCGGAAATCACGCCAAAATTGGTGATCCACTTCGTTGGCAACGTCCAGGCGCCAGCCGTCAATATCAAACTCTTTTATCCAGTAAGCAGCAACATCCAGCAAATATTTTTTTACTTTAGGGTTCTGTGTATTCAATTTGGGCATTTGGGAAACAAATGCAAATGCTTCGTAATTTGGACGATCTCCTTCCTGCAAGGGAAGACTGTGCGGATAGAACCAGTTTACGTATTCTGAACCCCTTCCTTTTTCTAATACGTCCTGGAAGGGAGGGAAGTAGTAACCACAATGATTGAAAACAGCATCCAACATCACTTTGATTCCACGGGCATGACATGCCTCGACCAAGTTTCTGAAATCTTCTTTCGTTCCGAATTGAGGATCAATCGAAAAATAATCAATGGTGTCATATTTATGGTTGGATGGTGCAGTGAAAATTGGTGTAAAATAAATGCCGTTTATGCCGAGTTTTTCTAAGTAATCAAGTTGTTGCTCGACACCATGCAGATCGCCACCAAAGAAATTGTTGGTTGATGGTTCAGTTTCTCCCCATTGTTGAACGTCTTTCGGATTGTTTAATTTGTTTCCGTTGAAGAAACGGTCTGGAAAAATTTGATACCATACCGTATTTTTCACCCATTCCGGAGAATCAAACAGCTCTGACTTATGGAGGTAGGGGAAGCAGAAATAATAGCCACAATCATATATGATTTCTTCATGAAATCCTTTTTCCGATAAAACAACGGTTTCTTCGTTCGAGTGCAGTTCAAATCCGTACCGAATTCTACGGTGAGGGGGACTGATATTTACTTCCCAGTAATCGAACAATGCATCAGTTGCGCATATGAATACATCTGCTCGTTGAAAAATCCATTTGTCATTTTCCCAAATATATGGATCGCCATAAATAAGGTCGATCCGTTTAACATCCGCTTTTTTTGTGCGAATCCTTATGCAAAGAGTGTCCTCGTCAAGAATAAAGGAGTAATTATTCCCTGGTCGGTGAAAAATTGCCGAACGTTCC
Source organism: Paenisporosarcina sp. FSL H8-0542 (assembly GCF_038632915.1). NCBI lineage: Bacteria > Bacillati > Bacillota > Bacilli > Caryophanales > Caryophanaceae > Paenisporosarcina > Paenisporosarcina sp. FSL H8-0542. The sequence goes on from NZ_CP152050.1 coordinate 1,405,386, forward strand.
ATTCCAACACCACCTTATGTTTATTTTATATGCTCTGATAAACGATGTTGCTGAAAGAAAGGGAATCTTTATCCCTTTAATTCAAAATCAACACAAAAAGTTAACAGAGCCAATTTAAAAACTTCGTCTCAGATTAACAAAACAATTCAATCAATTCAATCCCTATTAACTTTATTGTTCTGAAAATGAGACATCCAGTCAACTAAAAAATTTCCTTTAACGATTGTTAAAAATAGTTATTGTAAAATTAGAAACAATCATTATAATTAAAACTATATTTGTGCAATCGCTTTCACAAGTTTAAAAGATTCGGAAAAGGTCTTTTGAAAACAATCATTATTTTTTTAAAAAGAGATGATAGCGTTTTCATTTTTGCGAGTTTTTAGATTTGTGCAAACGGTTGTATAGGTGAGTGTTCAAAAAGATATTAGGAGGGTCATGATGAAGAAAAGTTTATTTTTAATGATGCTTGTTCTTTTATTAGCAATGCTCGGCGCTTGTGCACCTGATCGTGCAGAAAATCCAGAAACTGACGGTAAAGACTCAGATGGCAAAGACGTGGCTGAAGAGCCTAAACCAGAGAAACTTGTAATCTGGGAAGATGTTGACAAGTCAAAAGACTGGTTACCAGCTGCTATCGAATCTTTCGAAAAAGAGTATGGTATCAAAGTTGAATTTAAAGAGTTGAATATGGCTGATAAAATCCGTGATCAATTACGTCTAGATGGTCCAACAGGAAATGCTCCAGACGTTGTAACTCTTCCTCATGACCAAATCGGCCAAGTTGTAACTGAAGGACTTATTCAAGAAATTAAAGTTGAAGATTCAGTATTAAAAACATATAGCGAATCTTCAATTACTGCTCAAATGTATGATGGAAAACTTTTCGGTCTTCCTAAAGCAACAGAAACACCAGTATTTATTTATAACAAGGCATTAATGGAAAAAGCTCCTGAAACAATGGATGAGCTTTATACATTCTCTAAAGATTTCACAAAAGGTGAAAACTACGGATTCCTTGCACTTTGGGATAACTTCTACTTTGCACACGGTGCGATTGCAGGTATGGGTGGATATGTGTTCAACGAAGGCGAAGAAGGTCTTGACCGTAAAGATATTGGCTTGAACAATGAAGGCGCTGTAGAAGGTGCTGCATACATTCAAAAATGGTACACAGAAGGATTATTCCCTAAAGGTATCATCGGTGAAACTGGCGGCGCTGCAATGGACGGCCTATTTAACGAAGGTAAAGTTGCTGCAGTTATGAACGGACCTTGGGCATTCCAAGGAATGAGAGATGCAGGAGTTGACATCGGAATTGCTCCAATGCCAACACTTCCTAACGGAGAGCATGTTAAAACATTCATGGGTGTTAAAGGATGGCACGTAACGAAGTTCACGAAAAATCCTTACTGGGCAACAAAACTTATCGAACACTTGTCTAATGATGAAAACTCGAAAGCTCGTTTTGAAGCAGTTTCAGAAATTCCTGCTAACGTAGCATTAGTTGAAGATCCAATTATTGCTGACAATGAAGGCGCTAAAGCAGTAGCTGTTCAATCTCAATACGCAGTGCCAATGCCAAACATTCCAGAAATGGGCGAAGTTTGGGGACCAATGGCTTCTGCACTTCAAACTGTGGCTACAGGTAAATCTGAACCACAAGCAGCTTTGGACGAAGCTGTTAAAACTATCAAAACTAACATTGAAACAAATCACCCAGCGAAATAATACTTGCTAAGTGTGTCTCCCAAAATCTACTCCGATGCCTGAGAAAGTTAATCGGTTACAACCACCTGCCATAGCTTCTTACCGTGGATATGGTAGAGATTTGGGTAGCATATCACGCTGGTATCAAAATGCTAGGAAAAGACATGGGCGGTATCCTTCATTCCGGAGGGTATTGCCTATCCTTTTATTTATCCTATTAATTACAGTTTTTCGAATAGCATACTATAAGTATTGAAAACTACAATTACCGATTGTGATACATACTCAACACTTTCTTCTATGCTGAAAAAGGAGGCCAAAGCCCGAATGGAAGGTTTAACAACTGCTACTCATCATCGAAGAAATGCCACATTGCTCTCCATCATTCCTGGATTCGGACAGTTTTACAATAAGCAATTTATTAAAGGAATGATCTTTTTAATTTTAGCGGCATCGTTTGCCATCGTTTTTTCTGAGTTTTTAGGAGTAGGTTATTGGGGCATTGTCACTTTAGGGGAAATTGCTGGATTAGATAATTCAGTATTCCTGTTAATCGATGGCATCATTGCTTTAATTATCACCATCATGGGTCTATGTGTATATGCGTTTAATTTATATGACGCTTACCATAACGGAAAGAAACGTGATCTAGGTGAATCGGTAAACTCGGTAAGACAGCAATACCATAACTTAATAAATAATGGATTTCCCTACTTAATGATCTCACCAGGATTCTTCCTCTTGATTTTTGTTGTTATTTTCCCAATATTATTTGTCATACTTTTGGCATTTACCAATTACGATTTGTACCATTCACCACCAGGAAATTTAGTGGACTGGGTTGGATTCCAAAACTTTATTGATATTTATAAACTGGACATTTGGAGAAAAACATTCTTTGCTGTACTTGCTTGGACCATTGTATGGACTTTCGTTGCTACAACTTTCCAAGTAGCTTTAGGGATCTTCCTAGCGATTCTTGTTAATCAAAAGGATTTGAAAGGAAAAGCAATCATTCGTACAATCATGATTTTACCGTGGGCTGTTCCATCGTTCATCACAATATTGATTTTCTCGGGTATGTTCAACGAAACTTTCGGTGTCATCAATAAATCCATCCTTCCCTTAATTGGGCTGGAAGCTGGGTTGCCTTGGATGACGAATGAAATGTGGACGAGATTTGCGTTAATTATGATTCAGACATGGTTAGGATTCCCGTTCATTTTTGCGATGACAACAGGGGTTCTTCAATCCATTCCTGATGAATTGTATGAAGCAGCAAATGTGGACGGCGCATCCATCATGCAAAAGTTCTTCTCGATTACGTTGCCGTTAGTGTTGTATGCGACGGCGCCAATTATCATTACTCAATATACATTCAATTTTAATAACTTTAACGTTATTTTCCTGTTCAACGGGGGAGGTCCTGCGATTCCGAGCCAAAATGCCGGGGGTACCGATATCCTCATATCCTGGATCTATCGTTTGACCATGACCAGTGCACAATACGGAAAAGCGGCTGCTGTCACCATGATTCTTTCAATCATTGTCATCTCCGTAGCGTTGTGGCAATTTAAACGCACGAAATCTTTCCAAGAGGAGGATATGATGTAACATGAGTAATAAAAAAAGCAGAATCATCCGCCTCACGTTATCTTATTTAGCTATTTTAGCGATGGTTGCCGTTGTTGTGTATCCATTGCTATGGGTTATTGGATCTTCATTTAATCCAGGTCAAAGTTTATCAGGATCAAAAATGTTTCCCGATAATCCAACATTCAAACATTATGATTTCTTGTTTGATACAGAGAAATCCAATTACCTTCTTTGGTATTGGAATTCCATGAAAATAAGTGTCATTACGATGGTTTTAACGGTTATCTCTGTGTCATTTACAGCTTATGCCTTTTCACGATACCGTTTCTATGGAAGAAAGAACGGCTTGCTGACATTTTTAATCCTGCAAATGATTCCAAACTTTGCAGCATTAATCGCAATTTTCGTATTAGCCATCCGTACAGGTTTGATTGATACTCATTTTGGATTAATTCTTGTGTATGTAGGTGGACAAATACCGATGAATACGTATCTGATGAAAGGTTATTTGGACACCATTCCTAGAGAACTGGATGAATCTGCAAAAATGGATGGTGCCGGTCATATGCGCATCTTCTTCCAAATTGTTATGCCTTTGGCTAAACCAATCATTGCAGTTGTTGCATTGTTCTCGTTCATTGCACCTTTGGGTGATTTCATCCTCGCACGGATTTTACTACGCGATGATCAGAAATTTACACTTGCAGTAGGGCTATACGAAATGGTGGCCAAGCAGTTTGGTAATGAATTCACAAAGTTCGCAGCAGGTGCAGTATTAGTTGCAATTCCTATCGCGATTCTGTTCTTGATGTTCCAAAAATATTTCGTATCTGGTCTAACAGCAGGCGGGACAAAAGGTTAATACCCATGTTTAATTTGAATTTTTTATTAAAAGTTATGGAATCCGCGACAAAAAAACCTGCTTCTGCGGTTACTCGTCGCAAAGGTTTGGACCAACTGCTCCTGCGGTTACTCGTCGCAAAGGTTTGGACCAACTGCTCTTGCGGTTACTCGTCGCAAAGATTATGGTCAAACTACATTTTTGGATTTTGGTTCTTTATGAGACGAAATCAAAAAATAACCACTTGAATATTAATTATTTTGTAAATTAATTCGTCAACAATCGTTATAATAGATTTATATGAATTATGGTTATGAAGTTCTTAAAGAGAGGATGAGGAGCTTTGGCCATCACAATCAAAGACGTTGCCAAACTATCAAATGTGGCACCTTCAACCGTGTCGAGGGTCATTGCGAATAACCCTCGAATCAGTGAAAAAACTAAAATTAAAGTAAGAGCTGCTATGGATGAGCTAGGCTATCATCCGAATTTTATCGCTCGCAGTTTAGCTAATCAGTCAACAAGAGTCCTTGGATTGGTTTTGCCAAACTCAACAGATGTATTCTTCCAGAATCCATTTTTCCCGACAGTATTGAGAGGGTTAAGTGACGGAGCAAATGAACGACATTATGCCTTGCAGATCAATACGGGAAATACAGATGAAGAGATTTTTGACGGGGTTGTACAAATGGTGCAGGGTGGCCGTGTTGACGGAGTCATCCTTTTATATTCCCGGATTGAAGACAAGGTCTTGAATTATTTGAGAGAAAGAAATTTTCCTTTTGTCGTAATAGGAAAACCGTTTAAAGATGTGGAGCAAATTACATATGTAGATAACGATAACTATAAAGCGACAAAAGAAGCGACGAGTTACTTGCTGAGCCTGGGTCATAAACAAATAGGTTTTATTGGTGGAGATCTGAACTTCGTGGTGACGGTCGAGCGGTTACTTGGTTTTGAAAAAGCTCTAGGTGAAGCTGGTCTTCAAAGCAACGACGATTATATTATACACAGTCAGTTTTTACGTGAAGGTGGGCAAGAGGCTATTGGGAAGCTCATCAATCTGGAAGAACCTCCTACCGCTTTGGTGGTGGCTGATGATTTAATTGCACTTGGCGTTTTGAATACATTGTTGGAAATGAATATTTCCGTCCCTGAAGACATGTCGATCATCAGCTTCAATAATGTGCTTTTTACTGAACTGTCCCATCCACCTTTAACCTCAGTTGATATCAATATTTTCGAAATCGGCTATCAGGCGGCAAAAAGTATGATTCAACTATTGGAAAATCCAAATGAACCAGTTAAGAGGATCATAGTGGACCATGAAATCATTAAACGTTGCTCATGTTCTGAAAGCACAAAAAAATATCTGTGATCTTTAAAGAAATGATAAAAAAGCTCGTCCAGAATTTATTGGACGAGCTTTTTTCTATTCCAATTGATCATCGAAATAATTGACGACTCCATTGTAAATGCCCAAAGATGCTTGTTCTCTGAATTGTTCAGTCGTCACTGCACGTTCTTCTGATGGATTACTCAGGAAACCAAGTTCAATCAAGATCGCTTGCTGACGATTTTCTCGCAGTACAAGATAATTTCCAGGCTGAGCACCGCGGTCACGCAAGGAAATTGTGTTCCCAAGGGATCGATGGACACTTTGAGCAAGTCCTTTTTGATAGCCATGCATGTAATAAGTAGTGAACCCATTAATCGCACTGCTGTCGGTTGCGTCATAATGAACACTGATAAAAGCATCTGCAGCGAGTTGATGGCCGATAGCCACGCGTTTTCGTAAGTCAACATAGACATCGGAATCGCGTGTCATGACGACATTGGCACCTGCAGACTGTAATTTGCTTGCCAAAAGTTCAGATGTGCGAAGTGTAATCCCTTTTTCATCCGTCCCTCTGGCTCCTGTAGTGCCGTGATCATTTCCACCATGCCCAGGATCGACAACGATGGTTAATCCATTTAATGTGCCTTTTTTACGTGTTGATTCTGATTTCTGTTGGTGTGTTTCTTTTTCAGAGGCATCGGTAGAGATTACCCAATTGGCAACATAGCCTTTCGTGCCATTTGGCGTGATTACTTCGTACCAATCTCCAGTTTGTCCGATTGTTTCAAATGATTCGCCAGCATTTGCACGATAGACGACTTCACCCGATGTGTCAGGAGTGGAACGCAAATTCGTACCATTGTATACAATAAAGATATTTTTGATTTTCGTTTTTTTACTACCTTGTTCTTGTTTCGGCTTCTCGGAAGAAGCAGTACTGGCAGTCGTAGTCAACGTTCCATAAAAAGAATAGACCCAGCCATGTTCATTAGGTGAAAGTTCGATATTCACCCAATTGTGTTGTTTTTCAATAATTTTAAATCGTTCCCCTTTATTGACGTTGGCAACTTTTTTTGCTGTTAAATCTGGTTTGGAACGGACGTTAAGACTATCAACTGAAACTTCGAACTGATTTTCTTTCTTCGCGCTTTGCTTTGAAGGCTTAGAATCGTTTGTTTGAACCGTTATGTATTCTTTCGCAACAAAACCTTTAACTTGATTAAAGGAAATCTCAACCCATTTTCCATGATCAGTCAACAGTGTCGCTTGATCGCCTGCAGAAAGTTTTGCTAGGACTGCTGCATCAATCGAAGGTTGGGAACGGACATTCAATCTGTCTACTTTAGAAACAACAAGTTGTCCGGTCGCTTGTTTCTTTTCACCCAATTGCTTCGTGTACCAAGATGCAACCCATCCCTCAGAAGTTCCACGACGAACCTTTAACCAATCACCCTGTTGTTCAAGAACTAGCATTTGATCGCCCATGTTCATAGAAGCAATAATCGGATAGGCAAGTCCCGGTCCTGAACGTAAATGTAAATTTGATACAGTCGACTGGACATTTTCACCTTCAGCTTGTATAGATGAAGGTAGGATAAGAGATAATAATAAAAATAGTGCTACTAAAATTTGCCCATTTTGTCGAAGTTGAAATTTTGTCATAAAATCCCTCCTTTTGTACATTGTAAAGACTGTTGGCTGAAAAAACTATAGCTTTCTGAAAAAAGGTTGACATCTCAAACGACAGTCATTAAGATAAGGTATAATCTGAATCAAACAAATTGCCAATGACCAAGAAAGTAGCTGTTTAATACGCTGTTAAGAGAGGGAAAGACGTGGCTGGAATCTTTCCTACAGAAGCACTCAGTGAACAACACTTGGTAGGTTTTTCGTCGAAATACCCTCGCGGTGCAGTAGGCGGAAACGGAACCGGTCGTTATCCGGATTGAGAGGACACAAGTTTTTTGTGTCAATTAGGGTGGAACCGCGGAAGCTAACATTAGCTCTCGTCCCTTGCGTTTTTGCGCAAGGGGCGGGAGCTTTTTATATTGTCAATGAAAGGAGACATTAATATGTCGATTAATGTGCCAAGAGGAACAAAAGATTTACTGCCAGGTGAAACAGAAAAGTGGCAAGCAGTTGAAGAATTAATTCGGGATACGTGTCGGTTGTTTCAGTATAAAGAAATCCGTACACCTATTTTTGAACATACTGAACTGTTCACGCGAAGTGTAGGAGATACGACAGATATCGTACAAAAAGAAATGTACACGTTTACCGACAGAGGCGACCGCTCCTTAACTTTACGCCCTGAGGGAACAGCATCAGTCGTACGTTCATTTGTAGAAAATAAATTATTCGGACTGCCTAATCAACCGGTTAAATTATATTACATGGGTCCGATGTTCCGATATGAGCGTCAACAAGCGGGTCGCTACCGTCAATTCGTACAATTCGGCGTTGAAGCAATCGGAAGTAAAGATCCAGCAATTGATGCTGAAGTCATGGCACTTGCTATGAATGTCTATAAAAAAGCAGGATTGAAGAAAATTAAATTGGTTCTCAATTCTTTAGGTGATACAGAAAGCCGACAAGCTCACCGTGATGCATTAATTGCTCACTTTGCTCCTCACATCCAAGAGTTTTGTTCGGACTGTCAAAACCGTCTGCAAAAAAATCCACTTCGTATTCTTGATTGCAAAGTAGACCGTGAGAATCCATTAATGGGTACAGCTCCTCAATTACCGGACTACTTAAATGAAGAATCTCTAACTTATTTTGAAAAAGTAAAATACTACCTTGATATTTTATCGATTAAATATGAACTCGATCCGAATTTAGTACGTGGTCTTGATTATTACAATCACACAGCTTTTGAAATCATGAGTGAAGGTGAAGGCTTTGGCGCAATAACGACTCTTTGTGGCGGTGGCCGTTATAATGGGTTAGTCGAAGAACTAGGTGGACCAGATTCTCCTGGGATTGGCTTTGGAATGAGTATCGAACGATTATTATTGGCATTGGAAGCAGAAGGTGAATCGTACACAAATAACGAATCCCTCGACGTTTATGTGGTAGCAATGGGTGAAGCTGCGAAAGATAAAGCCGTTTCATTCGTTTCCCAACTTCGTCAAAACAATATTTCAGCGGAAATGGATTACTTAGACCGTAAAGTGAAAGCGCAAATGAAATCGGCAGATCGTCTGAACGCAAAATTCTCAGTAGTTATCGGAGATAATGAACTGGCAACGGGCAAAGTTTCACTGAAATATTTAGCAAATGGTACGCAGCAGGAATTGGCATTCGATGAAATTGTTGAACAATTTGAAGAAATCGCAACTAGAGCAATGGAGGAATTAGCATGACAAAACGTACACATCCATGTGGAGAAGTAGCAGAACAGGCAATTGGGCAACAAGTCGTATTAAAAGGATGGGTTCAAAAAAGACGTGATTTGGGCGGATTGATTTTCGTGGATCTTCGCGACCGTTCGGGCATCGTACAAATTGTTTTCAACCCGGACATTTCCCAGGAAGCGTTGGCTATCGCAGACAAATTACGTAATGAGTTTGTCGTTGAAGTGAGCGGGGAAGTAGTTGCCCGTCAAGAATCACAAGTGAATCCTAACATGGTAACGGGACGTATCGAAGTTCAGGCAAATCTTGTGACCATTGTTAATGAAGCGAAAAATCCACCATTTGCGATTGAAAACCAAACAGATGTCAGCGAAGACTTACGATTGAAATATCGTTATTTAGACCTTCGCCGTCCGGTAATGTATGAAACATTTAAAATGCGTTCAGAAGTAACAAAATCGATTCGACGATTCCTCGATGAAGAAACATTCCTTGAAGTGGAAACACCAATCCTTACGAAATCAACACCGGAAGGAGCACGTGACTATTTAGTACCAAGCCGTGTGCATGACGGGGAATTTTACGCATTGCCACAATCACCTCAATTGTTCAAACAAATGCTGATGGTGTCAGGCTTTGAAAAATACTACCAGATTGCGCGTTGTTTCCGCGATGAAGATTTACGTGCAGACCGTCAACCTGAATTTACTCAAATCGACATGGAAATGAGCTTCATGTCAATGGAAGATATTCTTGAAATGAACGAACGCATGATGAAGAAAATGATGAAAGACGTCAAAGGCATTGAAATTGAAACGCCTTTCCGACGCATGAAATACACAGAGGCAATGGATCGATTCGGTTCTGATAAACCTGATGTCCGTTTTGGTCTTGAACTTCAGGACGTATCAGCATTGGTTGCGGATTCTTCATTCAAAGTATTTGCTGGTGCCGTTGAAAATGGTGGCCAAGTGAAGGCAATCAATGTCAAAGGGTCAGCTGACAACTATTCACGAAAAGATATCGATGCGTTAGGTGAGTTTGCCGGTCGCTATGGTGCGAAAGGTCTTGCTTGGTTAAAAGTCGATGCAGAAGGATTGAAAGGACCAATCGCTAAATTCTTTGAAGGTGAAGCAGGCGAGAAATTAGTTCAAACACTAAGCGCTGAAGCGGGAGATTTATTGTTGTTTGTTGCAGACAAAAAATCGGTTGTTGCCGATGCTTTAGGTGCGCTTCGCATGAAATTAGGAAAAGAACTTCAATTGATCGATGAAAGCAAATTTGCTTTCTTATGGATTATTGATTGGCCGTTATTTGAATATGACGATCAGGAAGGTCGTTATTATGCAGCTCACCATCCATTCACGATGCCTTTCGTTGAAGACATCGAATTAATGGATACGGACCCAGCAAGCGTCCGCGCACAAGCCTATGACTTAGTGTTAAATGGTTATGAGCTAGGTGGCGGATCACTGCGTATTTATGAACGTGATGTGCAAGAAAAAATGTTCAGTATTCTTGGTTTTTCTCAGGAAGAAGCGACAGCTCAGTTCGGCTTTTTGCTTGAAGCGTTTGAGTATGGAACACCTCCGCACGGTGGTATTGCATTAGGATTGGACCGATTAGTTATGTTATTGGCTGGTCGCACAAACTTACGTGACACAATTGCTTTCCCTAAAACTGCGAGTGCAAGCGATATTTTAACAAAAGCACCAAGCCCAGTCTCGGAAGAACAATTGAAAGATTTATCATTGGCAATCAGTATTCAGAAAAATCTAAAATCAGGTGAATAAGAGGCTTGAATTTCTAAAATAGATATGATAGGATACTTGTAACACGAATCCTGATGTGTTCGTTAATTGCCAATCGCTTTTGACCGAACAATAATATCGTCGGGAATCCTCCTTTTATAATGGCTAACATGCCCCCAGGGGACGTTATAAGTTGTAAAGTGGATACCCACCTGCTGTGTGCGGGTTCAAAACGATACGCTTCATAATGACGGCACGATTGGGATTCGTCCTACATTATGAATAATCCCTCTAGCTTGTTTCAAGCTAGAGGGTTTTTAATGATTACAATCCCGACTAAAACGATATAGATTGTGAGGACAACATATGTTACACCAATTTTCACGAAATGAATTAGCCATAGGTACTGAAGGTGTCGACCTGCTAAAAAACACGACAGTCGCTATTTTGGGTGTTGGAGGCGTAGGTTCTTTTGCTGCGGAAGCATGTGCCAGAAGCGGCATCGGGAAAATCATCCTCGTTGATAAAGACAATGTAGATATTACAAATATCAATCGCCAATTGGTTGCTTATACATCAACAGTAGGACGCTCGAAGTCCGAAGTAATGAAGGAACGAATTTTGGACATCAATCCTGCATGTGAAGTACATGATTTGCACATGTTCTATACAGAAGAAACATACGAAGAATTCTTCAGCCATAACTTGGATTACGTGATTGATGCTTCTGATACTATCATTTACAAAATACATTTAATGAAAGAATGTCTGGCTCGAGGCGTCAAAGTCATTTCAAGTATGGGGGCAGCAAATAAAACAGACCCTACACGATTCAAAATTGCTGATATTTCTAAAACACATACGGATCCTTTGGCAAAAGTGATTCGTTCAAAACTTCGTAAAGAAGGAATCTATAAAGGAATTCCTGTTGTTTTTTCTGACGAAAGCCCGATTGTCGTTCGAGAAGATGTGGTGGAAACAGTTGGTAAGCCAGATGCGAAAATTCGTAAGGCAAAAATGCCACCATCGTCGAACGCATTCGTACCGTCTGTTGCCGGATTAGTGGCAGCAAGCTGGGTTATTAACGATATTACTAAAGAAATTCCGGTAAAACGCGTACGTTCTTAATTAATTTGAGAAGGCGACCCTTCAAGTTAAACTGGGGTGGTCTTTTTTCTTGTGATGAATTAGGTGATAGGGGCAACTTTTGTGCGGAATGGGGCAACTCTCGAGCGAATAGGGGCAACTTTCACGTTTATAGGGGCAACTAACCAATTTCCTCCTAATTCTTCACCACAACACATAAAAAGACCTGAACCGCTCGCTGGCGATTCAGGTCTTCTTTCCTTTAAATGATTCCAACTTCTGATAAATACCCGCAAGTTTCTTTTCTTCGCCCGCGAGCACCGGATTGTAATACTTCGAACCAATCAAATTGTCAGGCAGATAGGTTTGATTGACCCAACCGCCAAATGATCCAATCGGTGTGTTGTGCGGATATAAATATCCTTCGTGTCCGAGTGCAGCTGCTCCTGCATAATGTGTATCTTTCAGATGGTTCGGGATATCGCCAACTTTTCCGGCATGAATGGAAGCAATGGCAGCATCAATTGCTTTATAAGCTGAATTGGATTTCTCCGATAAACACATTTCCACGACAGCATTTGCCAACGGAATGCGAGCTTCCGGCAACCCCAATCGTTCAGCTGCCTGGATGCTCGCAAGAACGTGCGCACCTACGGCTGGATTTGCAACGCCGATATCTTCGTATGCCATGACAAGAAGGCGTCTCGAGACTGCTACCAAATCACCATTTTCAAGTAAATGAGCCAAGTAATACATGGCCGCATTGACGTCACTTCCGCGCACGGATTTTTGCAATGCAGATAACAAATTATAAAAATGAGACCCTTTTTTATCCCCGAACACGCCGATGCGATCGACGAGATTTTGAAGCAAAGCATCGTCTACTACAACCACGCCATCTTCATCGTCAGACGCGGAAACGACAGATTCAAGCAGAGTCAAAGCTTTTCGGGCATCACCATTTGCCGCTTCTGCGATTTTCATTTGCTGTTCTTCAGAGATATTAATCTTTTGTCGGCCCAGGCCGCGTTTGTCGTCTTGTAATGCGCGTTGTATCAATACCAATAAGTCTTCAGCCGTCAAACGTTTCAGTTGTTTGATTTCACCGCAACGGGAACGGATAGCCGGGTTTACATCATGAAATGGATTTTCCGTTGTGGCACCAATCAATACGATTGCGCCGCTTTCAACATGGGGGAGCAAAGTATCTTGCTGTAATTTATTGAAACGATGGATCTCATCAAGGAATAACAGAACTTTTCCTGTTACGCGTGACTCAGCCACCACTTCTTCTATATCTTTCTTGCCTGAGCGTGTCGCATTAAGTGCGATGAAAGAAAGATTGCTAGTACCGGCAATGGCATAAGCTAGGGACGTCTTGCCGATTCCCGGCTCACCGTATAACAACATTGAAGGGACATGGCCGTTCGCAATCATTTTATATAAAGGTGTGTGTTTTCCGATTATGTCTTGCTGACCAGCGATTTCATCCAATTTTTGCGGTCTCATTCGATAAGCAAGTGGTTCGTTTTGCATCGTGAGTACCTCCTAAATTCGTACATTTGTTCTCTAGTATACGTGTTACCGGTCGAAAAGTCATTTCACAGGCGATTGGTCGGAAATGTGATATACTATGTAGATGATTTTAAGGATTATACGGGGTGAATAACGTGAGAATTTCGACAAAAGGTCGATATGGATTAACGATTATGATAGAGCTAGCCAAACAATTTGGAGAAGGTCCAGTACCTCTCCGTCAAATAGCATCAGACAATGATTTATCGGAAGCTTATTTAGAACAATTGGTTTCACCGCTTCGTAATTCTGGCCTAGTTAAAAGTGTTCGCGGAGCACACGGTGGATATATGCTTTCAAAGCCACCTCATTTAATTTCTGCCGGTGATGTCATCCGAGTACTGGAAGGACCGATTCAACCGGTGGAAGGCATTGAAAATGAAGCTCCTCCTCAACGAGAATTGTGGCTTCGCATTCGTGATGCCGTAAAAACCGTTCTGGATACTACAACGATTGAAGATTTAGCTAAATTCAGTGACACGTCATCAGATGACGGATACATGTATTACATTTAAGTGTGCGTTCAAAAAACGATTTTTGAACAACCTTTAAAAAGGAGTTCGACATGAATAGAATTTACTTAGACCACGCAGCTACTTCGCCCGTACATCCGCAAGTCATTGAGAAATTAGTCCACACGATGGAACAGTCGTATGGCAATCCATCAAGTATACATGCGACTGGCCGGGAAGCCCGAAAACAGTTGGATCAAGCCCGTGAGCTTTTGGCAAATAGCATTGGTGCGAAAGATCAGGATATAATTTTGACCAGTGGCGGGACGGAAGCGGATAACTTGGCGATTTTCGGCACAGCATATGCGCGTAAATCTCTTGGCTCACATATTATCACGTCTCAAATTGAGCATCATGCCGTTTTGCATGCATGTGAAAAGCTAGAACAAGAAGGATTTGACGTGACTTATTTACCTGTCAATAAACAAGGACTTGTGTCAGTAGAAGACTTTAAACAAGCACTTCGTGAAGATACCATTTTAGTGACCATCATGCTTGGAAACAATGAAATAGGGGCCATTCAACCGATTGTAGAAATTGGCCAATTGTTGAAAAACCACCAGGCTACTTTCCATACAGATGCTGTTCAAGCATACGGATTGATGCCAATATCAGTGGATGATCTTCATGTGGATTTATTGTCTGTTTCCTCACATAAAATCAATGGACCTAAAGGAATTGGCTTCCTTTATCAGCGAAAAGGAACAAAATTATCACCACAGCTTTTTGGTGGACAGCAGGAACGCAAACGTCGCGCGGGAACTGAAAATGTACCTAGTGTACTTGCTTTCGCAGAGGCCGTATCGATTGCACAGCAGTCAATGGATGAAAAACGAAAACTGTACCAACAGTTTAAGGAAATAATGATTTCCACATGGGAAGACAAAGGAATTGCATTCCAAGTTAACGGGAATGTACAATCGACTCTTCCGCATATTTTAAACGTCAGCTTCAAAGGGACGGACGTGGAAGCACTATTGGTGAATTTGGATATGGCTGGACTTTCTGTATCGAGCGGTTCAGCTTGTACAGCAGGATCCATCGATCCATCCCATGTGCTTGTCGCAATGTTTGGAGAAAATGCGGATGAACTTCGTAATTCTATCCGCTTCAGCTTTGGTTATGGAATAACACTTGACGATGTAACGGAAGCAGCAACGAAAACTGCCGCCGTATTAAATAGACTTGTGAAATAAATGTAGAAAAGGTGAAAGAGATGCAACAATTAAAAAGTCCTGCAGAAACACGTGTCGTTGTCGGCATGTCGGGTGGCGTTGATTCGTCCGTTGCAGCTTATTTATTGAAAGAACAAGGGTACGATGTCATCGGAATCTTCATGAAAAACTGGGATGATACTGACGAAAATGGCGTATGTACAGCAACGGAAGATTATGACGACGTCATCAAGGTCTGTAACCAAATCGGCATTCCATACTATGCAGTGAATTTTGAGAAACAATATTGGGATAAAGTGTTCACTTACTTTTTGGAAGAATATAAAGCAGGTAGAACCCCAAATCCAGATGTGATGTGTAATAAAGAAATTAAATTCAAGGCATTCCTTGAGCATGCAATCAGTTTGGGTGCTGATTATTTGGCTACCGGACATTACGCTCAAGTCAAGGAAGTGGATGAAGAAACCCAACTTCTTCGCGGTCTGGATAACAATAAAGACCAAACGTATTTCTTGAATCAATTGAATCAGGAACAATTATCGAAAGTTATGTTCCCAATTGGTCATCTTGAAAAGAAATTGGTTCGTCAAATCGCTGCAGAAGCTGGATTGGCAACAGCAACGAAAAAAGATTCAACAGGCATTTGTTTTATCGGCGAACGCAATTTCAAGGAATTCCTGAGCCAATACTTGCCTGCACAGCCGGGGAATATGGTAACAATGGACGGGGAAGTTATGGGCCGTCATGATGGTCTAATGTATTACACAATCGGTCAACGTCATGGCTTAGGGATTGGTGGAGCTGGCGACCCGTGGTTTGTTCTAGGGAAAAATCTTGAGAATAACGAATTGCTGGTCGGACAAAACATTCATCACGAAGCGCTATTTTCTGATCAATTGACAGCTGTTAACATGAGTTTTACAACGAATGAGAAAAAAGACAATACGTTCTCTTGTACAGCGAAATTCAGATACCGTCAGGAAGACGTAAAAGTTGATGTGGAATTGACGGAAAACAACGGCGCGGTTATTACTTTCGCAGAGCCTGTCCGTGCAATTACCCCTGGACAAGCAGTCGTTTTATATGACGGTGATGTATGTCTTGGTGGCGGAACAATTGACGAAGTCATAAAGAACGGAAAAAAATTGACATACGTCGGCTAATGAACGAGGAGTGAGAAGATGAAAGAATTGGAACTTGGCATTGCAGCCATTCAAAACAAAGATTATGAACAAGCTGTTGTTCATTTCAATAATGCAATTGAAGAAGAGCCGAATAACCCACTTGGATATATTAACTTTGGAAACTTACTGGCACGCATGAATGAAACAGAACGTGCTGAACGCTTCTTCCAAAAGGCTATTACTCTGGATGAAAAAGCAGCGACAGCTTTTTATGGATTGGCTAATTTATATTACGAGCAGGAACGTTACGAAGAAGCGGCGAAGCTTTATGAGAAATCGATTCAGTTTGGCATTCAAGGTGCTGACGCTTACTTCATGTTAGGGAAATGCTTCGAACGATTGGGGAACCCTAAACTTGCACTGCCTTATTTACAGCGTGCAGCTGAACTTGAGCCAACAGATGTACAAATCCGCTTGTCTTACGGCATCGGATTGGCAGCTCTTGAAATGTTCAAGGAAGCTGAACCAGAATTTATGTATGTCATTCATGAAGACTTGAACAATGCAGATGCCCACTACAATTTGGGCGTTTTGTACGCTGTCTCCACAGACCGCACAAATGATGCGTTGTATCATTTGAAACAGGCGTATACGTTGCAACCGAATTTCGAACAGGCACGTTATGTGTACGACATGATTGCATTAAGTCAATAACCATTCTAGGAGGCGACAGCTTTGCCAAATCAAATCGATTTATTTCAACAAGAAGCGATGTATATTACAGGCAAACCTGTCGTCACCATTTTTCATAATGCCACTAACTTATTCTCCATCGTGAAACTTAAAATCAACGAAACAAATTCTACATATGAAGATAAAGAAATCATTGTAACCGGCTACTTCCCACCTTTGATGAATGAAGAAGCGTATCGTTTTACAGGCCAGATCAAACAGCATCCAAAATACGGAACGCAGTTTCAAGTGGAAACTTTCTCAAAAGATGTACCGGAGACCGAACAAGGCATCATTCATTATTTGTCGAGTGATTTGTTTCATGGAATTGGACGTAAAACGGCCGAAACGATTGTCAAGAAACTTGGGAAAGATGCAATCCGAATCATTTTGGATGACCCTGAAGCACTTGACTCCGTTCCACGACTTGCCAAAGAGAAAAAAGAAACCATTCGTATGACGCTTGAGCAAAACCTCGGCTTGGAACGTGTCATGATTCAATTAAATGAATGGGGATTTGGTCCACAACTGGCGATGAGGATTTACCAGACCTACCGTGAGGAAACGATAGACGTGTTGATGAAAAATCCGTTTCGACTGATTGAAGACGTGGAAGGCATCGGTTTTCACCGTGCGGATGAACTGGGTTCCAAACTTGGTATGACCGGTAAACACCCAGACCGAATCAAAGCGGCCGTTTTCCATTTATTGAACGCTGCTTCGCTCAGTGAAGGACATGTTTATTTGCATGCGGAGCATATTTTACCGAGCGTTAAGCAATTGCTGGAGTCCAGCCAATTTGAAGAAGTCCCGTACGATGCGATTTCAACAGCATGCATGGAACTAGTCGAGGAAGGAAAATTGGCTGGGGAAATGTCGCGGTTCTATTTGCCTTCGCTATATTTTTCCGAAGTGGGCATCGCTTCCAAACTGGAAACGTTGATTCAGGAACAACAAGAACGAACAGGTTTCCCGACTTCTGAAATTCGAAAAGCGCTCGGCGAAGCTGAAGAAAGACTAGGTGTTTCATATGCTGAGACGCAAATAGCTGCTATTGAACTCGGGATGAATGCATCCGTCATGCTACTGACAGGTGGGCCAGGTACAGGGAAGACAACCGTCGTCAGGGGACTTGTGGAAGTTTACGCTGAATTGCATGGTCTGACGCTCGATCCAAAAGAATACGCAAAAAAACAGGAACCATTTCCGATTATTTTAGCGGCACCAACTGGAAGGGCTGCAAAACGTTTGAATGAATCAACGGGTCTCCCATCCATGACAATCCATCGTCTACTTGGATTCACTGGCCAGGAAAAAGAGGAAGAAACAGAACGGGACATCAAAGGCAACCTGATTATTATCGATGAAATGTCGATGGTTGACACATGGCTTGCCCATCAATTATTAAAGGCAATTCCTGAAGGGGCACAAGTCATATTCGTAGGTGACCAGGATCAATTGCCTCCTGTGGGACCAGGTCAAGTTCTGAAAGACTTGCTTGCGTCTAAGAGGATTCCGACAGTGGAACTGACGGACATTTATCGTCAATCTGCCGGATCGTCCATAATTGAACTTGCCCATCAAATGAAAAAAGGCCAGTTACCGACCAATTTAATCGACAAAACGAGCGATCGTTCTTTCATTAAAGCTGGGCCGGAACAAATCGCAAAAGTGGTTGAACAAGTCATCAAAAGTGCCTTAGCAAAAGGTCATACGATAAAAGAATTGCAAGTGCTCGCACCGATGTATAAAGGTCCTGCTGGGATTGATGCACTTAATAAAATGATTCAGGAAATGGTCAATCCGAATGACACGAAGAAACGCAAGGAAATTGTGTTCGGTGAAACGATCTATCGCATAGGTGATAAAGTGCTGCAACTCGTCAATCAGCCGGAAAGCCAAGTGTATAACGGGGATATGGGCGAAGTGATCAGCATTTCTAAAGCCAGTGAAAATGTCGAAAAGCAGGACATGTTGATCGTTTCATTCGAAGGGATAGAAGTGACCTATCAGCGTAATGATTTAGGACAGTTGACGCTTGCTTATTGTTGCTCAATTCATAAATCTCAAGGCAGTGAGTTCCCGATTGTCATCATGCCAGTCGTTCGCAGTTACATGAAAATGCTGCGACGCAATTTACTGTACACAGGAATAACACGTGCTAAAAACTTCCTCATTTTGTGTGGAGACGCTGAAGTCTTTAAATTTGGCATTGAGCGCAATGATGATTTGGCAAGACTGACTTCATTGAAGGAAAGATTGAGTGAAGAGGCAGTGTCTGTGACTGAACCAACTGTCGAGAACGAAGACAATGAAGTTACTGATGAACTTATAGAGGGAAACGACCAGGAAATTTCATTGACGGCCTCCAACCATTTGACGATTCATCCTTTAGTTGGCATGAACGGCACCACGCCTTATGACTTTTTAGAAAAAATTGCTGAATGATAAATATGAACCTTGAAAAAACACACATGTAAAACGTGTGTTTTTTTTGGCTCTTTAACACCGTATGATTGATTATCGTACATTTGCGCTGGCCGCACGTTCCGCATGAGCCAACAAGCATGAAAACCATAGACTTGTGGTCTCATTCTCCGAAAGTGCTGCTCCTGCGGTTACTCGTCGCAAAGAATATGGTCAAACTCCTTTGACCATATTCTTTCTTGCGGTATGCTAGTTGCAAATGAACTCTTCGTATTTAGGTTTTCTACAGTTGTTAATCATATTTTATATGGTAAGGAATCTGCTCCAAAAACATTTGCTACAGTTTCTGTTTCTGTTTCTGCATCGCTACGCTAGCTTCGAAACATGAAAGTGCGTTGCATCAATTGGAAAGTTTACATACCTAAGCCTTTTTATTTTATAAGTCAATTTAGATAAACATCAATTAGCCGAGAAAATAAAATCTTAAAAGAGGGTGTGCATGATGATAAAAGCAGTTATTTTCGATTTTGATGGGCTGATTATTGATACAGAGACGGTATGGTTTGAAGCGTATAAGGCAGCGTTGTATCAATTCGAGGTGAATTTGACCATTGAACAGTTTGCGTTAGTGATTGGTACTGATGATACTGTATTGGATAAATATATTGTGGACAATATAAAAGAGTTGTCCACTATTTCTGAGGTCAGAGAATTGGCATCCCAACGATTTCATGAAAAGATTGGTCAGCCAATTTTAAGAGACGGTGTAGAAGATTATTTAATTGCAGCTAAAGAAGCGAGCCTTAAAATAGGATTGGCTTCCAGTTCAAAAAGAAGTTGGGTAGAAAATTATTTAACTCAGCTTGGTATTCTTCATTATTTTGAAGTAATCAAGACGAGTGATGATGTTTCAACTGTTAAACCAGATCCAGAACTTTATCTGCAAGCCATTGAATCATTGGGTGTGAAACCAGAGGAAGCTGTCGCTTTTGAGGATTCATTGAACGGTTTGAAGGCAGCACGTGCGGCAGGTTTGAAATGTGTGATTTTCCCAAATCCGGTAACAACCAATTTAGTGTTTGAAGATTACAATCTTAGGTTGTCTTCGATGGCAGATCAATCTTTGGATCTCCTTCTGAAAGAGTTACTATAGAAATAACAGCCTTACCTCTCGTCAAGATGAAAATATTAAAATTGAGTAAATTGCATGCACTTAATAAAAGTCAATTGACACATGCGTAATTGTTTTTTATAATTCTAACAAATGAATGAAAACGTTGATGGAGAAAGTACATTTGAGAAGCTTGCAAAAGAAAGAGGTTCCTTGGCTGAAAGAACCTTCAAGTGGATGTTATGGAAAGCTACTCCTGAGTGCAGCTAATCACTGCCGTAAGCCGCGTTAAGGCATAATCGAGAGACAGCAAATTCGTTTGCTGTAACTAGGGTGGTACCGCGAATTGAAGCCTTCGTCCCTTTTTTAGGGATGAGGGCTTTTTCTATTGTCTAAGCTTTAAGGACCAGCTCTTCCCCGTAGCGCCAGCAGGCTTCTTGACTCACGACTCAAAAGGTCGGTGTCTAGTTTTACAGGCCAATCCGCTCTTAAGCTTCACATCTTCATTCGAAAACGCGTTTTCGGATTCAGATGCTCCAGCACCAGAGTCGGATTAGAGCAGCCTGTTCAACATTTCATGGTGTCAAGCTGAATCAGCGCTTTATGCTTTTAAAATTGAAGGAGGAATATTTGATGAAAACTGCAGCAGAAATCCGTCGCATGTATTTAGACTTTTTCATTGAAAAAGGTCATGCACTAGAACCAAGTGCACCACTTGTACCAATTAACGATAACTCACTACTTTGGATCAACAGTGGTGTGGCAACGTTGAAGAAATATTTTGATGGACGTGTAATTCCTGACAATCCACGCATCACGAATGCACAAAAATCAATTCGTACGAATGACATTGAAAATGTCGGTAAAACAGCTCGTCATCATACATTCTTTGAAATGTTAGGAAACTTCTCGATCGGTGAATACTTTAAAAAAGAAGCGATTCACTGGGCTTGGGAATTTCTAACGGATAAGAAATGGATCGGATTTGACCCGGAATTATTATCGATTACAGTTCACCCGGAGGATGAAGAAGCATACGTAATCTGGCGCGACGAAATCGGAATTCCAGAAGCTCGCATCATCCGCTTAGAAGGGAACTTCTGGGATATCGGAGAAGGTCCAAGTGGTCCAAACTCGGAAATTTTCTACGACCGTGGCGAGAACTATGGCAACGATATGACGGATCCGGAAATGTACCCAGGCGGAGAAAACGACCGTTACTTGGAAATCTGGAACTTGGTGTTCTCTGAATTCAACCATAACCCAGATCACACGTATACGCCGCTTCCAAAACAAAACATCGATACGGGTATGGGTCTTGAACGTATGGCATGTGTTGTGCAAAATGTACCAACGAACTTCGATACAGATCTATTCATGCCGATCATTCGAAAAACCGAAGAAGTATCGGGTAAAACGTATGGCAATGGTGGTGCAGATGATTTAGCGTTTAAAGTCATTGCAGACCATACACGTACGGTTGCTTTTGCAATTGGTGACGGCGCACTTCCTTCAAATGAAGGCCGGGGCTATGTATTACGTCGATTATTACGCCGTGCAGTACGTTTTGGTAAAAATCTAGGAATTGACCGTCCATTCATGTTCAACCTAGTACCGATTATTGGCGAAATCATGAAAGATTTCTATCCAGAAGTCGAAGCGAAACAAGAGTTCATTATGCGCGTTATTAAAAATGAAGAAGAGCGCTTCCACGAGACATTACAAGACGGCCTTGGCATTTTGTCTAATGTTATTTCAACGCAGCAAGCAGCTGGACTGTCAATCATTCCAGGAAGCGATGCTTTCCGTTTGTACGACACATACGGTTTCCCTGTCGAGTTGACGGAAGAATATGCAGAAGAAGTAGGCATGACCGTTGACCATGAAGGCTTCAAAGCTTCACTGGAAGCTCAGCGTACACGTGCTCGTTCAGCTCGTAAAGATGTTGATTCCATGCAGGTGCAGTCAGAAGTATTAGGGAATATTAAAGAAGAAAGTCAATTTATTGGTTACGATACAATGGCCGTTTCTTCAAAAGTTCTGGTTATTGTAAAAGATGGAGAGCTTGTCAAGCTTGCACAAGAAGGCGATGAAGTAAAAGTCGTACTTGACCAAACGCCTTTCTATGCAGAAAGTGGCGGACAGATTGCCGATCACGGAACAATTGAAAATGATTTATTCAAAGGATTTGTGAAAGATGTCCAAAAAGCACCAAATGGTCAAAATCTTCATACCGTAGTGATTGAATCAGGAGAGCTTTCAGTTGAAGCTGACGTAACAGCAACAGTCGATCAGACAATGCGCAAATCAACGGTCAAAAACCATACAGCGACACATTTATTACATCAAGCGTTAAAAGATGTGCTTGGGACACATGTTAATCAAGCAGGTTCTTACGTTGGTCCTGATCGCTTACGTTTTGACTTCTCTCATTTCGGTCAAGTAACAAAAGAAGAATTGTTAACTATTGAACAACAAGTGAACGAGAAAATTTGGGAAGACATTCAAGTAGTTACAGGCTATCATGGTATCGATGAAGCGAAACAAATGGGTGCGATGGCACTGTTCGGTGAAAAATATGGCGATATCGTACGAGTCGTTTCAATTGATCAATACTCACTTGAACTTTGTGGTGGATGTCACGTAAGCAATACTTCACAAATCGGCTTCTTCAAGTTAGTAAGTGAAAGCGGAATTGGCGCAGGTACACGTCGTATCGAAGCAGTTACAGGCAAAGCCGCATACCAGCTTGTTAAAGAAGAAGAGAGTATCCTAGAAGAAGCAGCTGCAGCTTTGAAAGCAAATATAAAAGATGTAGTGGCTCGCGTTCAAGGCTTACAACAGGAACTTCGCCAAGTTCAACGTGAAAATGAATCATTATCAGCAAAAATTGCAAATAGCCAAGCATCTTCGATTTTGGAGAAGGCTCAGCAAATTGATGGTGTAACGGTATTGTCTGCACGTGTTCAAGCAAAAGACAACAACCAACTGCGTCAAATGATGGATGATTTAAAAACGAAGATGAATGAAGCGGTTATCGTCCTTGGAGCTTCAGAAGGCGACAAGGTAATGTTAATTGCTGGTGTCACAAGTGATTTATCAGGTGGAAAATATCATGCTGGAAATATCGTAAGAGTTGTTGCCGAACAGTGCGACGGCAAAGGTGGCGGTCGTCCCGATATGGCAATGGCTGGTGCGAAAGATTCGTCGAAACTTGATGGAGCTTTACAATCTGTGTATGATTATGTCAAATCCGTTTAATAAAAAGTTGAAATCGGTTATACTTAACAAGTAACAAAAATATGCTTGTACAAGACAATCAGATTTTACTCCGAAAGCGAGGTGCTGATCATGAGTTCATTTGACAAGACAATGAAGTTTAATTTTCCGGAAGAGTCCATGGAACAAGAAGTGAAGCAAGTTATGCTTCATGTCCATTCGGCGCTTGAAGAGAAAGGGTATAACCCAATCAATCAAATTGTCGGCTACTTACTTTCGGGTGATCCGGCATATATTCCTCGCCACCAGGATGCACGAAATTTAATCCGTAAGCTTGAACGTGATGAAATCTTAGAAGAACTTGTAAAGTTCTACATCAAGAAGAATAACGAGGCATAAGTTATGAGAGTAATGGGCTTGGACGTTGGGACGAAAACAGTTGGTGTTGCAATCAGTGACGCTTTCGGTTGGACCGCCCAAGGGATCGAAACCATCAAAATTGATGAAGCAAATGAAAAATTCGGATTGGAACGTATTGCCGAGTTGATGAAGTTGCACGAAGTATCATCGTTTGTGGTAGGATATCCGAAAAACATGAACAATTCGATTGGACCACGTGCCGAAGCTTCTGAACGCTACGCGGAATTATTGCGTCAAACGTTTGAAAAACCCGTTTATCTTTGGGATGAACGCTTAACGACATCCGCTGCGGAAAAAATGCTTATCAGTGCTGACGTCAGTCGGAAAAAACGTAAAGAAGTCATTGATAAAATGGCTGCAGTTATGATTTTACAAGGCTATCTAGATAGTCAATCTATTAAGAGGTGATTACCCATGGACCACGGACAACAAAATATTACAGTTGTAGATGACAACGGTAACGAACAACTATGTGAAGTACTATTTACATTTGAATCAGAAGAATTCAGCAAATCTTACGTTCTTTACTACCCATTGGGTGCTGAAGAAGACGAGAACGAAGAAATTGAAATTCATGCTTCTGCTTTCACACCATCTGAAGACGGTAAAGACGGCGAATTAATGCCGATCGAGTCAGACGAAGAGTGGGCAATGATCGAAGAAATGTTAAACACTTTCTTGGAAGAGGAAGAAGAAGACGAAGAATAGAAATTATTTCAAAACACAGCATGTTTCCCTTATGGGACAGGCTGTGTTTTTTTATTTGTTCAGTTAGCTAAACTGTTGCAAACAAGACGCCTTGCATGCAAAGGAACGAAGGTTAAAAACGCCACGTCCTACTCCTGCGGTAACTCTTCGCAAAAAAAAAATTGTGACAACACCTTCATGACCCACTTCATGTGGGCCTAAGCGTGAAGAATGAGACCCACAAGTATGTGGTTTTCATACTTGTTAGCTCATGCTGAACATGTGGCTAGCGCAAAATTACGATAGTAGAGTTAGAAATGAAAGTACGAAACATATTAGTAGAGAAAGCGTTCCTATTAGGCAGAATGATGAATATACATTCTGCCTTTTTCTTTTGTCTAAATATCTTGTATAATAAATGTCAGATAGAGGGGGGTAACCCGTGGAAAACGAAACAAAAAAAGATATTATGTTTAATCGTATGAAAGAAAAGAAAAAAGAAGTGAAAATTGTCAGACGTATCGTGCTTGCAATTGTTCTTATTGTATTGATTGGTGGAGGAATAACTGCTTACAGTGGATACAAATATGTAAAAAGCGCATTGCAGCCAGTTGATGAAAAGTCGGAAGAAATCATTCCAGTCAAAGTCGAAATTGGTTCGAACCTCGATTCGATTGCAGCGCTACTCGAAAAAAAAGGAATCATTAAAGATGCGCGGATCTTCAAATATTATGCGAAGTTCAATAATGAATCAGATTTCCAAGCGGGTGA
This sequence comes from Paenisporosarcina sp. FSL H8-0542, assembly GCF_038632915.1. Classification (NCBI taxonomy): domain Bacteria; kingdom Bacillati; phylum Bacillota; class Bacilli; order Caryophanales; family Caryophanaceae; genus Paenisporosarcina; species Paenisporosarcina sp. FSL H8-0542. Next base: position 1,430,818 of record NZ_CP152050.1, read on the forward strand.
TTATGGCCTTAGCAAATCTATGACATTAGACGAATTAATCGAGAGTTTGAAAACTGGTAAAGTATACAGAGAACCAGTCTTCTCGATGACGATTCCAGAAGGACGCACCCTGGAAGAAATAGCTGCGAGAGTTGAAGAAAAAACATCGTATACGTCGAAGGAGTTTATGGACCTGGTGACAAACCCGGATTTCATTGATCAAATGATTGGCAAATACCCAACCATTTTATCAGATGAAATTAAAGGGCCAGATTTACGCCACGCATTGGAAGGCTATTTATTCCCAGCGACCTATGCGTATTATGAAGAAAAACCTTCATTGGAATCCATCGTAGATCAGATGTTGAAAAAGACAGCGAACGTCTTAACACCTTACACAGAAGTCCTTGCAGAGAAGCAAAAGTCTGTACACTGGTTGATGACATTTGCCTCATTGCTTGAAGAAGAAGCGACAGCTGATACTGACCGTGAAATGATTGCAAGTGTTTTCAATAACCGTATGAAAGAGAAAATGCCTTTACAAACAGACCCAACAGTTCTATATGCACTTGGTGAACATAAGGACCGAGTATTATATAATGATTTAGAAATTGATCATCCATACAATACGTATAAAATTCAAGGATTGCCTCCAGGTCCGATTTCTAATCCTGGAACCCAGTCCATTGAAGCCGTACTGAATGCACCGGAATCCGAGAACTTTTATTTCCTTGCTGATAAAGAAGGAGTCAATCATTTCTCGAAAACGTATGACGAGCATTTAGCAAAAATTGAACAATATTTACGTTAATCGTGACAAGATTGTCACCATTATCACTGAAAGAAGGGAAGGCTATCGCTTTCCTTCTTTTTTTATGATAAGATGGGGTGTAATTTTTGTGCGTTAAAGGAGTTAAACTGGACATGAAAACTTCACAATCCTACATTACTTCACATATTAAGCAACGCCCTGTTTTACTGTCGAATATGGAACAATTCGCTAAAGAACAACATATTCCAATCATGGAAATTGTGGCGATTGAATCACTTCTTCAATTTCTTCGACTGCAACAGCCGAAATCCATCTTGGAAATCGGTTCGGCCATTGGGTATTCAGCCATTCGCATGGCTTTGGCTCTACCTGAAACAGTCATGACGACAATTGAAAAAGATGAGGGTCGTTTTCAATTGGCTTCTACCTACATAAAACAGGCTGAATTGACCGAACGAATTCAACTTTTACACGGCGATGCACTGGAAATCGATATAAACCATTTTAAACTTGGTCAGTATGATGCGCTATTCATTGATGCTGCAAAAGGTCAATATCAACGATTTTTTGACAAGTATTCACCACTCGTTCCTAGCGGTGGTGTTATTTATTGTGATAACATGCTGATGCACGGTTTTACGGAAATTGATATTCAAGATGTGCCTAGAAGAAAACGAACGATGGTCCGTAATTTGCAACAGTTTACGACCTGGCTGATGAATCACGAAGAATATGAAACATCATTCCTGCCTATTGGTGATGGCATTACGATTAGTATAAAGAGGTGACTCGCTTGAAAAAACCAGAATTACTTGTAACTCCGCAGTCTGTAGAACATTTACAACAATTGATAGACGCTGGAGCAGACGCATTTTTAATTGGGGAACAACGATTTGGTCTGCGATTAGCAGGTGAGTTTACAATTGGTGATATTGAAAAATCAGTTACACTCGCTCATGCTGCGAACAAAAAAGTATATGTGGCAATGAACGCGCTCTATCATAATGAGCGTGTCGAAGCATTAGGTCCATACATGGAACAACTGGCTACATTCGGAGTGGATGGCATTACGTTCGGTGATCCAGCTGTTGTCATGGCGAAACGTGAAACAGGTATCGAAATTCCACTTCACTGGAATACCGAAACGACTGCAACAAACTGGTTCACTGCTAACTATTGGGGGAAACGCGGTGCCAATCGAGCTGTGCTGGCGAGAGAGTTAAGCATGGAAGAAGTCATTGAAATTAAAGAAAACGCAGAAGTTGCTGTAGAAGTGCAAGTTCATGGTATGACTTGTATGTTCCAATCGAAGCGTTCATTGCTTGGAAACTATTTCTTGTATCAAGACAAAGCGATGGAAATTGAAAATCGTGCGAACAACAAAAACATGTTTTTACATGATAAAGAACGCCACAATAAATATCCGATTTATGAGGATGCTAACGGGACGCATATTTTTAGTCCAAACGACATGTGTATCATTGATGAGTTGAACGAGCTCATTGATGCTGGTGTTGATTCGTTTAAAATTGATGGTGTATTGCAAGAGGTAGACTATGTAACGAAAGTGACTAGTCTTTATCGTCAAGCGATTGATGCGTATATGGTCTCACCAGAAACGTACGATCAAATTAAAGATGAATTATTAACGGAAATTGAAGAAATGCAACCGTCACTTCGACCACTCGATACCGGCTTCTTCTTCAAAGAAACCGTGTATTAAGGAAGGGGAGAATCAGCATGGCATTACTTCAACATGACCGAATTAGTGAAATCATTGATGGCAAACGCGTCATTGTTAAAAAGCCAGAACTCCTTGCTCCTGCAGGAGATCTTGAAAAGCTGAAAATCGCTGTTCATTACGGTGCGGACGCTGTGTTTATTGGTGGCCGTGAATTTGGACTTCGTTCAAATGCAGGTAACTTTTCAATAGATGAAATGCGACAAGCAGTTGAGTTTGCGAACGGCTATGGTGCGAAAATTTATGTCACGACAAACATTTTTGCACATAACGAAAATATGTATGGTTTGGCAACATACTTAAAAGATATTGAATCAGCAGGTGTGACAGGCATTATCGTCGCAGATCCATTAATTATCGAAACATGTCGTCAAGAAGCGCCTAAGCTCGAAATTCATTTAAGTACACAACAATCTTTATCAAACTGGAAAGCAGTTCAATACTGGAAAGATGAAGGTTTGCACCGCGTTGTTCTTGCCCGTGAAACGAGCGGCGACGAAATTCAGGAAATGAAAGAAAAAGTCGATATAGAAATCGAAGCTTTCATTCACGGAGCTATGTGTATCGCTTATAGTGGCCGCTGTACGTTGTCGAATCATATGACAGCACGTGACTCAAACCGTGGTGGATGTTGCCAGTCCTGTCGATGGGATTACGATTTGTACGAAGTAAACGAAGGCGAACAGCAACCTTTATTCAGTGAGGGTGACGCGCCATTTGCCATGAGTCCAAAAGACTTGAAACTAGTCGAATCCATCCCACGTATGATTGAACTTGGCATCGATTCACTGAAAATTGAAGGTCGCATGAAATCGATTCATTACGTAGCTACCGTTGTCAGTGTCTACCGTAAAGTAATCGATGCGTATTGCGCAGATCCCGAGAACTTTGTGATAAAACGCGAATGGCTTGAAGAACTCGAAAAATGCGCGAACCGTGATACGGCAACTGCTTTCTTTGAAGGTGAACCAACATATGAAGAGCAAATGTATGGTGTCCATGGCAGAAAGACAACGACAGATTTTATAGGTCTTGTTCTGGATTATAATGAAGAAACAAAAATGGTCACATTGCAACAACGGAATTACTTTACAAAAGGGCAAGAAGTGGAATTCTTCGGCCCAGATATTGAAAATTTCCGGATGACCATTACAGAATTATGGGATGAAAAAGGAATGGAATTGGATGTTGCACGCCATCCGTTGCAAATCGTTCGTTTCAAATCCGACACCCCTTTAAGACCAAATAACATGATGAGAAAGGAGCTTGTACGATGACATTTAAGCGCCCGCTTGTTATTGGTATTGCTGGTGGCTCTGGTTCAGGGAAAACAAGTGTTACCAAGGCAATTTATGACGTTTACAAAGAAAAATCCGTAGTCGTAATCGAACAAGATTATTATTATAAAGATCAAAGCCATCTAAAATTTGAAGAGCGACTTGCTACAAACTATGATCATCCTTTGGCTTTCGATACAGATTTGTTAATTGAACATATTCATCAACTTTTGAATCGTAAAGCAATCGAAAAACCTGTGTATGATTATGCAGTTCACACTCGTGCAGACGAAACGATTGTAATTGAGCCACAGGATGTTATTATATTGGAAGGTATTTTGGTTCTCGAAGATGAGCGCTTACGAGATTTGATGGACATCAAATTGTTTGTCGATACGGACTCGGATTTACGCATCATTCGTCGTATAATGCGCGACATCAATGAACGGGGCCGTTCCATCGAATCGGTTGTGGAACAGTATTTATCTGTCGTACGTCCGATGCATAACCAATTTATCGAACCGACGAAAAGATATGCAGATATCATTATTCCAGAAGGTGGCCAAAACCAGGTTGCCATTGATTTAATGGTTACAAAAATTAAAACAATTCTTGAATCTGATATCATTGTGTAATATGATATTGAAAGACTGACAAAATTATCTAATTACTTAGCCGCATATTTATAAGATGCGAGTCATAGTATTTTTATTAGTTAGCAAGTAGTTGAAGGAGTGAAATACATTGTCAACAGAAAAACAATACCCTATGACTGCTGCTGGAAAGCAGAAATTAGCGGACGAACTAGAATTCTTGAAAACGGTTAAACGTAAAGAGGTTGTTGAACGTATTAAAATTGCACGTAGTTTCGGTGACTTATCCGAGAACTCTGAGTATGATTCTGCTAAAGAAGACCAAGCATTCGTTGAAGGACGTATCTCAACTTTAGAATCAATGATTCGCAATGCGGTCATTATTGCAGAAGACGAGCAAAATAACGACATCGTATCCCTTGGGAAAACGGTTTCCTTTATTGAAGTTCCAGACGGAGAAGAAGAAACATACACTATCGTTGGTTCAGCTGAAGCAGATCCAATGGAAGGTTTGATTTCAAATGATTCTCCAATCGCGAAAAGCTTAATTGGCCGTTCGGTTGGAGATCAAGTAAAAGTATTGACTCCTGGCGGCGAAATGGACGTCAAGATTGTATCAATCAATTAATAATCAAAATCCACTCCTGCATCTTGGGAGTGGATTTTTGTTTTTTCGGGGAATAGTAAAATTAGGAGATAATTGTTAGTTGCTCCGAAACTGAGGAACTTTATCTAAAAACTATTAAAACTGCTCCCAAATCACCAAAATTGCTCCAAAACATCTCTACGCCAAAAAATCAGCCGAAACCTTATCCAAATGAAACATTTCCTTAACACATTCGTCTAATTTGTAATCAACATTTATGTTATCATGCTGTATATAAGGGGGAGTACGCATTGGCAAATACACAGCGTCGATATACCTCGAGAAGTAATCGGCCAAAAAAACCAAGCACGAACACAATATTAAATGCACTTATAGGGATCGTCATTGTCCTTATTATCATTACTGCCGGATTTATTTTCATCGGAAATGACGATGAACCTGAAAAAGCTGACAGCACGAAAGACACCGAGTCTGCAGAAACGGCAGATGGCTCAGAAGCTGAAGAAGATGTTGATCCTGAAGACCAAATCGGTTCTGAACCAATTGCAGAAGAAGAGGCAACAGAAGACAGCGAATCATCTGAAGAAGAAGCTACTGAGGAAGAATCTACAACAACTGAAGATTCAACAACTGGTGGCACCGTAACTTCTACACCGTCTGATGATCCACTCGTTTCTGAACGAATCGTTAACACGGGCTGGAAGCCGGTAGGCACATCACAAACTGGCGAACATACATCTGTATATACCGAGGGGCATGTGGACTGGGATGAGAAACTAAAAGCAATGGCATATACAACAGGCTTAGCTGCGGACAATATGATTGTATGGCGTATTGAAAACGGGGGAAGTCCTCAGAAATCCATTGGGGTTGTATCCTCAAATGATAAAAAAGAAAAATATCGTGTGTATTTAGAGTGGGTGGACGGTGAAGGCTGGAAACCTGAAAAAATGGAGACTTTGAAAACATTGGACGGCGCCTATTGACTTTCGGCGCCGCTTTTATTATTTTAAGGGAAGTGTTTTTGCTCGAGACTAAATACGAAGCTTGTTCGAAAGTACATGTATCCAATGATTTATCAAACAGAAAAGAGGCGGAAACTATATGAAATTAGCAGTAATTGGCGCAATGGAACAAGAAGTTGAAGCGTTACGTTCGGCAATTGAAAATCCACAAACAACGGTTATCGCAAATAGTGAATTTACTGAAGGTACATATGCAGGGCATGACGTTGTGCTGCTGCGAAGCGGTATCGGTAAAGTAAACGCAGCCATGTCAACGACCATTTTACTTCAACATTTCAAACCGGATGCTGTAATCAATACAGGTTCAGCTGGTGGCTTTGATGCAGAACTAGAAGTGGGAGCAGTCGTTATTTCGGATGAAGTACGTCACCACGATGTGGATGTAACAGCTTTCGGCTATGAAATGGGACAAGTACCACAGCTTCCTGCAGCTTTCACAACAGACGCTAAGCTTCGTAAGCTTGCGGAAGAGGCAGTGGAAGAAATAGGCCAACATCAATATGCAACGGGCCTAATTGCTACAGGAGATTCATTCATGAACGATCCTGTGCGTGTTGAAAGCGTGCGTAATCATTTCCCTCACATGAAGGCGGCTGAAATGGAAGCGGCTGCTGTAGCGCAAGTGTGCCACCAATTCGACGTACCATTTGTTGTGATTCGTGCACTGTCTGATATTGCAGGGAAGGAATCATCCATCAGTTTTGATGAATTCTTGCCTACAGCTGCAAAACATTCGACACAAATCGTTTTACATGTAATTAGTAAATTATAAGCAAGTTTCCGTGTTAAAATAGAGATTGATTGTTGGAGGCTCTTTCGATATCCAGTGAATCGAGAGAGTTTTTTTCATGTTTAAACAATTGATACAACTTTACGAGTGCTCGCTTTTCGATGCGGGAAACGTAACTTCTTGAAATATTCAATTGCTTGGCGATTTGTTTTTGAGTCATTGGTTCAAATTGATGTAACCCATATCTACGCTCAATAATTTCAATTTCGCGTTTCTCCAATTTGTCCAAGTGCCGGTAAAGTCTTGCCATCTGTTCTTTTTGTTCCAGTGTTTGTTGTGCAGTGTCTTCGTCAGTTTGCAGGAGATCTGTAATTTGGAGTGAATGGCCATCTTTATCCGTGCCAATCGGTTCGTAGAGAGAGACATCTTTTTGGACTTTTTTCTGGGAACGTAAATGCATGAGAATTTCATTTTCTATGCAGCGGGCGGCGTATGTCGCGAGGCGGGTCTTTTTATCTGGTGTATAACTTGCTACGGCTTTCATTAAACCGATTGTACCGATCGAAATATAGTCATCGAGTTGTTCATGCTTTGGATGGAATTTTTTGACGATATGTGCAACGAGTCGCATATTCCGTTCAATTAATTCGTGTTTGGCTTCTTCATCACCGGCTAAGCAACGCTCTACATATATGGCTTCTTCTTCTTGGGATAGGGGCTTTCTAAATGCCTGACCTTTCAGGTAACCTAGGACTGCCGGAATTTCAATCCATAATTGCAGGACGGCAGACAATAAACCACTCATGCTGATGAGCACCTCCATGTCGTCTTTTGTCACTATATGTTAACGACATAAAAAGCATGAAAAAAACGACCACAATTTGCGGTCGTTACACTTTTTTCAAAGTAAAAGTACTAATCATCAATACAGCCAAAATGAGCACGAGGAACATATAAAAAACTGGTGAAAACAGGGACAATCCAAAATAAGAAAGCGTCAGTATAGTACCGGCAGCAGTAATTGGGAGACCAGTAAAGTAGCCATTCGAATCCATTATATTGAAACGTGCCAAACGAAAAGCTCCGCTGGCAATATAAATGATGGTGATGACCATTCCGGCTGTTCCAAATTCAAATAAATCAACCATGTATATGAGAATCGCTGGGGCAACGCCGAATGAGATGATATCGCTCATGGAATCGAGTTGTTTTCCGAGTTCCGATTCTTGACCTAATTTACGAGCAACCATCCCGTCGAAACGATCCAGTAATGCTGCGATAAATATAAACAGAACACTATAGCTATATGATTCGTTTAATGTGGTCATTATGGAAGCACCACCAAAAGATAAATTCCCGATGGTGATCATATTTGCTGCATGTGCTTTCATTTTTTTGATTGTGTGATCCACTCGATGCATTAAAAACAATGGACGACACTCCTTCTTGTGTAAAGTATTAGTTCATTATACTTCTTTCAACTAAAAAAAGGTAGAACATATTTAGAAGAGGTGGGATAACGTGAAACAGAAAGTTTACCAAACGCTTATTGAATTGACGAATGGCAAATGGTCTTCCGTGGCAATCCAGAAATTCGCCAAATCTTCTTGGAGTCGAAAAGTGATTCCATCTTATATACGTACATACGGAATACAGATGCAGGAAGTTTCACAAACTATCGAATCATTTCCGACATTGCATGACTTTTTCATCCGAAAAATTGATGCACAGCACCGTCCCATTGCAGAAGGAGATATGGAAGTGGGAAGTCCTGTTGATGCAAAAGTTGAATCCATTGGGCAAATATCATCCACTGGAACATTTTTAGTGAAGGAAAAGTCGTATACCCTAACGGACCTGCTTGGAAATGTTGACCTTGCCTCACAATATGTTGGCGGGACTTATATGGTATTGTATTTAAGCCCTGCTGATTATCATCGAATTCATAGTCCGGTTAATGGACATGTTAAAAAACAAATGACACTTGGGAAAAAATCATACCCTGTGAATCAGGCCGGATTGTCTTATGGAAAAACCCCAATTAGCGGAAACTATCGACAAGTCACGCATTTGGTTTGTTCAAATCAAAAAAACTGTGCAGTTATCAGTGTGGGTGCCATGTTTGTAAACTCAATTGAAATGACCAATACATCACGGGATTGGATAAAAGGCGAGGAAATAGGGTATTTCACGTTTGGTTCCACGGTTGTATTACTATTTGGAAAAGATGCTTTTCAAAAGGATTCGTCATTGACACCCGGCAGTCGGGTGCGAGTGGGTGAGAAAATCGGGAGTATGTTATAATCATTAGAGAAAAATAGGTTGAACGGAGTGTGTCACGGTGTATAAAAAATTTTTACCGAGCGAATTTGTGAAAAGTGTATTCGACATTTCGCCACAACGATTGCTTGATAAAGGAATTCGAGGAATCATAACGGATCTGGATAACACGTTAGTTGAATGGGACCGTCCTGATGCGACACCCAAACTTGTGAGCTGGCTAAAGAGTATGAAAGACGCAGGAATTCAAGTGACGATTGTTTCGAATAATAACGAGATGCGAGTGAAATCATTTGCAGATCCACTTGGCATTCCTTTCATTTATAAAGCACGTAAACCGATGGGCAAAGCATTTCGTAAAGCACTTCAACAAATGGATGTTAAACGTGAAGAAGTGGTAGTAATCGGCGATCAGCTCCTGACGGATGTTGTCGGAGGAAATCGCATCCATTTACATACGATTTTAGTATTGCCTGTAGCAAAATCGGACGGATTTTTCACGCGTTTCAATCGATTGGTTGAAAGACGAATTTTCAAGTCGTTAAAAAGAAGAGGCTATGTAACTTGGGAGGAAGAAGTTTGACAACTATACCAACTTGTATCGGATGCGGTACTCAAATACAAACAGTAGATCTAAAGGAACCTGGATATGCACCACAATCATCACTGGAAAAAGAAGTGATTATTTGCCAGCGTTGTTTCCGTTTGAAAAATTACAATGAATTGCAGCCTGTGTCATTAACGGATGATGATTTCCTTCGTATTTTGAACAGTCTTGGCAATGAACAAGGTCTGATCGTGAAAATCGTCGATATTTTCGATTTCAACGGAAGCTGGTTACCAGGTTTGCACCGTTTTGTAGGAAACAATCCAATCTTACTGGTTGCGAATAAAGTGGATCTATTGCCGAAATCAGTGAAAAAACATCGCGTCATACAGTGGTTGCAGCAGGAAGCGAAGAAATTGGGATTGAAGCCTGTCGATGTCATGTTAGTCAGTGCCCATAAAGGAACTGGAATGGTGGAAGCGATGGAAGCAATAGATCGTCTTCGTGAAGGCAAAAATGCGTATGTAGTTGGTTGTACGAATGTTGGAAAATCAACTTTCATCAACCGTATCATCAAGCAGGTGACAGGTGAAAAAGAAGTGATTACAACTTCACATTTCCCTGGAACAACACTTGATTTAATTGAAATTCCATTGGATGACAATCAATCACTTTATGATACGCCAGGTATTATCAATCATCATCAAATGGCGCATTTCCTTGACTCATCTGAACTAAAATGGATAACACCTAAAAAAGAAATCAAACCGAAAATTTTCCAGTTAAATTCAGGACAAACCTTATTCCTTGGAGGCCTTGCAAGATTTGACTTCATTCAAGGAGAACGTTCGTCGTTTACGGTTCATATATCGAATGATTTAAATATTCACCGTACGAAACTTGAGAATGCTGATGCTTTGTATGCGGAACATTTAGGTGGAATGCTTGCACCGCCTTCTGCCGAATTTAAAGAGAATTTCCCGCCACTTGTACGACACGAGTTTTCTGTTAAAGCAGGTAAGACGGATATCGTGTTCTCCGGATTGGGCTGGATTACTGTTAACCAACCGAACGTGGTCATTGCAGCATATGCTCCTAAAGGAGTAGAAATTCAAGTTCGTCCATCATTGATTTAGGGGGCGACTGACATGAAAAAATGGTACGCGGTCATTGGGGATCCCATTTCTCATTCGATGTCGCCAAGCATGCACAGCAAGTGGTTTGCCGATTTATCCATCGATGCCACTTATATTCCTGTGCATGTAAAGAAAGACAAGCTAGTTAATGCCGTCGAGTCACTTAAATGTTTAGGAGTGAGTGGTTGGAACGTAACCATTCCACATAAAGAAGCCATCGTCCCACTGCTGGATCATATTGATACGACAGCGGCCTTAATGGGCGCAGTCAATACGGTAGTGGTGGAAGAGGATGGTTCACTGACAGGATATAACACGGATGGCATCGGCTTTGTCAATTCGCTTGAAGAAGCGATGGGTGCAAATCTTAAAGATGTGCCCATCTTAATTATTGGTGCTGGTGGCGCTGCAAGAGGGATAGCCTTCGCACTGAAAGCTCAAGGATATGTCCATATTTCCTGCGCAAACCGTACAATCGAATCTGCGGAACGATTAATTAATGATATAGATGGTGATCGTGCGATGTCACTTTCACAAGCTGAATCACAACTTGCACTGTTTCAAATCATTATCCAGACAACGCCTGCAGGCATGAAAACATCTAAAGTGGACAAGCCAATGTCACTTGAAAATGTAACATCTTCAGCAATTGTTGCGGATATTGTGTATAATCCATTATTGACGCCTTTTTTGGCGGAAGCAAAAGATCGAGGAGCACGTTGTTTAAATGGCGTTGGGATGTTTGTACATCAAGGAGCATTCTCATTTCAAAAGTGGACAAATCGCAAACCTGATACGAAACAAACGATAAAGCAAGTCGAGCAAACACTAGGAGGTCCACATGTTAACAGGTAAACAAAAACGTTTTTTACGTAGTCAAGCACATCATTTAAGCCCTATTTTCCAAGTTGGAAAAGGCGGAGTGAATGAACATATGCTGAAACAAATTCAAGAAGCTTTAGAAGTTCGTGAACTGATTAAAATTAGTATTCTGCAAAATTGTGAAGACGATAAGCAAGAAGTAGCTGAGCAATTAGCAAAGGGAACAAAAGCAGAACTTGTTCAGTTAATCGGCTTGACTGTCGTATTATACAAAGCTTCTAAAAACAACAAAAAAATCGAATTGCCGACAAGAGGCTAACGATGAAAAAAGTGTGCATTTTTGGTGGAACATTCAATCCTCCACATATTGGACATTTAATCATGGCAAATGAAGTGTTTCATGCACTGGATTTCGATGAACTTCGATTCATGCCGAACGCTAAGCCTCCACATAAAGAAGCATCGCATCTGGCAACTGGTGAACAAAGACTGCAAATGCTGCAGCTTGCCACCAAGCCATTTTCTTATTTTCAAGTGGAGCCTCTTGAGATTGCAAGAGGTGGCTTATCGTATACGTTTGATACGATGACAGAATTGACATCCCGTGAACCTCAAACACATTTCAGTTTTCTGATTGGTGCTGATATGATTTCTTCTTTGGACAAGTGGTATAAAATTGATGACCTGGTCGAAAAGGTCCGATTAATCGGTGTACGGCGTCCAGGTTATGATGAACGCTCTGATTATCCAGTGACGTTAATCGATGCACCGTTGATTGATTTATCCTCCACTGCGCTACGCAACCGGTTCAAAGAAGGAAAAGATGTATCATTGTTAATTCCAGAAAATGTACAAACTTATATTCGTCAGGAGAAATTGTATGAATAGAGATGATTTGATAAATGCTATACGTACGCGGATGCCTGAGAAACGAGTTGTGCATACTTTAGGAGTAATGGATACAGCTATTCGATTAGCGAATGTGTATGGCGTATCTGAAAAAGATGCAGAGCTTGCGGCAATTTTACATGATGTCGTGAAATTTGCGGATAGGGAATGGATGAAACAAACCATTATCGATCAACAGATGGATCCAACCCTCTTGAATTTTCATCATGAATTGTGGCATGCCCCAGTCGGTGCAATTGTCGCTCAGCAGGAATTTGGAGTGTCAAATCAGGATGTATTGAACGCGATTTGCTACCATACTACTGGCCGTGCAAACATGACGGATCTTGAAAAAATAATTTATTGTGCCGATATGATAGAACCGAATCGTCAATTCACTGGAGTTGAAGATTTAAGACAACAGGATGAACTGGGACTGAACGCGTTAATGAAAGCTTGTGTCCAACGTTCGATTCAATTTTTATTGCAAAAAAATCAACCGGTATATCCGGATTCCATTCATTGTTATAATGATTTGGTTACACGAAAGGAAAATGACTGAATGACAGTTCCAACTTTACTAGAGGTTGCTTATAAAGCAGCAGATGACAAACGTGCAGAAGATATCGTCGTATTGAATATGAAAGGTGTATCTTTGCTTGCCGATTACTTTATTATTTGTCACGCAAATTCTGACCGTCAAGTGCAGGCAATTGCAAAAGAAATGGCAGAACAGGCAGGCCAATCCGGTTTTGATGTAAAACGTTTAGAAGGCTATGACGCAGCTCGTTGGGTATTAGTGGACATGGGCGACGTAGTTGCGCATGTATTCCATAAAGATGAACGTGCATTTTATAACTTGGAACGTTTATGGGGAGATGCACCAATCATCTCTGTAGACTTAGAAGCGTAATGACTAGCTATAAAGAGTTTGCACACATTTATGATGCATTAATGACGGATATTCCTTACGACAAATATGTCGAAAAGGTTATTTCGAATGTTGAAAATGTGAAAGGTAAATCTTTATTAGATATTGGGTGTGGAACTGGAGTCCTGTCTGCGAAATTTGCAGAACAGGGTTTTCTTGTTCAAGCCGTCGATTTGTCTGAGGAAATGCTGGCAATTGCAGCTGACCGCTTTCAAAAGCAGGGGATATCTATTCCGTTATTTCATGTCTCTATGACTGATTTGGACGGATTCGAAGAAATTGATGTAGCTGTTCTATCGATTGATTCGTTAAATTACCTGGAAGAGGAAGCGCAAGTTCTTCAGACGTTGCATGGCATTCATGAATCGCTCGCAGCAGGTGGACAACTGTTCTTTGATGTTCATTCTGTTTATAAAATGGATGTATTATTTTTAGACGGTCCATTTACATATGAAGATGAGGACGTTGCATATATCTGGCACACGGAACCAGGCGAGTATCCACACTCTGTTTATCATGATTTAACTTTCTTTATGAAAAATAAGATCGGTTCATACGACCGTTTTGAAGAAAGTCATTTTCAACGTTCTTATGATGTAAAAGAATATCTATCATTCTTGCAGCAAGCAGGATTTTCGGAAATTAAGGTAACTGCAGACTGGGCGAATGAGTCACCTGAAGAAAACAGTGAACGAATCTTTTTCCACGCCATTAAATAGTTTCCATTGCTTTTCACATAAGACTTTCCAATAATGAGCAATTCGTTTATAGTATGGATAACTCCATAAGAATTGCTCCCTGTAGGAAAGGATGACCCAATCTGATTCTTGCATGGATGAAAAAACATACGAATAAAGCAGTGCTTGTAAGTGCAGGTATTATTTTATTTGTAGTACTGTTTAAACCTTTTTCAAACGAGCAGGCGCCCCCACTTGCCGATACGCTCGAAACCATTCAAACCCCCATCCCAAATACAATTCCAACTGAAGAACTGAACGAATCGGAAGAACCTGACATCGAAATAAATGAAGTGGTTGTCGTTGATGTAAAAGGACAAGTCCTGACACCTGGCGTTTATACATTAACTCATGGAAGTCGTGTATTGGATGCCATTCAGCTTGCAGGAGGCATGTTGCCATCCGCTGATGAAAAAGCATTGAACTTGGCTGCGAAACTGACCGATGAAATGGTGATTTATGTACCATTGATTGGCGAAAAGGACGTAGCGACAACTATTTCGACAACACCAGATTCAACTAGAGAAAAATCTACTATTATTAATATCAATACTGCCGATGAAATGACCTTAATGACACTTTCAGGTATCGGTCCTTCCAAGGCGAAGGCAATTCTTGCATACCGGGAAGAAAAAGGACTTTTTCAATCGATTGAAGACTTAAAAGAAGTTTCTGGAATCGGAGATCAAACTTTTGAGCAACTGAAAGATTTCATTTCGGTTAAATAAAACCATATTCAATTGACGATTCAAACGTGTTCCTACTAAACTAGATAAGAGTTTACAATCAGGGGGCGTTTTTATGGAGCGAATAACATGGGACCAATTCTTTATGGCACAAAGTCATTTACTGGCGCTTAGAAGCACATGTACAAGATTAGCGGTAGGTGCAACGATTGTACGGGATAAGCGAATCATGGCAGGTGGATATAACGGATCAATTTCCGGTGGCGATCATTGCATCGATCAAGGATGTTACGTTGTGGATCATCATTGTGTCCGTACAATTCATGCAGAAATGAATGCCTTGTTGCAATGTTCAAAATACGGCATATCAACTAATGAAGCGGATTTGTACGTGACTCATTTCCCTTGCCTTCCTTGCACAAAATCAATTATTCAGTCAGGAATCCGACGTTTATATTACGCGAAAGATTATAAAAACAGTGAATATGCCATTCAATTACTTGCCCAGTCAAATATTGAAGTCGTGCATGTATCTTTCGATGAACGGAAAATTGATTTCTTAAGCGATCAGAAAATCACTTTGTATTTGGACATGCTTCATAAGTTAAGAGAGAAGGGTGTTCCTGCAGAAGAACTGGCTTCATATGAAGCGCAGGTGAATGAGTTATTTGGCAAAACCATTGGAACCAACGCCTAATCTATATTGCCGTCGCAGCCATAGTGTCAACCAGCGCGGCAATCGGCTCCATCCAACTTCTTTTTTTACATGCCCCACTTATTCTATTATTTGTACGTAATCGATTTAAGATATTCTTTTTATTAAGTTATGTAGCAGTGGCTATTTTTTTCTTTTTGCATGCACAAGACAAATTGACGCATGATTCACATGAAGTCGCTCAAGAAGATGTTTATACCTGGACTTCGATTCATACAATAAAAGGCTCCAAATTAAGAGGATTCGCAATATCTGAGGGAAAACAAAAATGGTATATTGTGTATACTTTTGATTCAGAAGAAGAGAAAATCAAATTCTTGAATCAGTCGTTGACAGATGCAGTATTCAAGATAACGGGACAAATAACACCTGTCCCAATGCCAGCCCATGAGTATGCGTTTGATATGCAAACCTACTTAACAAGCCATGGGGCAACAGGGATGTTGTCGGCTAGCACAATGGTACAGGTTTCTCAGCCAGATGGAATAATCGGCTGGATTGCCAATCAGCGATTTCTCATGGAAAAGCATATAGACAAGCATTTTCCACTTTCACTTCAAGCAGAAGCCAAAGCACTTTTACTTGGCTTAAGAGATGACGTTGACCCAAAGGAGAATCGCGCCTATCAAATACTTGGCATCACGCATTTGTTTGCCATTTCGGGTCTTCATGTAGCGTTTCTGACATATATCTTTTATCAATCCCTTCTTAGATTGTCCATTCGTAAAGAAGTCGCCGTATGGTGTTTAATCGTCTGTTTGCCAGTCTATGCATGTTTAGTTGGTGGGGCTCCTTCAGTGTGGCGTGCGGTCGGTGTCGTGGAAATTCTATTACTTTCAAAGCAACTCCACAAAAGACTGGCAGTCGTTGATGCTTTCGCAATCAGTTTGCTTATTTTTATTTACCTGCAACCGGGGGTATTACTCCAGGTAGGATTTCAATTGTCTTATGGAGCCGCCACGGTATTGCTTTTTTCTTCCCCATTTCTACAAGCACAAACAAATGTTTTCAAGCAATCTTTTTGGATTACTTTTCTCTGTCAAATTGGGGTTGCACCAATCCTTCTCTATCACTTTTACGAAATTTCTCTTTCCTCTTTTGTAGTCAATCTTTTGTTTGTGCCACTCTTTTCCGTCATTATTTTACCGTTTAATTTAGTGCTGTTTAGTTTATCGTTTTTCTTCCTTTCTTTAACCGATTTCCTGTTCATTTTGTATGAACCGTTAAGAATGGCTTTGACGAGTTTCATTCTAAAACTAGCCTCCATTCCACATCAGCTGTGGAATCCAGGCAAACTATCGAACTGGCAGATGGTTGTGGCCTTTATTGGTGTGGTCGCTACTTTTTTTGTTCTGGAGCTTCAACACGCTAAGAAAAGACTCATTTTGACATTAGGTTTGCCGATTGCCATCATTCAAGGTTCTTCTTATTTCGATTCAGCGATTGAAGTGTCATTCCTTAACGTCGGGCAAGGGGATGCAACCCTTATTGAACTTCCGCATCGACAAGGGGTCATTCTGGTTGATTCGGGAGGATTATTGAGGTTTGATCAAGCAGCTTGGAAACTATCAGGCACACCATTTGAAATAGGAAGGGAAGTAATTGTACCTTTCTTGAAAGGAAGAGGCATTCAAACAATTGATACGTTTATTTGGACACATGCGGATAGTGATCACATTGAAGGCGCCGAAGAAATATTGGAGGAAGTGAAGGTAAAAGAAGTCCATGTGACACCTGGCGCTATTGCTGAAAATACATTGCAACACGCGGTACAAACTGCTTTGGCTATGAAAATACCGATTAAAGAACAAATGACGGGAAGTGGATTCCGAATAAGGAATACACAGTTTACTTATGTATCGCCACAGGATACTACGTATGAAGGAAATGATGATTCGCTCGTACTATACTTGAAACATGATTTGTTTACAGCGTTGTTTACAGGAGATTTAGAACAGGATGGGGAAGAGGATTTACTGAAGGTTTATGGAGGAATACAAAATATCAACCTATTAAAAGCAGGACATCATGGTAGTAAAACTTCCAGTTCTGAAGCGTTTTTACAAAAGCTACAACCACGGCTCACCATTTTTTCAGCAGGTCAAAACAACCGTTACGGGCATCCAAATCATGAAGTGGTCGAAAGGTTCAAGGAATTACAATTACCGACTATGACAACAGCGGAAGTTGGCACTATTCATGTCCGTTATGAAAAGGAAGCAATGACCGTGCGGACGTCATTCGAAAAAAACATAAAAAAAAGAGACCTTTCACAATGAGAAGTCTCTTTTTTTGCTTATTTTGTAATGAAGTCAATTACAGTCGCAATGGTGAAAATCGCTGCAAAGAAAACAAAAGATACAACGAAACCAATACCCGAGTCAACCACATCGTTACGTCTGGTTTGGACATTCTTTTCAAATTCGTTCATTGCTACCCCTCCTAATTCAAATTAATTATAAGTGATTGCTTCGAAAAAATCTATAAACAACAAGTTTTTTTCCGTGATTTCAGCTGAATGACACATTTTGTTCAAACACCAGTGAATTTCGATTTGATGTATAATGGAAATGAAGTGTGTAAGAGGAGGTTCTTCATGTTCTCAAGTGTTTGGAAAAAGATTCAAAAAGGCGAATTCAGTCCGATTTACTTGCTAGTCGGCACAGAGCATTACTTTTTTGACGAAACTATCCGTCGTCTGAAAGAATCACTGAATAAAGCCGGAGAAACGGATATATTGATGTTTGATTTAGATGAAGTTCCCGTTCAACATGTTATTGAAGAAGCGGACACCATTCCGTTTTTTACAGAGCGTAAATTAATTATTGCCAAGAATGCCTCTTTTTTAAAAGCGACAGAAAAAGGAAAAGAAAAAATAGATCATGATTTGAAGTCATTTGAAAGTTGGGTTCAGCATCCATCTGAAACGGCCATCACAGTTTTCATTGCTCCTTATGAAAAATTGGACGAGCGAAAAAAAGTGACAAAGTTGATGAAGGATAAGGCTTTGTTGCTGGAAGCGAAACCTCTCGAAGGAAACGACTTATCAGTCTGGGTGCAATCAACAGTCTCCCAGGAAAGCAAAAGCATGACGGATGATGCCATTGCCCGTTTGATTGAGACAGTAGGTCAGGACCTTGTTCAGTTGCAGTCCGAAATACATAAAATGGCGACGTATGTAGGAGAAGAATCCGAAATCACGAAAGATGTCGTGGAGTTGCTGATGACCCGCACATTAGAACAGGATGCGTTCCAGTTACTGAATGCATACTTGCGAGGTGATACAACCACCGCATTGACGGTATACCATGACTTATTAAGGCAAAAAGAAGAACCGATCATGCTGACCGCATTGCTGGCTTCCCAAATTCGCTTGATGTCGAATGTTCGGTACCTGCAAAAGAAAGGCTATCATGCACAGGCAATAGCGAAACAATTAAAAGTCAATCCGTATCGCGTCAAATTAATTGTAGAAAGCAGACAGCAAGTAGGAGAAGAACGTTTGCTCGAAGTGTTACACCGTCTCGCTGGTGCTGATTACCAATTAAAAACAAGTAGCGGCCGACGTGAACGGATTCTGGAATTATTTTTAATGAATCGGTTATAAGACAATGGACTTGAATCGTGATTAAAGCGAATCAAGTCCATTTTTTATGGGAAAAGGATGGAGAGAATTTCAAGTCTGAGAATATTGTCGTTTTGACTTCTGAAACTAACAAGTCTCTTGATAGTAAAGGAACCTGCGACACTCCTGCGGAAAAACGGGCTGTCAAGACCCTCAGTGAGGACAAAGGAACGAAGGCTAAGAACACCACCTCGTATGGCAACACCTTTGTGACCAACATCCTGTTGGCCTGAGGAGGCTTGCCAGTTCGTCCTTGGAAAGGGGGCGTGATTCCCACTTTTTTTATAAATCATAAGAATAGTTAACTAATAATGGGCTTAAGACAAAAAAAGACCGGATTCGTCAATCGAATCCGGTCTTTCATATCATTACGCTTTTTTCATTAATTGAGCTTTTTTACGAGCCGCAGTGTTTTTATGAATTAATCCTTTAGAAGCTGCTTTATCTACTTGCTTGATAGCAGATTGTAAAAGTTCTTTTGCGTTTTCTTCGTTGTTAAGAGAAGCATTTTCAGCTTTCTTAACTGCTGTACGCATTGTAGACTTCGTGTGAGAGTTTTGTGCGTTAGCAGAAGCATTCGTTTTTACACGTTTGATTGCAGATTTGATGTTTGGCATATCTTTCACCTCCTATAAAAGGTCCGAGATCAAGAGATTCTCGAGTTTAAGCGTTAATGCGCGTTTATTAGGCGCTGTTTGCTTTAAGTATTAGATCAGTATTATCAATACAACAAGCATTATTTTAGCAAACCAAAAGTTAAATTGCAATAGATTCACGCAAAGAATATTTACTTGACACCTTGGGCAAACTTTTTCTTGAGGTGATATGGATGAATATACGTAATCTAATGCGGACTGATTTAATCGATGAAGCAACCGAAGTGGTTCAGCATCGAACGGAAAAAGAGAAAGATACATTATATGAAACGCCTGGGATTCAAATGAATGAAGAGCGTAAAGGTCGTGTTCATATAACCCATATTGAAACGGATGCAAATGGGGCAGAGTCAATAGGTAAAAAAGCTGGAACATATATTACTTTATCCGTTCCAACTTTAACTGCTGAAGATGACGAAGGATTCAAGGAACTTGAGCAACAATTTATTCAATCATTGGAAGATATTCATAAACAAATTAATTTGACGGCACAATCTAAAGTACTGGTAATCGGATTAGGAAATCGGACGATTACACCGGATGCAATCGGTCCTTTGGCAATCGACCGTTTTCATGAAGCAATGTTCCATTTTCCATTTGAAACAGGACAAGTTTTATTTTATGCACCGGGTGTAACAGGTCAAACCGGTTTGGAAACGGGTGAGTTTGTTAAAGCGATCTCTGAGCATGTCAAACCAGATTTGATTTTGATTATTGATGCATTAGCAGCACGTAATCAAGATCGCCTATGTAAAACCATTCAGCTGACAAATACCGGTATCCACCCAGGTTCGGGTGTAGGCAATGCGCGAAGTGAAATTTCATTTGAATCATTAGGAGTTCCTGTAACTGCTATCGGTGTGCCAATGGTTGTGGATGCGCCAGTGCTAGTTGTGGATGCGATTGAAACAGTATTCAAAGTGATTTCATCCCAAATCGGGGAGACGACGAAACCATCTTCAGCCCTATCAGTAGGATCATGGCTTAGAAGCTCAGATGAACCCGTAAATGTTGAAGCCATCAAGCCGATTTTCGGTGAATGGGCAGGGTGGTCAAGCGAAGAAATCCGAGGACTATTGCAGGAAGTTTTGCCCCCTCATCATCAACAATTATTTGTTACGCCAAAAGAAACAGATACGTGGGTTGTGAGGCACGCAGAAATGATTCAAGCGAGTGTAACGAAATGGCTACAGGAGGATGTTTTTAGTTCTAATCAACCCTGATCCTACGTAAGTTGTAGGAGGAGGGGTGTACAATGCGCAAAACATTGCAGAAAGTCATGAGTTTCTATCTTTTTTTATTTTTAATGCCAATATTAATGATTAAGCTCCCCATGCTGGCGTTTGGAACAACGGCTTCAGAAAAAGTTGAAACTCGACCGGTTGCATATGCAGCAAACACGAAAGAAATCACAAATGATTCCACAAAAGAAAACACAGTGAATACCACAGCTCACCCAATTAAAGTCTTGCTGTATTTCACACATATTCAGGAATCGTACCAACCGATTGTCGAAAAAAAACTAGGCCTGAAAGCAGTTAATTATCACCCTACTGCCAACATATCTAACGTAAGTGACCTTGTTGTCCAGCATTTTAGTTTAAATGGGGATTCAGTTGACGTGCTGCAGTTTGACAAAATGAATAATATGCAGATTAGCGGTGCATATACAAAAATCCGACCATATTTGCAAAAGCAGTTAGCAGGAAATCACTATGATGTTCTACTGGATGTTCACCGTGATTCCATCAAACGCGAAAAGACAACAATACAGTCCAATGGCACGTCATATGCGAGAATGTCTTTTGTTGTAGGGGCCGAACATGCAAACTATAAATTGAATGAAGCCTTTGCCAAAGCAATTTCTGATGAGGTAAATGCGATGGTTCCTGACATCTCAAAAGGGGTGTTGGCTAAAACCCGGGATACCGGGAATGGGATATATAACCAAGACCTATCAAGCCACTCTCTTCTAGTTGAACTGGGTGGAATCGAGAACACGGAAGAAGAAATCAATCGGACCATTTCCATCCTGACAAAGGCAATTTCCAACTTCTTTGAAGAGACGCCTGAAACCTAACATTGATGAAAGACATGTTCACTGCTATAATTCTAGATAGTTTAATTAGGAGTGGACATTGCATGAATCGAGAAGAACGTAACAAACGCCAACAGAATATCCGAAACTTTTCAATTATCGCCCATATCGATCACGGTAAATCAACATTAGCCGATCGAATTTTAGAGCAAACCAAAGCATTGACTTCAAGAGAAATGAAAGCTCAACTTCTCGATTCAATGGATTTAGAACGTGAACGTGGAATTACGATTAAATTGAATGCTGTACAACTAAACTATCGCGCTAAAGACGGCGAAGATTACACGTTCCATTTAATCGACACACCAGGACACGTCGATTTCACATATGAAGTATCCAGAAGTTTAGCTGCCTGCGAAGGGGCTATTCTTGTTGTAGATGCAGCACAAGGAATCGAAGCACAAACATTGGCTAACGTTTATTTGGCGTTAGATAATGAACTTGAAATTTTACCGGTCATCAATAAAATTGATTTACCGGCAGCTGATCCAGAACGCGTTCGCGGAGAAATTGAAGAAGTCATTGGTCTTGATGCTTCTGAAGCTGTACTTGCTTCCGCAAAAGCTGGGATTGGTATTGAAGACATCTTAGAACAAATCGTTGCTAAAGTGCCTGCACCTACTGGTGATCCCGAAGCACCTTTAAAAGCGCTTATCTTTGATTCTCTTTACGACCCGTACCGCGGAGTAGTAGCGTACATACGTGTCATGGAGGGGACGGTCCGCCCTGGGGACAAAATCCGCATGATGGCAACCGGAAAAGAATTTGAAGTGATTGAAGCGGGTGTGTTTACGCCGAAGGCAACACTTCGTGACGAATTGACTGTAGGAGACGTAGGTTTCCTAACTGCAGCAATCAAAAATGTTGGAGATACACGTGTAGGGGATACAATCACACATGTTGCAAATCCGGCAACTGAATCCTTACCTGGTTACCGTCGATTGAACCCGATGGTGTATTGTGGTTTGTACCCAATTGACACGTCTAAATATAATGACTTACGTGATGCTCTTGAAAAACTTGAGCTAAATGACGCGGCATTACAATTTGAGCCAGAGTCTTCTCAGGCACTTGGTTTTGGATACCGTTGTGGATTCCTTGGACTTCTTCATATGGAAATCATTCAAGAACGTTTGGAACGCGAATTCAACATTGATTTAATTACGACTGCTCCAAGTGTAATTTACGATGTTCATATGACGGATGGTCAGATTAAAAAAGTGGACAACCCATCGATGATGCCGGACCCACAAAAAATCGACCGCATCGAAGAGCCATATGTTAAAGCTACCATCATGGTACCGAACGATTTCGTAGGTGTGGTGATGGAACTTTGTCAAAAGAAACGTGGTAATTTCATGACGATGGATTACATCGACAAAACGCGTGTAAGCATTATTTATGAAGTACCACTTTCTGAAGTCGTGTACGATTTCTTTGACCAATTGAAGTCAGGAACGAAAGGCTATGCGTCATTTGACTATGAATTGATCGGATACAAACCTTCAAAACTTGTGAAGATGGATATCCTGTTGAATGCAGAACAAGTGGATGCTTTAAGCTTTATAGTTCATAATGACTTTGCCTACGAACGCGGAAAAATTATTGTTGAGAAATTAAAGAAATTGATTCCAAGACAACAATTTGAGGTGCCGATACAAGCAGCAATTGGACAAAAAATTGTCGCTCGTTCGACAATCAGTGCAATCCGTAAAAACGTTCTTGCAAAATGTTATGGTGGAGATATTTCACGTAAACGTAAACTTCTTGATAAACAAAAAGAAGGTAAGAAGCGTATGAAACAAGTAGGTTCAGTTGAAGTACCACAAGAAGCGTTCATGGCTGTATTGAAGATGGACGAAGATTGATCAAATAGGTTTGTTAATGGAGGCTACTAGTTGGCCTCCTTTTTCTATAAGAAAGAAGGAAATGCCATGATTAAAGGAGCTTATATTCATATTCCTTTTTGTCATCAAATTTGTCACTACTGTGATTTCAACAAAGTGTTCTTTAAGAATCAACCGGTAGACGAGTATATCGAAACACTCGGCATGGAAATGAAGATGTTTGTTGAAAAGTACAAAGATCATTTACATATGGATACGATTTTTCTGGGTGGAGGAACACCTACAGCGCTGAGTGCGGATCAATTGGAAAGATTGTTCGAACTCATCAAACAACATATCCCGATGCAACATGTGCAGGAATTCACATCTGAAGCAAATCCAGATGAACTGACACACGACAAATTAGTTGTCATGAAGAACAATGGGATTAACCGTTTGAGCTTAGGTGTACAAAGTTTCGATGCGGATATACTAAGTCGCTTAGGTCGCACTCATTCAAACGAACATGTTTACAAAACCATTCAAATGGCTAAAGATATCGGCTTCACCAATATCAGCATTGATTTGATGTACGGCCTTCCGGGGCAAACAATGGACCAGTGGAAATATACACTGGACAAAGCGCTTGAACTGGATTTACCGCACTACTCCGCATATTCATTAATCGTCGAACCAAAGACGGTTTTTTATAATTTGATGACAAAAGGCAAATTGATTTTGCCGGGCGAAGACTTGGAAGCGGATATGTATGACGTGTTAATGACTGAAATGAAATCAAGAGGCATTCACCAATACGAAATCAGTAATTTTGCAAAGCCAGGTTTCCATTCGAAACATAACAATCTGTATTGGGACAATGTAGAATACGCAGGATTTGGTGCTGGGGCACATGGATACGCCTTAGGAAATCGCTATGCAAATATTGGTCCGATTAAAAAATATATGGACGCACTAGTAAGTAGAGAGTTTCCGGTGAATTCCATTCATGAAGTGACAGCTGTTGAAAGAATGGAAGAAGAAATGTTTTTGGGCTTACGAAAAGTTGCAGGAATCAATAAAAACAGCTTTGAAGAAAAGTTCGGCAAATCATTGGAAGAAATGTATGGACAAGTACTATCCAAGCATGTTGCAAGTGGCTCCATGATTAGCAACGAAGATAGCGTCGCTTTAACTCGAAAAGGAAGATTTATCGGAAATGAAATTTTCCAATCTTTTTTAATGGAATAAATAATCGTATCCGTTGACTTTAGTCAACGGATTTGATAATTTATGTATGAGTATTAGCACTCGCAAGAGATGAGTGCTAACAGAGGTGATAATAATGTTAACGAACCGACAATTGCTCATATTGCAAGTAACAGTTGATGACTTCATTGAGACCGCTCAACCAGTGGGATCAAGGCAGCTTTCCAAAAAAGAGGAAGTGCCGTTCAGTCCTGCGACGATTCGAAATGATATGGCTGATTTAGAAGATTTAGGTTATTTGGAAAAAACGCATACGTCGTCAGGTCGCATTCCTTCTGAAAAAGGATATCGATTTTATGTTGACCATTTACTTACGCCTCAACTTGCTTCATCAGATGACATGCAGCAAATTCAATCTGTCTTCCAGGAAAGAATTACTGAGACGGAACAAGTAATTCAAAAAACGGCCATGATATTGTCCGAATTAACGAGTTATACATCGATTTTGCTCGGACCTGATGTGCGTAAACACCGAGTTAAAAGATTTTCGATTGTTCCTTTAACCAATGATTCGGCAGTCGCAATCATCATAACGGATTCTGGTCATGTTGAAAATCGATTGTTCCAATTGCCGCAAGGTCTGACAGCATCTGATATTGAAAAGATGGTAAACATCTTAAATGAACAGCTGACCGGTGTTCACTTGCATGAACTTCAACGTGTGCTTGAAAAAGAAGCGGCCGCTTTGTTAAAACAGCATATTGGTCGTTACGGTGAACTCATGGCTTCATTTGGCGCAGCTATCTCGAGCCCACATGAAGAAAAAGTATTCTATGGCGGCAAATCCAAACTGCTTCATCATCCAGAGTTCAGTGACCTCCAGAAGGCTCGCGGCTTAATTACGATGATGGATCAAGCTAATCAAATTTCAACTTTGTTTTCACCGAACCAAGCGGGTATTCACATTCGCATCGGTTCTGAGAATAACCTTTTGGAAATGGAAGAATGTAGTGTCATTACAGCATCCTATACCATTGGGGAAGAACAAATGGGCTCCATAGCTATTATTGGCCCAACTAGAATGGATTATCGACGAGTTGTCACTTTACTGGATGTCATGAGTGGCGATCTGTCTCGTGAACTTACTCGCATTTTGCGTGGTTCACGATAAAGAAGGAGGAACTAAACGTGTCGCAATCTGAAGAAAAAGAAGTTGTCTCAAACACGGAAGAAAAAGAATCTGTGGAAGTTTCTGAACAACCTACGGGTACTGAAGAACAGCTGACAGGTCAAGAAACAAACAATGAAGAGCCATCTGAGCTCGAATTGCTACAAAAACAATTAGACGAAGAAACAAACCGTCATTTGCGTCTGCGTGCAGACTATGAAAACTTTAAGCGTCGAGCGCATTTGGACCGTGAAGCTGCGGATAAATATAAGGCACAGAACTTGCTTTCAAACTTATTACCAGTGCTTGATAATTTCGAGCGTGCCATGCAAGTAGAGTCGGCTTCGGAAGAATCACAATCTTTGCGTAAAGGCTTAGAGATGGTCTACAAGACATTGGTTGAAGCAACCGAAAAAGAAGGTTTACAAGTAATCGAAGCCGAAGGTGTTGAGTTTGACCCGAATTTACATCAAGCAGTTATGACCGAATCGGACGACTCAAAAGCATCAGGTATCGTGTTACAAGAGTTGCAAAAAGGATACAAGTACAAAGACCGTGTGCTTCGACCAACAATGGTAAAAGTAAACGAATAATTAACTTTCATACTTCTAGGAGGAATTATAGAATGAGCAAAATTATCGGTATTGACTTAGGAACAACAAATTCATGTGTATCAGTTCTTGAAGGTGGAGAACCAAAAGTTATCCCAAATCCAGAAGGTAACCGCACAACACCATCTGTTGTCGCATTCAAAAACGGCGAACGCCAAGTTGGGGAAGTAGCGAAACGTCAATCAATCACGAACCCGAACACAATTCAATCAGTTAAACGCCATATGGGTACTGATCATAAAGTCGAAGTTGAAGACAAAGAATACACTCCACAAGAAGTTTCAGCTATGATTCTTCAATACCTTAAAGGGTACGCAGAAGATTACTTGGGTGAAAAAGTAACAAAAGCAGTAATTACAGTTCCTGCTTATTTCAACGACGCTGAGCGTCAAGCAACTAAAGATGCTGGTCGTATCGCTGGTCTAGAAGTAGAACGTATTATTAACGAACCAACTGCAGCTGCTCTTGCATACGGTTTAGACAAAATGGATCAAGACCAAACGATTTTAGTATATGACCTTGGTGGCGGTACGTTTGACGTATCAATCCTTGAACTTGGCGATGGCGTATTCGAAGTGCGTTCAACTGCCGGTGACAACCGTCTTGGTGGGGATGATTTCGACCAATTGTTAATGGATTATTTCGTTGCTGAGTTCAAAAAAGAAAACGGTATCGATTTATCTAAAGACAAAATGGCTACTCAACGTTTGAAAGATGCAGCTGAAAAAGCGAAAAAAGATCTTTCTGGAGTAACATCTACTCAAGTTTCATTACCATTCATCACTGCAGGCGAAGCAGGTCCATTACATTTGGAAATGACTTTAAGCCGCACGAAATTTGATGAATTAACAGCTTCATTAGTAGAACGTACAATGGTTCCAACGCGTCAAGCATTAAAAGATGCTGACCTTTCACCTTCACAAATCGACAAAGTTATTTTAGTTGGTGGATCTACGCGTATCCCAGCGGTACAAGAAGCAATTAAGAAAGAAACAGGCAAAGAACCACATCGTGGTGTTAACCCGGATGAAGTAGTAGCAATGGGTGCAGCAGTGCAAGGTGGCGTATTAACTGGAGACGTAAAAGACGTAGTACTACTTGACGTAACTCCACTATCACTTGGTATCGAAACAATGGGTAGCGTGTTCACGAAATTAATCGAGCGCAACACGACGATTCCAACATCAAAATCACAAACTTTCTCAACAGCTGCTGATAATCAACCAGCTGTAGATATTCACGTTTTACAAGGTGAGCGTCCAATGGCTACTGACAACAAAACGTTAGGTCGTTTCCAATTGGCTGATATTCCACCAGCACCACGTGGCGTACCTCAAATCGAAGTAACTTTCGATATTGATAAAAATGGTATCGTAACAGTTAAAGCAAAAGATTTAGGAACTCAAAAAGAACAAAACATTACAATCCAATCAAATACGGCTTTAACTGACGAAGAAATCGATCGTATGGTGAAAGAAGCGGAAGCAAATGCTGAAGCAGATAAAGCGCGTAAAGAAGAAGCTGAATTGAAAAATGAAGCGGATCAAATGGTCTTCATGACCGAAAAAACATTAAAAGATCTTGAAGGCAAAGTTTCTGAAGAAGAAAAGAAACAAGCTGAAGACGCGAAGGACGAGTTAAAAGCTGCTCTAGAAGCTGGTAACTTGGAAGATATCCGCACGAAAAAAGACAAGCTGAATGAAATCGTGCAAGCATTGACGATGAAACTGTACGAACAAGCTGCAGCTGAAGCTCAAGGAGCAGAAGGTGCAGAAGACTCTAAAAAAGATGACGGTGTCGTAGACGCTGAATTCGAAGAAGTAAACGACGATAACAACAAGTAAGACAAGATAGACAACCGAAAAAGTCAAAGTCTGGAATACCGACTTTGGCTTTTTCAATGTCTTTGGCATTGCGGATATTCGCGTGTTACAATAGATGCTATGTGAAAGTTTGATCAGGAGTGTGACAAATGAATAAACGAGATTACTATGAGGTACTTGGATTAACAAAAAGTGCTTCAAAAGAAGAGATAAAAAAAGCATATAGAAAATTGTCGAAACAATTCCATCCCGATATCAACAAAGCTGCGGATGCTGTCGATAAATTCAAAGAAATAACAGAAGCATACGAAGTGTTGAGCGACGACCAGAAAAAAGCTCAATATGACCAGTTCGGGCATGCTGGACCGAATCAAGGATTTGGCGGATTCGGTGGAGGAGCAGACGGATTCGGATTCGATGATATCTTCAGTTCATTCTTTGGTGGTGGAGGATCACGTCGTCGTGACCCAAATGCACCGCGTAAAGGTGATGATTTACAGTATTCAATGACGATCGATTTTGAAGAAGCTGTTTTCGGCAAAGAGACTGAAATTGAAATTCCAAAAGAAGAAACATGTGATACTTGCCACGGTAATGGTGCGAAACCAGGTACATCACCTGAAACTTGTCATCACTGTCAAGGTACGGGCCAGTTAAATGTGACGCAGGATACGCCTTTTGGACGTATGGTAAATCGCCGTGCATGTCATCACTGTCAAGGTACAGGCAAGTTAATCAAAGATAAATGTGCAACATGTCATGGACAAGGCACAATGAAAAAACGCAAGAAAATTAAAGTGACGATTCCTGCGGGTGTTGATGATGGTCAACAACTACGTGTTTCCGGACAAGGCGAGCCAGGTAAAAATGGCGGCCCAGCTGGTGATTTATATGTAGTCTTCCGCGTTAGATCTCATGATCGATTTGAACGTGACGGGGATGACATTTATTTCGAATTGAAATTAACGTTCCCTCAAGCATCTTTAGGCGATGAAATTGAAGTGCCTACTGTAAACGGCAAAGTGAAACTGAAAATTCCAGCCGGCACGCAATCTGGTACGACTTTCCGCCTTAAAGGTAAAGGCGTGAAGAATGTACATGGTTATGGAATTGGTGATCAACACGTAGTAGTGAAAGTAATGACGCCATCTAAACTGACTGAGAAACAAAAACAACTGCTTAGAGATTTTGCTGAAATTAGTGGCGATATCCCGGAAGAACAAGGCAGTTCATTATTTGATAAAATCAAGCGCACGATAAAAGGTGACTAAGGAGTTGACGCAGGTGAAGTGGTCAGAGCTATCCATTCATACGACGCATGAAGCGGTAGAAGCAGTTTCGAATATTTTGCACGAAGCAGGGGCAAGTGGTGTAGTCATTGAGGATTCCGAGGAGTTCGCACGTGAACGTGAAGACAGATTCGGTGAAATTTATGCATTGAATCCAAATGATTTCCCGACAGAAGGAGTTATTCTGAAAGCGTATTTACCTGTTACAAGTTTTTTAGGGGAAACAGTCGAAGAAGTGAAGCTCGCGATCAATAACCTGATTAATTATGATATCAACGTCGGCGACAACATCGTGAAAATAAGTGAAGTCAATGAAGAAGAATGGGCGACAGCATGGAAAAAATACTATCACCCAGTGAAAATTTCGGAACGCTTTACGATTGTCCCTACATGGGAAACATACGAGCCAGTTGCGACAGATGAATTGATTATCGAACTGGATCCGGGAATGGCGTTTGGTACGGGCACACATCCTACAACAGTAATGTGTCTGCAAGCACTTGAGAAAACCGTTAAACCTGGTGATTATGTAACAGACATCGGCACCGGTTCGGGTGTCCTGGCAATCGGGGCGGCATTACTCGGAGCAAAACATGTTCATGCACTTGATTTGGATGAAGTAGCAGTGCGTTCTGCGAAAATTAATGTCAAGCTGAACAAAGTTCAAAACACGACAGATGTAGTTCATGGTAACTTACTGGATACGGTCAAAGAACCATCTGACGTTGTGGTTGCGAATATTTTAGCTGAAATCATTATGTCCTTCACACAAGATGCATTCAAGGTCGTGAAAGAAGGCGGCATGTACATTACTTCAGGAATCATTGGGGCTAAAAAAGACGATGTTAAACAATCACTTGAAGCTGCTGGATTTGAGATTGAAGAAGTAATGATGATGGAAGACTGGGTTACAATCATTTCGAAAAAACCAGTGAAGGAATAAAGCAAAGATGCAAAGATACTTTATCCCTCAACAATTCGAAGATGGAATGGCGATTATTTCAGGCGATGATGCCAAACATATTCAAAAAGTAATGCGTATGCAAGAAGGTCAATCCATTATTGTCGTTTCGGATGGCCATGCTTATGAAGCAACAATTGATGGTTTTGAAGGTCAGGATGTCCGCGTGAAAAAATCATCTGAATCGTTACGCTCCAACGAACTGCCGAAGAAAGTAACGATTTGTTGCGGATTACCTAAAGGTGAGAAATTGGATTTGATCACTCAAAAAGCAACAGAACTTGGCATGCATGAACTTATTCTCTTTGAGGCTGAACGTTCCATTGTAAAATGGGATGCCCAAAAAGGCAGTAAAAAACAGCAACGTTTGCAAAAAATCGCCAAAGAAGCTGCAGAACAATCTCATCGTAATGTGGTTCCCGCTATCCAAGATATTGTGACTTTCAAGCAGCTACTGCAGATGACCGAGAAGTATGATGTTTGTTTTGTTGCTGATGAAGAAGATGCCAAGTTGGAAAAACGAACACGCTTTGCTGAAATTTTATCAAAAACAAATGAGCAACAATCCATTTGTGTTGTGTTTGGACCTGAAGGCGGTTTGTCCCGAACAGAAATACACGCACTTATGGATCGAGGATTTCAATCGATTTCCTTAGGACCACGTATTCTTAGAGCGGAAACAGCTCCTTTATATGTACTGTCTGCAATTTCCTACGAATTTGAATGAGATGTTCAAATCTTGGTTATGCTAAATCCGAGGATTAGCGTGATTTATCAAACAGTTGTATGACTTGGTACGCAAAACAATCCAGTACATTTCGGTGTACTGGATATTTTAATGTAGCTGGGAATTTTAGTATTCAAAGTGTTGTTTTTGTTGGTTAAGGGAAGAACTCGCGAATAGAACTGTTTAATACGAGAATAGAAACGCTTAAAGCGCGAATAAACCACGGAGTATCGCGAATAGAAGACCCAAAACCGCGAATAGTCAATATTCGACTGACGATTTGCTTTGAAGTGAAAAAAGCGCACTGGTGTCAACTTTAAGTGATTTGTAGTGAAAAGTAACGACTATCATGGTAAAATTAAGAGGTACGGACAACTTCCGAAAGGGTGAAATCATTTTGACTACAAATATTGCGTCAATGATCGATCATACATTATTAAAACCTGAAGCTACAAAAGAACAAATTGAGAAACTTTGTGCTGAAGCTAAAGAATACACATTTGCATCTGTTTGTGTAAATCCTACTTGGGTAAAAACATCTGCTGAACTTTTAACAGGAACTCCTGTAAAAGTTTGTACAGTAATCGGTTTCCCACTTGGTGCATCTACACCTGAAACGAAAGCATTTGAAACTACGGATGCAATCAATAACGGTGCTGGTGAAATTGACATGGTATTAAATGTCGGCGCTATGAAATCTCAAGACATGGATTTAGTAAAACGAGACGTAGAAGCAGTAGTAAATGCTGCTAAAGGGAAAGCAATTGTGAAAGTAATTTTAGAAACTTGTTTGCTAACTAAAGAAGAAATTAAAGTAGCAAGCCAACTTTCTAAAGATGCTGGAGCGGATTTTGTTAAAACGTCTACTGGTTTCTCAACAGGTGGAGCAACATTTGAAGACGTTGCTTTAATGCGTGAAGTAGTAGGGCCAGACCTTGGTGTGAAAGCATCTGGTGGCGTTCGCAGCTTGGAAGATGTTCAAAAAATGATCGAAGCAGGGGCTACACGAATCGGTGCAAGTTCAGGCGTACAGATTGTGCAAGGATTAACTTCTAACTCAGACTATTAATTATCGAGAACGTATTGACCAAAATGATATGATACGATATAATTTTGGAGTACATAACACTAGGTTATGTATTGACGTGTGTTCGGAGGGAGGGAAAGAGAGATGTCAAAAACTGTCGTTCGCAAAAACGAATCGCTTGAAGATGCTCTTCGCCGCTTCAAACGTACTGTTTCTAAAAGTGGAACAATACAAGAGGTTAGAAAACGCGAGTTTTATGAAAAACCGAGTGTAAAGCGTAAAAAGAAATCAGAAGCTGCGCGTAAACGTAAATTCTAATTTAGAAGTTACTTTAGGTTTGAAATCGCGATTTTCATGAAAAACCAAGCGTAAAGCGTAAAAAGAAATCAGAAGCTGCGCGTAAACGTAAGTGGTCAATTCCCATAATCCCTACGTTCTTAACACGTACTACTTGATGACTAAAGAAATTTCATATGTAAGCCGAGAAATCTCTGGATTTCTCGGCTTATTTTATTTTTCTAAGGATTTGAATTTAGTAGTGAGTTACACCATCTTTTCGTTGAATGGACGGAAAGCCACGACGAGTTGACGGAAATTTCTCTTTGGTCACTTCCTGGACATAACGCCTAAGATTCAACAAAAGTAGACAAAACCATAACTACAAATCTAATCGAAATTCAATTGTTTCATTAACATTCATCGTCCCACACAATCAGCAACTTCTTCCAAGTTTTTTTCTTCATTATGAATCTTTTATCCTGTTCATCCGTACATACTATAGAAAGCCGAATTGCTACATAGATAAGGAGGGGCGTTATGAGATGGACGCGGGTCGTAAGTGGGTATTTACTGCTCTTCATTTCCATTCTATTAATCTTGCCTAGTTTGCCCGTCAACGCATCGGAAATTTATCGGATACCTATAAAGGATGAAGTGGAAAAAGGGCTATATGCCTTTTTGCAACGCGCTTTTGAAGAAGCTGAAGAAGCGGGTGCTGATGTTGTGATTTTAGACATCAATACACCTGGTGGATTTGTGGATTCTGCTGAAAACATCGCAAAATTAATGGATGAGACACCATTGAAAACGGTCGCGTTTATTAATCACAATGCGTTATCTGCCGGTGCCTTTATAGCATTGCATGCAGATGAAATTTACATGGTGCCAAGCGGCCGTATAGGAGCTGCTAAAGTCATTGATGGAGCAGGGAATGCTGTGGAAGAGAAAGCCAATAGTGCTTGGTTGGCATCGATGAAAACGGCAGCAGAATCTTCAGACCGTGATCCATTATACGCTTTGGCGATGGCGGATGAATCTATAGACTTACCAGAATACCGAGCAGGAGAAGGTAAACTTCTTACGCTGTCAGCTACTGAAGCTGAGGAAGTAGGCTATTCAGAGGGGACCGTTGCTTCAATCGATGAATTGCTGCAGAAATTGGAACTTAAAGATGCCACTGTTACTTCGGTAAATGAAACATTTGCAGAGAAAGTAGCGCGATTTGTTACTAATCCAATTATTGTACCCATTCTGTTGTCTATCGCAAGCCTTGGATTGGTTGTTGAATTATATTCACCTGGATTCGGAGTGGCTGGAACGATGGGCTTAACCGCGATAGGTTTATTCTTTTTCGGTCATATGGTTGCAGGGTTGGCAGGTTATGAATCCATTATTCTCTTTGTCATTGGAGTCGGGTTTATAATAGCCGAACTATTCCTCCCTGGTGCGATTGCAGGTATTATAGGGGCAGCGTTAATTATCGGTAGTATACTTCTTGCGGGGGGCAATGTAGTTCACATGGGAATTGCCGTGTTGATTGCATTGATTGTCGCAATCTTAGGAATGGTGATACTCATGAAATTCTTTGGTAAAAATCTCAAGGTGTTCAACAAAATTATTTTGAAAGATGCCACGGATACTGAACATGGTTATGTTTCTAACGTTAACCGGTATGAATTATTAGGCAGAATGGCTGTAAGCATGACACCACTTCGTCCTTCTGGAACAATTATGCTGGATGGTGAAAGAATCGATGCAGTCACTGAAGGTGGCTACGTGGATGCAAATAAAGTTGTAAAAATTATTAAAGTTGAAGGCTCCCGTACAGTTGTCCGGGAAGTCAAAGAAGGGGAGAAAGAAGCATGATTGAAGGAATTACTGGAAGCACAATCAGCATTATCATAGCCATTATAGCCGCGTTTATTCTTTTGGCTATTTTCATGACGTTTGTACCAATCGCGTTGTGGATCTCGGCATTAGCAGCAGGTGTACGCATCAGCATATTTACATTAGTAGGGATGAGATTACGTCGAGTAATTCCATCACGTATCGTCAATCCGTTAATTAAAGCGCATAAAGCAGGACTTTCTGTTGCAATTAATCAACTAGAAAGTCACTATTTGGCGGGTGGTAATGTTGACCGAGTAGTAAATGCATTGATCGCCGCTCATAGAGCAAATATTGATTTGCCATTCGAACGTGCAGCAGCAATCGACCTTGCAGGCCGTGATGTACTGGAAGCCGTTCAAATGTCTGTTAACCCGAAAGTGATTGAAACGCCGTTTATTGCCGGTGTTGCGATGAATGGTATCGAAGTTAAAGCGAAAGCACGTATTACTGTTCGTGCTAACATCGATCGTCTAGTAGGTGGTGCGGGTGAAGAAACAATTGTAGCCCGTGTTGGTGAAGGGATTATCTCAACTATTGGTTCTAGTGAAAATCATAAAAGAGTTCTAGAAAATCCTGATATGATTTCTCAAACTGTATTATCAAAAGGTCTTGATTCTGGTACGGCTTTTGAGATCTTATCCATTGATATCGCGGACGTTGATATCGGTAAAAACATTGGTGCCGAACTACAAACAGAGCAAGCGGAAGCTGACAAGAAAATTGCGCAAGCTAAGGCTGAAGAACGTCGCGCAATGGCAGTAGCTACTGAACAAGAAATGATTGCCAAAGTTCAGGAAATGCGCGCGAAAGTAGTAGGTGCAGAAGCAGAGATTCCTTTAGCTATGGCAGAGGCTTTACGTGAAGGAAATATCGGAGTTATGGATTATATGAATTATAAAAATCTACAAGCTGATACAAGTATGCGCGATTCAATCAGTAAAATGGGTGGCGATAAATCTAAAACTGATCTAACTAAAGATTAATCTGGATCAGTAGCCCTTTAAGGAGGGATTCGACAGTGGAACCAATCATTTTTGCGATTATTGCATTTATTATTAGTGCTATTTTCAAACGGAAAAATGCAAGAGATGATGGTGGGAAAACAAAACCATTTCTGCCTCAATCGTCAAATCAACAATCCATGAAAAAGCTTGAAGATTATGCGAAAGAAATATACGGAGATGTGCAAAAACAAATCTCTGAAAGACAAACACAAGCAGCACCAAAACCTGAAGTGATCCAGCAAATGAAGCATGTGAATGAAACTGTATTGCCTGTTAGGGAAAAAGCGAAGACAGCACCAACATCCGCTGCTCGTCCAGGAAGACTTTCCTTGCACCAATCAAAAGAAGTCATCAGGACTACATCTTCAGATTCAATTTCACTGGTACCGTCTTCAGAAAAGGAATTACTTCAAGCGATTGTTTTTTCAGAGATTTTAGCTCCCCCAAAATCGAAACGTTAACTCATGACCTCCCGTCTGTCAGCATATGCTGATGGAAAGGAGGTCTTTTATTGTTAAACAATCATTTGCAATTGACCCCATTTATCCATATTGACGACTTTCAATCTATCCGTGTGAATGGACCCTTTGAATTACTGTCACTTAGTCCTCATTCATGTCAGTTAAGGGGACAAGGATTTGCTTTGACTATAGAATCTGGTGAAACGGTTATTTCCACCATGAATGTAGATGAAGTCACGATCAGTGTTCGAGATTTAACAAAACTGGAACTTCGAAAAATGGATATGGTCTAATGGGATCTATAGAAAGCAGTCGAAAAATCACTTGTCAAATAAAGCCCCATGATCAAACATATTCTTTTCTTCAAGCTTTAAAAGTAAATAAAGTTTACATAATAAAATTATCTACAAATAAATCAGGAACGACATTTACGATTTACGAAAAAGACATTCCAAAGGTACGGAAAATCAGAAAGCAATTCAGGATACCTATACACTTTTCGCGACCTGATAATATACAGGTAATTCATTTTCATTGGTCAGTGCTCGCAGGATTACTAGGATTTATTTTAGTTCCATATATCTGTTCTTTATTTTTATGGCAAATATCTATAGAAGATGTGTCCGACGAACGACAAGTAAAGTTGGAGCAGGAGCTGCATAAATTAAATGTAATCGAAAGAAAAAGCCTAAAATCACTGGTACCTGATTCTGAGATTCGACAAGTTATTTTAGCGAACAATCACGACCTTTCCTGGATTCATATCAAGCGAACAGGAGCAAAAATGCATCTTACTTCTGTACCTGCACCTGTCATTATCCGAGATCAAGTGGATAAAACGGGACCTTCGGATCTAGTAGCTTTGCGAAAAGGAGTAATTACCCACTATGACCTCCGCTCTGGAGAACGTTTGGTACCGATCAATGCAACGGTGAAAAAAGGAGACAGGCTGGTAACAGGGCTTCTGAAACAAGGGAATAAAAATTTGGTTGTTGGTGCAGAAGGGCAAGTATTTGCAGACTATTGGCTTGAAATGTCTTTTCAATTACCAACAAAAATTGTTTATGATAAGTTCGTGTCTGAAGAAGTAAAAATACTACAAGTATCTCCGGCATGGAAATCGTTTAAAAAAGAGCAGAACGTGGAGCGGCTTATCGAATTGTTCAAAAGTGCATTCCGGGTTGAGCGAAACATCATCGTAGAAAAATCGTCAGTAACAGTGAATGAACAATGGATTAAAGAAGCGTTTATGCCCATGTTAAGAATGAGAACAGCATCAACGTTATCTCCAAATGGAAAGATTAAGGATGAAAAAATTTTACACATGACGTGGTCAAATGATACAGTAAAAGGGAAAGTATTGTATTACATGAATGATAATATTGCAGGTAAAAGTC
Organism: Paenisporosarcina sp. FSL H8-0542; assembly: GCF_038632915.1. Taxonomy (NCBI): domain Bacteria; kingdom Bacillati; phylum Bacillota; class Bacilli; order Caryophanales; family Caryophanaceae; genus Paenisporosarcina; species Paenisporosarcina sp. FSL H8-0542. Next base: position 1,468,332 of record NZ_CP152050.1, read on the forward strand.
CTATACATCAAGGAGACTGAGAATGCAGGAAGAACATTATACGGAATTACACGTTCAAGATCCAAATGAAGCCATCTTACTGCTAGGAATTTCTGATGGCAATATGAAATTGATTGAACAAGAACTTGGCGTACAGGTCATTACCCGAGGCGAAGCCATTCGTCTAGTAGGGGATGTCGAAAAACGTGCAATTGCTAAACAACTAATTGAACAATTATTAAAAGTTATTAAAAAAGGAATAAATATTAATCAACGTGACGTAAGTACAGCTATAGAAATGAGTACAGCTGGGACTTTAGAGTATTACGCGGAGTTGTACGATGAAGAAATTGCCCGTAATGTCAAAGGGAAAGCGATACGTGCCAAAACAATAGGTCAGCGTGAATATATTCATGCGATTCGTCACAAAGATTTGGTGTTTTGTATTGGACCTGCTGGTACGGGAAAAACATATCTGGCTGTTGTTCTTGCAACACAAGCGTTAAAAAACGGTCATGTAAAACGTATCATTTTGACTCGTCCTGCTGTTGAAGCAGGGGAGAGCTTAGGGTTCTTACCTGGCGACTTGAAAGAGAAAGTAGATCCTTATTTACGTCCTTTGTACGATGCACTTCATGACGTACTGGGAACGGAGCAAACGACGCGCTTTTTGGAAAGAGGAACGATAGAAATTGCACCTCTTGCTTATATGCGTGGACGTACACTCGATGATGCATTTGTCATTTTAGATGAGGCTCAAAATACGACGAAAGCTCAAATGAAAATGTTTTTAACACGACTGGGCTTCGGCTCGAAAATGGTGATCACTGGAGACAAAACGCAAATCGATTTACCGCGTGGTGCAGAGTCCGGACTGAAAGTTGCCGAGAAGATTTTGCACAATGTCAGTGGCATCCACTTCCAGATGCTCGAGCAAGGAGACGTTGTCCGTCATCCACTCGTCGCAAAAATTATTCATGCATACGAAGAACAGCAGCCTGAATAGGGCTGCTGTTCTTTTACTTTGGCAGATTTAATTTTTCATATTGTTTTTTATCATTACACTTTCGTTAGACTCAAAATCTGCATGAGCCAGCCATCAAGAATGAAAACCACATTCCGTTTTTTGTTACGTACACTTGCGCTAGCAGCATGCTCCGAATGAGTCCGAAAGTATGAAAACCAGATACTTGTAGGACTACCGCTTCAGCTCTTGAGGATTGGCTGGGTTGGCTTTAAAATTCATTTCTTAGAATCAAAGCTTGGATGAATGGTGGCTTCTTTTTGTCCACTCGCAAGAGGTTATTGACCAGTCATGCTGATTACTGACCATTTATCACAATTTTTGTCCATTCAGCAATAGTTATCGTCCATTCGAAAACACTTTCTGTCCATTCGCCTGAACACGGACACTCAGTCCTTACCAGAAACACATACATACAAAAAAACCTGGCATTTCATTCGATGTCAGATTTTTAAGCTGATTTGAAAAATGAGTCGTGCGCAAATACATTCTTTCATTTCTATTCAATCAACTAGTCTACGAATCTATGAATGTGCAGTGTTGTTGCATTACGCAATTCATAAATCTTTTACAATTGTCGGTGTAATGATAGAAAATTCTTGATATGATAGTAGGTAGAAGATGGGGTGATGCAGTGAATAGCTGGATTAATAAAATGCAGTCACTAGTGGGCTACCGAACATTTACCGTTTTAACGATTGTGATAACAGGTTTACTCCTTTTTTTAATTCTCGTAAACGGAGTTAGACCAGAGAAATATGATATAAAAGAATTTCACTTATCGAAAGATACAATTCGCTCCATAAAAACAGTTGAAGATCCTGTGAAGACTGAAGAAGAACGTCAAAGAGCAGCTTCAGAGGTTACAAGTGTTTATCAATTCTCCGAGGAAATTGGCGAAAATCGTGCAGCAATTGTTACGTCCGTAATTGATTATGTTCTGGAAGAAAAAGCAGAATCAGTTAAATCGGCTACGCCAATAGAACAACAAGTAAGTAACTTGAAGGAAAACCTTAATGTGCTAGAAACTGATGGGGAAGGAATTCGCTTTACCGATGATGCCCTGGTTTCCTTACTGTTATTGGAGAATGAGTCCTTAATAACTTTAAGAGATTCTCTAACTGCTTCAGTACGCGATATTATGAGTAAGCCGATTCGCACTGAGCAAGTAGCCAATGCCAAAAATGAAATTGAACGAAGCATTCGGGAAAATTTGCAGATACCAGAAAGTGTTCTGCCCACAGCTGTGTTAATTGGACGCTACAGCATCACTGTAAATGAAACGTTAAATGAGGAACTGACTCAGGCCCGAATCGAGCAGGCGCGAGCGAGTATTGAGCCGACCAGAATTCTTCAAGGGCAAGTAATTGTTCAGGAAGGTCAAATCATCGATCGGGAAGTGTATCGACAACTTAAACTTCTGGGAATGTTAACGAATCAATCGTCATTGGAACCGATTTTGGGGCTGATTCTCTTTATTTCACTTTGTATGTGGCTTGTACATATGCAAATGGCAAAATGGCGTACGAATAAAGAAGAACGGCAACGGGCACTTCTTGTTGGAATGCTGATTTTTATTTTGTCTGTCATCGGAATGAAATTAATCAGTTTGGTATCAGACAATTTTGACGTGACAATTGCCTTTTTATTCCCCACTGCATTAGCTCCAATGCTGGTACGTTCATTAATAAATGAACGCTTTGCCGTATTAATGGCATTTTTGACGGCAGCGGTCGCAGGTCTAGTGTTCCAGGAAGGGTATTCTGCTGTACTTCAGATGGAAATTGCCCTATATATTTTATTCGGTGGATTTGCAGGTTTATACGTGATTCAAGGTGCTGAAAAACGGTCACACTTACTTCAGACGAGTTTAAATGTAGCTGTTGTCAATTTCATTTTTATGGCATTTTATTTACTAATGACTCAATCAGACTATGGGGTTAGTGAATTGCTGTTTTACGGTATTGCTGCACTCACCTCTGGTCTTTTGTCCGGCGCTTTGACCATTGGCTTATTACCGTTCTTTGAATCAGCTTTCGGATTAATTTCCACAATGAAACTGATCGAACTCTCAAATCCGAATCATCCATTGCTGAAAAAAATCTTAACTGAAACACCAGGAACGTATCATCATAGTGTAATGGTCGCAAATCTGGCTGATGCAGCCTGTGAATCAATTGGTGCAGATGGATTATTAGCACGAGTAGGCTGTTACTATCATGATATCGGAAAAACAAAACGACCAGGATTTTTTATAGAAAATCAAATGAGTCATGCCAACCCTCATGATGCACTTCCTCCAGAAACCAGTAGGGACATCATTTTATCCCATGGTAGTGATGGAGCAAAATTATTGCAAAAGCACAAAATGCCAAAAGAAATTATTGATATTGCTGAACAACATCATGGGACAAGTTTATTAAAATATTTTTATTTCAAAGCAAAAGAGGAAGGGCAGCCCGTAAACGAAGAAGATTATCGTTATGCAGGGCCTAAACCTCAGAAAAAAGAGACAGCTATTATTTCCATTGCAGATAGTGTGGAGGCTGCCGTCCGTTCAATGAAGCATCCTACAGCAGAAAAAATACAGGAAATTGTACATTCCATTATCAAAGACCGATTACATGATGGGCAATTCGATGAATGTGATTTAACACTTAAAGAACTTAAAACCGTCGAACGCGTTCTGTGTGAAACTTTGAATGGTATATTCCATTCTCGAATTGAATACCCACAATAAAGGAGCTTATATATGCACTTAACGCTAGATTTAATTGACCAAACAGAATCATTATCAACGGAGAACCTGGAGCTTATTGAAAAAATGTTACATCATGCTGCTCAGGCTGAAGGTATTGAAGCTGGCAGCGAGTTATCCGTGACATTCGTGAACAATGAGGATATTCAGCAAATCAACCATGAATATAGAGGTAAGAATGTACCGACAGACGTCATTTCATTTGCAATGGAAGAACTGGGAGAAGGTGAAATGGCGATTGAAGTAGAGGGTGTGCCACGAATGCTTGGGGATATCATCATTTCAGTCGAACGCGCAAAGGAACAGGCAGTTGATTACGGCCATAGTGAAGAAAGAGAATTGGGCTTTTTAGCAATACACGGTTTCCTTCATTTACTCGGCTATGATCATATGGAAGCCGAAGACGAAAAAGAAATGACTCAAAAGCAAGAGACGATCTTACAGTCTTTTGGATTGCGACGTGAACAGGATGAAAAGCAATAATTTCTTGAATTCATTCAAGTTTGCATTCGAAGGAGTCATTTTTGCAAGTAAAAGTGAACGGAATTTTCGCTTCCATTTGCTTGCAGCAATTGCTGTGATTTTGGCGGGAACGTTCAGCCATTTATCAAGAGTTGAGTGGATTATCTTGATTTTATGTATTTCCGGGATGTTGAGTCTGGAATTGGTCAATTCTGCTTTAGAAAGAGTCGTTGATCTCGCTTCACCAGAAATTCATGTTTTAGCTAAGCTGGCGAAAGATATGAGCGCTGCTGCAGTTCTTGTATTTGCCTGTGCAAGTGCTATAATCGGAATACTCATCTTTTTACCTAAGTGGATGGAAATTATTAATTGAGGTGTTTTACTAATGGATAAATTACAACTAATGGAAGAATCCAAAATCGCACGCGAAAATGCGTACGTACCATATTCAAAATTTAAAGTGGGTGCTGCTCTGCTTACGAAAGAAGGCAAAGTATACCACGGCTGTAATATTGAAAATGCATCATATAGCATGACAAACTGTGCAGAGCGCACAGCGATGTTTAAAGCTGTTTCTGAAGGCGTTCGTGACTTTGCTTCACTTGCTGTCGTAGCTGATACGGACGGTCCTGTATCGCCATGTGGAGCATGTCGTCAAGTCATTGCAGAGTTCTGTGAGCCAAACATGCCTGTCTATCTAATTAACTTAAAAGGAGATGTACAGGAGACAACAGTTGCTGGGTTGTTGCCAGGTGCATTTACTCCGGAGGATTTAGCTTATGCTGGAAACAAATAAAGGGTACAAGTCTGGCTTCATTTCAATCATTGGCCGTCCAAACGCTGGGAAATCGACATTCTTAAACCGTGTTATCGGTCAAAAAATAGCGATTATGAGTGACAAACCTCAAACAACAAGAAATAAAGTTCAAGGTGTTTTAACAACGGACACGGAACAACTTATTTTCATTGATACTCCGGGAATCAATGAGCCTAGACATAAACTAGGGGACTTTATGCTGAAAGTCGCGAAAAACACGTTACGTGAAGTAGATGCGATTTTGTTGATGGTTGATTCTACTGACCGTATCGGTAAACAAGACCGTTACATTTTAGATATGCTCAAAGGGAATGAAACACCAGTCTTTCTGGTGATGAATAAAATCGATTTAATCCATCCTGATAAGCTTTTGAGCGTAACTGAATCTTTCAGAAATGAATTTGATTTCGCGGATGTATTGCCAATTTCTGCACTTGAAGGCATCAATATCGAAGGATTGTTGAAAGTCCTGACTCAACACTTACCTGAAGGACCTCAATATTATCCAGCAGATCAAGTAACTGATCACCCAGAACGTTTCATCATTTCTGAGTTGATTCGTGAAAAAGTTCTTCACTTAACGCATGAAGAGATTCCTCATTCAATTGCTGTTGTTATTGAGAAAATCAAACGAGACGAAGATAGTGAAAAAATCCGTGTGACAGCGACGATTATGGTAGAGCGCGATTCACAAAAAGGCATTGTCATCGGTAAAAAAGGTGCTCTTCTTAAAGAAGTTGGGATGCGAGCACGTAAAGATATCGAAATGTTACTTGGAAGCAAAGTATTTCTTGAACTTTGGGTAAAAGTCCAAAAAGACTGGCGTAACAAACAAGTTCATTTACGAGATTTCGGTTTCCGCGACGACGAATATTAATAAGGGGCGTGGGGGCAGTTGCTGAATCGAATTGAAGGCATTGTCTTAAAAACGCAAGATTACGGGGAATCCAATAAAATAGTCACCATCTATTCACGAGAAGGCGGTAAGGTAACTGCAATGGCAAGAGGTGCGAAAAAGCCTGCCAGCAGACTCGCTGCCATCACTCAACCCTTCACTCATGGGTCCTTCCTGGTCCAGCAAGGACGAGGAATGGGGACTATGCAACAAGGGGAACAAATGGAGTCTTATCGTCATATCCGGGAAGATATTGAAGCGACTGCCTATGCAAGTTTTGTGGTGGAATTAATCGATCGTGCAGTGGAAGAACGCACCGCTCAACCAGCCATTTTCAATTTACTTCAGCAAGCATTGCATGCCATTTCGGAAGAATATGACCCTGAAGCGATTGCTTTGTTCGTGGAGTGGAAAATGTTGCCGGTCACCGGGATTTACCCCACATTGCATCAATGTGCTAATTGCGGAGCAACAGATGGAGAATTCGCTTTTTCGTTTCAACAGATCGGTTTTTTATGTCATCGGTGTTTTGATATTGATCGCTATATAATTCGTTTGACACCTGCTCAAGTCAAGCTCATTCGGACGTTTTACACGGTGCCGATTGAGCAAGTTGGGAAGTTGACATTAAAAAAAGAAACGAAAACGTTTATCAAGAAAATCGTGAGAACCATATACGAGGAACAAACAGGCATTCGACTGAAGTCCAGGTCATTCATTGATCAACTCGATCGTTCGCCACAATATTTCCCCAAAAAAGAAAATCCGTCTATTGCCCCTGAAGAAGGGCAGTAAGACGGTTTTTTTTATGCGAAATACGTGTGCTCACGGAATATTCTCTAACCTTTTTGGTTAAATGGATATTACTGGTATAATATAAGGGGTTATAGTTGGTGGCTATGAAAAATATTTACTGATTGGCATGTCAGTATTATTACGGCAGGAAATGGTCCCAAAACAAAATCTGAATTATAGATTGGAGCTGGATTCTTGAAGAGGTTAGTTATTATGACAGTTGGTATAACCCATAGCGGTAAGACTACATTTGCGAAAGCATTAGAAACAGAGATGCCTAACTCAGTTGTGATTGATCAAGATAATCATGCTGAATTCCTCCATACATACTACCAAACGTTATTACCGAAACAAGGACATAATACAATCAAATATTCTCTTACACAAACTATTGTCGATTATGCAATTAATGAGACTAATTGCCACCTCATTCTTTGTAACTCAAATCGCAATCGTAAAGGCCGTTTGAAGCTGCTTGAACATTATCATAATGAAGGATTTACAAGCATTCTTGTGGATTTTGATGTGCCAGAACATGTTCTTAAAGAGCGTGTTGCGAAAAGTAAACGTACTACAAAAATATTAAGAACTGCTTCAACTTTTGAGGAAGTGCGAACTAGGCAACAGAATGAGACTAATAAAGGTGATGTGATAGCGCCGATAGAAGGCGAAGCGGAGCATTTATTTGTAATCAAAAACGCGGTTGAAGTTCATTCTGTTATTAGAAAAATTATCGAAATTGCTGATAATTGATGAATGCCAAAAATTATCTAAAGTGTACATACGTTAACATTGCAAAAGGTTTTTGTTTTCTCTAGAAGACCTCAGCTTGTTGACAAAAGAATAATAATTAATATAAAAGTATAAAAATTGAGTTCTTATTATTTGCACTCTATCGAAAAAGATTGTGGTCGGCTATTTCTTTCGCTTTCCGCGGACGAAACGCTAGCCTCCTCGGCTCAGCTGTCTATGACAGCTGAGCCTGTGGGGTCTAGCTTGTTTCGTTTTTCCGCAGGAGTCTTCAGAAATAGCCAACCACCTTCCAACTTAAATATTTTGCAGAGACACGCTTACAGAAGCATTTCTTTTGATTGGAGTGGAGGCGGCGGAAAACAACTGCTCCTGCGGTTACTCGTCGCAAAGATTAGGACCAAATTGCCTTTGGTCCTAATCTTTTCAGCGGGAACAGCACGAGCTGAAGACCCCACAGGAAATGAATAGTGCAAATGAAGTTTGCACTATTCGTTTGCGACGAAGCTAGCGAAGCGATGCAGGAGCACCGGTTTTTCTAGTGACGAGGAGACTGAAGCCGTGCCCGCGAAACACGTCCGCCGCAATGGAAATCAACATTTTCTTGCATAGGCTCTTTTTCAATAGTATACAGTTATATTCACTCATTTTTTTGTTTGTCTACAGTCTGGGTTTTCGTTTTCTCTAGAAGACCTTTTTTATGCCTAGAAAGCGTATCAATTTAATCTCACAGGACAAATAGGGGATACTTAGTGAAATAAAACACTATTATGGATCGGAATCGGTAGCAACTTTTAATAAAGATCCAATTAAGGAATTTAAAGAAAAATTAACATCAATTAGAACACTTTTTCCAGAGGATTATCTGAAGGAAATAGATGAGTTGATCGTCATTTTTAGTAATGAAAAAAATGATAAGATCAAGATTGCGGGTCATTAAGACCAGGAGGCCATGGAATGAAAATTAATCCTATGGGATGTTTTATCAATAATTTACGTTATTCTATAAGATCTGCAATAGAAACCGATGCGAAAAATTTATCTGAAGTTAGATTGCAAATAGATGGAGAAACGGAAAACTTAGATAGGGAAAAAGGCGAGGCATACATAGACGAAATAGGCTTTAAACAAGTAATTAAAGATGATACGGAAAGCATCAGCAACCTATTTTTAGTGGCAGAAGTTAATGGGGAAATTGTTGGTTTTTCAAGATGTGAAGGGAACAAATTGAAAAGAAGTTCTCATAAAGTGGAATTTGGTGTCTGTGTATTACAAGAGTTTTGGGGCTATGGTATCGGAAAAAACCTTTTACAACAATCCATTCAATGGGCAGATTCTAATGATATTAAGAAAATAACCTTGAAGGTTCTCGAAACCAATGATCAAGCAATGGAACTATATAAAAAATATGGTTTTGAAGTGGAAGGGATGTTAAGAAAAGACAAACTTCTTTCTGATGGAAATTTCTATAATACCATATTGATGGGGAGATTTAATGGTTGACTCTTCTATTCGTTTAACTTTTTGTATGCAATTATTCCGTGCGATAACTATTCATGAATATTTTAAAGCATGGCGAATAGTATGTTACGTGGTAGATAAATTAACTTGAAAGGTTGGGATGTTTTGAGTAAATTTGAAAATGAAAATCTGTTAATAACGAGAAATAATCTTCTAAATGAAATGAATTTATTAAGTGATGAAGAATTCAATTATACTCCTGGAAAAAAGAGTTGGAGTATTGCACAAATATGCAACCACTTAGCTTTGACAGAAGAAATTTTTGCTAAGGCAATTGCTTATGGACTCAAAAAATCCAACATCAGTGCAGAACCCAAAAAAATCGATTTTTTATTAGACAGGTCAAATAAGTTGGAAGCACCAGAAATCGTTATGCCTCAAATTGAATCTGCCGAGACTCATCAAATTATTGACCAATTAAGCAATTCAAGAAATTTATTAAACAACATCTTAAATACTGTAGAAGATACATCGATCTTGGTTGACAAATCAGTAAAACATCCATACTTTGGTGATTTACCTCTTTATCAATGGATCGAATTAATTTATTTACATGAACAGCGGCACATTGAGCAAATAAAAGAAATTAAATCACTGTACCAAACCACCCGATAGTCTTAATCAATTGAACTTATGTTTTACTTCAAGATGGAGTAAAGCATTTTTCTTTTTGGGACATTTAAAAGATCATTTAAAAGTGATACAAAATATAAAGTTAACAGGATGGTTAATCAATGACAATTGAAATTAGGACAGTGCAATCATCTGATTATGAAGATTTACTCGAACTGATGGCGGAATTAGGTTATCCTACATCACTTGAAGAACTTACGAAACGATTTGAGTTATTATTAAGTCATACTGAATATGAAACATTAGTGGTTGTGAAAAATAATCAATTAATTGGTTTTGCAGGGTTATGCAAGGCTCTATCTTTCGAATTTACTGGAGTATTTGCACGAATACAGGCATTCGTTATAAGTTCAAAACAAAGGAAACAAGGGGTCGGCTCAATGCTATTGAAAGCTTGCGAAGAATGGGCTATTGTGCAAGGAGCAGGTTCCATAACTTTAAACAGTGGAAATAGAGAAGAGCGAATACCAGCACATGCTTTTTATATAAGAAATGGATATATTGGTAAAAGTACGGGTTTTACAAAAAAATTAATATGAGGTTCAGAAGTTTCTCTATTCAATTACCGGTTTTACTTCATGTGACCTCGTACAAAATGAGGTGATGCGCATTGAAAATAGAGAAATATTACGTGGAAACATCTAAAGGAAAGCTGCAATATAATATTAGCGGAAAAGGTAAACCCAATGTCGTTTTGATTAACGGTGGGTCGGGTCCCATTGAAGGTTGGATGAAAATACTCCCGGAAATTTCGCAATTCTCATCAGTATTTTCTTATAATCGATTTGGTGTTACTGGTAGCGATAAGCCAATCGAAAATCAAGATGGAATGACAATTGTTAATACTCTCCATGAAACACTAAAAGTCTTGGGATTTGAACCTCCTTACTTATTTGTTGGACATTCTCTAGGGGGCTTATATGCAAATTTATATGCGCGACTCTATCCTAACGAAGTAGCTGGAATTGTCTTTTTGGAATCCAGCCATCCAAAAGATATCAAACTTGAAGAATTTGAAGGTAAGGCAGTAAAAACAATAAATAAGATGCTCAAAATGTTGGATTCCTTATCTTCACACAAACAATTCGATGAAGTAAATTTTGTAAAACGAACTGTGAGTCAAATTCATCAAATAGATGCTTTTCCCGAAATACCTGTATTTGTTGTTACAGGTGGGAAGAAAAACCGAATGATGCCAGAGGAAGTACGAATAAAACGACAAGATAATCAATTGGAATTACTGACATTGTCAAAGAATAGTAAACACATTGTTGCTGAAAAAAGTGGACATTTCCCGCAATTATCAGAGCCAAGAGTCGTCATTGATACGATCAAAAATTGTGCAAACGAAATAAATGAACTAGCCCATAACAAGTAGTCTCATATTGATAAAAATAGGGAGGGAGTTGTGATAAAATTCACATCTCCCTCCCTTAATTTATTCTATAGAGCAATTGAGCATAAATGTTTCAATCCTGTTTAAATTAAAATTCTAAGTGTTTTTCAATATATGCTTTAACTTCTACGATAGGCATACGTACTTGTTCCATTGAATCACGGTGACGTACAGTTACTTGACCGTCTTCAACTGAATCAAAGTCATACGTGATACAGAAAGGTGTTCCAATTTCGTCTTGTCGACGGTAACGTTTACCGATTGATTGAGACTCATCATAATCGACCATAAATGATTTGCTTAAATTAGCAAACACTTCACCAGCGCCTTCAGCTAATTTTTTCGATAATGGTAAGATAGCTGCTTTTACCGGAGCTAATGCAGGGTGGAAACGTAACACGGTACGTTTATCATCACCTTCAAGAGTTTCTTCAGCATATGCATCACATAAGAATGCCAGTGTGACACGGTCTGCACCTAATGATGGTTCGATACAGTATGGTACATAACGTTCATTCGTTATCGGATCTATATAGTTGAAATCTTCACCAGAGTGCTCCATATGGCGTTTTAAGTCGAAGTCTGTGCGGTCTGCAATACCCCAAAGCTCGCCCCAGCCGAATGGGAATTTATATTCCACATCTGTTGTAGCCGATGCATAATGTGATAGTTCTTCTTTATCGTGATCACGTAAACGCATGTTTTCTTCGTTCAAACCTAAGTTCAGTAACCAGTTTTTACAATAGTCGCGCCAGAAAGTAAACCATTCCAAATCTTCACCTGGCTTACAGAAGAATTCAAGTTCCATTTGCTCAAATTCCCGCGTACGGAATGTGAAGTTACCTGGCGTGATTTCATTACGGAAACTCTTACCGATCTGAGCAATCCCGAATGGCATTTTTTTTCGCATTGAACGTTGCACATTTTTAAAGTTTACAAAAATCCCTTGTGCTGTTTCTGGACGTAAGTAAATATCGTTAGAAGAAGTTTCCGTCACACCTTGAGAAGTTTTGAACATTAAATTGAACTGACGGATGTTCGTGAATTCTTGAGCTCCACAATCTGGACAAATAATGGCGTGTTCGCTGATTAATTCTTCCATTTTTTCGAATGGAAGTCCGTCAACAATCATTTCGATTCCTTTTGCTTCAAGAGCATCTTCAATCAGTTTGTCTGCACGATGGCGTGCTTTACATTTTTTGCAGTCAATCATAGGGTCATTGAAATTTCCGATATGACCTGATGCTGACCAAACTTTAGGATTCATCAAGATAGCTGCGTCAAGACCAACATTATAAGGAGATTCTTGAACAAATTTGCGCCACCAAGCTTTTTTGATATTATTCTTAAGTTCAATTCCAAGTGGACCGTAATCCCAAGTGTTGGCTAAGCCTCCATAAATATCCGAGCCAGGGAAGACAAAACCTCTGTGTTTCGCTAAACTAACTACATTTTCCATTGTGATTGTCATAACAATCCCTCCAAAAATAAAAATAGCACTCGTCCCCGGACATTAAATGTCCGGGGACGAGTGCATAATACCCGCGGTTCCACCCCAGTTAATTGCTAAAAGCAATCCACTTTCATTAACATGACTCCAGGACGCCTTTTCTTGTTCGCTGCAGACTTGCACCGTCTCTGCTCGCTAAAGGATGAACAATACTTATTTTCCTATCTTCGTCTATATAATTGACTATATTGTAGCATATAAAAATCTAAAGTGCCACTTAAACAGGGTACTAGATAAGCCCACTTAATTAGTATATAATATTGAACATTGAGTATAACACTTTTTGAGGCGGTGAGTCCGATCGAACTCAACAAACGTCAAGAGGACATTTTGCTAATTGTAAAAGAAAATGGTCCGATTACAGGAGAACAAATTGCAGAGCGTCTGCATTTAACAAGATCTACACTTCGACCGGATTTAGCTATATTAACCATGTCGGGGTTTCTGGATGCACGACCTCGTGTAGGATATTTTTATTCAGGCAAAAAAACTGGTCAAGCTGTTTCTGACAGCATGATGAATATGAAGGTTCGGGACTTTCAGTCAATCCCGATTGTAGTAGCAGAAGATATGACCGTATATGATGCCATCTGTCAAATGTTTTTGGAAGATGTCGGCACGCTATTTGTTGTAGATAAAAATTCATATTTAACAGGCGTATTATCAAGAAAAGATTTACTCCGAACGAGTTTAGGTCAACAGGACTTAAATAAAATTCCCGTACATATCATAATGACTCGGATGCCAAATATAACATTTTGTTATAAACACGACTCACTTATCCATGCCGCGAAGAAGTTGATTGACAAACAAATAGATGCTTTGCCAATCGTAAAACAACATCCTGATGGTTACGAAGTGATTGGTCGTTTGACCAAAACAAACATTACACGTGCTTTTCTGTCATTAGCGGAAAATCACGATTTGTGAGGTGACGGAAACCATGAAAAACCTGCAAATATTTATTGTTTCGGATTCAGTGGGCGAAACAGGAGAGTTAGTTGCGAAAGCAGCGGTAAGTCAGTTTAGACCTGGTTTACAGGATACGTCCTTAAAACGATTCCCTCATATCGCGACACTCGATCATGTAAAAGAAATTGTAAATCTTGCAAAACTGCAGCAAGCGATTATTTTATATACGCTTGTCCGAAAAAAGATGCGCTCAACTTTGCAAATGGAATGTGCAAAACATAGTGTAAGATCCATCGATTTAATGGGTCCGCTCATGGATACACTTGAACTTGAATTGAATGAAATTCCTTTTGAAGAACCAGGGTTAGTGCGGAAATTGGATGACGATTATTTCAAAAAAATTGAAGCAATTGAGTTTGCTGTAAAATACGATGATGGACGGGATCCACGTGGTTTACTATTGGCTGACATCGTCCTCGTCGGCGTTTCCCGCACTTCCAAGACCCCTTTATCTCAGTATTTAGCACACAAACGATATAAAGTCGCAAATGTTCCATTAGTGCCTGAAGTAGAGCCTCCGGAAGAGTTATTTAAAGTTGACCCGGAAAAATGTTTCGGACTTGTCATTTCTCCAGAGAAGTTAAATTCAATCCGGAAAGAACGATTGATTGCTTTAGGACTTAATGATGATGCAAGCTATGCAAAATTGGAACGCATTAAACAAGAAATCGTCCATTTTGAAAAAGTAGTTTCCCGAATTGGATGTCATGTGATTGATGTGACGAATCGTGCAGTCGAAGAAACAGCAAATGTCATCTTAAACAAAATCCAGTAAGGTGAAAACCATCCCTATGAGGGAAGGTTTTTTCTTTTGAAATAATAATTATTTTGTGGATTTTTCAAGAAAAACGTTTTATAATAAAAAATTGTGGTAAAAATATTTAATAAGGGTTGTCATTTCGTAAGTTTTGTCAAGATTTCAATAATTTAGATTTTTGAAAATCACTATAGAAAAAAACAGTATTACTTCTACAAAGGGGGTAATATGTATTTTTTTTATTATTTTTGTCGAAACTTGCAGGATTTTCATCGATTATCTCGAATTCAATATTTAGCCTATAAAGATGGTGATGACAACGTGCAACGAATTCCGGAAGAAACAATTGAACAGATTCGCACGAGTAATGATGTTGTTGATGTTATTAGCGAATACGTTCAATTAACAAAACGTGGACGCAACTGGTTTGGTCTTTGTCCTTTTCATGGAGAACAAACTCCTTCATTCTCAGTTTCACAAGATAAACAAATCTTTCATTGTTTTGGATGTGGTGCCGGAGGAAATGCCATTACCTTCGTAATGGATATCGACAATCTTTCTTTTCAGGAAGCAGTTAGCAAATTAGGATCACGTATAGGTATCGACCTGGACATTGAACCTCAGAATGGCGAAGCTAAAACGGTCTCCAAAGAAGAAACAAGAATGAAAGAAGCGCACACGTTTGCTATGAATTACTACCATCACTTGCTTTTAAATACGGAAGAAGGAGAAAAAGCCCTTCATTATTTAGAAGAAAGAGGATTTTCAAGAGAGCTTATTGAACAGTATAGAATTGGGTGGTCACTACCTAATTGGGATGCCTTAACCACGTTGCTTGAACGTAAAGGATTCAATCCGGCCGAAATGGAACAAAGTGGTCTGCTCATTCAAAAAGAAAATAAAAATGAATACTTCGATCGATTTAGAGAACGAATCATGTTTCCGGTTCGTGATGAAGCGGGACATGTCATAGCATTTTCTGGACGTGTATTAAATACGGAGTCGCAGGATGCAAAGTACATGAACAGTCCTGAGTCTCCGATATTTCAAAAAAGCAAAGTTTTGTATAATTTGGATGTTGCGCGCCCTATAATCCGTAAAAAGCATAAAGTGATTGTCATGGAAGGTTTTATGGATGTTATAGCAGCGGCAAAAGCGGGCATCATGAATACTGTTGCTACGATGGGTACTTCGCTTACAAAGGAACATGTTAATAAACTGAAACGTCTAACTGATTCTGTGACACTTTGTTACGATGGGGACGCTGCAGGGCTAGAAGCTGCAAAACGTGCTGCACAGCTATTAATGCAGGATAAAGTGAAAACGGAAATAGCCATCCTGCCAGATCAAATGGACCCGGATGACTTTGTTCAAAAAAATGGAGCAGAGGCATTCGAAAAACAAATAATTGAACGACCCCATGCTTATTTGGCTTTTATGATGATGGTTGCAAGACGCAATAAAAACTTTCAATTTGAAAATGACACGTTACAATACGTGCAAGAAGTTCTCGAACACTTTGTCGGAAATTCTTCACCAGTTGAACGCGATTTATATATTCGGCAATTAGCCAATGAAACCAATATTTCGGAAGATGCGATTTATCAGCAATTTCGAAAGATTGAAGGGAAAAATATTAAGCAGAACTCGAGACAACAGGCTCCTCCTGTTGCCCAAAACGCTCCGGTAAGTCGTAAGCGTATACAGGCAATTGATCGGGCTGAAAAATTGTTGCTCGCTCATATGTTACATCAAGTTGATATTGTCGATCGTTTACACCAAGATCATGGCCTACACGTATTCATCCACGATCCTTATGAAGCGATATTTGTTCGTCTCATAGGTTTCTACGACACATATCCTCAAGCTGATACACATCGTTTTCTAGAAATTCTAGAAGACACAGAACTACGAAAGCTGGTCATGGAAGCAACGTTAACAGAACGAGACCCGGAACATGCAAGTGAAGAAGTCTCCGACTGCTTACGACAAATAAATAAACATCGAATCGAGCTTCAAATTCAAACGAAAATGCACGAGTCCAAAGAAGCAGAAAAACTTCAGGATATGACACGTGCTTTAGAGCTAGCAAAACAAATGATCGATTTGAAAAAATCGTTATCAACGATGTAAATTGATTGGTTTTTAAAGGAGGAAGACTTATGGCGGACAAGTCTGAGCGTTCAAAAGAGGTAGAAACTGAGGTCACATTAGAAGAAGCAAAAAAATCTCTACTCGAACTGGGTAAAAAATCGGGGGAGCTGACTTTTGCTGACATAGCTGAAAAATTATCCGTATTTGAGTTGGAATCAGATCAAATCGAAGAATTTATTGAACAGCTAGAAGCACAAGGTGTGGAGCTTGGTCGTAAAGACGGCGATGAAGAAGACTTAGAAAAATTAATGAAAAAAGGGCAAGAAGAGGAAACATTCGATTTAAACGATTTAAGTGTACCACCTGGTGTTAAAATCAATGACCCAGTGCGAATGTACTTAAAAGAAATCGGTCGTGTTGACTTACTTTCTGCAGATGAAGAAATTGCCTTGGCTAAACGTATTGAAGCAGGCGATGAAGAAGCGAAAAAACGTTTAGCAGAAGCGAACTTACGACTGGTTGTAAGTATTGCCAAGCGTTACGTTGGCCGTGGCATGCTGTTCCTGGATTTAATTCAGGAAGGTAATATGGGTCTAATCAAAGCGGTGGAAAAATTTGATTTCCGTAAAGGATTCAAATTCAGTACGTACGCAACTTGGTGGATTCGACAAGCGATTACACGTGCTATTGCTGACCAAGCTCGTACGATTCGTATCCCTGTCCATATGGTTGAGACCATCAACAAATTAATCCGCGTTCAGCGACAGTTGCTTCAAGACCTAGGTCGCGAGCCTTCTCCAGAAGAAATAGGGGAAGAAATGGAATTGCCAGCTGAAAAAGTGCGTGAAATTTTAAAGATTGCTCAAGAGCCAGTTTCACTTGAAACACCTATCGGGGAAGAGGATGATTCGCACTTAGGAGACTTCATTGAAGACTCGGATGCACAATCTCCATCTGACCATGCAGCTTATGAGTTGTTAAAAGAGCAGTTAGAGGACGTTTTAGATACTTTAACTGACCGAGAAGAAAATGTATTGCGTTTGCGTTTTGGTCTTGATGATGGACGTACACGCACTTTAGAAGAGGTAGGGAAAGTATTTGGTGTTACGCGTGAACGTATTCGTCAAATCGAAGCAAAAGCTTTACGAAAATTGCGCCACCCTTCAAGAAGTAAACGACTAAAAGACTTTTTAGAATAGAATGTTCAAAGATGCTCACACAGGTGAGCATCTTTTTTTGTTCTCTTTTTTAATAGAAGAATAATAGTTGTGAATGTTAGAATATTTCATATATAATGAAAAATGAAAGCGTTTTAAAATTAAAAGGGGTTGAATGTAGTGAATTTTGATTTATCGCAAGAACATCAGATGATTCGCAAGACAATGAAAGAGTTTGCGGATAAAGTTGTAGCACCAGGTGCGATAGAACGTGATCGGACGAAAGCTTTTCCAAAAGAAATTTTTAAACAGTTAGCCGACATGGGGATGATGGGCTTACCGTTTTCAGAAGAATATGGTGGGGCTGGTGCAGATACAATCAGTTTTGCTATTGTTACTGAAGAACTTAGCAGAGCATGTGCATCTACCGGTATTACGTATTCAGCGCATATTTCTTTAGGTGGGGCACCGCTTAATTTGTTTGGAACAGAAGAACAAAAACATAAATATTTAACGCCGATCTGCACAGGTGAATCTTTTGGAGCTTTTGGGTTAACTGAACCGAATGCAGGCTCAGATGCAGGAGGTACACAAACACGTGCAGTTGAAGATGGTGACGATTTCGTCATTAATGGCAGCAAAGTATACATTACGAACGCAAGCTATGCGAAACATTTGGCAATCACTGCGATTACCGGAGTAGTAGATGGTAAGAAGGAAATCAGTGCGATTATTGTGCCAACTGATGCCGAAGGATTCACAGTGATTGATAACTACGAAAAAATGGGCTTAAATGCTTCTAATACAACAGAACTAGTTTTAGAGAATGTGAGAGTACCAAAAGAAAATCTATTAGGCAAACGCGGCGAAGGATTCCGTCAGTTTTTAGTAACACTCGATGGCGGTCGTATCGGTATTGGAGCAATGGCGGTAGGGATTGCTCAGGCAGCATTCGACCGTGCGCTTCGTTATTCTAAAGAACGCAAACAATTCGGCAAACCATTGTCCGATTTCCAAATCACTCAATTCAAATTGGCGGATATGGCCATGAAAATCGAATTGGCTCGTACGATGGTCTATAAAGCTGCGTGGCTTAAAGATCAAGGTCGTCCATTCTCAAAAGAAGCATCAATGTGTAAATTATATGCTTCTGAAATCGCCATGCAGATTGCTGACCAAGCCGTTCAAATTCACGGTGGATATGGCTATATGAAAGAATATGAAGTTGAGCGTTATATGCGCGACGCTAAATTGTGCGAAATTGGCGAAGGTACTTCAGAAGTGCAACGAATGGTAATTGCTCGTTTAATCGGCTGTTAAATTTCGCTAAATTGTCGAATTTATCACAATCCGTGAAAACTTCCGAGATAAGACTTTTCGTTTTTGATGGAATGCAGTACAATAACACTGTTGACTGATTCTATTCTAGAAAAAGAACGAACGAAAAAGGAGGTTACATGATGCAAAAAAATCCAATAGTTCCTTTCATTTTAATTATGGCATTTGGTATCGGTCTTATTTTCTTCTTATCAATTCAAGGTGTTGATAAAAAAGAAGAAATCGCTGCTGGACATGAAGAAGGCGCAGAAGGCGGAAAAGCTGAAACTGCAGAGTTCGATCCAGAAGTGGCGAAAGGAAAATGTATTTCTTGTCACGGCGGAGATCTTAAAGGTTCAGTAGGTCCTGCTTTAGCTGGTACTTCTTTATCTAAAGAAGAAATTACTAAAACTATCGTAAATGGTAAAGGATCTGGCATGCCTGCTGGTTTACTACCTGAAGATCAAGCAGCACAAATGGCTGATTACATTTTAAGTCTAAAATAAGCTGAAACCCTTATCTGAAATGGATAAGGGTTTTTTCATGCACTAGATTTGTCATGCTTCGTGAATAGAATACAAAAGTGCACGAATAGAAAGTGTGAAATTCACAATACCGCGAAAAGGACCTCTGAAACCGCGAATAGACGAAAAAATCATTTTCAACGGTCTTCCCATTACATTCGGGAACCCGTTTTTTCATGTCTATGGTACAATCTTGTTTATAGAAGAAAGGAGAGGATTTCGTTGAACGCACAACGTCTCTCAGAGCGATTAACACGTGTCGCTTCATTTGTTGAAAAAGGTTCAATTGTGGCAGATATCGGAAGTGACCATGCTTATTTACCATGTTATCTTGTTCATCAGCAGATTGCAGAAAAAGCAATAGCAGGGGAAGTGGCAAAAGGACCGTATGAATCGGCACGCAATCAGGTTCATGCTGAACAATTGCAGGAACAAATTACGGTTCGATTTGCAAACGGACTGCAAGCAATAGAAAAAGAAGATTCTGTTGATACAGTGACAATAGCTGGAATGGGTGGTCCATTGATTGCCTCCATTTTAGACCAAGATATCGACAGACTGATAACGGTGGACAGACTCATTTTACAACCGAATATTCACGCGAAAGCAATTCGAGAATGGGCAATATTAAATGAATGGAAGCTAATTGCAGAAGAAATTTTGCAGGAAGACGACAAGATTTACGAAATTCTGGTATTGGAAAGAGGAAAGATGTCTTTAACAGCAGCACAGTTGCTCCTTGGTCCATTTTTAATGGAGGATCGTAATGATGCGTTCTGTAAAAAATGGGAGAAAGAATCAGCTGAATGGGAACGCATATTAGAAGCGATTCGCGTAGCTGAATTATCAAAAGATGTACAGATGAAAAAAGATGAAATCGAAGAAAAATTGAAGATTGTAAAGGAGGCTCTCAGTACATGAAAACTGCGAATGGACACGAAATCATTCAATTATTTGAGTCCTGGTCGCCTAAATTCTTTGCATTAGAAGATGACCCCATCGGTTTACAGATCGGTAAATTGAATCTACCCATTAAAAATGTATTGGTTACACTCGATGTTACACTTGAAGTTGTACAGGAAGCAATCGACAAAAAATGCCAGATGATTCTCGCACATCATCCACCTATTTTCCGTCCATTAAAAAATCTCCGTACAGATTCGCCATCAGGTGAAATGTTTGCGCTTTGCATCAAACATGACATTGCTGTTTATGCTGCCCATACCAATCTGGATGTGGCACCGGGTGGGGTGAATGATTTGTTGGCCGAAGCACTCGGATTAAAACAAATCAACATTCTGGAAGAAACATATGCGGAACCGATGATGAAGTTAGCCGTGTTTGTACCGACCTCATCTTCAGAAGATTTACGTAAATCGCTCGCATCTGCTGGAGCAGGGCAAATCGGCAATTACGATAGCTGTAGTTTTTCATCCACCGGCAAGGGGAGATTCCAGCCTATAGATGGATCAAATCCCTTTATCGGCACTAAGAATCACCTGGAAGAAGTAGAAGAGGATAAAGTGGAAGTAATTTTCCCTGCTTCCCAAAAATCAAAAATCCTAAGAGCCATGTATACAAATCATCCATATGAAGAAGTGGCTTTTGATATATGGACACTTGATTCAAAAACGCAGCAGCAAGGAATTGGCCGCATTGGAGAGCTTGAACGAGCAATGACTCTTGATGAGTTTGCTCAACAAGTCAAAAATCGACTGTCTGTTCCTTTTGTGCGTGTTGTAGGCAATCCTTCGGCAAATATCCGTAAAGTGGCTGTTTTGGGTGGGGACGGCAATAAGTACATCCAAAAAGCAAAACGGGCAGGGGCTGATGTCCTTGTAACGGGGGATTTATATTTCCATGTTGCACAGGATGCACAAGCACTCGGCTTAAATGTAATTGATCCAGGACATCATGTTGAATCCATAATGAAAAAAGGTGTTTCCGAAAAAATGAATGGCATGTGTAAAGAGAAAAAATTCGACTGTACATTTATTGCATCGGAAATTTCCACTGAGCCCTTCAGAATTCTATGAAAAAAGCTATCCATTGCTGGATAGCTTTTTTCATTAAGTAAGTGTATAGGGTTCAATCCGGTCAACCGGTTTAGGAGTTTTGATTTTAGGTAAAATCTTATCAATTGTAACCGTACGATCCAAACGATGGGTTTGTGGATCTAGTGGGTCATACTTCTCCAAAAATTGGACAACTTCTTTTACGATAGGTGTCGGTGTAGAAGCGCCCGCTGTAACGGCAATGCGCTCAATTCCTTCTAACCATTCAAGTTTAAGCTCAGATAAGTCGGATATCCTGTAAGAAGGGGTGTTGGCAATTTCTTCGGATACCTGGGTAAGTCGATTTGAATTATTACTCATCGGATCTCCGACAACAATTAACAATTGGGCAGCACCGGCTTGATCGGCGACGGCTTCTTGTCGAACTTGAGTAGCCAGGCATATCTCTTTATGCACTTCGATATGAGGATATTTAAGTGATAATTTTTCCATTAAGGCAGCAACATCCCATTGACTCATCGTCGTTTGGTTTGTCACAATCAATTTTTCTGCCTGAATGTTCAGTTGTTCAACATCTTCGACCGTCTGTACAAGGTGAACAGCATGTGGTGCAACACCTACTGCTCCTTCAGGTTCTGGATGTCCTTTTTTGCCGATATAAATGACTTGATATCCTTCAGTTGTCTTTTCACGTATCAAATCGTGAGTAACCGTCACGTCAGGACAAGTGGCATCAATTGACACCAATCCTTTTTGTCTGGCTAATTCACGGACTTCAGGTGAAACTCCGTGGGCAGTGAAGATGACTGTGCCGCCCTCGACTTTTTCCAGAATTTCTTTACGATTCTCTCCATCCAGCGTAATGATCCCGTCTTTTTCAAAGGCATCGGTAACGTGTTTGTTGTGAACAATCATACCTAATATATAAATCGGGCGTGGAAGGGATGTATCCATCGCTGCATTACGAGCGATTACCATTGCATCCACGACGCCGTAACAATAACCACGTGGGGAAATTTTGAGTACTTGCATATGTAGCACTCCTCTCAGAAGTTGTTAAGTTTTATTATAACTGAGAGGAGCGGCGAATTCAAAAATCAAAAGGGTGGCTGGAAAATACGTGGTTGTGAAGCTCCACCAAGGCGGGGGGCAGCGGATGCAACATTACGGACAGCGCTGGCAGTGGCCGTAGCGTCAGGCATATTTTGAAAACCTCTGTACATTCTCCATAATGCCGGTATGTTTTGGACCATAGGTGCAACTTGTTGGACCATAGGTGTCAGTTTCTGAGCTGTGTTCAAGAAACGGTCAGCGGTTTCCATGAACTGCTCAACACGGTTCGTTCCCTGTGGTAATCCACCATTTCCTAATGCATTCCCAATACCACCTAAAGGCGATTGGGATCTATTAGCATTACCTAAGGTATTCCCTAAACCACCAAAAGGCGATTGGGATGGATTATCATTACCAAAGGCATTCCCAAAACCACCAAAAGGCGCTTGGGATGGATTATCATTACCAAAGGCATTCCCTAAACCACCAAAAGGCATTTGGGTTGGACTTCCACCAGAAAAGCTTTGCGGCATCGAGTGCCTCGGTGAAACATTCGGCATTTGTGATTGTGCGAATGGATAAAAAGATTGATAACGCATAAAATCCTCCTTTCTAAATAAATAGTTAATTGACGCAGAGGGCACACTACAACTATGATAAGCTGATGGTCTTCAAAATAATCAAAACATGATACAATGGAAGAACGTAAGGAGGGGCAAAAATGTCCAAATATACAGATTATGATTTTCAACCTTTTTTACAAAATGCCATTAGTAAATTAGGCTTTACAGAACCAACCCCTATTCAAAAAGAAATGATACCTCTAATTCTTAAAGGAAAAAGTGCGATTGGCCAAGCACATACGGGTACAGGGAAAACGCATAGTTTTTTAATTCCGATTGTTGAGCGAATCCTCACTGACAAAACAGAATTACAAGCTATCATAACTTCCCCAACACGTGAACTTGCTTCCCAGATTTTCGAAGAACTAAGCAAACTGACTGAAGGTACAGACATTCAATCAAAATTGTTTATCGGTGGAACTGATAAACAACGTTCGATTGACAAGTTAAAATCACAACCACATATTGTGGTTGGGACACCAGGTCGTATTCGTGACTTAGTCAAAGAGAATGCTTTGCTTGTTCATACAGCACCGATATTAGTAGTAGATGAAGCAGACCTCGCTTTTGACATGGGCTTTATCGAAGATATCGATGCATTTGCAGGAAAAATGCCAGATTCACTTGAAATGTTCGTATTCTCAGCGACGATTCCTGAACGCTTGCAACCATTCTTGAAGAAATATATGGAGTCTCCAGTACACATCAACATTGGTGAAAAACGACCAGTAGCAGAAGGAATTGTCTTCAATCTGGTTCCTGTTCGAAGCAAATCGAAAAAGAAACGTTTAGTTGAAGTGTTGAATGGGATTAATCCTTACTTGGCTATTATTTTTGCCAACACTCGAAAAAATGCTGATGACGTAGCCAATTATTTAGCTGAAGCGGGATATCGTGTAGGACGGATTCATGGTGATTTAGCACCACGTGAACGTACACGCATGATGAAACAAGTCCGTGAACTTGAGTATCAATACATCGTTGCAACAGATCTTGCTGCCCGTGGTATCGATATTCAAGGTGTCAGCCATGTCATCAACTATGAGCTGCCAGAAGACTTGGAATTCTTCATTCACCGTGTCGGACGTACAGCTCGTGCAGGTTTGGAAGGCACAGCTATTACATTATATGAACCGACAGATGAAGACGCGATTATCCGCATCGAAAAAATGGGAATTCCTTTTGTTCATGTGGATGTAGTTGATGGTGAGTGGTCACCTTTAAAAGAACGCCACACACGCAAAAACCGTAAAAAAACAACTGAAGATGAAATTGATGCGAAAGCAAAATCAATGGTCCGTAAACCGAAAAAGGTTAAACCAGGATACAAACGTAATATGAAATGGGAAATGGACAAAATCAAGAAGAGAGAACGCCGCATCAAAAACCGCAAAAAGTAAGGGGTGTTCTTTATGCTATTAGGTTCACATGTTTCCATGAGTGGAAAAAACATGCTGGTCTCAGCCAGTGAAGAGGCTGCGTCTTATGGGGCAAACACTTTTATGATTTATACTGGTGCACCACAAAATACGCGTCGTAAACCGATAGAAGAATTGAATATTGAAGCGGGACAAGCACATATGTTGGCGAATGGTATGTCGAACATTGTGGTTCATGCGCCATATATCATCAATATCGGGAACTCGTTGAAACCAGAAACGTTTGCACTCGGCGTCGAGTTTTTACAAAAAGAAATTGAGCGAACTGCCGCATTGGGTGCCAAACAAATCGTCTTGCATCCTGGAGCACATGTTGGGGCAGGAGCAGATGTCGGTATTGCAAAGATTATTGAAGGCCTAAATGAAGTGCTTTCACAAGATTTCCCTGTGCAAATCGCTTTAGAAACGATGGCAGGAAAAGGTACAGAATGTGGTCGATCTTTTGAAGAGCTTGCACAAATCATAAATGGCGTGACACATAACGAACGAATGTCGGTTTGTTTTGATACTTGCCATACGCATGATGCAGGTTACGATATTGTTGAAGACTTTGATGGTGTCTTAAAGCAGTTTGATCAGTTGATCGGACTGGATCGTTTGAAAGTTCTTCATATTAATGACAGTAAAAATGTCCGCGGTGCAGGTAAAGACCGTCATGAAAATATAGGACTTGGTGAAATTGGTTTTGATGCACTTAATTATATCGTGCATCATCCCCAGCTTACTGCAGTTCCTAAAATTCTAGAAACACCTTTCGTCGGATCAGATGCGAAAAACAAAAAAGCACCTTATCTTTATGAAATTGACATGTTCAAAAAACAGACGTTCATGCCAGAAAGCATTGAGAATTTACGTTCTTAAATCAAAAGAGACTCAAGCATATATTTGCTAGAGTCTCTTTTTTGTCGATTGATTATAGTCCAAAATGTGTGAAAAGCTTTTTGGTGCGTGTTTTTCCTAATATCCCTTGAAGTTGTTTATGAACATGCGCTGGTGGCCCAAACAATAACCATTGAAGTGAGGCTTTGTCAAAGATAGGGCGGACTAATTTCACTTCTTCTACCGTCAGGGTAACGGGAAGTATACTGGTCATTTTGGCAATCTCATCATCCGGTTTATCTTTTATTGCTTGAACAAGTTCCCAAATATCCATTAATTCATCCTTTCAAGATAATAGAGTTTACTTCTTGTCATTTCTTCGATATACTAATGCATTGTAAATCGTAATGATTATGAATTAGAAAGAGGCGAGCTTGATGAAAACGCCATTAGATATCAACATACAAAATGTGTCATTTCAATATGATCAAACTGTTGTATTGAAGAACATTTCTCTACAAGTAAAGCAAGGGGACTTCCTCGCAGTACTGGGACCTAACGGATCAGGGAAGTCGACATTGTTAAAAATTATATTAGGATTGCTGAAGCCCACCTCCGGGACCGTTGAGTTATTTGGACAGAAGAGTCAGGATTTTAAACATAGAGAATGGATTGGCTATGTCTCTCAAAAATCAAATGCTTTCAATACAGGCTTTCCAGCGACAGTGTTTGAAGTGGTTGCGAGCGGTCTCGTGAAAAAATCAGGACTCTTTAAAAAATACCCAAAAGACGTAAAGCAACGAGTGGAAAATGCTCTACTTTCTGTAGGGATGGTGGAGTTTATGAACCAATCCATAGGGGAGTTATCTGGTGGTCAGCAACAACGAGTGTTTATCGCTCGTGCACTTGTTGCCGAACCAAAATGCCTGATACTGGACGAACCAACCGTCGGGATAGATCATCAGCATGTGCAATCGTTTTATAATATGCTTGCGGAATTGAATCGTGAACAACAAATAACACTCATTCTTGTGACTCATGATGTCGATACTGTTTCAAGCAATATCAGTCACGTGGCATGTTTGAATCAGACGATTCATTTCCACGGCTTAGAAAATGATTTCAACCAATTAAGCGACGAAGACCGTCAAGCCTGGTATGGGCACTCAGTTCGTAAAATTCACCACGTGAAAAGTGAGGGAACTCGATGATATCAGCACTGATTAACTATGAATTTTTACAAAATGCGTTTGCATCAGGAATCATCATAGGCTTGATTGCGCCACTTCTTGGCGTGTTCATCGTCGTTAGGAGACTATCGCTTATTGCAGATGCTCTCAGTCACGTAACTTTAGC
The DNA here is from genome assembly GCF_038632915.1 of Paenisporosarcina sp. FSL H8-0542. NCBI lineage: Bacteria > Bacillati > Bacillota > Bacilli > Caryophanales > Caryophanaceae > Paenisporosarcina > Paenisporosarcina sp. FSL H8-0542. The sequence continues at coordinate 1,494,998 of NZ_CP152050.1, forward strand.
AGGAATTGCAGGAAGTTTGTATTTATCTCAAACCACCGCCTTTTTCGCTCTTTTGAACCCATTATATTTGGGTATTGTTGCAGCTGTTACAGGCTCAGTATTGATTGAAAGATTGCGTCGTTTATATAAACACTATGAGGAACTTGCAATCCCAATCATTATGTCTGCTGGTATCGGGTTCAGTGCCATTTTTATTTCATTGGCCAATGGATTTAGTTCCGATTTATTCGGTTATTTGTTTGGCTCTGTATCGGCGGTCAGTCGACAAGATTTATGGATAGTTCTGATCATTGCTTTGATTGTCGTCGTATTTTTGTTGATGTTTTATAAGGAATTATTTTTATTATCATTCGACGAGGAATATGCAAAAGCTTCAGGTCTTCCAGCGAAATGGGTTCACTTATTGTTTATGGTTGTTACAGCGCTCGTCATTGCTGCGAGCATGCGGATTGTGGGAATTCTCCTTGTATCATCTTTGATGACCTTACCTGTTGCAGCAAGCATGCGTCTTGCTAAAGGTTTTAAACAAGCTATCCTGTATGCCGTTTTGTTTGGCGAAGCTGCAGTGATTATTGGTCTTGTGATTGCATTTTATTTAAATATCGCACCAGGTGGAACAATCGTTGTGACATCCATCTCCATATTACTGCTTGTATTAATCGGTAAAAAGATATGGTTGGGTGTCGTCACGAAAAATGAAAGGGGTCGTCTCGTATGAATATTACGAAGGCATGGGACCTATTAAAAGAAAATGGTTATAAAAAAACAGATAAGCGAGAACAAATATTGAATTTATTTAAAGACAATGAACGATATTTGACTGCCCGTGACTTGTTGGACGTGATGAAGAAAGATTATCCTGGCATGAGCTATGACACAATCTATCGAAATTTAAGTACTTTTGTGGAGTTAGGAATTTTAGAAGAAACCGAACTGTCAGGTGAACGCCATTTCAGAATGCAGTGTGAAACGGATCATCACCATCATCATTTCATTTGCATGACTTGTAGCAAAATCAAGGAAGTCCATATATGCCCAATGGATCTGCTACAGGAAACACTGCCGGCTTATCAGATTGAAAATCATAAGTTCGAAATCTACGGTAAATGTCCAGAGTGTCAGTAAACTATATATAAAAAGCGTGAGGCCTAGGCCTCACGCTTTTTGTTTAAGAAATGTATGTTGGATCCAGCTGTCTGCTTCAAGCCAGTTATTCACGCGAATCACGCCATTTGGAACAGGTTGTTGATTATACGGCGTATTGAACAATAACACAGGAATGTTCAACTCTTCGGCGATGCCAACTGCATTGTCATGTTTATCTTCAAAAAACACATCAATTTCAAAATTTCTTGCCGTTTGAATCTTATCATGTGTCCCAATCAGTTCGATATGATCGTACTCAAGATTTTGTTCAATAAACCATTGCAAGGTGACGTCGCGAACATTGTGACCACGTGCCGATATGAAATACAACTCGTGCTGTTTCTTCCATGCAGTTAATATTGCGTGTGCATCCACTTGAATAGGGGATGTCGCATAAATTTCAGGTTCTGCTTGCTTGAACCATTTATAAAAATCTTCCGTTGTAACAGGAAAAGCTTTCGTTAAATCGTATTCTTTAATATCATCCAGTACCAAGTTACATTCAAAAGCTTTATTGATATGGGGCAGTAAAGAAGTCGGGCATGTGACCGTACCATCTATATCGATGCCAAATCGGTAGTTAGACATATGCTAAAACTCCTTTACGCGTTTAATTTTTCTTTTTCCTGTTTGTCGAAGTATTCTTGTGCAATCTTATCGATTTCCACTTTCAATTCTTCTACCATAGTTGCTTCTGGCACTTTACGGACTGTTTTTCCTTTCATGAACAACAATCCTTCGCCACGAGCACCTGCAATGCCGATATCGGCTTCACGGGCTTCCCCTGGTCCATTTACCGCACAACCAAGAACAGCGACCTTAATCGGTGCTTTAATAGTGGAAATGTATTCTTCCACTTCATTCGCAATGGAAATCAAGTCGATTTCAATTCGACCGCAAGTTGGGCATGAAATCAATGTTGCTGCATTTGATGAAAGTCCAAACACTTTTAATAACTCACGTGCAACTTTTATCTCTTCGACTGGATCTGCACTCAAAGACACTCGTAATGTGTTACCGATTCCGTGGCTTAATAGTGCACCAAGTCCGGCAGCACTCTTGATTGATCCGTTGACTAAAGTACCTGATTCCGTAATCCCAAGGTGGAGCGGGTAATCGAATGCTTGTGAAGCTTTCACATAAGCTTCAATTGCCAAACTCACATCAGAAGCTTTTAAAGATACGATAATATCATGGAAATCCAAGTCTTCTAGAATTTTGATATGATGCAGTGCACTTTCAACCATACCGTCGGCAGTAGGATAGCCATACTTCTCGATGATTTTGCGTTCAAGTGATCCAGCATTTACACCAATACGGATTGGAATGCCTTTCGCTTTAGCTGCATTAACAACAGCTTCCACTTTTTCACGTCGACCAATGTTACCCGGATTGATACGGATTTTATCCGCGCCATTTTCAATGGCTTTCAATGCTAATTTATAATCAAAATGAATATCCACAACAAGTGGAATATGAATACGTTTTTTAATTTCAGCAATAGCATCAGCAGCACGGTCGTCCGGACATGCAACGCGAACAATTTGACATCCCGCTTCTTCCAGACGCAGAATTTCTGCAACTGTTGCTTCAACATCATGTGTTTTTGTTGTGGTCATACTTTGTATGAATAGTTCATTACTGCCACCAATTGTAATTTCGCCGACACGAACCGGTCGAGTTTTGGAACGGTGAATAATTTCACTCATGAAAATTCTCTCCTTTTCGGGCTCATAGCCTTCACTATTCTTTATTTTAGCAGTCATGAAAAGGATATGACAAGGAAGAAACGTTACTTGGAAAATTATGAGCAAGATAATGGCATGTCTTTGTAAATTGGAACCTTTATTATTTCTCCTGCTTGCAATGCTTGGTTTCGCAAATGAGGATTTTCTTTATAGAAAGCTTCCAACCGTTCGGGGAAGCTCACCCATACTTCTGAAGGGTACACGCCAAACAATGACAATACGGTATCTCCTTCGAGAGCTTGAACAGGAAACACATCATAGTCTTCTTGTTGAACGCAATCAGGTTCTGTCTTTGTAAAAGCAGCCAGAGAGATTGTGCCATCGAGTAAATCTACTTTAATAATATAAGAAAGCAATAATATTGAGATTGCTAGTCCAATAATGCGCATAAAAAAATCCCCCTTTGTACAACAACTTATGCTGAACAAAGAAGGAATATACTTATTTTTTGGGATAATATTTTAGGGCAAGCACTAAATAGATTACACATACGATTGAAGTGCTGATGGTAATCCATCCGTCTGAAAGGTTTGTAAATAAGAAAGCAATTGATAGCACAGTTGGTACGGTATAGGCAAATGCTGTGGTGCGCCAAACATGCCGGTAATCTCCTCGGCGTTTCCAAACTTTCAAGATCATCATTCCGACGAAAGCCATTATACTGATTCGGACAAACAATAATAGAGTGGACATGATAAATTGAGTAATAAAGGCAAAGGGATACAGAATCCATTCCATGTCTTCTACATAATCTATCAAACCAACTATAGAAGAAGAGTCATCTACCAATCCAGACGTAAATTGTATGAACGAAAGGATAGACAGTATGGTGACAAATAAAAACACATATAAAAGGACTTTGCCTATGGGCAGAAGCCGGAAAGCGGCAATTTTTTTCGGGCTGGTTATGGAAGCTAAGAATAGTTGCATGATTGACAAGAAAATCACTCCTTATAAGCTATCATACTACTTTCCATAGATAGATTTTAAGAATTATTTGTACAAATTACGTACAAAGCTGCCCTGATTGTTATGTTCTTGTAAATATTTAATGAAGTTCTTTACAATCATTTGTCGAATTCTTCATAATGGGGACTGTTGATAATTGTACATACAGGGGTTGAAATTGAATCGTGGAACTTAATTGGCAAGAAATGATGTTTCAATTCATTGGAGGTCTAGGGATCTTCTTGTTCTCTATCAAATACATGGGTGACGGCCTGCAAAAAGCAGCAGGTGATCGATTACGTGATATATTAGATCGATTTACGACGAACCCATTCATGGGTGTTTTAGTCGGGATTGCGGTTACAGTTTTAATTCAATCCAGTTCAGGTACGACTGTCATAACCGTAGGTCTTGTCAGTGCTGGATTTATGACGTTAAAACAAGCAATCGGTGTCATCATGGGAGCCAATATAGGTACAACAGTCACTGCTTTTATTATAGGGTTTGATGTGGGAGAATACGCTATGCCCGTTATGGCAATTGGTGCTTTCCTGATTTTCTTTTTCAAGAAAAGCCAGATTCAAAATTTGGGAGAAGTTATTTTCGGTTTTGGTGGTTTGTTTTTAGGAATGGAATTAATGAGCGGGGGAATGAAACCTCTTAGTGAATTGCCAGCATTTATCGATTTAACCGTCAATATGAGAGAACATTCCATTCTAGGCGTAATTGTCGGAACGGTATTTACATTAATCGTTCAAAGTTCAAGTGCAACAGTCGGAATTCTTCAAGGTTTGTATTCAGAAGGGGTTTTAAATCTGGATGCGTCACTACCGGTTCTCTTCGGAGATAATATCGGAACAACCATTACAGCTGTATTCGCATCAATAGGTGCTTCGATTGCAGCTCGACGCGCAGCAGCTACACACGTTTTATTTAACGTGGTAGGTACAATTATTTTTATGATGATTTTAGAACCTTTCACTATGTATGTTGAATGGTTGTCTGGCGTTTTAGATATAGGAGAAAAAATGCAAATTGCTTTTGCACATGGTACGTTCAATGTAGCCAACACCATTATTCAATTTCCATTCATCGGTGCATGGGCATACCTTGTAACGAAATTAATTCCGGGCGAAGAAGTAACGATAGAATATAAACCGAAGCATTTAGATCCACACTTTATCGAGACAGCTCCTTCCATTGCTATCGGACAAGCGAAAGAAGAAATTTTGCGTATGGGTCGCTTCAGTGTTCAAGGATTGCAGGAGTCCTTTGACTATTTGAAAACACATAATAAAAAACATGCAGAAACGGGTTACCAACTAGAAGATGCCATTAATAATCTGGATAACAAAATCACGGATTATTTAGTGAAAATTTCAGCTGAATCTATTTCCAAAGCAGACTCTACTCGACATATTATGTTAATGGAAACCGTTCGTGATATCGAACGGGTTGGTGATCATTTTGATAACATTATTGAGTTGATAGACTACCAGGAAGTTAATCGTCTTAAGTTAACGGACGATGCGATTAAAGATTTGACAGAAATGTTCACATTAACGATAGGAACTGTTGAAAAAGCATTGGAAGCATTGGACACAAACAGCCTTGGATTGGCCCGTGAAGTAGCGGAGCAGGAAGATTTAATTGATAAAATGGAACGTAAATTCCGTAAAAAGCATATTTTACGTCTAAATGAAGGCATATGTTCACCTCAAGCGGGGATGATCTTTGTGGATATTGTTAGTAATCTGGAACGAATCGGTGATCACGCTGTCAACATTGCGGAGGCAGTATTAGGTAAGAGAGCATAAAATGACATCTCCTCTGGTGCTTTACATCTTGCGAAATGTAAGGCACGATTAAGAGGAGATTTTTTTATTGGAGGGAAATAATGGAAATTGTTGGCTGGGGACTTATCATTATTAGTTTTGTTATTGGATTCATTGGACTCGTCTACCCAATCATTCCATCTGTAATTTTTATAGTTGGTGGATTTTTATTGTATGGGGTGTTTTTCTCGTTCGCTGAACTCCCTTGGTGGTTCTGGTTAATTGAAGTATTATTTGTCATTTTACTTTTTGGAGCCGATATGATGGCAAATGCATTCGGCGTGAAAAAATATGGTGGGAGTAAAGCCGGTATATGGGGGAGTACAATTGGGTTATTATTAGGACCTATTGTTTTGCCGTTTGCAGGAATTATTCTAGGGCCTTTTTTAGGAGCGATTATTGCCGAGCTCCTTTTTGCTCGCACATCCATCAAACAAGCAATTAAAACTGGGTTTGGATCAGTAATTGGGTTCCTGACTTCGGTTATTACAAAGGGTATCGTGCAGATCGTCATGATTGTCATTTTCTTTTGGGTTGTCTGATATTCAGTCGAAAGACTGAATTCACAAAATTGCATTGATAATATTTGAACGAGAGAACTTATTTTGATACGCTATTAAATGTAAAAACTAATTAGAGATCCTTTAGGAGGAAATGACACATGGCTTACGAATTACCACAACTCCCTTACGCGTATGACGCACTAGAACCACATATTGACAAAGAAACAATGAATATTCACCACACGAAACACCATAACGCATATGTAACAAATCTTAACAACGCTCTTGCTGGTCACGATGACCTTCTTAGCAAATCAGTTGAAGAATTGATTGCAAACCTTGATGCTGTTCCTGAATCTGCTCGTGCTGCAGTTCGTAACAACGGTGGCGGTCATGCCAACCATTCATTGTTCTGGGAATTATTATCTCCTAACGGTGGTGGAAACCCATCGGGCGCATTAGCTGAAGCAATTGATGCGAAATTTGGTGGCTTTGATGCATTCAAAGAAGAGTTTGCTAAAGCAGCAACAACTCGCTTCGGTTCTGGCTGGGCTTGGTTATCAGTTAAAAACGGAGAATTAGAATTAACTTCTACACCAAACCAGGACTCTCCGATTATGGAAGGTTCTACACCTATTCTTGGTTTAGATGTTTGGGAGCACGCGTATTACCTAAACTATCAAAACCGTCGTCCTGACTACATTGGCGCTTTCTGGAATGTAGTAAACTGGGATGAAGTATCAAAACGATACGAATCTGCTAAATAATAAGAAAAGCGTAAAGCGCTATGTAGCCTGACACCGGCTCTGGAATGACCGATTCGAAAGCTTACTTTCGGAAGAGGGTCTGAAGCTTAGGTGCGAGCTGGCGCTTGAAGCTTGACAAATTATCGATAAATGAAACATAACACACACTCATTTCGTTAAATGAGTGTGTGTTTTTTTGCGCAAAATGATATACTACTTTACAGTTAGAAAGCTAGAAGGAGGACTGCGGCAGTGCGCAAAACATCAAAAAAGAGAGCGGCAAGTGCAAAGGCAAAACACCTCGCAAATGTCGCATTTCGAATGAATATCCTCTTTTTCTCCATCTTTTTGTTATTCTCTATCCTCATTTTACGCCTCGGATATTTACAGATTGTCAAAGGAGAAGATTTCGTCCGTGAACTGAAAAGAACGGAAGAGGTACCTGTTAATACAAGTGTTCCAAGAGGAAGAATATATGATAGTGCAGGGCGTATTTTAGTAGATAATGAACCTAAAAATGCAATTACGTATACTAAATTGCAAACGACCAAACAAGAGGAAATGTTAACTATTGCTGAACAGTTGGCAAAGTTAATCGAGAAAGAGACAGACAGTGTGACCTTGCGGGATAAACAGGATTATTGGATTCAACTACATAAAGAAGAAGCTTATGAAAAAGTATCCAAGAAAGAAGAAAACAAATTGTTGGCGGACGAAACACTTTCGTCAGCGGATTTGCAGAAACAAATCGACAAATTGGTAAGAGAGCGGATTACAGAAAAAGAACTTGCCACTATAACTGATCAGCAACTTGAAGTTCTGGCTATATATCGCGAAATGGCATCGGGGTATGCATTATCACCACAAATCATTAAAAGTGAAAATGTGACACCTGAAGAATTTGCACGTGTTTCTGAGCGATTGACAGAAATGGTAGGAGTCAATACCACGACCGATTGGGTTCGAGTTCCTAAATCACCACTTGCTATTTTAGGTCGTACCACATCCCCGAAAGAAGGGATTCCAAGGTCCCAACTGGACTATTACATCTCGCGTGATTACACGAGAAATGACCGGGTAGGTCGCAGTTATATTGAACAGCAGTATGAAGATATCCTACAAGGTCAGAAAACCGTTGTGAAAAATATTACTGACGGAAAAGGTACAGTAACCGAAACGGAAACAGTCTTTGAAGGTCAACCTGGAAAAGATCTAGTGTTAACAATCGATAGCGAGTTTCAAGCGAAAGTTGAAAGTTTAGTAGAAACGAAAATCTTGGAACTGAAAAAGAAAAATGGTTCAAACTTATTGGACCGTGCCTTTGTTGTTGTAATGGATCCTTATACAGGTGAAGTAATATCAATGGTAGGAAAACAACTTGGGAAAGATGAGAACGGTAAACAGGTAGTCAATGATTATGCATATGGAACGTTCACTACTTCCTATGAAATAGGCTCAGTCATTAAACCGGCAACAATTCTCACCGGTTACGACCAAGGTGTTCTTGAAATGGGCGAAGTTCTGGTGGATGAACCGATTAGAATTAAAGGTACAAAGCCGAAAAGTTCGATTTTCAATCGTTCTTCAAGAATTCCCATGAATGACCTGCAGGCACTTGAAAGGTCTTCGAACGTTTATATGTTTAAAATTGGTTTCCGTTTAGCCAATGCCATTTATCGACCTGATCAACCCATCAATATTGATGAGGCTGCATTTGGTACGCTACGTAATTCCTATGCACAATTCGGCTTAGGTGTTCCAACAGGGATTGACTTACCTGGCGAAGCTACCGGTTTTAAGGGGGAAGAATTGAAGGCAGGGAAACTGCTGGATTTAACGATCGGTCAATTTGATACTTATACTCCTTTACAAATGGCGCAATATGTATCCACGATTGCCAACGGTGGAAGTCGTATTCAACCACATGTTGTGAAAGAAATCAGAAATCCTTCATCTGACGGCATAACGATGGGTTCACTTGTCACAGAAATAGGCCCGACCGTAATGAATCGTATTCACAATACGCAAAGTCAAATAGAACATATCAAAAAAGGGATGAACCGTGTTTACTACGGCGATCACGGCTCTGCGAGATCATATTTTGGGGATGCACCATTCCAGGCTGCCGGGAAAACCGGAACTGCCCAAGTAGTTTATTATGGGCCGAAAAAAGATTACTGGGGAGACAATACAATCAACTCCACACACATCGGTTTTGCACCATTTGATAATCCTGAAATCGCTTATGCCGTCATGATTCCATGGGCGCCATATCATAATGGCGTGTATGAAAGTACGGGAACGATTCTTGCCCGTGAAGTCGTCGATGCTTATTTTGCGATACAAAAAGAAAATGGGAAAACTGTAGAAAACGAATCATCAACACTGAAAACTATCAAACCAGCATTTACAGATACTAAAATAGAAGAAGATACCGAAAAATCAGTTGAATAATATATAAAAAAAAGACCATGATAACTTCAATATCATGGTCTTTTTTTGTTTACAATTTCTTTACATTCAGTTTATATGTCCTCAACATAGAACGTTTAAAGTATTGTTTGTAAGGGAAAACAACAACCAACCTTAGGGGGAACTAGACAGATGAAAAACTTGAAATTCGTTATGATGTCAACAATGATTGGCTCGGCACTTTTACTTGGTGCATGTGGTAATGGAGATAAAGAAGGAAACGGAGAAGCGACAGAACAACTGTCTGGCTCAGTTTCTGGTGATGGTTCATCTACAGTTGCTCCGATTACGGAAGCATTAGTTGAAGAATATCGACTTGTTCAACCAGACGTTAAAGTAACTGCTGGTGTATCTGGAACAGGTGGCGGTTTTGAAAAATTCATTGCCGGAGAAACTGATTTCTCAAATGCTTCACGTCCAATTAAAGAAGAAGAGTCGGCTAAGCTTGAAGAAGCCGGTATTGATTTTACTGAATTAGAAGTTGCATATGACGGTTTATCAATCGTTGTAAATAAAGAAAACGATTGGGCTAAAGATTTAACAGTAGAAGATCTTAAAAAATTATGGGTAGAAGATGGGACAACAAAAAAATGGTCTGATATTAATCCTGAATGGCCAGATGAAGAAGTTGTTTTCTACTCACCAGGAACTGATTCTGGTACATTTGACTACTTCAATGAAGTCATTCTTGAAGATGCAGATATCGTAAAATCAGCAACACTTTCTGAAGATGACAATGTCTTAGTACAAGGTGTAAAAGGAGACAAAAATGCAATTGGATTCTTTGGCTATGCTTACTACCTTGCTAATAAAGATTCAATGAACGTTGTAACTATTGATGGAGTTGAACCAACTAACGAAACAATCGAGACTGGTGAATATCAACCACTTTCACGTCCATTGTTTGTTTATGTTAAAAACTCTTCAGTAAAAGACAATGAAGCAGTATATGATTTCATGAAGTATACGATTGAAAATTCTGGGGATATGGCTGAAGCTGTCGGTTATGTAAGATCTCCTGAAGAAACTTATAAAGAAGATCTTAAAGCTTTAGAAGCACTAAAATAAAGTTTTAATAGAAGTAAAAAGTAAGTTTTGCAATAAGCGGTTAAGAAGGAGTAGCACTGGTGCTACTCTCTTCTCATGTTAATTGATAAGAAAGCTGAAGAGACAGTTGATAAGTCAACGTGTGAGCGCCAAATCGCACGTAAGCGAGCCAACTATTGAGCCTGTTCTTCCGGTTAAACCGAATGCCAGGGTTTCGCATTTTCACTTTTCTTACGTATAGGGGGATTTCAAATGGCTTCAAATGAACAAGCTTCCAAATTATCTGTCCAACAGATGATTGCAAAGCAAAAAGGTAAGAAAGGGAAAAAGTGGATAGAAAAATCAATTCCAGTTATTCTTTTCATAATTGCCTCAATTTCAGTATTAACTACGTTTGGTATTGTATTCACTTTGCTTTTTGAAACGTTTGAGTTCTTTAAGCGCGTTCCTTTCCTTGATTTTATTTTCGGTAAAGAATGGTTGCCTTTCTCAAATAACGAACCACTCTTTGGAATTTTGCCGTTAGTTGCGGGGACTCTTAAAGTCACACTGATCGCTGTCGTGGTTGCGGTGCCATTCGGCTTAGCATCAGCTGTTTATTTAAGTGAATATGCAAGTGACAATATACGTCGGGTAATCAAGCCAGTTCTTGAAGTATTGGCAGGAGTTCCTACAATTGTTTATGGTTTTTTTGCTTTAACTTTCGTCACACCTTTACTGCAACAATTTATACCTGAACTGAAGATTTTTAATGCAATAAGTCCTGGTATTGTAGTGGGAATTATGATTTTGCCCATGATTGCATCTCTTTCAGAAGACGCCATGTCTTCAGTACCGAACTCTATTCGTGAAGGGGCGTTAGCCCTGGGAGCAACAAAACTTGAAGTGGCTATCAAAGTTGTATTACCTGCAGCCTTATCAGGTATTATGGCTTCAATCGTTCTTGCTGTGTCACGTGCTATCGGAGAAACTATGATTGTTTCTTTGGCAGGAGGGTCAACACCAAGATTCGATTTGGATATGACAGACTCGATTCAAACAATGACTGCTTATATTGTACAAGTTTCAACCGGTGATGCTGGATATGGAACGACCATCTATTATTCGATTTACGCAGTCGGATTTACTTTATTCCTCTTCACTCTTCTCATGAACTGGTTAGCTCATGCGATTTCAAAACGCTTTAGGGAGGAATATTAAGATGAAATATATCGATCATACATCCGTGGTTAAACGAATGAGTGGCAGGATGATTGTTAATAAAATATTTAAAACCATATTTTTCATGGCCACACTATTTGCTTTGTTATCGCTGGCAGTACTCTTTTATCGTATTGTGAGTCAAGGTGTGGGGTATTTAACTCCTGAATTCTTTACAAACTTTGGTTCGCGGTTCCCTGAAAAAGCAGGGATTAAAGCGGCATTGGTTGGATCGCTTTGGATGATGGCTGTTGTTGCACCAGTATCCTTGATTTTAGGTGTGGGTTCAGCAATTTACCTAGAAGAGTATGCTAAGAAAAATAAGATCACACAATTCATTCGCATGAATATCGCGAACTTAGCAGGCGTACCATCTGTTGTGTTTGGTTTACTCGGTTTAACGATTTTTGTACGAGCATTAGCTTTAGGTAATAGTGTTCTGGCTGCCGGATTTACGATGAGTTTGCTCATTCTGCCTGTTATTATCGTAGCTTCACAGGAATCCATTCGTTCAGTGCCGAATCATTTACGAGAAGCTTCTTATGGAATGGGAGCAACCAAGTGGCAAACCATTGTCAAAGTTGTCTTGCCTTCAGCGATTCCGGGTATCTTAACCGGTGGAATTTTAGCTTTATCCAGAGCAATTGGCGAAACAGCTCCACTTGTAGTAATTGGTATACCAGTTATTATTCAATTCTTGCCAGAAAATTTACTTAGTCAATTTACTGCAATGCCAATGCAGATCTTTGACTGGGCAAAACGTCCACAGGAAGCATTTCAACATGTAGCTTCAGCAGGAATAATCGTCTTAATGATTTTCTTGTTACTGATGAATTCAATTGCTGTGTTCATTCGAAATAAATTCCAAAAACGTTATTAAGCCGATTCGGCACGGGAGGGTTTCAAAATGGTTCAACTGAATGTAAACAAACAAAATACAACAAGCTCAACAAGCACTAAACCAGAAACGATAGATAGAAACATTGTATATGATACGCGTCAATTAAATTTATGGTATGGCGAGCACCACGCATTGAAGAACATCGATTTAGCAATCAAAGAAAATGAAGTGACTGCAATTATCGGACCTTCAGGTTGTGGGAAATCGACATATATCAAGACATTGAACCGTATGGTTGAATTAGTACCTTCGGTAAAGACTTCTGGAGAAATCATTTACAGAGATCGAAATATTTTCGATGCCGATTACGGGGTCGAAGAGTTGCGAACAAAAGTGGGGATGGTTTTTCAAAAACCAAATCCATTCCCAAAGTCAATTTATGACAATATCGCCTATGGTCCGCGTATACATGGTATTAAAAACAAAAAAACCCTGGATGAAATCGTCGAGCAAAGTCTTCGCGGAGCAGCTATCTGGGATGAAGTGAAAGACCGATTGAACGAAAATGCATACGGTCTTTCGGGTGGACAACAACAGCGTATTTGTATTGCACGTGCTCTTGCAATTGAACCAGATGTGATTTTAATGGATGAGCCAACTTCTGCTCTTGATCCGATATCTACGCTTAAAGTGGAAGAACTTGTACAGGAATTGAAAAAAAACTATTCCATCATCATTGTCACGCACAATATGCAACAAGCTGCACGGATTTCAGATCAAACTGCCTTCTTCCTAAATGGAGAAGTCATCGAGTTTGATAAGACTGACACAATTTTTTCTACACCTTCTGACAAACGTACAGAAGATTACATTTCAGGACGCTTTGGATGATCTAGAAGGAGGAATTTGAATGGTAGTAAGAGAAAAATTCGAACACGAGCTAAGAGGTGTTCAGGAGCAATTTTTAATGCTTAGCAATTTAGCCATTTCTACGTTAAATAAATCAATTGATGCATTATTAAGCCACGATGTCGATGTAGCCCTATCAATCATTGAAAATGACAAGCATATTAATCGTTTGGAAGAAGAAATTAATGACCGTGTCATTTTATTGTTGGCAAAACAGCAACCTGTTGCTACGGATCTGCGTAGATTGATTGTATTATTGAAAGCTGCCCATGATATGGAACGAGTTGGAGATTATGCTGTCAATATTGCAAAAGAAAATATTCGTATTGGTAAAGCCGATTTCGTTTCACCAATCAAGAATATCGAAGAGATGCGGTCTAAAACCATTACAATGCTAACGGAAGTAATGAAAGCATTTATCGAAGAAAATATTGAAGATGCACGTAAGATTGCTGAGCTTGATGATCAAGTGGATAATTTGTATGGTCAAACCATTCAACAACTTTTAAAAGTGGGCGCTGAAAATCCGCAAATGTTAAGTCAAGTTACGCAACTGTCATTTGTATGCCGTTATTTGGAACGATCAGCCGATCATGCAACCAATATAGCGGAACAATTATTTTATTTGGTCAAAGGTCGTCATTACGAACTGAATAAATAAATGGACGGAGAAAGACACGTTTTGTCTTTCTCTTTCTATGTCGAGAAATATTTCACAGTTGGTAGTAGATTTTTCAATGAGGTATGATATAATAGGTTAGTCGTATAAATCATTGCTCATAAGATTTAAAAGATTCCTGATTAGAGTGGGAGGGATAATGATGCGCGTTAACATCACACTAGCTTGCACAGATTGCGGCGAGCGCAACTATATTTCTAAGAAAAACAAGCGTAACAACCCGGAACGTCTTGAAATGAAAAAATATTGCTCACGTGAAAAGAAAATGACTTTACACCGTGAAACAAAATAAAACCATTTAACCAAAACCTGCTCAGGTTTTGGTTTTTTTCATGGAGGGAATATTATTGGAAAAGTCCACAATTCGAAAAGCTATCTTAAACGATTTAAATAATTTATTACCAGAGGTACATGAAAACCATTCATGCATGATACATAGAAAAGTACTAATGGAAGAAACGGTCAAAACAGCACAAGTAATCGGTATCACATTATCTGCATTTCCTGAAGTAGATACATGGAAATTAATTGAAAAGTTTTGGCAACATGGTAAAAGAGTGGCCGTTCCGAAGTGTCATCCCGCCACAAGGGAAATGACTTTTTTTGAAATAACCTCCTTTAATCAACTTGAGGTAGTGTATATGAAACTAAAAGAACCGATTCCAGCCCTTACAACTAAACTGGATACGCCTCAAATTGATGTACACATTGTTCCGGGAGTCGTATTTGATCCAAAAGGATATCGTATTGGCTTTGGTGGAGGTTACTATGATCGTTATTTAAGCACATACACAGGATCAACAATCGCGATGGCTTTTGACAGACAGATTGTTGAACAAGTTCCTATCGAACAATTTGATTTACCAGTACAATGTATCTTGACCGAAACAAAACGGTTTGTATGTATGAAAACGGAGTGAAAGTATGAAATCAATTTATGATGTTCTTCAATATTTAAAACGCTATGGAACTTTTATCTACACATCAGACCGTCAGGCTGATTTAGTGTTAATGGAAGATGAAATTCGCGAATTGTATAACTCGCATATGATGGAAACGCAGGATTTTCAGATGGCTATTCTATTAATTCGGCAAGAACGGTCACGTTTAAATGACAAAAACATAAAATAAAATGAAAAGACAATCTGACGAAAGTGGTCAGGTTGTTTTTGTTTTTGGTAAAATATAGGGGTGGCTTGAAAAAAATTTACTTTTTTTTAACAAAAACGAAACTTTTATATGTTTCAGCCGTCTTATAAGGGGTAACTAGGTGAAGGAGCCATAGACATCTAACTATTTTACTCTTGAATTATTAACAGAAAGTTGCATGGTTGTAAAAAAAGGATTAAGATATACTAATGTTTCTTTCTTTCGTTGAATAAAATAGACTTGTTGCAATAAAGTCGCTCATACCGTTTGTTACGGGAAATTAAATAATTCATGTAGAGGTCAGTCGTTGCCATTCTTATAAATGGGATTGCACGATGACTTTTTGCTGAAAAATTCAAAGTTTGAAAGTGATAAGGAGGATGTTAGGAATGAAGAACATAAAAATACCTAAACATTCGATTTTGGCTCTAGCCATTTTAATGACTTGGATTAAAACCTATGTGGTATACCATACGAGTTTTGATATGAAAATTGAAAATGTCATGCAAGAAGTAATTTTGTTTATAAATCCATTAAGCTTTTTGCTTTTTGTGTATGGTATCTCATTATTCTTTAAATCCGTTAAAGCCAGAAATCGATATTTATTAATTACGAGTACAATATTAGCGGTGATTTTATACGCCAACGTCGCATTTTACCGTTTCTTTAGCGATTTCATCACACTTCCGGTATTGTTCCAGACGAGCAATTTCGGAGACTTAGGTGCATCTGCAGCCGAAAGTATTTACTTCACGGATATATTCTACTTTGTTGATGTTGCGTTATTATTTGCGGCAATTAAATGGTTGCCGAAAGTGACAGAAGTTGCAATTGTAAGACCAGCTATCCGTAGAGCATATTTTGTGTTGGCAGCAGCAGTTTTATTCCTGAACTTAGGATTAGCAGAAACTGAGCGTCCACAATTGTTAACTAGAAGTTTTGACCGTGAATTATTAGTGAAAAATATCGGAATGTATAATTATCATATATACGATGTTTATATTCAATCGAAATCTCATGCACAGCGAGCATTAGCTGATGGCAGCGAACTAGTAGAAGTCAATAACTATGTACGATCAAATCAAGCAGAACCTAATTACGAAGTATTTGGTACTGCTGAAGGCAAAAACTTAATTGTTGTTTCACTTGAATCACTTCAAAATTTTGTAGTGAATGAAGAAATGAACGGTGAAGTTATTACACCTTTCTTGAATGAATTAACGAAAGACAAAGATACGTATTACTTCCCGAATTTCTACCATCAAACAGGATTAGGAAAAACTTCCGATTCTGAATTCGTGGTAGAGAACAGCCTTTACCCATTAGGTGGAGGAGCAGTGTTCTTTACGAATAGTGGGAACACTTACAATTCAATGGCCGAATCATTAAATGAAAAAGGTTATTTCACAAATGTCATGCATGCGAATAACAAGAGTTTCTGGAATCGTGACATTATGTATAATGCCTTGAATGTTGAAAAATTCTATGATGTGGAAAGTTACGATATTGCTGAAGGCGATTCAGTTAACTGGGGAATGAAAGATATACCTTTCTTCGAACAATCAGTTAATCATATGGCTGAAATGGAACAACCTTTCTACTCACGATTGATTACATTGACGAATCATTATCCTTTCCATTTGGAAGAGAAAGATCAATTTATTCCTGAATACAATTCAAATTCAGGAACATTGAATCGTTACTTCCAGACAGTACGTTACATGGATGAATCAGTGAAATCTTTATTTGAAGACTTGAAAGCTAAAGGGTTATACGAGGATTCAATCATTGTCATGTACGGTGACCACTATGGTATTTCTGAAAACCATAATGAAGCGATGGCACAATATTTAGGAAAAGAAATTACACCTTTTGAAACTGCTCAATTACAACGGGTACCAATGTTCATTCATATTCCTGGATCAAACCAGGGTAAAGTTGTTGAAGAAGTTGCTGGTCAAATCGACATTCGTCCAACTATTCTACATTTATTGGGTGTAGACACAAGTAAAGATATGCAAATGGGTGCAGATATCTTTTCTAAAGACCATGAAGAATTTGTTGTATTCCGTGATGGCCGCTTTGTTACTGATAAAGTGGTTTATGCAGGAAATGTATGTTACGACAAGGAAACTGGTTTAGAAACAGAGGCTAAAGCTTGTGCACCTTACATTGAACGGGCGGCAGAAGAACTTGGATACTCAGATCAAATCATCAATGGGGATTTGCTTCGTTTTTACGATGAAAAAACAGGCAACCTGCTAATTGATGAGACTGCTGAACGTAAATAATGTATTCTGTTAAAAACGTCAAAAAGTGTAGAATCACTTTTTGACGTTTTTTTTATTTATTGAAACACATATCGATTCAATACGTACTACTTGTATATAGGAAAGGGGGGGTGGTGATGAGACGAAGCGTTCGATACTACAGTATATTTCTTTTGCTTCTTTTAACAAGTTGCCAGCAGAATGACTCAGAACCTTTCTTGCCAGAAAAATCAATTTCCCCTGAACAAGAACAACCAAATAAAGAAGATACTATTTTACCTTTATCAGAGCTGAACGGAAATTTTGATAGCGTGATTGGCTGGCTTTCTGACGAAGAGATTCTCTATATAACAAGACAACAATCAGACTATCAAATTAATTCCTATCATATTGAAACCGGGGCTAACAAAATAATCTTTACTATTTCAGAACCTATCATTGAAGCGAGGATTCATCCGAACTTGTCTAAAATAGCTATTGTAACATCCAGTAATTCATTGAGCGCGTCCATACATTTTTATTCGTTGGCAGGTCAGGAATTGGACAAGTTAACGATCGAATCATCCGAATTGTATTGGGACTGGCATCCAACTCAAGCTGATGAAATTTTTTTTAGTGCATTTTATGAAGACTGGACGTATGATTCTTTTGTCTATTCAAGCAGAACGAAAGAAATGAAACGCTTTGAAACAAATGATCCATTTGGTATATGGGGAAAAGAATCCTCTATATACACTATTAATTGGCCAGAAAACGATTCATTAAGTGGTGGAACATTACGTGAAGTGAATACCGTGACGATGAAGGAAGCAGAGTCGGACGCTACCAATATTATTCACGTGTCGGCTACAGATGATGTTGAAGTACGAGTAAGTATTTCAGATGATCAGCAAAAGTTTTTGTACACACTGATACGGTATCAGGATGGGAAATCTAAAACGTTCGAGTTGCCGTCCATAAGTAATTACTCGCAATGGTTTGTTCCAGAAATAGAATGGCTTAGTGATGGAACTATGTTGACATATGAAGCGTCTCAATCAGGTTTAATGGATGATATCCCATCAGACTTTGATCTTGTCCAATTGTCTATTACTGAGCCTATGAAAACAATCTTGAAAGGACCTTATGAATCCTTTTCGTGCAATCCATCTGGCCAATATTGTTTAACAGGAGTTCAATTAGAAAATTTGCTAAAAGTTAAAAGTGGTGAAACATTGCCTTGGATTACATTGCAGGAATAATAAATATAGTGCCCATGTGCCACTTTTAATCGATAATTTAATTGGAACTAAATATTTTTAAGATCAGTTAAAGAAAACTGTGATGATTGAATAAAAATTGAGAGAATACTTTGCGCCTACGATAAGTAACCGAATAGTTTATCTGAGACATAATATAAAAAAAGCTGACGTTCGTGTGAACGTCAGCTTTTTTATGGTATTAGTGTAATGCTGGTGGAAATCCGTGTTCTAAAATCGTCATCACTGTGAACCATCCAAAAATTGCAAAAGTTCCTACGTTGAAGACTAATCCTAAAAGGTTTTTCTCTTTAAATGCTTGGTAAGAACCAATTGCACCAAAGATAGCAACCAGGCCAAAAATAACCATTAATAAGTTCATTATAGACACTCCTTTTGACATCAGAAAATGAATGCCGAGTACAAGTTTTCTACCTTATTATAAGTTTTTAAATATGATTTGTCGAGGATTAAAAAGTGTCGGATATATGAACTGCGAGAATGCCGACAGAGTTTCTGCTACAATAATCTTGAGGTGATTGACATGTTAAATATACGTACGTTCCCACTAGGTCCATTGCAGACCAATTGCTATGTGGTAACCAATAAAGAAAAACAATGTTTGATCTTTGATCCAGGTGAACAAGGAGATGCTTTAATTAAAGAATTGCGGAGATTACAGGTAAAACCTTTAGCAATTATTTTAACGCATGCTCATTTCGATCATATTGGAGCTGTCGATGTAGTACGTGATGCGTTTAATGTTCAAGTCTATATACATCAGGCAGAAAAAAATTGGCTTTCTGATTCGACTAAAAATGGTTCAGCACGCTTTCGCGAATTGCCTTTAGTGGAAGGGAGACCAGCAGATGTATTGATTAATGCAGATGGTAAGTTGGAAATCGGACCGTTTTCATGTCAGATGTTCCATACGCCTGGCCATTCACCTGGAAGCATTTCCTATTGGTTTGAAGAAGACGGTTTCGCAATTGTTGGCGATACATTGTTCCAAGGCAGCATAGGGAGAACGGATCTTCCTTATGGTAACCATAAAGAGTTAATTAATTCTATTCACAATAAGCTGCTTACTTTACCAGAAGAAACAATCTGCTATCCTGGACATGGTAATCCTACGACTCCTGCAGAAGAAATGGGCAATAATCCGTTTCTTAATGGATTTTGACAAAGAGGAAAGTGTCCATAGTTAAATAACCGGTTTTTATGGAGACCAAAAACCCAAACAAAAAAGACAGTCATATGAAATGACTGTCTTTTTATAATCTTGATCAGTGTCCAGCGCCAGGTACGTAAATAAATGTCGTATAGTAAGTGAAGCCAGCAAAAAACACCGTTAAATATGCTCCGAAGATGTAAATGTACATACGCTCTGAAAGGTTTAAGAAACCTAAAAGAATAAATAAACCTGTGTTTGCTAGAAATAATAATGATGCCTGATACATATCACCTAAATAAAACATAACTGCGAAAATCCCTGTCCAGAAACCCATCACTTTATACATATTGTTCATGAGTAGTCCCCTCCTTTTACAACTATACAGTAATCACTACCTCATTATAGATGATTCGGTTCCTAGATGTAAACTCTTGAATGTCTTTAGAATGTGACAGAACAGTGGAAGTTGTGAATTCTTACTTGAAAAAAGACAAAAAAATTTTCTGTTCAGTTAAGTATGTCCAAATATAATCGACATTAAATGTTTTTAAAGATGTTTCTGATGTTAGTTGAAAACGTTTTAAAATCTGTAAAAAACAAATGAAATGGGAATTGGAGGAATTCTAAGGGTTGATTTAACATTCTATACGTATCCATCATTTACCTCTTGTCGAAAAACGAAAATATGGTTAATCTCTAACCAGATTAGATTCGAAGAAAGACATATATTCCGTCAAACGCCAACTGTTGAAAAACTCTCTTTTCATTTGTCACTGACAACGGAAGGTCTTGATGAAATTCTGGCTACCTGCAGTCAATCATTTAAAGACTTGATTCTGAATATCGATGGCTTGCAATATCAAAAGTGTTTGAATTGATGGTAGATAATCCAGAGTTATTGAGAAGACCGATTTTGACAGATGGCTAGAAATTAGTGGTAGGGTATCAACCGGAACATTTGGGTTCCTTTTGCGGCAAAAGTAAATTATTCCACGCATTATAAGTAGCAAAATATAAATTTCCTGCCTTAAAAGGTGAGAAATTTTTATTTTGCTGAAAAATATATATTTTTTATGCTTATGACTTTATAATGTCGAGAACAGGGTATGAGCGGTCCTAACCTGTTTTGGGTGAATGGTCTTATACATGAATGAATTACAGAATATTATTGAACAGAAAAGTGAAGATTTGATCAATCGAGCAGTATTAGCACGGGCTTCTGATATTCATTTAATTCCTACATCAGGAGGGTATACAATTTATTTTCGCTTACACATAAAATTGGTCCCAGCAGGTAAGCTTCACCTGGACATCGGGGATCGTATGATTTCTTACTTCAAGTTTTTATCCTCTCTTGACATCAGTGAAAAACGAAAACCTCAAAGTGGTTCATTCCAACAAATCTTCAATACACAAGAATGTTCTTTCCGCGTTTCGACTTTACCATCTGTTCAAAATAAAGAAAGTCTTGTAATTAGAATTCAATTGCATGATGATTCTAAACCATTACAAGAACTTGCTCTTTATCGTGATGCAGCTAAATTACTGCATGACTTAATGATGTCCCGTCAAGGTTTGATATGCATCACCGGACCAACTGGCTGTGGGAAAACGACAACTATGTACTCACTTACAAGTTATAGTACGCATCAATTGAATCGGCATGTAATTTCCCTGGAAGACCCGGTGGAAAACAGTCAATCCCACTTGCTTCAAATACAAGTGAACGAACGTTCTGGAATTTCCTATGCTTCAGGTTTGAAAGCGATATTACGCCATTCGCCAGATGTCATAATGATTGGAGAAATTCGTGATTCAGAAACAGCCCAAGCAGCTGTTCAAGCATCTTTAACAGGACATCTAGTTATTACGACTGTCCATGCTAAGAATCCGATTGGATGTCTATATCGATTAATGGATTTGGGGATTCCGATTGATGACTTACAACAATCTATTCTTGGAATTACAAGCCAACAACTAGTAATCACTTCATATGATAGGGAAGGTGATCGAGTAACGCCGAACCGCTCTTCTTTGTATGAAATTCTGTATGGTCAAACTCTTGAAGAAGCAATCCATATGATAAAAATAGGTGGATCTTTTAACATGCCACAAAAGTATACGCTTTCCAATCAGTACGAGCGAGGAGTGAAACTGGGTGTCATTAAAGTTTCTCCCGTCACGTATTGAAGTACGAGATTGTCAAATACCCAGGAAAAAACAAGCCCAGTTTTTAAACAGACTCTCTACGCTCTTGTCTGAAGGATACACATTTTACGATTCTTTGGTAATGCTGTTGCCTCACCATGTAAAAGCAAGTGAAGAAGCACACAACAAACTTGCGGCCAACTTGAAAAATGGAGATGGAGTCACCACGTTATTGATGACATTAGGAATTCCCAAGAGTTATTTATTATCTATCCAAATGGCGGAATCCCATGGAAAATTACAGAAAGCGCTACTTTGTCTTCATACGCACATTGCTATGCTGGATCGGGCAAAAGCGAGCCTTAAAAAAGTGGTCATGTATCCTGTATTTTTATTTTGTATGCTGGCAGGTTTGTTTTTGGCATTTCGTACTTATTTTTTACCAAACATGCAGTTGCTTGCAAATTCCAGACAGAATACTGCATCTTCGAACACGATGAGTTGGACAAGCTTATTGCTGCATTTGCCAGATGTGTTAGTCACTGTCTGTCTGTTGGTCTTTATCATGGTGTTTTTGTTTCGCTGGGGAATTCAACGGTATTCTTATGAACATCAATTATCCATCTTATTAAAAACACCCATCTTATCCAATTGGATGAAATTATTTTGGACGAAAAGTTTTTCACAGGAACTTGGGACATTATTAGCCAGTGGATTATCTTTGCAACATGCTTTGGATGTTTTGAAAAAACAAAATTTCCAACCTTATTTGCAAGTTATATCTACAAATATATACACATCCATTCTATTGGGAGATTCTTTGAAACAAGCAGTTCAGATAGCAGATTGTTTTATGGATGATTTTCCTACATACATTTCGCATGGAGAGGTAAGCGGACATTTAGACAGGGAGCTATTGATTTACAGTGATTTGCTGAATGAACAGACTGAAGAATCCTTGACGAAATCTTTGTCTTTTGTCCAACCTGTGTTATTTGGCGTATTAGCAATTTGTATTTTGGCTGCGTATTTATCCATTTTGTTGCCTGTTTATGGAATGATTGATTTTATTTAATAGGAGGAAGCAAGTATGAAAAAGATAAAGTGCCAAAAAGGGTTCACTTTAATTGAAATGATGGTCGTATTACTGATAATTTCCGTTCTAATATTAATCGCAATTCCCAATGTGACGAAGCATTCGGCAACGATTGATGAAAAAGGGTGCGAGGCTTATATCAAAATGGTTCAAGGGCAAGTCGAAGCATATCGGATCGATATGAAAGATGTTCCCACACTTTCAGATTTAACAGATAACGATTATTTAAATGACGGTGAAATATCTTGTCCAAATGGTGATCAGATACAAATAGATGCAACTACCGGACTTGTATCTGTGACGGAAGATGTCGCTGGATAATAAAGGCTACTCGTTGCTGGAGTTATTACTCGTTTTGACGATTGTGCTGGTCATCAGTACGAGTGTGTTGTATGCGAACAATCAGTATGTTGAAAGACACACATTTGATTTGTTCTATAACCAATTGAAACTCGATGCCATGCACACTCAAATGACTGCTGTGGAAGAAAAAAGGTACGTTAAACTGATTTTTAACGCAGGAGGTACTCGTT
Organism: Paenisporosarcina sp. FSL H8-0542; assembly: GCF_038632915.1. Lineage (NCBI taxonomy): Bacteria > Bacillati > Bacillota > Bacilli > Caryophanales > Caryophanaceae > Paenisporosarcina > Paenisporosarcina sp. FSL H8-0542. The sequence goes on from NZ_CP152050.1 coordinate 1,518,680, forward strand.
ACATTGGAAGAAAATCACTATACGAACCTCTTTTCGAGAGAAATTTACCTGCAGGTTACAGTTTATCTTCCAGTAGTACATTAACCGAGCTTGCCTATTTACCGAATGGTACAATTGAAAAATTTGGAACGATTGCATTTGTGACGCCCGGGGGCATTAAGATTGTCCGGGTCTTTATCGGGAAAGGACGGATGAGTCTTGAATAATCACCAAGGATTTTCATTCGTCGAAACGATTCTCACGGTCAGTATTCTTTTTTTGTTATTTGGGACATTGTTGCCTATGGCAAATCAAATGATGTTTAATCTCGCCGAAAAGAAAGTGGCATTGCATGTGGCAATTGCGAAAAACCAAGCAGCAACTTTAATTAAAAATGGGCAATTGTCAGGTGAAATATTTCTCGACAATGTGTCTTATTCCTGGCAATGGACAGATCCAACAATGTGTGTACGGTATGTTTTTTTGGGAGAGAGCACAGAGTCGTGCGAAACCTTTTAACGGATAGGGGATACACATTAGTCGATGCAGTCATTCAGCTTGCAGTTCTGTTGTTGTTTTCTCAACTCATTTTGTTTTATGCTGTATGGTTTACGCAAGTGGAAAAGCATTTCTTTCAATCAGTATCACTTGAATGGGAAATGTTTTCATTGGAAATGGAAAAAATCCTCTTTTCGGTCACTGTGATAGAAGAACAAGTCAATCAGACAGGAATTCGTCTGAAAAAAGATGGGGTGGAGTATGATATTGAATGTTACCCATCACTCATTCGCAAACAGAAGAATCGTTTGGGACATGAGCCTTTGTTAACGGGGGTTAAAATGTGTAAGTTTCAAGTTGATGGTGATCAAGTAATCGCCAAAGTTGAGTTTTTAAACGGACGAAAAGAGGAACGTGCATATGAAGTGTTTATATCCTTGCAATGAATCTGGATTTTTACTGCCCGTATCCATCGTTCTATTATTTATTGTGTCCGGTATACTTCTTTACTTTGTTACTTCTTACATATCACAGATGAATATCTATGAAATGTTGGAAAGTCATTATATTTCTGCTACTATTATTAAAATGGAAAATTAGCGATAATAGTCGTTTAGTGATGATTTGTAGTGAAGTGAGCGGGGTAGGGATATGAAAAAAATTTATTTAATTGGTTTCATGGGATCAGGAAAAAGCGCTATCGGCCGACGATTAAGCTTTTCGCTAAAAATTCCTTATTACGACATGGATCAGGAGATTGTGAAAAAAATGGGGATGACCATCCCTGAAATTTTTGAAAGATACGGCGAGCCTTTTTTTCGTCAACAAGAACATGAATTTCTGAAAACCTTCAGAGATGAGTGGTGTATCGTATCGACTGGGGGAGGTGTTGCTGTTAACCCAAGCAATAGTAAAGTCATGCGTCAAACCGGTTTAGTATTGTTTTTGGATGCAACGTTTGCTGATATATGGAAACGAATTCATCGTGATGTTAACAGACCCATTGTACAATCATCTACTAAGGAAGAGTTGGAAGCGTTATATACCATGCGAAAGCGTTATTATAAAGCCGCAGCCCATATTACCGTAAGAACCGAAGGACGCTCGTTGAGACAGATAACTGAATATGCAGCATTTCAAGTAAATCGCTTAAAGGCGAACGATTTTTGATAGTAATCATAAATCGTTCGTCTTTAGAGTGTAATAAGAAAATAGATTGCGCTTACTTTGAATCAATGTTAGGATATAGACGAAGCGGTACACGCTTTTGTTCATTGATTTCTTAATATACCAAAACGCATGTTTTGGGCGGATGAATATACGGGGAGAGAACGCGCCAGTCGCGTCGCCGAAGGAGCAAGTAGAAGCTACGAATCTCTCAGGTAAAAAAGACTCGTATAGGACGCATCTCTGGAGAATGCTATTACACTTCATAGCTACCAAAGAGGAAAGCCGATTTCAGGTAAACTTTCAGGTGCCAGGACAGAGAATTCTCATATAAAGGGGATTCTCTGTCCTTTTTTGTGGGTACAAGATTATTCATTTTGAAATCGGGAAACCAGAATTTCACCTTATAAGAAAGATTGCTTAGTGAAGAGGAGGAAAATGAAATGTCAGAAAATTTAAAACGCACGCCGTTATTTGATTCGTATAAAGCGTACGGTGGCAAAACTATTGATTTTGGTGGATGGGAACTACCTGTTCAATTTTCCAGTATAAAAGAAGAACATGAAGCGGTACGCACAAAAGCAGGATTATTCGATGTCTCACATATGGGAGAAATCATTGTTCGCGGTGAAGATAGCCTTGTATATCTTCAAAAATTGCTGACTAATGACGTTTCCAAACTTCAAGATGGCCAAGCGCAGTATAATGCAATGTGCTATGAAGATGGAGGGACTGTCGATGATTTATTAGTATATAAAATTGCACAGAATGACTATTTACTTGTCGTCAATGCTTCTAATATCGAAAAAGATTTTGAGTGGATGAAAAAATTCTTGATCGGTGACACCGTTGCACTTAATGTTTCAGATTCATATGGTCAACTTGCATTGCAAGGACCACTTGCAGAAAAAGTTCTGCAAAGACTGACAAAAGAAGACTTAAGCGAAATCGGCTTCTTTAAATTCAAAACAAATGTAAAACTTGGCGAATATGATGCTTTAGTGTCGCGAACAGGTTATACAGGTGAAGATGGTTTTGAAATATACGGAGAACCTGCTTCCATAGTCGCGCTATGGGACTTGATTTTGGAAGAAGGAAAAGAAGACGGAGTATTAGCTTGTGGTCTAGGTGCTCGGGATACTCTTCGGTTTGAATCATGCTTGGCACTGTATGGCCAGGAGCTTTCAAGTGAAATTTCACCACTGGAAGCGGGAATTGGGTTTGCAGTGAAATTGAAAAAAGAAGATGACTTTATCGGTCAAAAAGCGCTTGTTGCACAAAAAGAAGCGGGTATCCCACGCAAATTGGTAGGATTGGAAATGATTGATAAAGGCATTCCTAGACATGGCTATACCATTTTTAAAGATGATCAAGCTATTGGAGAAGTTACAACAGGTACACAATCCCCTACGCTGAAGAAAAATATTGGCTTGGGCTTGATTGTCAGCGAATTCACGGAGCTTGGAACTGAAGTTGAAGTGGAGATTCGTGGGAAGCGCTTGAAAGCTGTTACCGTGGCAACTCCGTTTTATAAACGCCAAAAATAACTGTCGGAAAGAGGTCATGACCCAATGAAACATCGTTATTTGCCTATGACGGAACAAGATCAAAAAGAAATGTTGGATACAATTGGTGTTACTTCTATAGATGAGCTATTCTCGGATATTCCTGAAAAAGTTCGTTTCCAAGGAGAATATCAAATTAAAGCAGCCAAATCAGAGTCTTCTTTATTAAAAGAGTTGTCTCAAATGGCTGCGAAAAATGCGGACAATAAAGCATATGCATCCTTTTTAGGTGCTGGTGTATATGACCATTACAAGCCGATTATTGTAGACCATGTTATTTCTCGTTCTGAATTCTATACAGCTTACACTCCATATCAGCCAGAAATTTCACAAGGTGAGCTTCAAGCTATTTTTGAATTCCAAACAATGATTTGTGAGTTGACTGGAATGGATTTGGCGAACTCTTCGATGTATGACGGCGGTACAGCACTTGCAGAAGCAGGTATGCTTGCAGCTGGTCATACAAAACGCAAAAAACTTCTCGTTTCCGGTGCAGTCAATCCAGAATCTCAAGACGTGGTTCGCATGTATGCATTGGGTCAATCGATTGAAGTTGTTCAGATTCCAACTAAAGACGGCATAACTGATATTGATGCATTAAGCGAAATGATCGATGACAATACTGCTGCTGTTCTTGTTCAATATCCTAACTTCTTTGGTCAAGTGGAAGACTTACGCAAAGTTGAAGCAGTTACACATGGAGCGAAGGCTTTGATGGTGGTTTCTTCAAACCCATTGGCACTTGGGATTTTGACTTCACCAGGTAAATTTGGTGCAGATATTGTCGTAGGGGATGCACAGCCATTCGGTATCTCTGAGTCCTTCGGCGGACCTCACTGTGGATACTTTGCGGTTACGAATAAATTAATGCGTAAAGTTCCAGGGCGTCTAGTAGGAGAAACAACAGATGAAGTGGGACGACGTGGTTTTGTTTTAACTTTGCAAGCGCGTGAGCAACACATTCGTCGTGACAAGGCGACTTCTAACATTTGTTCGAATCAGGCATTGAATGCACTTGCTGCTTCAGTAGCAATGACTGCGCTTGGTAAAAAAGGTGTGCAGGAAATTGCCACTCAAAATATCCTGAAAACGAACTATGCTAAAAAAGCATTTGAAGCGGCAGGATTTGAAGTAGCGTACCAAGGTCCACACTTCAACGAAATCGTTGTCAACGTTAAAACATCTGTAACAACAATAAATAAAGAGTTGTTTAATAAAGGCATCATTGGTGGATTCGACTTAGGAAAAGTTGATGAAAAATTGGAAGGGCATGCGTTGATCGCAGTCACTGAACAACGGACGAAAGAAGAAATCGATGCACTTGTGCAAGAAATGGGGTCTTTCCGTGCATAAAGATAATCAACCATTAATTTTTGAAATTACAAAAGAAGGCCGAGTAGGCTATAGCTTACCTGATCTTGATATTCCAGAAGTAGATTTATCAACGTTGTTGCCTGAAGGTTTGCTTCGAGAAGAAGCGGCGGAACTTCCTGAGGTATCTGAACTGGATATCATGCGTCACTATACAGCACTTTCTAAGCGTAATCACGGTGTCGATTCAGGATTTTATCCATTAGGCTCTTGTACGATGAAATACAATCCGAAAATCAATGAATCAATTGCGCGTTTCCCTGGATTCGCTAATATTCATCCACTTCAAGATGAAGAGACTGTTCAAGGTGCAATGGAATTAATGTATGATCTTCAAGAACATTTGATTGAAATTACGGGAATGGATGATTTAACGCTTCAACCGGCTGCAGGTGCTCATGGAGAGTGGACTGCTCTAATGATGATTCGTGCTTTCCATGAAGCAAACGGGGACACACATCGTACGAAAGTAATCGTACCTGACTCTGCTCATGGGACAAACCCAGCATCGGCAACGGTAGCTGGATTTGATACAATCACGGTTAAATCTGACGAAAACGGCTTGGTTGATTTAGAAGATTTAAGAAGAGTGGTTGGGGAAGATACAGCTGCGTTAATGTTAACGAACCCGAATACTTTAGGATTATTTGAAGAAAACATTTTAGAAATGGCTTCTATTATCCACGGTGTTGGTGGGAAGTTGTACTATGATGGAGCAAACTTAAATGCGGTTATGTCAAAAGCACGTCCAGGCGATATGGGCTTCGACTGTGTTCATTTAAACTTGCATAAAACATTCACAGGCCCACACGGTGGTGGTGGACCAGGATCCGGTCCAGTTGGCGTGAAGAAAGACTTGATTCCATTCTTGCCAAAACCAGTACTTGTAAAAACAGAAGAAGGCTACCACTTCGATTACAATCGTCCTCAATCAATCGGGCGAGTGAAGCCGTTCTATGGAAACTTCGGAATCAATGTACGTGCCTATACGTATATTCGTTCAATGGGTCCAGACGGATTGAAAGCCGTAACGGAATACGCTGTATTAAACGCAAACTATATGATGCGTCGTCTGCAGCCTCATTTCGACTTGCCATATGATCGTCACTGTAAACATGAATTTGTATTGAGTGGCCGTCGTCAAAAGAAATTGGGAGTCCGTACACTCGATATGGCTAAACGACTGCTTGACTTTGGATATCATCCGCCAACAATTTACTTCCCATTAAATGTAGAAGAGGGCATGATGATCGAACCGACAGAAACAGAATCTAAAGAAACGCTAGATGCGTTCATCGATGCGATGATCCAAATAGCGAAGGAAGTCGAAGAGACACCTGAAATCGTGCAACAAGCTCCTCATACAACAGTTATTAAACGTCTGGATGAGACTAAAGCTGCCCGTACACCAGTATTACGTTATAAAAAAGCATAAGAATGAAGAAAGAGAGCTCATCAATCGAGCTCTCTTTTAGATTCACTTCATTTACTGTTTATAAATATAAGAACATGTCTTTCGATGACGCGTTCGGCAAGAAAACCATGGAATTCCTCAATTTAGAACCATTGATTAAACATAAAAAGACCCCCAGTTAAGAGTATCTTTTGTTTTTATAATATCAATTTTGTAGTAGTATAAATCTCTTATCAAAGGTCGTATGAAATGTGTGAAATACAGGAGTAGCAGGTTTGAACCTATCAACATCCGGATATTTTTCGTTATATTCTTCGATAAAGTTATTTATTGGCATATTATTACTCTCTAAATTTAGCTGTATTCCCGGTGCATGCTGTCCGAATCCTATAAAATCAAGGAAATGAGTGTAATTGGTTTCATTGAGACCTCAGTTATTGTAAAATTTCATACATATGTTTTTGATGAAAAAAGTCCCTCCATTTGGAAGAACTTTAATGACTTATTTTGTTCTGATTTTCCCAGTCCACTGACGGAAACCGCCTTGCAGTTGGTAAATCTGGTTATATCCTTTTTTCTTAAGGAACAATGCCGTACGTGCGCTTCTTGCGCTATTTTGGCAATATAAGTATACGGGCTTGTCCGCACGAATTTCTTTGTAACGCTGACGCATTTGTGATGAAGGAATATTACGTGCTCCAAGGATATGTCCACCTTCAAATTCTTTAGGTTCACGCACATCCACAAGTTGTGCTTTACGGTATCCTTCAATGAATTGTTCTTGTGTTAAACCTGATACAGCCTTTTTTAATCGCAAAGACGAGATTAAAAAGTAAATGATCAAACCAAATAATGCAGCAGAGCTAATGTATACAAATGTCAAAACAACTTTCCCCTTTCTATCTATGTTCTTATTATAAAAGAAAGTGTAGCCACAATACAATCGGTTTGTTAATATGAATAGCATTGTGACATTTTGAGGAGGAAAATATATGTCTAAACCGATTTGGTATTTTATTAATTCTGGCGCTTGCAGTCCGTCCTTCAATATGGCGCTGGATGAAGCTTTAATGGACTGGCATAGTGATGGGATCCTTCCACCTATTGTCCGATTCTATGGATGGGCACCTGCAACATTATCCATAGGTTATTTTCAAAATGTCAAAAAAGAAATCAACATGGAAGCTGTCAAAGAGCATAACTTAGGTTTTGTCAGACGTCCCACCGGAGGACGTGGCGTATTGCATGAACATGAATTAACATATAGCATTATCGTCAGTGAAGACTATCAAGATATGCCTGCGACCGTCACGGAAGCTTACCGTGTGCTGAGTGAAGGGTTATTGATTGGCTTTCAGAAGCTTGGATTGAACGCCTATTTCTCGGTGCCTGATACTGATAAAATGAAGAGTGATTTAAAAAATCCAAAAAGTGCCGTCTGTTTCGATGCACCGTCATGGTATGAATTAGTTGTGGAAGGTAAAAAAGTAGCAGGAAGTGCACAAACAAGACAAAAAGGTGTCATTCTTCAACATGGAGCGATTCTTTTAGACCTGGATGAAGATAAACTAGTTTCTTTATTTAACTATCCATCGGAAGCAGTAAAAGAGCGAGTTCGTAGAGGCCTTCCGCAAAAAGCTGTGGCAATAAATCGTTTGCGGGAAACTCCAGTTACGATCGAAGAATGTGAAGAAGCATTTAAAGATGGTTTTGCTGAAGGTCTTAATGTCAATTTTCAACCATATGTGCTAACAATCGAGCAATTGGATTATGTGAAAAAGCTTGAAACTCGACGTTATGCAAATGACGAATGGACATACCGTAAATAATAGGTAAAAAGAATTAATTTGACCAAAAAATAAGTAGTATTTTCCTATAGACGTTGTGTGTGTATGTTCGAACATACATCCGCTTTATTTGATTTAGATGTCAATATATAGTACCCTAAACACAACGCGTAACACTATATGTAGTGTTTTTTCTGTTAATTAAGGAGGAGTAGTAAATGGTACTAGTTTCCAAGCAACAAATAGGGGAGTTAAACATTGAAATGTTGAATAATGACATCATTTCATTCCCTCAAGTTCATCCCATCACGAATGACATGACATTAACTCACAAAGGTGTATCTAGGTTAGTCATGATTGACCGCTATTCTTTTAAAGATACTGAAAAGAAAACACTAAAAGCAGGCGACTTTGTCGTATTGACGGTTAAGGAAGACCCGAAATTCCCTGCCCGCGGTTTGGGTTATGTTGTTTCCATCGATCATTCGACAAATAAAGTACGTGTTTTAATTGAAGAAGATTATAGAAGTGCAATTGATGATCCAATTGAGCAGGAGTCGGGTATTGTAACTCGTTCCATTAATGTCATCGAAAAACCTTTGGAAGTTTTCTATGAGCAAATTGCTAAACGCAATGCGACCGGACTTGCTTCTGTTGAAACTTCTGAAGAGAAGAAAAAAGAATGGTTTGAAAAGTTTTATCAGCAATTGGTCCAATTGAAATTTATTCCCGCAGGACGTGTGCTTTATGGAGCGGGTGCAGGAACAGACGTTACATACTTCAATTGTTACGTTATGCCCTTTGTGCCGGATTCCCGTGAAGGTATTTCCGATCACCGTAAACAAGTAATGGAAATTATGAGTCGAGGTGGGGGAGTTGGAACAAACGGATCAACTTTGCGTCCACGCAATACACTCGCTAAAGGTGTAAACGGAAAGTCATCTGGTTCTGTTTCATGGTTGGACGATATCGCAAAACTAACACATTTGGTTGAGCAAGGCGGCAGTCGCAGAGGCGCTCAAATGATTATGTTGGCAGATTGGCATCCTGACATTGCGGAATTCATCATTTCCAAAATGCAAAATCCTAGAATTCTACGTTTCCTGATTGAAAATACAAATGATGAAACTATCAAGCAATTAGCGAAAGACAAGCTTAAATTTAAAGCTCTGACACATCAAGAAGAAGCAATGTACCAAGGGATAGTAAATTACAAGACAATTCCTGGCCAGGGTGGATTCAGTGATGCAATTTTCCGTGATGCAGAAACGAAACTCCACGATGGAGGCACATATAGTGTTAACAATTCCGAATTCTTAACAGGAGCCAATATATCTGTGACATTGACCGACGATTTCATGAAAGCTGTGGAAGAAGACGGCGATCACGAGTTACGCTTCCCCGCTGTTGAAAGTTATTCAGCTGAGGAAATGGTAACGTACAATGAGAAATGGCACGAAGTCGGGGATGTACGTGAATGGGAAAAACAAGGACATGCCATCCGAACTTACCGTACGATGAAAGCGAAAGATTTGTGGAATCTCATTAACGTTTGTGCAACGTATTCTGCGGAGCCTGGCATTTTCTTTATCGACAATGCAAACGAAATGACCAATGCAAAAGCGTATGGACAACAAGTGGTTGCTACCAACCCGTGTGGAGAACAACCGTTGGCACCAAATTCTGTATGTAACTTGGCAGCTGTGAATTTAGCTCAGTTTGCGAATAAAGATACAAAAACTGTCGATTTTGATAGCTTGAGAGAAACAGTACGTGTTGGAGTTCGCATGCAGGACAATGTTATTGATGCAACACCTTACTTCCTTGAAGACAATAAAAAACAAGCTTTGGGTGAACGTCGTGTTGGTCTAGGAGTAATGGGGCTTGCAGACTTACTAATTTATTGTGAAAAAGAGTACGGTTCAGAGGAAGGTAACGTTCTTGTCGACCAAATCTTCGAAACGATAGCAGTAACAGCATATGAAACATCTGCAGAACTTGCTGCAGAACGTGGAAGTTTCCCGTTCTTGCAAGGGGAAACAAATGAAGAAACTAACCGTCTGAGAGACGCTTTCATCAATACTGGATTTATGAAAAAAATGCCTGAGCATGTTCGTCAGTCAATCAAAGAAACAGGCATTCGCAACTCTCACTTGTTGACCGTTGCACCAACTGGATCAACTGGAACATTAGTGGGAGTGTCGACAGGTCTGGAACCTTATTTCTCTTTCACGTACTATCGTAGTGGCCGTTTAGGGAAATTCATCGAAGTAAAAGCGGACATTGTTCAGGAATACTTGAACGCAAACCCTGAAGCAGATGAACAAAGCTTGCCAGAATGGTTTGTTGCTTCAATGGAATTGGCACCTGAAGCGCATGCGGATGTTCAGTGCATAATTCAACGTTGGATTGACAGCTCGATTTCGAAAACTGTTAATGCACCACGCGGTTATACAGTTGAACAAGTACAAGGCGTTTATGAAAGACTTTATCGTGGTGGTGCTAAAGGCGGGACAGTTTATGTGGATGGCAGCCGTGATGCACAAGTCCTGACACTTAAAGCGGAAGAAAATGTGATGGATGAACATCATTATGAAGAAACCATCATTGGGAAACGTCCAGTTGTCCTGATCGATACAATCCAAGATCTTCGTTCAACGAATGTCACAATCGGCTCAGAAGTAGGAAACACTTGTCCTGTTTGCCGTCAGGGGACCGTAAAAGAAATGGGTGGCTGTAATACGTGTACAAATTGCGGTGCTCAATTGAAATGTGGACTTTAAGTTTAACAGTTAAAAACGCTGTTTTGAGAATGCCACTAGCAAGTAGATTTATTAGATGAAGAAAACGCACGCTGTATCCTTGGGATACAACGTGCGTTTTTTCGTTTTAGATTAATCTGTTTAACAATGAAAGAGCCGTATCAACGCTTGCAACAGTAATTATCGCTTTAATTGTACTAATTTTTAAAAAAACACTATATCTATGAATAGAGAGAGTGAGGTTAGTCAAAATTGAATAAATAGAAAGGATTGTGATTTGAATGAAAGGTACTCACTTCTTAACGATTTCAGTAGCACATGCTGTGGTTTTCACTATAATATTAAAGTTTTTATATGTTTTTGATTATATTCCATGGAGCCCAATAAAATGGACTAAGAGATGGCAAGTATTTTCCGACGCTCACCCATCAGTCAAATGGTTTCTTACTTTTCTGGTCGTCTTCTTGGTCATCAATCTTGCGATGGCTCTGTTCATGATTGTCAGCAAAATGCCGGCGATTGCCACGTCAATTGTTGTTGGATTTGCCATCTGGATTCTGCTGGAATGGAGTATTTATCAAGATTTTTCCCATATAAGTTGGAAGTCGGTACCGATTATTTCAGTTATTTTAATAATTTGCAGAGCCCTTGCCGAGACGATTCATTACTATGACCAAGAGGTTTATGATGACAAGAGAAAGTAGTTGCTGCAACTATTTGTTATGATAAAATGAAGGGGGCACGATGGAACTGGAGGAAAAAAGATGAAAATTCTTTGTTTAAATGGGCCAAACCTAAATCGTTTAGGAAAACGTGAACCTGCTATTTATGGACATGAAACGTTGGAAGATGTAGAGCAAAAGCTTATAACTCACGGAAAACAATCGGATATTCATGTTCAATGTAAGCAATCGAATCACGAAGGTGAACTAATTGATTGGCTGCACAATGCAGAAGATGATGGAATTAACGGCATTATTTTCAACCCTGGAGCTTATACTCATACAAGTTATGCGATACGTGATGCCATCGCTTCCATTACCGTTCCGGTAATAGAGGTTCATATTTCTAATATCCATAGCAGAGAAAGTTTTCGTCACAAATCTGTCTTGGCTCCTGAATGTGTTGGTCAAATATGTGGTCTCGGAACTTTCGGTTATACTTTAGCACTAGAAACATTTTTACATAGAAGAAAAGGGGAATCTTAAATGGAGAAATTGTCTAAATTACGTGAAGCTTTAGGGGAACACCAGATTGACGCCTTGTTAATTACAAGTGGCTACAATCGCCGGTACATAACTGATTTTACGGGGACTGCTGGTATTGCCATCGTTTCCAAAGATCAAGCTGTTTTTATTACGGATTTCCGTTACACGGAACAAGCGGCAAAACAGATTAAAAACTTTGAAATTGTCCAACATACGAAAACGATGCTGGAAGAAGTAAGTGTTCAATTAGAAAAAATGAATGTGAGAAAAGTAGGTTTTGAGAAAGACGACATGAGCTATGCCATGTATGAGAGTTACAAAAAGGCAGTTAATACTGAACTTGTACCTGTATCAGGTCTTATTGAGAAAATCCGCTTGATTAAGACGCCACAAGAGATTACTATTATTAAGGCTGCCGCGGATATCGCTGAAGCGGCTTTTGAACATATCCTTACATTTATCGCACCTGGAAAAACGGAATTGGAAGTTTCTAATGAACTTGAATTCTTTATGCGCAAACAAGGAGCATCATCATCTTCATTCGATATTATTGTGGCATCTGGGCTTCGTTCTGCACTTCCACATGGTGTCGCGACGGATAAAGTCATCGAAAAAGGTGATTTTGTTACATTGGACTTCGGTGCGTTGTATAATGGATATGTATCAGACGTAACGAGAACTGTTGCTATCGGTGAACCGAGTGAGCAATTAAAAGAAATTTATCAAATTGTACTAGACTCACAACTGTTGTCTTTGGAAAAAATCAAACCAGGTATGACTGGAATTGAGGCGGATGCAATCGCTCGCGATTATATAAAATCCAAAGGTTATGGTGAAGCGTTCGGTCATTCTTTAGGACATGGTATCGGATTAGAAGTACACGAAGGGCCTGGATTATCTTTCCGTTCGGAAACTGTTCTGGAAGAAGGTATGGTAATCACTATTGAGCCGGGCATTTATTTACCTGGTGTCGGTGGGGTTCGTATTGAAGATGATGCGATTGTTACAGCTACAGGGCTTGAAAAATTAACACATTCTACAAAAGAGTTACTTATCTTATAATTTTGGAGGAACACTCATGATTTCTGTAAATGATTTTAAAACTGGTTTAACAATTGAAGTAGATGGTGGTATTTGGCGCGTACTTGATTTCCAACACGTGAAACCAGGTAAAGGTGCAGCGTTTGTTCGTTCTAAACTACGCAACATTCGTACAGGTGCAGTGAATGAAAAAACATTCCGTGCTGGAGAAAAAGTGGAGAAAGCTCAAATTGATAACCGCAAAATGCAGTATCTTTACGCAAATGGTGATACTCATAATTTCATGGATACTGACTCGTATGAACAAATTGAACTTGATTCAAAACAAATCGAGTACGAATTGAAATTTCTTCGTGAAAACATGGAAGTGCATATCATGCAATACCAAGGGGAAACGTTAGGCGTAGAATTGCCGAATACGGTTGTTTTGGAAGTTACTGAAACAGAACCTGGTATTAAAGGTGATACAGCTAGTGGCGGAACGAAACCTGCAATTTTGGAAACTGGATTATCAGTTCAAGTTCCTTTCTTCATCAACCAAGGTGATAAACTGATCATCAACACATCTGAAGCGGCTTACGTTTCAAGAGCACAATAATTAGAAAAGTGTAAAGTGCCACTCTAGCCTGACGCCGGCGTGGAGGGAAGGTTTCCTTTGCGACGAGTAAAATTTATTGCTTACCTAAATAATGAATAAAAAATAAAGTTGCCAATTGCACCTAGTGCTATTGGCAACTTTTTTTCATGTCTCAGCTCCTTTTTGCATACGATGAATAGACAGAGGAGGGGACAAGTCGGAATTTATGGATGTAATTCGAGTGGCAGGAATCGGATTGATTCTTGCATTGTTACACCTTTTCTTTGAACAGACGGGGAAAAAAGAATTTTCATTCTTTTTATTTGTATTTGGGTATCTGTATATGACCGTGGAAATGTTACGTTTCCTACGTTTCTTCTTTCAAGAAATCACTACTTTTTTCGAATGGCTTACCATTTCGGTGTAAGTCATGCAAATGATCCTGGTAACGATAGTAATCATATTTCTGATGTTGTTGCTTAAACAAATCCTACCGCAATTTACACCTCTACTTTTGAGCTTTTTCTTTTTTATTTTACTCTCGAATATTTTATTTCAAACTCTTTTTCCAATCGTAAGAAACGTTCTTGAATCTGCACCTAAGGAAGCGCTCCCAATAGCCAGAGTATTGCTGATTTCTGTATTCGTGACATTTATAGGTGAAGCCTTGATTGAATGGTGCCGAAATTTAAATCTGAATACATTTGTTCCCATCATTTCGATAAGTTGTCATGTGTTGATTCTCACCTATTGGTTGCCTCTCATTCAGCAAATGTTTAACACGCTGACGCGGCTATTGATCGAATAATATAGGTGTAAAAGAGGTGAGAAGGTTCATGCTTGAACCCTTGTATGCCTATTTTTTTGGTGTAACCCGATACTTTATCGTACTGCTGATCGCTATTGTTTTTGCGATGATCATCGATATTTTATTTCCTGCAGCCAAACGATGGACAAGGTTATCCCTGTTTTGTATTGCTGTCCTGTATACATTGACGCCTGCCATTGATGCGATGCATATTATGCAGCAATTTGCGCGACAGATGGTGACGGTTTTTATGAGTGTCTACCCCGTGTTGACAGCGGGCTTGTTGATGAATAGTGGAACGATGGCATTTTCAATTTGGAACCCTGCGCTCTATGTATTTATTCAATTTACAGTGGTGCTGACCGAAAGAATCCTTATTCCATTACTTATGACCACCATATTGCTGGACTTCATTAGTCGCTTTCATCCGGCTACCCCATTTTCAAAACTGACCGATATTATTCGCACTTCTTTACTAAGTATCGTTTCAGCAGTAGTCGTCATTTATAGTTTTTTCATTTCGGTGCAAGGGTTTATTTCTTGGAATATCTCAAGTGCTGTTACGGAGCCCATCAAAAAAATCATTCAGCAAAACATCCCGTTTGTTGGTTCTTTTTTTTCTGAGAGTCTTAGTACATTTACTCGATTTTCTTCTTCAATCACTTCGATTACTGGCGGTGGCATTGCCATCACAATCCTACTGGTTGTGTTGATCCCTACTTTGAAAACCATCAGTATCGCGTTTTGCTATCGAGTAGTGGCTGCCATTATTGAACCATTCGGACCAGAGGATCTGGCCAGTTTTCTTGATGATATCGGAAAGTCGATTTTCGTTTTAAGTATCTTGTCATTTCTTATTGCCTTTGCGTTTTTCTATACAGCCATTTTCATTGTGATATTAGTAAAATTCTCCATGATGATGAGGGGTTAATGATGGCTGAATGGTTAAAGGGATTAATGTTCATTATTCTGCTGAGTGAAGTTCTTCAGGCTATCTTCCAGAAGTCTGATTCAAATGAAAAGATAGAAGAATATACGAAGCTGGGACTTGCCATGTACATGTTATTGTTTATCTCTTCTTTTTTCTATGAATAGTTGAGGAATGCTTGTCATATAGTTTATCAAATGCCTGTCTCACTTAAGAGAGGAGCGTGATTCCATCCATTAAAACGAATCGAATGAAAAGCGGGATCCTGCTCGCGAGTCTCTTGGTATTCATGGTGTTTTTCTTACTGAATGAATCCATTTTCACCAAGCAACCTAACACATCCAGTCAGTCACAAGATGCAGTAACGCTGGAACACTCATTGAAAACGGCATTGGAAAAAATGGCTGGGGTAGGTGAAGTCGAATTATTTTTTTACACAGGCATGAACGAGCCTCAACAAACAGTTACGGAAAAACCTAGCTTTGCCTTGTTTGATCAGACAACCAATGAGCAAAAAACTATTCAATCAGTATTGGTAGTAGCCACTGGAGCAGATCAAGCAAAAACCAGAATTATGTTAAAAGAATACTTAGCAGCAGTATTATTACTGCCAGAACATCGAATTGTCGTCGTCCCGATGGATGAGAAAGGGGTTTCTAAATGAAAGTCAAAAAACGTACAGTATGGATGCTAACTCTATTAAGTTTGGTAGCAGTAATTTCGGTGTATTACGTGAACGAACCTAACAATATGCCCTTTGATGGTTTAGCTATTTTCTCAGATGAAGACCTTGATCAAATGAAGGTCGAAGACACAACTGAAGATGAATCAGTTACACCAGTATATGCTCAAAGTGCGTTATTTGAAGAAATGAGAATGGAATTACTAAACGAACGCAGTGAGTTAAAAACACAATTAACAACACAAATTGCGTCAAACGAAATGTCGGCTGATGAGGTAAATGAAGCTTACTCAACTATTAACGATTTAACAGTACGCGAATCAACGGAAGCAATGCTTGAAATGCTCATTCGTTCACTAGGTTACTCAGATGCCTATGTACAGACAGATACAGGAAAAGTAGATGTAACTGTAATCGCTGATGAACTTGGAAAATCACAAGCAAATGAAATTATTCACATCGTAATGAAACAATGGGAAGATGCAAAAAAAGTAACGGTAGCATTCCAACCAGCTTCATAATGAACGAAAAGGGCCGATATGGTCCTTTTTTTCATTTTTCTTAGAAAACCATGCCGGATTAAAATCGAATCGTTGCTCCTGCGGTTATTCGTCGCAAAGGAAACCTTGTTTATCAACGCCGGTGTCGGACTAAAACGGGCTTCTTCACCTTTCGGATTAGGACCAACTCTTAAAAAATTTAGGTTATCTATTTCAAATTTTCTCAATAACGTCTAAAATAGAAGAGGAACGTAATTCGATATAGGGTAAGGGGAGTTCGGTATGTTAAAAGTACAAGAAATTCGTGAAATTATTAAATTAATTGACCACTCATCCATTGATGAGTTTATTTACGAGTCAGAAGGCACGAAAGTTAAACTGAAAAAGAATGGTGTACATGTATCTACTGAAACAGTTGTACCTCAATCAAAACCAGCGGCACCTGCTGTTGAAGCTCCAGTGGCAGTAGAAGTGAATCCAACACCGGTTGCTCAAACTGTAAAAGAAACAATTGCAAATGTAGAGACGAAAGAATCAGCTGTTAATGATGAATCTCTTCTTAAAATTTCTTCACCAATGGTAGGAACTTTCTATCAGTCATCTTCACCGGATACACCGGCATATGTTCAAGTAGGTGATAAAGTAACAGAAGACGGGATTGTATGTATTGTGGAAGCGATGAAATTATTCAACGAAATCGAAGCAGAAGTGTCTGGCGAGATTGTAGAAATTTTAGTAAAAGATGGACAACTCGTAGAGTACGGCCAACCTCTGTTCTTAGTAAAAGCGAACTGAGGGGGAACGGATGATGAAAAAAGTATTAATTGCTAACCGTGGTGAAATCGCGGTTCGTATTATTCGTGCGTGTAAAGAGTTGGATATCGAAACAGTTGCCGTCTATTCGGAAGCTGATCGTGAAGCGTTGCATGTTCAAATGGCAGATGAAGCTTATTGTATCGGTCCTAAACAATCGAAAGATAGTTACTTGAACTTCAGCAATATTATCAGTGTTGCAAAGTTAACGGGTTGTGATGGCATTCATCCCGGTTATGGCTTTTTGGCAGAGAATGCGAGTTTCGCGGAGCTTTGTGAACAATGTAATATAACGTTCATCGGTCCTACTTCTGACGCTATCTCCAGAATGGGTACGAAGGATGTAGCGCGTGAAACAATGCGAAAAGCGGGCGTACCAGTTGTGCCTGGATCAACAGGTATTGTTGCGGATGAAAAAGAAGGTCTGGAAATCGCTCGTGAAATAGGATTCCCGGTCATTATTAAGGCAACTGCCGGTGGTGGCGGTAAAGGTATTCGTGTCGCACGTACGGAAGAAGAACTTGTTAAAGGCATTCAGATTACACAAAAAGAAGCTGCTGCTGCTTTTGGTAACCCTGGTGTCTATATTGAGAAGTTCATTGAGATTTTCCGTCATGTTGAAATTCAAGTTTTGGCTGATAGTTTTGGCAATGCGATTCATTTAGGCGAACGTGATTGTTCAATTCAACGCCGTATGCAAAAACTAGTAGAAGAAGCACCATCTCCAGCGCTATCCCCGGAAATTCGTAATCAGATGGGTGACGCGGCTGTTAAAGCTGCACTAGCCGTTAATTATCGCAGTGCAGGGACAGTTGAATTTATTTTCGATCACATCAATCAAAAGTTTTACTTTATGGAAATGAATACGCGTATTCAAGTTGAACATCCTGTTACTGAAATGGTAACCGGCATTGATTTGATTCAACAACAACTTAAAGTCGCTTCTGGTGAAAAATTAGCTTATACACAAGATGACGTGAAAATTAAAGGTTGGGCAATTGAGTGTCGTATTAACGCTGAAAACCCTTCGAAAAACTTCATGCCTTCAGCGGGTAAAGTTGATATGTATTTAGCGCCGGGCGGATATGGTGTACGCGTGGATTCAGCAATGTATTCAGGCTACAGCATTCCTCCTTACTATGATTCAATGGTCGCAAAACTGATTACTTATGCAGATACCCGTGAAGAAGCGGTTGCAAAAATGAAGCGTGCACTGAGTGAGTTTGTTGTAGAGGGTGTTCATACAACAATTCCTTTCCATGCAAAATTGATGGACCATAAAGAATTCAAATCTGGTGATTTCGATACGAAGTTTTTAGAGAAATACGACGTCATGAATTCCTAGGAAAGGATGATTGGAATGGCTGAAAAAACAACAACGGCTTATTTGCAAATGATTCCGTCTGGTAAAGAAGAGTTAGGAAAGATTGAAGTAGCACCAGAGGTTTTAGAAGTAATCGCTGGGATTGCCACCACAGATGTTGAGGGAGTGGCCGGTACCCGTGGAAGTTTCGCAACAGGAGTTGCAGAACGTCTCGGCAAAAAAGTCCACGGTAAAGGAATCAAGACAGAATTGACTGATCAAGGTCTATTTGTTGAAATTTATTGCACCGTGAAATACGGCGCGTCGATTCCTAAAGTAGCCAAAGAAGTTCAAAGTCAAGTGCGTCAGGCAATTTTAAATATGACGTTACTTGAAACTCAAGAAGTAAATGTCCATATTACTGGCATTCAATTCGAACAACAAAAAGAAACAACAAACGAATAACTCACAACATCGTTCGGTCTATCCGGACGGTGTTTTTTTGTATTGATAATAAAGTTTGTGGTAACCGCACAATTTAGTACGTAAATAATGCGCGACATCATCCACATCCTCTTAATAGAATTGTCGATAAACAAATAGAGGGACACCAGTTATCCGCAACGTTTACGGAAGCAAAAGAAGATGATAAGTAAATGATACAAAAGCAAAGACCTTTCATGTGTGCATTCACTTGGGTAAGGTCTTTTTTCGTATGGATAGATTGACAATCTCTTATAATGAGAGTAAATTTGAAAGACCAAAAACGAACTGTTCGATTCGGAACAGTTCGTTTAGGAAGGAATGGTGAGGAGTCAATTGGACAATGAAAATCAAAATTTAACAAGGTCCATTCAATTATTACGTTCATTTTCGAGCATTCAAAAGAACATGATGAGGTTCGTCCAGAAGTCAGCGGTGGAAAATGGATTATCCATTCCCCAGTACACAATATTGATGACCATCGTCATCCATAAGGAAATGACTCAAAAAAACGTGGGCGAGAAAACCTTTCTCCCCAAAAGTACTCTGAGTCAAGCTGTAGATGGGTTGGTTCGGGAAGGTTTGCTGAACCGTCAACAAGTCGAAGGGAACCGACGGGAGGTTTTGTTGTCACTCAGCGAAAACGGATTGGCACGGATCAAAGAGATTCATATGCAAGAAAATGGCATTCACCAAACATTTCAATCGGTTGCGGAATCCCTGACTGATAAGCAATTCGAGGAACTGCTTGGTACCCATCAACAAATTACAAAGCATCTGGAAGAACTGGGACAAGAGGAGTGTTCAAATTGATAAAATTACTGAAATATTTATCCGTTTATAAGTGGCTTGTAATCGCGGTTATCGGACTCGTATTCATTCAATCGATGGCTGACCTCTTTTTACCAACACTGATGGCGGACATCATTGATAAAGGTGTTGTTACGGGAGACACCCCTTATATTTGGAAAATTGGAGGATTCATGCTGTTGGTTTCATCACTTGGAGCCACTGCATCAGTCATTGCAAGCTATTATTCTTCCAAAGCGGCTATGGGACTCGGACGTGACATTCGCAGAAAAGTCTTCAATCATGTCGGGAAGTTTTCATTGCAGGAATTTGACGAGGTGGGAACCGCTTCACTGATCACGAGAACAACAAATGACATCACGCAAGTCCAGCAAGTCGTCATCATGATGCTCAGAATGGTTGTCAGTGCACCGATCATGTTAATAGGCGGGGTCATCATGGCCGTATCGAAAGATGCCAAATTATCATTGGTGATTGTTGCCACCATGCCTGTATTGATTGGTTCCGTCCTGCTGATTCTGAAAAAAGGGGTACCTCTTTTTCAAACGGTGCAAGAACGTCTGGATCGCTTGAATCTGGTCTTACGCGAGAACCTCACGGGGATTCGCGTCATTCGCGCGTTCAATCGGGAAACCGAAGAGAAAGTGCGCATGAAGCAAGCAAATAAAGAGTTGACGGATGTTTCGATTAAAGTAAATAAAGTCATGGCGTTTTTGATGCCTGTAATGATGCTTGTCATGAACTTAACAGTCGTCGGCATCATTTGGTTCGGTGGGATTCGGATCGATAATGGAGCAATGCAAATCGGTGACTTGATGGCGTTTATCCAATACGTCATGCAAATCATGTTTGCTCTTGTCATGGCATCCATGATGTTCGTCATGATTCCACGTGCTGCTGTGTCTGCGAAACGAATTAACGAAGTACTGGAAATGAAACCGTCTTTCTTGGATGAAGGAACGGAAAAGGCAGATCGTGAAAGAGGGACGCTTGAATTTGAGCATGTGACATTCAGCTATCCAGGAGCGGAAGAACCTGCCTTATCCGACATCAGCTTTACGGCCAAACCTGGTGAAATTACCGCCATCATTGGCGGGACAGGATCTGGAAAATCAACTCTCGTCAATTTGATTCCACGGTTTTATGACATATCAAGTGGAAGCATTCGCGTAAACGGTGTTGATATCCGCAAGGCGTCACAAGATGAAATCCGTTCGAAAATCGGTTTCGTTCCACAAAAAGCTATACTTTTCACGGGAACGATTGCCGATAACATTCGCTTTGGAAAACAGGATGCCTCGCAGGATGAAATGGAGCACGCGGCTACTATTGCACAAGCAGATGATTTCATTGGCAAGATGAAAGAAGGCTATGCTGCAGAAATCGAACAAGGTGGCTCGAACTTGTCCGGCGGGCAAAAGCAACGGCTGTCGATAGCTAGAGCGCTCATTCGAAAACCGGATCTTTATATATTCGATGACAGCTTTTCCGCACTTGATTTCAAGACAGATGCCAAACTCCGGGCAGCCTTGAAAGATGAAACGAAAAATGCGACGGTGTTACTGGTTGCACAACGTGTCAGCACAGTGGTCGACGCGAATCGGATCATCGTGTTGGACGAAGGACGAATAGTCGGTTTGGGGACTCACCAAGAGTTGCTTGCAACAAATGATGTATACCGTGAAATCGCCCTATCACAGCTTTCAGAGGAGGAAATCGCATGACCAATCAAAAAAAACCTCAAAGTGGTGGGCCGGGGCACGGTCCTGGTGGCGGTAACATGATGATGATGGGCGGGCAAAAAGCAAAAGATTTCAAAGGGACACTGAGACGTCTTTTGACTTATTTGAAGCCGCGTCGAAACAAATTGGTTGCCGTTTTCTTTGCAGCAATCTTGAGTACCATATTTATGATCGTTGGACCAAAAATAATGGGGACGGCAATCACGGAACTATTTGAGGGTGCATACGGGAAATTCCAAGGGATACCTGGTGCAGCCATCAATTTCGATAAAATTGGGCAGATTCTTCTGGTCCTTGTTGGGCTCTATGTTTTAAGTAGCCTTTTCAACTATGTGCAACAGTATATTATGTCGAGTGTTGCACAGGAAACGGTTTACGATCTAAGGGAAGACGTCAATCATAAGCTTGAAAAACTGCCGCTCAAATATTTTGATGGGCGATCAAACGGCGAAACGCTCAGCCGTATGACAAATGATATCGATACAATAGGGAGCACGTTGCAACAAAGTCTAACTCAATTCATTACCTCGATCGTGACAATATTAGGGATTATCATCATGATGCTTTCGATCAGTCCATTATTGACGCTGATATCAATTGTCAGTTTACCGCTGTCTATATTTGTGATAAAACCGATCCTGAAAAAATCCCAAAAACACTTTGCCGATCAGCAGCGTACACTTGGCCAGCTGAATGGGCACATCGAAGAAATGTATACTGGTCACCAAGTGGTTAAAGCGTTCGGGTATGAGAAAAAGTCCGTTGCTCAGTTTGATAAGGTCAATGAAGAATTGTATGAAGCGGGAAGCAAAGCTCAATTCATTTCTGGTATCATCATGCCGATGATGTTCTTCATTGGGAATTTAAGTTATGTCCTAATCAGTGTTGTGGGAGGAATTTTGGTAACGCAGCGTGCCATCTCAATAGGTGACATACAAGCTTTCATCACTTATTCAAAACAGTTCACACAACCAATCACACAAACAGCCAACATCGCGAACATCATTCAGTCCACGGTTGCAGCTGCAGAGCGGGTATTTGAACTGCTCGAAGAAGCAGAAGAGATGAAAGAAGTGACGACCGACAGTCTGAAGCGTGCCAATGGCGCTGTGACATTCGAAAGTGTGGATTTTGGGTATGAAGATGATTTGTTGATCCAAGACATGAACATCGATGTGTTGCCTGGTCAGACCGTTGCAATCGTTGGGCCTACCGGGGCAGGAAAAACGACGATGATCAATCTATTGATGAGATTTTATGAACTCAATGGCGGAAAGATCAAAATCGATGGTCTTGATACACGGAACATGTCCCGAAACGATCTCCGCAAGAGTTTTGGAATGGTTCTTCAGGATACGTGGCTCTTCAATGGAACGATCAAGGACAATATCGCGTATGGAAAAAGTGGTTCAACAGATGAAGAAATCTTCGAGGCTGCCCGTACGGCCCATGCTGACCATTTCATCCGTACACTACCGGATGGTTATGATACCGTGTTGAACGAAGAAGCTTCGAATATATCACAAGGGCAAAAACAACTTCTGACAATCGCAAGAGCGGTCCTGGCGGATCCACCTATCATGATACTGGATGAAGCTACTTCCAGTGTGGACACACGTACGGAAATCTTCATCCAAAAGGCGATGAACCGTTTGATGGAAGACCGTACCAGCTTTGTTATTGCCCATCGTCTGTCAACGATTAAGGATGCGGATTTGATTTTGGTGATGGACCAAGGGAAAGTGATTGAACAAGGGGATCATGTTGAATTATTGGAGAGAAATGGTTTCTATGCAGATCTTTACAATAGCCAATTCTCAGAAAAATTAGCGATTTAAATAGGAAGAGGCTCATTTCTTGATTGAAATGAGCCTCATTTTTATTATGGGAAATGATTGAAACGCGCATAGTAATGGCCGAACTTCTTGGGCTTTCGAGCAAAGATAACGTTAATAAACAATAATAAAAAGGATAGGTTATTACGTTGGATGAGATTAAGTGATTTTCACTTCATTCAGAAATTTGATGGAGTACTTTTTCTGAACATTCGAACTTCCCTTTGAGGATGTCTTGTGTACGCAAAATATGCTATGATGTGTTCGAATGCATATAAAAGGAGACTACCCATGAAACGTAGAGAAGCCCGTGAAAAAGCGTTGCAAACTTTGTTTCAGTTAGAAAACACCGAGTTAACAATAGAAGATGCAATGAGCCACGTTTTAGATGGCGACAATGATCCTTTCTATGAAAAGCTTGTACGTGGAACGACTGAACAACTAACGCAAATAGATGAATCACTTAAAACAAAGTTAGAAAATTGGTCTTTGGATCGTTTACCTAAGATCGAACGCACGGTATTGCGCTTGGCAGTTTATGAATTGTTATTTATGCAGGATGCACCTTCAAAAGTAGTCATGAATGAAGCGATTGAATTATGTAAAACGTTTGGTGATGAGAAATCAAGCAAGTTTGTGAACGGAGTTCTATCTAAATATACGGTCGAGACTTCTAACTGACAGCAGGGGGAATAAAGACATGTCGAGTGCATTAATTAATGGAAAAGAAATTGGACAAGCGATACGCAATGATTTATCTGAACGTATCATTCACTTAAAAAATCAAGGCATTACTCCAGGCTTAGCGGTTATTTTAGTCGGTGACAACGCAGCTTCGAAAACCTATGTTTCCAATAAACAAAAAACGTGTGAAGCACTTGGTATGAATTCACGTTTACTTTCTTTTGAGTCAGATTTAACTGAAAGTGAACTCGTGCATACGATTCAATCACTGAATGAAGACCCAACCATTCATGGCATATTAGTTCAGTTACCATTACCGAAGCACATTGGAGAATCTGCCGTATTGGCAGCCATTTCCCCAACTAAGGATGTAGATGGTTTCCATCCAATCAGTGTTGGAAAAATGATGCTCGGACAGGAGACTTTCCTTCCATGCACGCCATACGGGGTCATGAAACTTCTGGAATACTCTGGAATTGATCTTGCAGGCAAACACGCTGTTGTCATAGGACGTAGCCATATTGTAGGAAAACCAATGGGCCAATTACTTTTACAAAAAGATGCAACCGTGACATATGCGCATTCTAAGACGCCGAACCTACAAGAAATTACCTTGCAGGCTGATATTCTCGTGGTGGCAGTTGGTAAAACGAAATTCATTACGAGTGAATACGTCAAAAACGGAGCGGTCGTCATCGATGTAGGTATGAATCGTGATGAAAACAATCGCCTGTGTGGAGATGTGGATTTTGAAGCAGTAAAAGAAAAAGCTTCATACATAACACCTGTTCCAGGCGGAGTGGGACCCATGACAATCACCATGTTAATGGCCAACACCGTACAATCTGCAGAAAATGAGTTGCGTCAAGACAAATGAAGTTAAAACAGGTAAAATAAAGGGAAGAAGCTGTTTTTCTTATAGAAAGACAGCTTTTCTATTTCTTCTTCGTGAGGAGTTTGAATGCACGTGACTGCATCGACATATTTAACAGTGAAAGCACTGACCAAATACATAAAAAGAAAATTTGATGCGGATCCTCATTTGCGCAATGTTTATGTCAAAGGGGAACTATCCAATGTCAAAATACATACAAGCGGACACATTTACTTCACGATTAAAGACGATCAAACAAGAATGCCTGCTGTTATGTTTGCGGCACAAGCAAGAAGTTTGAAATTTAAACCGGAGAGCGGAATGAATGTTCTTTTGCAAGGTGATGTGAATGTTTATGAAGGCTCAGGCCAATATCAGTTGTATGCACAATTGATGCAGCCTGATGGTATTGGAGAACTATTTGTAGCCTTTGAACAGCTGAAAGAAAAATTGGCGAAAGAAGGACTTTTCCATCCTTCTAGAAAGAAACAGATTCCAAAATACCCTCAAAAGATTGGTGTTATTACAGCTTCAACAGGTGCAGCCATTCGGGATATTGTCACGACTTTGAGCCGCCGTTATCCTTTGGCAGAAGTTATCATTTTTCCAGCTCTGGTTCAAGGGGCTGGTGCAGCGCCAAGTATCGTAAAAGCATTAAAACGTGCTCATAGCTATCCGGATCTTGATGTTTGTATTGTTGGACGCGGGGGCGGGTCGATTGAAGACTTATGGGCTTTCAACGAAGAAATCGTTGCGCGGGAAATTGCGAATAGTACCATTCCTATTATTAGTGCTGTCGGACATGAAACGGATACGACAATCGCTGACTATGTCTCAGATCTTCGCGCACCAACGCCAACTGCAGCAGCAGAGCTTGCCGTACCAAATCAACTGGATTTGCTTGAACGTGTATCCAATAGAAAATCGCAAATGGTATCGATCGTTACGGCTATTTTATCACAGGAGCGAAAAAGGTTGACGCGGGTGATGTCTGCATATCCACTGGCCTATCCTGAAAGATTATACCGACCGTTTGTTGAAAGACTGACCCGAGCGAATGAACAGATGGAGAGAAACGGACGTACGATTTTCCAACAAAAACAACAACACCTTGCACAGCAAACCATGCGTCTGTCATTGCAAAGTCCACAAAGAATGGTTTTGCTACATCAAAAAAATGTACAGGCTTCTCAACAACGTTTGCATATGGCAGCTCAAAAAAATGTACAAACGAAAGCTCGTTCTTTCAGTAATATGATTCAGTTACTGGAAGCATTGAACCCGCTGAAAATCATGGATCGGGGCTACAGTCTGACCTATCAAAATGATCAAGTTGTCAAATCAATTGAAGATATCAATCCAGATCAACCACTTCATATCAAATTACAAGATGGAGTCATAATCGCATCTATAGACTCTATAAACAAACAGTCTAAAGGAGAATCATCATGACAAAAACCAACGTATCTTTTGACCAAGCAATTCAACAATTAGAGGAAATTGTACGTCAGCTGGAGCAAGGCGATGTTCCTCTTGAGGATGCTATTTCACTTTATAAAAAGGGAATGGAAATGTCGACGGTATGCCACGAGAAATTGCACAATGCAGAAAAACAATTGATTTCAATCATGGATGACAGCGGTGAAAAAGTGCCATTTGAAGCCATCGAAAAAGAGGATGCATCACAATGACTTGTTTGCAAAATTTTACTGAACTGAATATTCCAGAAATAGACCGTCAATTGACCGAGCAAGTTCAGTCGATCAATGCACCTGAAATTTTGAAAGAAGCGATGAATTATTCATTGGCTGCAGGAGGCAAAAGGGTAAGGCCATTATTTTTACTGGCTGTCTTAGACTTTTTACAAGTTAAACATTCAGAAGCCTCTACAGTTGGAGCAGCTATTGAAATGGTTCATACCTATTCTCTAATCCATGATGACCTACCGAGCATGGATAATGATGATTACCGCCGTGGGAAATTAACTAACCATAAAGTTTATGGGGACGCGTTGGCGATTTTAGCTGGAGATGGATTGTTAACATATAGTTTTGGCGTACTTTCTCGTTTGAAAACAGTACCCGCAGAAGACAAACTGGAACTTATACAATTGATGAGCGAGGCTGCAGGAGCTGAAGGTATGGTTGGCGGACAAGTTTTGGATATTGAAAGCGAAAGAAAAATCATTTCTGTAGAAGAATTGGAAACCATACATATCAATAAAACGGGTGCTTTATTATCCTTTAGCATTTTAGCAGGTGCGATTTTGGCTTCGGCGGATGCCAGTACTAGAAAGGCGTTGCAAGATTTTGGTTTCCATATCGGACTGGCATTTCAAATTCAGGATGATATTTTGGATATAGAAGGAACCACAGAGTCATTAGGAAAAACTGCAGGAAAAGATGTTGCGAGTGAAAAAAATACGTACCCTGCATTATTAACACTGGATGGAGCGAAAATAAAACGTGATTGGCACTATAACCAATCTATCGAATCACTTCGCCACATTTCAAGTGAGCCTGGTCTATTGGATGAATTGGCTGCTTACATCGTTAATCGCAGCAAATAGTTAATGTTTGTACATTCGTACGACATTGATATAATGAAAGATAATAATCGCAAGTATTGTGTAAAGGTGTGTGATGTCGGTGGATTTAAATACAATTACAAGTCCATCCTTTATTAAAGAATTATCTCAAGATGAACTATTGACTTTAAGTGAAGATATTCGTTCGTTTTTAATTGAAAAATTATCGGTCACTGGTGGACATATTGGTCCTAACTTGGGTGTGGTCGAACTGACTGTATCTCTTCACCGTATTTTTAATAGTCCAGATGATAAATTTATATGGGATGTAGGACATCAAGCGTATGTCCATAAAATTTTGACTGGTCGTGCAAATCAATTTGATACATTACGTCAATATAAAGGGTTGTGCGGTTTTCCAAAGCGCAATGAAAGTGAACATGATGTTTGGGAAACAGGTCACAGCTCAACTTCGTTGTCTGCTGCGATGGGTATGGCAGCTGCACGTGATATTAAAAAAGATAAAAACCATATCATTCCCATTATCGGGGATGGAGCTCTTACAGGTGGAATGGCTTTAGAAGCACTGAATCACATTGGACATGAAAAGACCAATATGATTGTTATTTTGAATGATAATGAAATGTCAATCGCGCCTAACGTTGGCGCACTCCATACAGTATTAGGAAAACTTCGCACAGCCGGTAAATATAAAAAGGCTAAAGACGAACTGGAATATTTGTTGAAAAAAATCCCGGCAGTCGGTGGAAAACTGGCAGCTACGGCGGAACGGGTTAAAGACAGTTTAAAATATTTACTAGTTTCAGGTGTGTTTTTCGAAGAACTTGGATTTACGTATTTAGGTCCTATTGACGGACATAATTACGAAGATTTGCAAGAGAATTTGTTATACGCGAAAAAAATGAAGGGACCAGTATTGGTTCATGTCATCACGAAAAAAGGCAAAGGGTACCGCCCGGCAGAAGAAGATAAAATTGGTACTTGGCATGGGACAGGTCCTTATAAAATGGAGACCGGTGCATTCGTAAAGTCTTCGACTAAAGCACCTTCATGGAGTGGATTGGTCGCTGAAACCGTGCGTAAACTTGCACGTGAAGATGAGCGGATTGTAGCTATAACACCTGCTATGCCAGTTGGTTCGAAATTAGAAGGCTTTGCGTCTGAATTCCCTGAACGCATGTATGACGTCGGCATTGCTGAACAACATGCAGCCACTATGGCGGCTGGCCTTGCCACACAAGACATGAAACCGTTTTTAGCCATCTACTCAACTTTCCTGCAACGCGCATATGACCAAGTTTTACATGATATTTGTCGTCAAAATTTAAATGTCTTCATCGGAATTGACCGTTCAGGGCTTGTTGGCGCTGACGGGGAAACCCATCAAGGCGTATTCGATATTTCATTCCTACGTCATTTGCCAAATATGGTGATCATGATGCCTAAAGATGAAAATGAAGGCCAGCATATGGTGAAAACCGCCATCGATTATAATGATGGTCCAATTGCATTGCGCTACCCTAGAGGGAATGGGCTCGGTGTTCCGATGGATGCAGAATTACATTCCATACCGATTGGTTCATGGGAAGTTTTAAGAAAAGGTTCGGATGCGGCAATTTTAACATTCGGTACCACAATCCCAATGGCTATGGAAGCGGCAGAACGCTTGGCACTTGAAGGTATCCAAGCAGAAGTAATCAATGCAAGGTTCATTAAACCACTTGATGAGGGTATGCTGCATAAATTAGTGGAACGTAATCTTCCAATATTTACTGTGGAAGAAGCGATTTTACAAGGCGGATTTGGAAGCAGCATATTGGAATTTATGCAAGACCATGAGTATACGGGCGTTTCCGTTAGTCGAATGGGCATTCCAGACCAATTTATTGAACACGGAAACGTTGATGAACTGTTAAATGAAATACATTTAAATTCGGCTGAATTAATCACCCGGATACAAAATAAAATGAATAAGATCGGTAAGGCTGGTACTCACGTATTATGATAAAAACCCCAAAAGAAAGAGTCGATGTCCTTCTAGTGGAACGTGGACTTTGTGAAACAAGAGAAAAAGCAAAACGTGCAATTATGGCGGGAACCGTATATACGAATGAACTTCGTTTGGAAAAGCCAGGTGAAAAAATCGCAATGGATTCACCTTTGCAGGTAAAAGGTAATGAATTGCGCTATGTCAGCAGAGGCGGCTTGAAGCTTGAAAAGGCATTGGAATTCTTTCAAGTGAATGTTAAAGACAAACTGATGCTCGATATTGGAGCTTCAACTGGCGGTTTCACGGATTGTGCCCTGCAAAACGGAGCGCGCCACTGTTATGCGCTGGATGTTGGCTATAATCAGCTTGCATGGAAAATCCGACAAGATGAACGTGTCACGGTTATGGAACGTACCAATTTCCGATATGTAACGGCTGCCGACCTTGCAGAAGGGATGCCTGAATTCGCGACAATCGACGTTTCATTTATATCATTGAAGCTAATTCTGCCTGTATTAAAAACTTTGCTTGTACCTGGCAGTGATGTTATTGCGCTGGTAAAGCCTCAATTTGAAGCAGGAAAAGCAAATGTCGGAAAAAAAGGTGTCGTCCGCGATCCAAAAGTCCACATAAATGTGCTTGAAACAATCGCGAACTTTGCACAACAAACTGGTTTTACTCTAAAAAATGCTTCTTTTTCTCCGATTACGGGTGGGGAAGGGAATATAGAATTCCTTTTCCATTTAATAGCGACGGAAGAAAATGAAACAACCTTTACAGAGGAACATTTAAAAGAAATTGTGCGTGAAGCACATTCACAACTATCATGACACGGCCTACATTGTAGGTCGTGTTTTTCTTGTACGCAAGAGCCGTAAATGGTACGATATGAATAATTAAGCATATTTATTCATTTTAGGAGTGACCATTGATGAACAAGGGGCAACGACATATACGAATTCGGGATATAATAGCCAATCACGAAATTGAAACACAGGATGATTTAGTGGAAATCCTTAAAAATGCCGGATACAATGTGACGCAAGCAACTGTTTCCAGGGACATAAAAGAGTTACATTTAGTCAAAGTACCACTGCAGGATGGTCGATACAAATATAGCCTACCTGCGGATCAGCGTTTTAATCCAATGCAAAAACTGCATCGTGCGTTAACTGATGCTTTCGTCAGTATCGATGGAGCAAGTCATTTTCTAGTAATGAAAACGTTGCCAGGGAATGCACATGCAATTGGCTCATTGATTGATCATTTAGATTGGAAAGAAATCCTGGGTACAATTTGTGGCGATGACACGTGTTTGATTATTTGTAAAGATACCGATCAGCGGGATATCATTCGGACAAGACTACTCGAAATGCTTTAAAAGAGGTGATGCATTGTGCTAAAAGAATTATCAATTAAAAACTTTGCCATTATTGAAGAGGTATCGGTGAGCTTTACTGATGGTTTGACGGTGCTGACCGGGGAAACAGGAGCGGGTAAATCCATCATTATTGATGCGGTGCACCTGCTGGCCGGTGGAAGAGGTTCACAGGAATTTATACGCCACGGTGCTAAAAAAGCAGAGCTTGAAGGCTTGTTTTTTATACAAAATCCACAACATCCCGTATTTCAAAAGCTTCAGGAAGTCGGAATCGAAGTAGACGATGATTCTGTTATTTTGAGAAGAGATATTAATGATCATGGGAAAAGCGTCTGTCGAGTAAATGGCAAATTGGTGACTATAGCCATTTTAAGAGAAATTGGTGGCTCGTTGATTGATATTCATGGACAACACGAAAGTCAGGAATTAATGGACGAGCGTTTCCATATTTCCTTGCTCGATCAATTTGCGGGAAGTAAACTTCACCGAGCGAAAGAAAGTTATAACGGTCTTTACCAGACGTACATAAAGTTAAAAAAAGAATTGGCTTCTGTCAGTGACAATGAACAACAAATTGCACAGAGGATCGATTTGTATCAATATCAAATTAATGAAATTGATGCGATGCAGTTAATTGAAAATGAAGATGAAGATCTTCAACTCGAACGCAAGAAATTTCAAAACTTCCATAAGACATTCGAACGTATTTCTGCGGCATATGAAGCCTTAAACGGCGAGTCTAAAGGCTTGGACTGGATTGGAAATGCCATGAGCGAACTTGAAGATATTGCTTCATTTGACGATACGTACAAAGAGCAGGCTGAGCTTGTATCGAATTCTTTCTATTCCCTACAGGAAATGTCCTACCAACTAAAGAATGTGATGGACGAATCGGAATTTGATGAAGAACGATTAAATGTCATTGAAGAAAGATTAGCTGCCATTCAGTCATTAAAAAGAAAATATGGGAACTCAATTGAAGAAATACTTTTATATCGACAAAAAATTGGCGATGAACTGGATGGTCTCGTGAATCGCGATGAACGAATTCAACAACGTCAAAAAGCACTGGATCGAGTGGAAAAAGACTTGGAAGTGGAATCGAAAGAACTAACGTTAATTAGAAAAAAAGCAGCGAAAAAGCTGAGCGAAGCAATTGTGATTCAACTTCGTGAATTATTTATGGAAAAGGCTACTTTTGAAGTGATTTTTAAAACACTGAACATGTTTGATAAAAACGGAAAAGATGATGTATCTTTTTATATGTCAACCAATGTTGGTGAACCTGCCAAACCGATTTCCAAAATTGCTTCGGGCGGGGAATTGTCTAGAATGATGCTTGCCCTAAAAGGAATTTTTTCAAAACATCAAGGCATTACATCCATTATTTTTGATGAAGTGGATACAGGTGTCAGTGGACGAGTTGCTCAGGCTATTGCCGAAAAAATTGCCAACATTTCTCGTTCTTCACAAGTATTGTGTATTACACATTTGCCACAAGTAGCTGCAATGGCCGATCAACAATTATTGATTGAAAAACAAGTGATGGGCGAACGGACCATGACGAAGTTAACGGAAGTTACTGGCAAAGATCGTGTCCAGGAGTTAAGCCGTATGATGTCCGGTGCAGAAATTACATCATTGACTTTAGACCATGCAACAGAATTATTGTCGATTGCCGAGCAACGAAAAAAAATATCATATGTATAGAATCGTGAAGCACTGCTGCTACAGCATGTGCTTTTTTTTTTCGAAAATTTACCGTTCATAACAATGCTGTTCAGACACATAGTAAGAACATCCCGTTAAATGGAGGTGAAATATGCGATGTGTTGCGAATAAAAGGATTGTTACCATGTTTTTGGGATTTTTGATTCTCTTCCCGGCTCATTCATGGGCTGAGAAAAATGACAATGCTTTAATCCCGCTTGGACAGTCTATTGGTGTGCAATTGAAGTTAGAAAAACCTACATTTGTTCATGATGTACTGATTAATGACAAGTGGTGGTTTAAAAGTGGAGACCAAATAGTCTCATTTAATGAAAATTCCATCGGCTCAATTGACGATTGGAAAAAAATGAGTAAAAATGCGAATGAAGCACAAGTATCCATTGAAATTCTTCGTGAAAATAAAAGAAAATCTGTATTAGTATCAACAGATCAGTTAGAAAGTATGCTTCCTTTCATTCGCGATCACACTGAAGGAATTGGTACTATCACATACGTTGACCCAAAAACCCAAGAATATGGTGCATTGGGACATCAAATAGTGGATCAGCAAATTTCTGAAACACCACCATTTTTAGGTGGATCAATTTTTTTATCAGATATAGCCCGCATACACAAAAGCACTCCCGGTAATCCAGGATACAAAATCGCCAAACAGGCATCTGTTCATGTTCAAGCAGGAGACGTGAAAGAAAATACTGTATATGGTGTCTTTGGGGAATTGCTTGAATCGGACTTGCAAACTGGAGACGCAATTCCAACGCTAACAGCGAAACATATCAAGAAAGGATATGCTGAGCTATTAACGGCAATCGATGGAAATGACGTTAATTCTTATGATATCGAAATCATCAAAGTGGAAGAAACAACATTCCAGTTTATCGTCACTGATAAAGAATTGATTAAAAAGACTGGCGGCATTTTGCAAGGAATGAGCGGATCTCCGATTATTCAAGATGGAAAATTTGCTGGAGCCATTACACATATGGTGGTGGACAATCCTGTAAAAGGAGCAGCCATCCCAATACAAGAAATGATGAAAAAACATCCATGAAAAAATTTTTTACCACACTGTAAAAAGTGTGGTATTTTTTTGCGTATTTGTTATGATGTATATAACGATTATTCGACATTTTGTTAGAAAAACTTGACAATAGACGAAAAATGTCTAAATCATCAGACTATGTGCTCCTTTTTCAAATCTTAAAAGGATTTACTAACAATATGTCGAATTAACTTTGCAGTGTGAAATTGGGAGAATGTGCCGTAAAAACAAACATCCATGTTCGCGAGACGTTTAAGGGGGAAATACTAATGGAAAAAATTAAAGTAGCAATCGCAGATGATAACAAAGAATTAGTAAAAACACTAGAATCTTATTTATCAAGTCATCCTCAAATTGAAGTAATTACAACAGCTCCAAATGGAAAAGTCATTCTTACCATGATGGAAAATGACTTACCAGATGTATTGTTGCTAGATATTATCATGCCTCACTTGGATGGATTGGCTGTACTGGAAATGATGCAGGCAAACGAAAATTTTGCTAAAGTACAAGTGATTATGCTGACTGCTTTCGGTCAAGAAGATGTAATGAAACAAGCAGTGGAATTAGGTGCTTCCTACTTTATGTTGAAGCCATTTGAATTTGATCGCTTAGTCAATCAAATTCTTCAAGTAGCGGGCCATAAGACAGAAAGTGCTCCACGTACGAGCGTTCTTCAGAGCCAACCACAGCAAAAAGTGAATCAAAAAATGATTGATACAACGATTACAGCAGTTATTAAAGAAATTGGTGTACCTGCTCATATCAAAGGTTACGCGTACTTACGTGAAGCTATTCACATGGTATATGAAGATATCGAATTATTGGGTTCAATCACAAAAGTCTTGTACCCTGAGATTGCGATTAAATTTAACACAACGTCATCTCGTGTAGAACGGGCAATCCGTCATGCTATTGAAGTCGCTTGGAACCGCGGAAACTATGAGTCCATCTCGAAAACATTCGGTTATACTGTTCATCACTTGAAGAGCAAACCGACAAATTCTGAGTTCATAGCAATGATTGCTGATAAAATCCGCTTGGAAAACATGGCGAGTTAATCATTGAGATGACTAGGTTTGCGGACATTCGTAAGCCAACCAATGTAACTAAAATCCGATTCAAAACCAAAATACTTTTACTAAAATGACCGATGAATTTTATTATTCATTGGTTTTTTTTATTATATCGAAAAGTATGTCATATAAAGTCAACTAGAATTTTTCTAACAAAACCGCTTAGCTCAGTTCTCAGATCTAGCAATCCATGTCATAGTGTTATTTCTTTGGTAACTAATTCACGGAAAATTCATTAATCAAAGGAGTGCTGTTAAGTGAACTTGGTATAATATGTAAAGAGGAGATGGTGATTTGAATAAGCTATTAGAAAAAATATGGCTGGTAAATAATAAATTATTTACCTCAGTTCCATGGAAAAAGATGCATATATTAGTGAAGATAGGGTAAAGAAAACTATACATACAGATAAGGTGTTGACGATAGATGATGAGAGTACCAATATACGCACATCGTGGTGCATCTGCGTATGCACTTGAAAATTCATCTGCGGCTTTTGCAAAAGCGATTGAACTGGGAGCGGATGGGTTAGAGATCGATTTACAGTTAACAAAAGATTTAGTACCTATTGTAACCCATGATTTGGACTTTTGGCGCTTAGCCAAGACTCGTAGGGATGTTTCGTCAATGTATTATGAAGAAGTGAAAAAATTAAAATTAGGAACCTCTTTCTGGCGATTAGTAAATGGGGAATCTATACAAACTTTTGAGGAAGTGCTGGCTTTTGCTGCGAAAAATGGACTGGCATTGAATGTAGAATTAAAAGAAACGTTTGTGAATGCTCCAGAACAAATTGACCTATTGTTTAAACGGACATATTCACATTTGAATATTCATTTTTCATCGTTTCATTACGATGTTTTGGAACGAATTAAAAAATGTAATCCGATGTTACAGACTGCTTATATCGGGACGAAAAAAACAAATTGGGAAGAGCTTGGTCGATTAACTGCAGCAGATGCACTTCATATGCACAAAAGGCATTATTCGAAGAGGAAGTTGGATTTGGCCTATAAAGCTAACATGCCACTAAGATTTTATGGTATTGATGGAAATGAAAAATATTTAGTTGATCCTCACCCGGTAGTTTTGGGGTGGATCACCGATTATCCCGATAAAGTATTAATGAAACAATTGAAAAAGGAATCCTGATGTCGAAATCGGGATTCCTTTTTTAGTGGCTAACGCAATTAAAGTTAATTCTTCGTTTTTCCTTTAGCGAATTTAGCTTGTACTTTACCATTTTTCCGATCTCTATGTAGTAAGAAACCTGCAAAAAATCCAAATCCGATAACTAATAAAACAATACCTATCAGGAATTGTAGCCATAAAAATGGGATGGATCCAATTAATTTTCCGAATAGGGTATCACGTATAAGTTTAATTCCACCCGCCGCCATCAATCCAGGAATCAATAACACAAGAAAAGCTAACATTCGTGCCAATAGTATTCATCTCCTACTGCATTAAATTAAATTACTAAATTAAAGAAAGCTGTTAATTATTCAGCCGTGCATGCCGTAAGGGTGCAGATTTACGATAAACAATAGCATTTTTAACAGAGCCAATTAAATTATAATCTAGTCTAGTTTAACACGGAATATCATTTTCGTTCCATTGCACTACCCTAGAATAATTGTCAGGTCAAACTCAATGAGGTATGATAGAGGAAGGTTTTGCAATATATTGCACACGACGAAAGAGGGATGTGAATGTCCTTGCAAAATGTTTTAATCATTGGAGGCGGCGTTGGCGGAACCGCGATTTTGAAATTATTATTATCAGCTGAATTTTTTCATGTAAAACGAGTAGTTGATATTGATGAACGAGCACCTGCCATTCAGATTGCAAAACAGCATAACATTCCAGCAAGTGCGGAATGGAAGCCTTTTTTAACTGATGATTTACATATGATTTTTGATTTGACTGGTCAGCCTGAAATTTTTGATGAACTTTTAATGGAAAGACCCTCACAAACCGTCTTAATACCTGGGTCAGTGGCGAATATACTGATTCGCTTGATAAGAGAAAAGGACCAATTTATTCAAACGATTCGTGAAGAAACACATAAACAACAATTGATTTTTAATTCGATTGAAGAAGGTATGATAGGTATTGATGCCAATGGAAACGTCAACTTCTTCAATAAAAGTGCTGAGAGAATGACTGATATTTTAATGGACCAAGCTCTTGGTAAGCCAATTTATGATGTCATTGCTTCCAGTGAATTACCCCGAACTTTTGAAACCGGCAGAACAGAAGTGAATCGCGAATTAGTACTGAGTAATGGTACGAAAATTGTCACTTCAAGATTTCCCGTCATAGATGAAAAAGGT
This sequence comes from Paenisporosarcina sp. FSL H8-0542, assembly GCF_038632915.1. Lineage (NCBI taxonomy): Bacteria > Bacillati > Bacillota > Bacilli > Caryophanales > Caryophanaceae > Paenisporosarcina > Paenisporosarcina sp. FSL H8-0542. The sequence goes on from NZ_CP152050.1 coordinate 1,555,615, forward strand.
GTCCGTATCGGGGCATTTTCAGTTTTCAAGGATATTACGGAAGTCGTTAGTTTAGCAGGTGAAATAACCAATTTAAAAGAAATACAGACCATGCTTCAAGCTATCATCCAGTCAAGTGATGATGCCATTTCCGTTGTGGATGAAGAAGGGAAGGGTATTTTGATTAACCCTGCCTATACGAGAATTACGGGTCTGGAAACAGATGATATTATCGGAAAGCCAGCAACTGCAGATATTAGTGAAGGCGAGAGTATGCATTTGAAAGTGCTGCAACTGCGTAAGCCTATCCGTGGTGTCAATATGCGTGTTGGTCCGTTGAAACGTGAAGTCATCGTGAATGTGGCACCAATCATTGTCAACAATCGATTGAAAGGAAGCGTCGGTGTCATTCATGATATGACTGAAATCCGTTCATTGATGAAAGAACTTAATCGCGCCAGAAGTATCATTCGTACACTTGAATCGAAGTACACTTTTGACGACATCATTGGTGATTCACACGAAATGAGAATTTCAATTGAACAGGCTAAGCTGGCTGCTAAAACGCCTGTTACCGTGCTATTACGAGGCGAATCAGGAACAGGGAAAGAACTTTTTGCCCATGCCATTCATAGTTCCAGTGATCGGAAGTACAATAAGTTCATTCGTGTCAATTGTGCAGCCATCGCGGAGCATCTGCTTGAAAGTGAATTGTTCGGTTACGAAGAAGATGCTTTTGTTGGGGCAAAACTCGGTGGTAAACGAGGATTATTTGAAGAAGCGAACCATGGCAGTATTTTTTTGGATGAAATTGGTGAACTTTCGAGCAACACGCAAGCAAAATTGCTTCGCGTCTTGCAAGAGAATGAAATCGTTCGAGTTGGTGGTACGAAATCCATCACGATAGATGTAAGAGTAATTGCTGCAACCAATATCCATATGGAAAAAGCAATGCTAGAAGGTAAGTTCAGAGAAGATCTCTATTATCGATTGAACCGCATGCCCATTCAAATTCCGCCGTTACGCAATCACAAACAAGATATTCCAGCTATTGCGGAACGACTGTTGGTTAAGCTTAATCAAGAATATGGTCGAAACGTCGAACGGATATCCGAAGTGGCCATGCAAAGGCTGGTCGTTTATTCTTGGCCAGGAAACGTGCGGGAACTTGAAAATATTATCAGTAGGGGCATGATTTTTATGAGGCCAACTGAATCGATTTTAGATGACCATCATCTTCCATTGTCGATGTTGGAACACCAGGAACCAGACTCCAAAAAACCATTACAAGAGATATTGCCGCTTGCCGATCAAATGGAGCGTATGGAAAAAGAGATTTTATCATCAACTCTGAAAATGATGAATGGCAATAAATCTAAAACAGCTAAACATTTGGGGATTTCTCTTCGTACGCTTTATTATAAATTAGAAAAATATGAGCTAGAATAACAATGTATGCAAATAATTGCATGGTTTGCAATCATTTGCATACCGAAAAGTACGAAATCTTGCCAAATAAAGCGTTTTCATTATTGTTATCAAGGTGCTTTTTATGCTTAAATTATGAATGTTGAGGTGATTTCATTGAATCTAAACGATTTAATACGACAAGCTTCTTCTTCAGATGATAATGTAGTTGCGGTTGCATCTGCTGCTAATCTGGAAGTGCTTGAAGCGGTTAACTTGGCCATTGAGCATGACATGGCGAGTTTTCGTCTATATGATGACGAACACAAATTAAAAGAAATGATAGTCATGCACTATCCTCACTTGTTAAATCATCCGAAAATTTATACACAACACGTAAAGGATGATCAACAAGCAGCGATTGCAGCTGTCAAAGCCGTCCATTTAAATGAAGCGAACGTATTAATGAAAGGGCATATTCCAACCGCTCTTATCCTAAAAGCTGTTTTGAACCCAGACTTTGGATTGCGAACGGGAAGCGTCCTGTCTCATGTAGCTGCATTTGAAATTAATGGTTTTGATCGTTTGATTTTTGTTACGGATGCGGCTATGAACATTGCACCTGATTTAAAGCAAAAAGCGCAAATTGTGCAAAATGCCGTTAAGGTAGCTCACGCCGTGGGAGTCGAAACTCCTGTAGTTGCACCATTGGCTGCAGTTGAAACCGTCAACCCATCGATGCAACCAACTCTTGATGCAGCTGCTCTGGTTGCGATGAATACAAGAGGACAAATAAAAGGTTGCGTGATTGATGGTCCAGTTGCTCTGGATAATGCCATTTCAGTTGATGCGGCTCATCACAAAGGTTTGACAGGTCCACATGCTGGACAAGCAGATATTTTGCTTGTACCGAATATAGAATCAGGCAATATTTTATACAAATCACTTGTTTACTTTGCACATGCAAAAGTAGGGGCAGTGATTGTAGGGGCTAAAGCACCTATTGTCCTAACTTCTCGTTCAGACAGCGCAGAAAGTAAATTAAACTCTTTAGCATTAGCAATTTGCTCATCTAAGAATTAATGAACAACCAAATCAAAGGAGGAATTTAAAATGGAAATTTTTAAATATATGGAGACTTATGATTACGAACAATTGGTGTTTTGCCAAGATAAAACTTCAGGCTTAAAAGCAATCATCGCGATTCATGATACTACTTTAGGACCAGCATTGGGTGGAACACGCATGTGGACTTACGCTTCTGAAGAAGCTGCAATTGAAGATGCACTTCGTCTAGCTAAAGGAATGACTTACAAAAATGCTGCTGCCGGTTTAAACCTTGGTGGTGGTAAAACGGTTATTATTGGCGATCCATTAAAAGATAAAAACGAAGAAATGTTCCGCGCGTTCGGTCGTTTCATCCAAGGCTTGAACGGTCGTTACATTACAGCTGAAGATGTTGGTACAACTGTAGCTGATATGGACTTAATCCATGAAGAAACAAACTATGTAACAGGTATCTCACCTGCATTTGGTTCTTCAGGTAACCCATCTCCAGTAACTGCCTACGGCGTATACCGTGGTATGAAAGCTGCTGCAATGGAAGCTTTCGGTAGCGATTCACTTGAAGGCAAACGCATCGCTGTTCAAGGTGTTGGTAACGTTGCATACAACTTATGCCGTCACTTACATGAAGAAGGCGCGAAATTAATTGTTACGGATATCAATAAAGCAGCTGTTGATCGTGTAGTAGAAGAGTTCGGTGCTACTGCAGTGAACACGGATGAAATCTACTCTCAAGATGTAGACATCTTTGCTCCATGTGCTCTAGGCGCAATCATTAACGACGAAACAATTCCACAATTGAAAGCAAAAGTTGTTGCAGGAGCTGCAAACAACCAATTAAAAGAAACAAAACATGGCGATCAATTGCACGAACTTGGAATCGTATATGCACCTGATTATGTAATCAATGCTGGTGGCGTAATAAACGTTGCTGATGAACTATATGGCTACAACCGTGAACGTGCAATGAAACGAGTAGAAACAGTCTATGACAACATTGCTAAAGTAATGGAAATTTCACGTACACAAGGAATTCCTACATACGTTGCAGCTGACCGTTTAGCTGAAGAACGTATCGCTCGTGTTGGAAAATCACGCAGCAATTTTCTACTTAACGAAAAACATATTTTAAGCGGAAGATAATACATTGCTCTGACAACGATTTTGTAGATAGCGAGGGAATAAGCGACAAAACCTGTGCTCCTGTTTCTGCGCTAGAATCGTCGCAAAGAATTAGGTCAAACTAAAGCTTTGACCAAATTCTTTCCTGCGGAAAAACGGGCTTGCAAGTTCGTCCGAGGAAAGGGAGCTAATTCCCTCTGTTGTTAAAAAAATCGACATAATAAAGTTAACAGAGCTTGATTAAAGAAAAGAAAAGGACAGATACTTTCATTTATGTTTGTATCTGTTCTTATCTTTAAAGACATTTTTGGGAGGAATCATTGTGCAAGAACATTCATATCGCATTCTTGTCATCAACCCGGGTTCCACATCTACAAAAATTGGTGTTTTTGAAAACGATGTTTTATTGATGGAAAAAACGATCCGACACTCTTCTGAGGAAATCGGCAAATTTTCTTCTATCATTGATCAATACGAATTTCGTAAGCAAACCATTTTAGAAGCAATGGATGAAGAAGGAATCAACATTTCGAAATTGTCAGCTATCTGTGGCAGAGGCGGACTCCTTCGTCCAATTGAAGGCGGAACTTATGCGGTAAATGACGCAATGTTAGTAGATTTAAAAAAAGGTTTTTCAGGTCAACACGCTTCAAACTTAGGTGGGATTTTAGCATTTGAAATTGCAACAGGTTTAAATATTCCTTCTTACATTGTCGATCCAGTGGTCGTCGATGAGTTGGCTCCGATTGCACGCATTTCAGGATTCTCGTTAATCGAACGAAAATCGATTTTCCATGCATTAAATCAAAAAGCTGTTGCACGACGATATGCTAAAAAGTGCGGCAAAGCCTATGAAGACATGAGACTGATTGTAACCCATATGGGTGGCGGTATTACAATTGGTGTTCATGAGAATGGGCGGGTAATTGAAGTAAACAATGGTTTACACGGTGAAGGTCCATTCAGTCCGGAAAGAGCGGGAACAGTTCCTGCAGGCGACTTAATCGATATTTGTTTTTCTGGTGAATACTACCGTCACGAAATTATGAAGAAATTAGTCGGTCAAGGCGGATTAGTAAGCTATCTTGGAACCAATGACGCAGTGGCGGTTGAAAAACGTATTGCAAAAGGTGACAAAGAAGCTGAACTTGTTTACGAGGCAATGGCATATCAAGTTGCCCGTGAAATTGGCTCAGCTAGTGCCGTGCTTGAAGGTAAGATTGACGCTATCATATTAACTGGTGGATTAGCATATGGGAAAGATTTTGTTGAATCCATTTCAAAAAGAATCAACTGGATCGCTGATGTAGTAGTCCAACCCGGAGAGAACGAATTGCAAGCATTATCTGAAGGTGCAATTCGCGTATTAAATGGGGAAGAAAAAGCAAAAGTATATCCGAACCTCAAATAAAAGGAGGCCGAAAGTTATGGCTCATAATTACGATATCGTTATTCTTGGAGGCGGAACAGGCGGGTATGTAGCAGCAATCCGCGCGGCTCAATTAGGACTTAAAACAGCAATCGTTGAAAAAGGTAACTTAGGTGGAACTTGCCTACATAAAGGATGTATTCCAAGCAAAGCCCTACTTCGCAGTGCAGAAGTATATTCGACGACAAAAAATCATGCAGCTGACTTTGGCGTAAATACTGGAGAAGTTTCATTGGATTTCTCCCGTGTACAAGCCCGTAAAGAAAGCATTGTTTCCCAACTTCATCAAGGCGTTCAAGGATTAATGAAAAAAGGGAAAATTGATGTATATGAAGGTACTGGCAGAATGTTAGGACCATCAATCTTCTCGCCATCTCCAGGTGGAACGGTTTCTGTTGAAATGAACAATGGCGATGAGAATGAAATGCTAATCCCTAAAAACGTGATCATCGCAACTGGATCACGTCCACGTACATTGCCTGGTTTAACAATCGATGGAACACACGTTATGAGTTCGGACGAAGCATTGGCTATGACCGAATTGCCAAAATCAATTTTGATTGTTGGTGGCGGTGTCATTGGGATTGAATGGGCTTCAATGTTGAATGATTTTGGTGTTGAAGTAACAGTAGTTGAATATGCTGATCGCATTATTCCTACTGAGGACGCTGACATTTCAAAAGAAATGCAGAAGCTATTAGCGAAAAAAGGCATTACATTTGCGACAAGTGCAAAAGTTTTACCAGAAACATTGGAAACAGCTGAAGGAAGTGTAACAATTTCTGCCGAATTCAAAGGAGAAACAAAAACCTTTACTGCTGAAAAAATGTTGGTTTCGGTTGGCCGTCAAGCAAATGTAGAAGGCATCGGAATCGAAAATACGGATATTGTGGTTGAAAAAGGATTTATTCATGTAAAAGACACGTTCCAAACAAAAGAATCTCATATTTATGCTATTGGTGATGTAATCGGAGGATTACAATTGGCACATGTTGCTTCTCATGAAGGTATTACAGCAGTGGAACACATTGCTGGTCAAAAAACTCATGCGATTGATTACAACTTGGTGTCACGTTGTATCTACTCAAATCCAGAAGCAGCAAGCGTTGGAATTACACAACAGCAAGCTAAAGATCAAGGGTTTGATGTGAAAGTTGGTAAATTCTCATTTAAAGCCATTGGTAAAGCGCTTGTTTATGGTGAATCAGACGGCTTCGTGAAAATTATTGCCGATAAGAAAACGAATGATATTTTAGGTGTACACATGATTGGACCACACGTTACAGATATGATTTCTGAAGCGGGTCTGGCAATGGTACTAGATGCAACACCATGGGAAGTTGCTAGTACAATTCATCCGCATCCTACACTTTCAGAAGTAATGGGCGAAGCGGCGTTGGCTGTTGAAGGTAAAGCAATTCACATGTAAAAAAATCAGATTAAAAGGGGGATGTTCAGATGGTGAAAAATCGTCATGAAGAACTAGGGTTATCAAACGATGACGTACTGAAAATTTTTGAAACGATGCTTATGGCACGTCGAGTGGATGAGCGTATGTGGTTATTGAACCGTGCAGGAAAAATTCCTTTCGTTATTTCTTGTCAAGGTCAGGAAGCAACACAAGTAGGTGCTGCTTTCGCACTTGATAACACGAAAGATTATATCGCTCCTTACTACCGTGATATGGGTGTTGTTTTACACTTTGGTATGACAGCTCGTGATTTGATGCTTTCAGCTTTTGCAAAAGCTGAAGATCCAAACTCAGGTGGACGTCAAATGCCTGGTCACTTTGGACAAAAGAAAAATCGTATTTTGACAGGTTCTTCACCTGTTACTACACAACTTCCACATGCTGTTGGTGTGGCATTAGCTGGTAAAATTCAACAAAAAGACTTCATCACTTTTGTAACACTTGGTGAAGGTTCATCTAACCAAGGGGACTTCCACGAAGGATTGAACTTTGCAGGCGTTCATAAATTACCATGTATCACAATGGTAGAAAACAATAAATATGCGATTTCAGTTCCTTACGACAGACAGGTAGCAGCTAAAAACGTTTCAGACCGTGCAATTGGTTACGGCATGCCTGGATTCACTGTTGATGGAACAGATCCTTTAGAAGTTTATAAAGTAGTGAAAGAAGCTGCAGACCGCGCACGTAACGGAGAAGGCCCAAGCCTTATCGAAGCAGTATCGCATCGTTTGACAGCTCACTCATCTGATGATGATCAACGTCAATATCGTACAGCGGAAGACCTTGCTGAAGGGCAAGCTGCTGATCCAATCGGCAAATTCGCAGCCTATTTGACAGAGTTGAACATTTTGACTGAAGAAATCGAAAAAGAACTGAATGACCGTATTATGAAGGAAGTAAATGAAGCAACGGATTATGCAGAAAATGCTCCTTATGCTGCACCTGAAGATGCTTTAAAATACGTCTATGCTGAAAAAGACGGGGGGAACGCATAATGGCAGTTATGTCTTATATTGACGCGATTACACTCGCAATGAAAGAAGAGATGGAACGTGATGAAAACGTATTCGTCCTTGGTGAAGACGTAGGTCGTAAAGGCGGCGTTTTCAAAGCTACTCAAGGTTTATACGATCAATTTGGAGAACACCGTGTAATGGATACTCCATTAGCAGAATCTGCTATTGCCGGCGTTGGAATCGGTGCAGCAATGTATGGAATGCGTCCAATTGCAGAAATGCAATTTGCTGACTTTATCATGCCAGCTGTTAACCAAATCATTTCTGAAGCTTCCCGTATTCGTTACCGTTCAAATAATGACTGGTCTTGTCCAATCGTTTTCCGTGCACCTTTTGGTGGGGGAATTCATGGAGCTCTTTACCATTCACAATCTGTTGAAGCGATTTTTGCTAACCAACCAGGTTTGAAAATCGTTATTCCTTCAACACCATACGATGCTAAAGGATTATTGAAAGCTGCTATCCGTGATGAAGATCCAGTAATGTTCTTCGAGCACAAACGCGCTTACCGTTTAATCAAAGGCGAAGTGCCTGAAGATGATTACACAATCGAAATCGGAAAAGCAGACGTCAAACGTGAAGGTGAAGACATCACTGTTATCACTTACGGTCTTGCTGTCCACTTTGCACTTCAAGCTGCTGAGCGTTTAGAGCAGGATGGTATTTCTGCTCACATTCTTGATTTACGCACGATTTATCCATTGGATAAAGAAGCAATTATTGAAGCTGCTTCAAAAACAGGAAAAGTTCTTCTTGTTACTGAAGATAATATGGAAGGTAGCATCATGGGTGAAGTTGCAGCAATCATTGCTGAAAACTGCCTGTTTGATCTAGATGCACCAATTAAACGTTTGGCTGGTCCTGATGTACCGGCAATGCCTTATGCACCGACAATGGAGAAATTCTTTATGATCAATCCAGATAAAGTCGAAAAAGCAATGCGTGAACTTGCGGAATTTTAACCTGAAAGGAGGAGTTACAATTGGCAATCGAACAAATTAAAATGCCCCAGCTTGGTGAATCCGTAACAGAAGGAACAATCGAAAAATGGTTGGTTCAACCGGGTGACAAAGTGAATAAGTACGATTCACTTGCTGAAGTGAATACAGATAAAGTAACAGCTGAAATTCCTTCTTCATTTACAGGTGTAATTAAAGAACTGATCGCTACTGAAGGTCAAACTTTGGAAGTTGGCGCAGTTGTTTGTACAATCGAAACAGAAGGTGGTGCATCTTCAGAAGAATCAACATCTGAAGAAACTCCTACAGAAAAAGCAACAGCTGCAGAAATGCCTGCTGCTGAATCGAAGAAGGCTGCAGCACCGACTCCAGTTCGTGAAAAAGGTGCGAAAGCCCGTTATTCACCTGCGGTTCTGAAACTTGCTCAAGAAAACGATATCGACTTATCACTAGTGGACGGAACGGGTAATGAAGGTCGTATTACGCGTAAAGACTTACTTGCGATTATCGAAAGCGGTAATATCCCGACGGCAAAAGCAGAACAAGCTGCTCCTAAAGCAGAAACTGCTGCGCCTGCTCAAAACACAGCTCAAGCTTCTAAACCAGCTGCGGCTCGTGTCAATGTACCAGTAGCTGTAGGTGATATCGAAATTCCGGTTACAGGAATTCGTAAAGCCATCGCTGCCAACATGTTGCGCAGTAAACATGAAGCACCACATGCGTGGACAATGATTGAAGTAGATGTAACAAACCTAGTTCAATACCGCGATTCCATCAAAAATGAATTCAAGAAAAAAGAAGGATTCAATGTGACGTATTTCGCATTCTTCGTAAAAGCTGTTTCTCAAGCTTTAAAAGAATTCCCAATGATGAACTCAATGTGGGCTGGTGACAAAATCGTACAGAAAAAAGACATCAACATTTCAATCGCTGTTGCGACGGAAGATGCTTTATTCGTACCGGTAATTAAAAATGCTGATGAAAAAACAATCAAAGGTATCGGTCGTGAAATCAATGAATTGGCAGGCAAAGTACGTGCTGGTAAATTGAAATCTGATGAAATGCAAGGTGGTACATTCACAGTAAATAACACCGGTTCATTCGGTTCAATTCAATCAATGGGCATCATCAATTACCCACAAGCAGCAATTCTACAAGTAGAATCAATCGTTAAACGTCCAGTAATCATGGATGGCGGAATGATTGCAGCTCGCGACATGGTTAATTTATGTTTATCTCTTGATCACCGTGTATTGGATGGCTTGGTTTGCGGACGCTTCTTAGCTCGCGTAAAAGAAATCCTTGAAAACATGACGAAAGAAAACACTTCAGTTTATTAAAAGAAAAGTGTAAAGCGCAACTCGAGTTCGACACCGGCGCTTGAAAGGTTCCCTTTGCGACGAGTAACCGCAGGAGCAGGACCGAATTGAAAACCTGTTTTCGCATGAGGTACTGAAGCTTAGGTGCGAACTTGCGCTTGAAACTGGACAAAAAAATTACCCGATACCGAAACTCGGTCATCGGGTTTTTTGTGCTTTTATCATGGCCCAAACTCAGTTAGACTAAGAGTGAGTAACAGATTCGAAGGAGGGAAGCGAAAGCGACCACATGACAATCGAACAAATGAAACAGGCAACTTTTCCTAAAGCGAATTTTGAAAATTGGCAAGAAGAAGCTGTTCGTACTTTAAAAGGCAAACCGTATGAACAATTGATTACACCGACTTTTGAAGGTATCGACCTCGAACCACTTTATACGGCTGAACATTTACATAAAACATTGAATCATTCCGCCGTCATTTCGCATGCGAAAAAAGAATCGACTTGGCTTGTTGCCCAAACGACAAATGCCGGTTCGGCTTCAGAATTTCTACATAAAGCAAAAAAACAATTAAATCTAGGTAACGACATGATTGTCTACAAAGCTACAGTGCCTTCATGGGCTTGGTCAGCTACTGAAATAGAGGACTTGGCTAAATTGTTGAATAGCCACCCATTCCTTTTATCAATTAAAGACTCTGACGATCAAATCATGCAAGTCTTTGACAGAATGACTAAGCAGCAGTTAGATGAACTGAATGGATACATTGAAGGTCCCGTCTCAGTTCAGTCACTTAGCAGAAATATTTCAACCAGTGCTATTCACTACGCTGGTGGTACTGCCGTTCATGAACTTGCCTATGCATTGTTGGCACTATCGAAACAAGCAGAAGAGCAAGCTGAATTAACAAAGGTCGCGACACAATTTGAAATCGACACGAACTTCTTTATGGAAATAGCTAAATTACGTGCATTCCGCGTATTATGGAAAGCGTTTTCAAGTGCATATAACCAAAAGGAAGAAGCAATTAACGTTATTGCTAATACTTCATTGAGATCATACTCGAAATTAGATCCGACTGTTAATTTATTACGAGCCGGAAATGCAGCTTTTTCAGCCGTACTAGGCGGCTCAGACATCCTATCGGTTTCACCTCATGATGCATTGACAGGCACATCTCCAACGTCAGAGCGAATTGCACGCAATGTACAACTGGTCATTCGCGAAGAGACGATGGTTAATAAAATGATTGATCCTTCAGCAGGTTCATTTTATGTCGAATCATTAACTGCAGACCTTGTCAGACAATCATGGGATTTGTTCCTGAAAACATTGGATATGAATCCAGCGGAACAAGAAAATTATTTGATGTCACTGGCTAAAAACGTCCACTCATCAAGAATACAAGCAATCGCAAAACGCAAAGCTTCATTAATCGGGACGAATGTTTATGCCAATCCGTCAGATTCGATTGTTACAACTGACACTGCAAAAGAATACGGACGCTTAGCAGTTCCTTTCGAACAGCTTCGAAAACATTTCGGTGAGTTTCCACTTTCAACTGCCGTTGTGTTGTTTGGCGTTTTGAAAGACGTTAAACCGAGAGCTGATTTTGTCCAAGGTTTCCTGCAAGCTGGAGGATTAAATCCAGTCATGAGCCCAGTATTCTCTGATGCTCAATCTGCATGGCATTGGGTAAAATCTAACCAGATGGAATATGTGGTATTTGCAGCTAAGGATGAAATGACGAACGAAATTCTGCCACAGTTCTTAAATATTGCCGATCAACAAACAATAATTGATGTTGCGGGTAGACATACTGAAGAAAACAAATGGCGCGAGCAAGGTCTGAATGGTTCTATTTTTGCAGGCCAGGATGTCATTGCCAAAATGCAGCAATTGATTGATGTTAAAAAGAATGGGGGCCATGGTAATGAAGCCTGATTTCAAAGCAGTTCAACTGGAACAGTTTGTAACGCAACAACATGACTCACAAAAAGCTGACGAATCCTATTTAACGAATGAAGGTATTCGACTGGCTTCTAGATATACAAAAGAAGATGTAGAAAAACTTGATCATATGTCGGATTTTCCAGGTATTGCACCAAACACACGAGGACCTTATCCCACGATGTATGTGTCACGTCCATGGACTGTACGACAATATGCAGGATTTTCAACTGCGGAAGAAAGTAATGCCTTTTATCGCCGAAACTTGGCAATGGGACAGAAAGGGCTTTCAGTAGCCTTTGATTTGGCTACCCATCGAGGATACGATTCTGACCATGAACGGGTAACAGGCGATGTTGGGAAAGCTGGAGTAGCAATTGATTCGATAGAAGACATGAAAATTTTGTTCGATGGCATTCCTTTAGATCAAATGTCAGTATCAATGACCATGAACGGGGCGGTATTGCCGATCTTGGCCTTTTATATTGTGACAGCGGAAGAACAGGGTGTTACGCATGAGCAATTAACGGGAACTATTCAAAATGACATTTTGAAAGAATACATGGTACGTAACACGTACATTTATCCACCGAAAATGTCGATGAAAATCATTGCGGATATTTTTGAATACACGTCGAAGTTTATGCCAAAATTCAATTCGATTTCGATTTCTGGTTACCATATGCAAGAAGCAGGTGCAACTGCTGATATCGAACTTGCTTATACATTGGCAGATGGATTGGAATATGTGAGAACTGGTTTGAAAGCAGGAATCGACATTGATTCATTTGCACCCCGATTGTCGTTTTTCTGGGCAATTGGCATGAATTATTTCATGGAAGTAGCGAAAATGCGTGCTGCTAGAAGAATATGGGCGCAAATGATGCAGACGTTTGATCCGAAGAATTCGAAATCTTTGGCACTCCGAACACATTCTCAAACGTCAGGATGGAGTTTAACGGAGCAAGATCCATTCAACAATGTGACACGTACATTAATTGAAGCAAATGCGTCAGCTATGGGGCATACGCAGTCCCTGCATACCAATGCATTGGATGAAGCAATTGCGTTACCGACGGATTTCTCAGCGCGAATTGCACGTAATACGCAGTTGTTCCTACAGGAAGAAACGATGATGACTAAAGTGATCGATCCGTGGGGAGGTTCTTATGCTGTCGAGAAATTGACGGATGAATTGATGCAAAAAGCATGGGCATTGATTGAAGAAATCGAAGAACTTGGCGGAATGGCGAAAGCGATTGAAACGGGATTACCGAAAATGAAAATCGAAGAAGCTGCTGCTAAGAAACAAGCACAAATTGACTCAGGTAAAGAAATCATCATCGGTGTCAACAAATTCCGACTTGCTGAAGAAGAACCGATTGATATCTTGAATATTGACAATACGGTCGTGCGTCAAAAACAAATCGACCGTCTTGAAAAAATGAAACAAACGCGAAATGAAGAAGACTTGCAATTGGCATTGACTGCTCTTACAAAAGCGGCTGAAACTGGGGAAGACAATTTGCTGGCATGTGCAGTTCAAGCGGCGCGTGTTCGTGCTACTCTTGGCGAAATTTCAGATGCGATTGAAAGAGTATCAGGTCGACATAAGGCGGTGATTCGTTCCGTGAGTGGCGTATACAGTTCAAACTTCTCAAATGAAGAAGAAATCCAGGCAGTAAAAGACATGACGGAAGACTTTAAAGAAAACGAGGGTCGCCGTCCACGTATTATAATCGCGAAAATGGGGCAGGACGGACACGATCGTGGTGCCAAAGTCATCGCGACGGCATTTGCCGATTTAGGTTTTGACGTGGATATTGGTCCGTTATTCCAAACACCAGAAGAAACAGCAAAACAAGCGGTCGAAAACGATGTGCACGTAATTGGAGTGAGTTCACTTGCAGCTGGACATATGACCTTAGTGCCTGCACTTCAAAGTGAACTGAAGAAAATGAATCGTGAAGATATTCTCATTGTGGTTGGAGGCGTCATTCCAGCTCAAGATTATGCGTTTTTACGTGAAAATGGAGCTGCTGCAATCTTTGGGCCAGGAACTGTCATTCCGGTGGCAGCTGCGAAAGTGATAGAAGAAATCTATAGACGTCTTGGGTATGAGGAAGTGAAGGAATAATGGAAGGTCAAGAGAACCAGCAGAAAAGTGCAATGCATGTGATGGGTGGACTAAAGTCTACTCATGACGGCATGGGGCAAACGTCTCGAAAGCAATTTCGACGATCTCACAAAAAAGAGATTTCTGTCGATGATTTTTCGCGTGAAATTCGTCAAGGTTCCAGGCTCCATTTAGCTAAAGCCATCACTTTGCTTGAAAGTACCGTGATGGACGATAAACGTACTGGTCAACAGTTACTGCAGGAATTGCTGCCTCATACGGGAAATAGTATTCGTATCGGCATCACGGGTGTTCCAGGTGCGGGGAAAAGTACGTTTATCGAAGCGTTCGGGAAATATTTGTGTGACATTGGATTTAAAGTGGCTGTACTCGCCATTGATCCGAGCTCAAGCCTTACAGGTGGCAGTATTTTAGGGGATAAAACTCGAATGGAAGAACTCGTTCGACACGAAAATGCTTTCATTCGACCATCTCCTTCTGCAGGGACACTCGGTGGCGTTCACAAAAAAACGCGAGAAACGATGTTGCTTTGTGAAGCTGCAGGTTACGATGTTATCTTGATTGAAACGGTCGGTGTTGGGCAAAGTGAAACGATTGTACGCGGCATGGTCGATTTCTTTATGTTACTCGTTTTAACAGGCGCGGGGGACGAACTTCAAGGAATGAAGAAAGGCATTATGGAACTGGCCGATTTGCTGATTGTGCATAAAGCGGATGGAGACAATCTGAAAATGTCGAAAAAGACCGTTGCCGAATATGAGCAAATTCTTCATTTCCTACAACCTGCCAGTCTAGGCTGGACGACAAAAGCTATGCCTGTCTCTTCTATTGAAAAAATGGGAATACGCGAAGTTTGGAAAGTAATCGGTTCTTTTAAAGAAACGTTGACTGAATCAGGCGTTTTTGATGAACGCCGCCAGTCACAGACAAAAGAGTGGTTTCGTACGATGATTTTAGATCGTCTAATGGATGAATTTTATGGAACCCCACAGACGAAATCGCAAGTGAAATCGCTGGAAAAAGAAATTTTACAAGGTGATTTGACCGTTTCACAGGCAGTTGAGCAATTATTTACAAACACGTCCAAAACCTAGATTTTGCGTGTCTATTAATGACCTGCTATTATTAATGGTGAAGTTTGAGAGGAGTTTTACAAATGAACATGGATTTTAACATATTGATGAATGATATAGTACGTCAGGCACGTGGTGAGATGGAGGCAAGTGGTTATGAGCAATTGACTTCTGCAGAAGATGTTGAACAAGCATTCTCCCGTCCAGGTACGTCTTTAGTGATGATTAACTCTGTATGTGGTTGTGCAGGCGGCATTGCTCGCCCTGCAGCAGCGAATGCAGTACATTACGACAAACGACCAAATCATTTAGTAACAGTATTTGCAGGACAAGATAAAGAAGCAACTGCTCAAGCTCGTATGTTGTTTGGGGATGACCATTTGCCATCTTCACCTTCATTTGTTCTATTAAAAGATGGACAAGCTGTTGCTGATATCGGTCGCCACGAAATCGAAGGACATGACCCAATGTCAGTCATCACACACATTCAAGCGCTGTTTGAAGAACATTGTGACGAGCTATAAGGAAAGGAAGAGCACTTAGTTGGTGCTCTTTTTTCTTCTTTATTTATTGACTCTACACTTGTGGGTCTCACTCTTCACGTATATAGCTAGAAGATTATATTTGGTTACTCTAAATGCATGTTAAGAATTGTTGATTTTCACTTTTCTTGCGAAAGTTGGTGTACTCATGAATTTCCGACGATTTAAAATTGGTTATCGGACATTAAAAACGGCAGTTGGCGCGAGTATAGCCATGCTTATTGCCATGTTTTTGAATTTGGATTATTATAGTTCCGCCTTCATTTTGACCGTTTTGTGCATTCAACCCACTAAACGGAAGTCACTACGTGCAGTTTATTCACGTATCATTGCCAGCATCATCGGGGTGGGGTTCGCTTTCGTATTTTTTGAAGGAATCGCGTATCATCCACTAGTTTTCGGCCTTATTTTAATATTATTTATTCCAACGCTTGTATCCTTAAGATTTCAGGATGGCTTTGTTTCTAGCGTTGTCATCCTCCTGCATTTATTTGATGCTAAAGATATGTCATGGTCACTGTTGTGGAATGAAGTTCAATTGATGATTGTCGGATTTGGTGTGGCATTGTTAGTTAACTTATATATGCCTTCAATCGAGAAGGATTTAAAAAAATATCGTTTGGATCTCGAGTCCTTGTATTCGAAGATTTTTCATGAAATTACTTCGTATTTACGAAACGGAGAATCGGATTGGGATGGAAAAGAACTTGTTGAAGCCTCTGAAGTGATTGAAAAAGGAAAAGCTCTTGCTTATCAGGATGTCGAAAACCATTTAAACCGCAGACAAAATCTGCATTACCTATATTTCGATATGCGCGAACAACAGTTCGAAATTATTGAGAGAGTTTTACCGAAAATAACTGCGTTGCCAGTTAATATTTCTCATTGTTACATTGTCGCTGACTTTATGGAAGAATTGGCGAATCACGTACATTCCGGAAATACGGCTCATAAGTTTATATCGAAGCTAGATGAGGTTAAAGAAGACTTTGCTAAGATGCCTCTTCCGAAAGATCATGAAAACTTTCTGGCGATGGCGGCACTTTATCAATTCATCGAAGAGATGGAACAGTATTTACGTATCAAACGTAGCTTTGTTGGATTTAATATGAAAAAAAAGACAGCTTCGAAGGAGTAATAAGATTCCCTTCGAAGCTGTTTTTTAAAAGAACAAGCTTAATCCAAACAAGATACTTGATAAAGCCATCATGATGATCATTAAATAGATGACAAACTTGCGGAAATTAGCATTACGCATGCGAGACAACTCCTTTAACTAGCTATTCTTAAGTTTAGTAGAAACTGAAAAAATTCTCAAGAGGTAGAGTTTTCAAAAAGAAATCGGTACAATAGAGGATGGAGAAAACAGAAGGGTGTGGCTATTTTGAAAAAGGTCGATCATATCGGCATCGCCGTTAAAAGTCTAGATGAAACAATCCCTTATTATACAGAAACATTAGGTTTAACAGTTTTGAAAATCGAAGAAGTAGCTTCTGAATCAGTACGTGTGGCATTCATTGATGCAGGTAACGTCAAACTTGAGTTACTGGAGCCAATGTCTGAACAAAGTGCCATTCACTCTTTCATTGAAAAAAAAGGGGAAGGCATTCATCACATTGCTTTTGGAGTAGAGGGCATCGACGAACGCATGATTGAACTTCGTGAAAAAGGCGTACGAATATTAAATGAACAGCCGAAGATTGGAGCGGGTGGTGCTCAAGTTGCCTTCTTGCATCCAAAGTCTTCTTTCGGTGTACTTTATGAATTGTGTGATAAAAGCGGGTTAAAGGGGTAATATACATGGACATTTATGAAAAAATCAATGATTTATACGATCGCAAGCGTGAAATAGAACTGGGCGGCGGAGACGATAGAATTGAAAAACAGCACGCTAAAGGAAAATTGACAGCACGTGAACGCATCGATTTATTGGTCGATCCAGGAACGTTCGTTGAATTGAATCCATTCATTGAACACCGTACGGTCGACTTTGGCATGGACACTCAAAAAGGGCCAGGGGATGGAGTCGTTACAGGATACGGGAAAGTAAATGGTCGTGCGATTTATTTATTCTCTCAGGACTTCACAGTATTTGGCGGAGCACTTGGTGAGATGCATGCGATGAAAATTGCCAATGTCATGGACTTGGCAGCCAAAAATGGCGCACCGTTCATTGGGTTAAATGATTCTGGTGGTGCACGTATTCAAGAGGGCGTTGTGTCTCTTGATGGATATGGCCATATTTTCTATCGTAATACCATTTATTCAGGCGTCATTCCGCAAATCTCGGTCATTATGGGACCATGTGCCGGTGGGGCAGTCTATTCTCCAGCAATCACGGATTTTGTCTTTATGGTCGATAAAACAAGCCAAATGTTTATTACCGGTCCAAAAGTTATTGAAACAGTTACAGGAGAAAAAATATCTTCTGAGGACTTGGGCGGTTCAAAAGTACATAATGCCATCAGTGGAAATGCTCATTTCCGTGCTGAAACAGAGCAGGAAATACTTCAGCAGGTTAGAGATTTACTAAGTTTCTTGCCACAAAATAACGATGAGAAACCACCTCGTCTGGAAGCTGACCAAATGGATGATTATCGACCTGAATTAACGGATGTTGTACCGTTTGATGCAATTCGTCCTTACGACATTCGTAAAGTTATCGAACAAGTGGTGGACCAGGATTCATTCATGGAAGTACAGAAAGAGTTTGCACGTAATATTGTAATTGGTCTGGCTCGTATTAAAGGGGAAGTCGTAGGTTTGGTGTGTAACCAGCCGAAAGTAATGGCTGGGGGTCTCGACATCAATTCTTCGGATAAAGCAGCACGTTTTATTCGATTCTGTGACTCATTCAATATTCCAATCATTACGTTTGAAGATGTAACCGGATTTTTCCCGGGAATTAAACAAGAACATGGTGGAATCATTCGTCACGGGGCAAAGATTTTATATGCGTATTCTGAAGCAACTGTTCCGAAGATGACAGTCATTTTAAGAAAAGCATATGGTGGAGCATATGTAGCACTAAACTCTAAATCCATCGGTGCTGATCTGGTGTTCTCTTGGCCAAACGCAGAAATTGCAGTAATGGGTCCACAAGGGGCAGCAAACGTAATCTTTTCCCGGGAAATCGCGCAAAGCGACAATCCTGAACAAACGCGTGCGACAAAAATCGAGGAATATCGCGAAAAATTTGCAAACCCTTATGTAGCTGCTGCACGAGGTATGGTGGATGATGTAATCGATCCACGCGAAACGCGTATTAAACTCATTCAGGCTCTAGATATGATGCGTAATAAGAAAGAAACCCGACCTACCAAAAAACATGGCAATATCCCATTATAAAGGAGTTTTAATATGACAAACCAACGTTTAATTGATGAGTTTTTGGAACTCGTACAAATAGATTCAGAAACAAAACATGAGCAAATAATTGCACCTATCTTAAAAAGCAAAATGGAAGACCTGGGTTTTGACGTAATTGAAGACGACTCGGCTGCCCGAAGTGGCCATGGTGCTGGAAATTTAATCGCCACTTTAAAAGGAACTCTCGCAGATGTGGACACAATATATTTCACGACTCATATGGATACTGTAGTTCCCGGGAAAGGGATTAAACCTGAACTTCGCGAAGACGGCTATATTTATTCCGACGGCACAACGATTTTAGGTGCAGATGATAAAGCAGGCATTGCGGCGTTATTCGACATGATTAAACGCCTAAAAGAAGAATCAGTTGAGCATGGGGACATTCAATTCATTATTACTGCTGGTGAAGAAAGTGGACTTGCAGGTGCAAAACAATTAGATGCTTCTCTAATCACTGCCAAATATGGATTTGCAGTCGATTCAGATGGGAAAGTCGGTGGAATCGTTACGGCAGCCCCTTACCAAGCAAAAATTGGAGCGAAGATTTTGGGCAAAACTGCACATGCAGGCGTTGCACCAGAAAAAGGAATTTCTGCCATTAACATTGCTGCAAAATCAATAGCGAAAATGACATTAGGTCGTATCGATGAAGAAACGACTGCCAATATCGGACGTTTTGAAGGTGGCGGTGCAACGAATATCGTATGCGATGAAGTGAATATTCTAGCTGAAGCACGTTCGATTGTGCCGGATAAATTGGACATTCAAACTGCGCATATGAAAACGGTATTTGAAGAGACCTCTGCTGCAATGGGTGGAAAAGCCGAAATCGATATTCAGTTAATGTATCCTGGCTTCCGTTTTGATGAAGATGAACATGTGACGCAAGTAGCCATTCAAGCAGTCAAGAACATTGGACGCACACCAAACCTTGGAACAAGTGGTGGCGGAAGTGATGCAAACATCATTGCAGGCTTCGGCATTCCTACGGTGAATTTGTCTGTTGGATATGAAGAGATTCACACGAAAAATGAACGCATGCCTGTAGAAGAACTTGAGAAATTGTCAGATTTACTCGTTGAAATTGTTAAGGTTTCCGCAAAACAAGCTTAATACATGGCTAAAGTCGAGATTTCAGGTTAACCTGATGTCTCGATTTTTGTTATGATTATGTTCAGTACATGAAGAGGCGATGAGGATATGATGGATATAAAACGCAATAAATCTCGTATTATTTTTCATATTGATATGAATAGTTTTTATGCGTCAGTTGAGCAATCGTATGATCCTACTTTAAAAGGGAAAGCGATTGCCATTGCCGGAAATCCAAAAGAACGAAGAGGTATTCTCGTAACTTGTTCATATGAGGCGCGTGCCCGTGGAGTCTATACAACGATGAGTGTGTGGGAAGCAAAGCGAAAATGTCCCGAACTAACATTGTTGCCTCCAAATTTCGAGCGTTATCGAATTGCATCTCGAGCGATGTTTGATTTATTAAGAACGTATACAAAACAAGTAGAACCAGTATCGATAGATGAAGGTTATATGGATGTCACAGAAATTGATAGCCCTATGTCACCCTTACAAATTGCAGCGGACATTCAGACAAGGTTAGTACAGGAGCTGGATTTGCCTTGTTCGATTGGCATTGCGCCAAATAAATTTTTAGCAAAAACGGCGTCGAATTTGAAGAAACCCATGGGGATTACGGTCCTGCGAAAGCGGGATATAGATAAAGTTTTATGGCCACTACCAGTATTGGAAATGCATGGGGTAGGCGAAAGCACTGCGAAAAAATTGAACAGTATCGGTTTGAAAACGATTGGCGATATTGCCAACGCTGAAGAAGGTTTATTGAAAGAAGCACTTGGGAAGAATGGCATTCGACTGAAAAATCGAGCTAATGGACAAGATGAACGGTTTGTCGACCCAGATTCCGTTTATGATACAAAAAGTGTAGGAAACTCCACGACATTGCCGAGTGACGAAACCGATTTACATGAACTGCGAAAAGTCTTTCAAAACTTGAGTTCGAGAGTGGCAAACCGTTTGGAAGCAAAGCGACTCGCCGGTCCAACCGTGTCCATTCAAATTAGGGATGCGGATTGGAGAAATTCATCACGCAGTCAATCGTTTCGCAATCTGCTTTATGAAAAGGATAAGATTTTTGAAGTGGCATGGTCATTGTTTACGAAAAATTGGGATGGCCAAGCTATTAGACTGCTTGGCGTGACTGTCAGTAACGTTGTAGACCGTGTAGACTTCACCGAACAATTATCCATATACAATTTTGAGGAACATGCAAAAGAAGAGCCTATATTGAAGCTGGTAGAATCTCTACAATCAAAATTCGGCAAAGATATGATTACAAGAGGACATACACAAGCTAGGAAACCGACGTATGAATCCAAGACAAGTTTCAGTAAAGATTTTTTAGATGATCACAAAGATAGGGAGAACACCTGATATGGAATTGCAATTTTTAGGCACAGGCGCAGGCATGCCTTCCAAACAACGAAATACAAGCGCACTCGTATTGAAACTGATGCAGGAAAGAGGCACTTTTTGGTTGTTTGATTGTGGTGAAGCGACGCAGCACCAAATGCTGCACACGACCTTAAAGCCCAGAAAGCTTGAAAAAATATTCATTACCCATTTGCATGGGGACCATATTTTCGGTTTGCCTGGCTTACTGGGTTCTCGTTCTTTTATGGACGGGAAAGAACCTTTGACCATTTATGGACCTATCGGTATTGAAGAGTGGATTACTACGACCCTTCGTATATCGCGAACCGTTTTACAATATAAAGTGAACTTTGTTGAGATAGAAGAAGGCGTAATTTTCGAAGATGAGCAATTTACTGTTGAGGCTAAATTGTTGCAACATGTTATTCCTTGTTTTGGCTATCGAGTCATTCAAAAACCTTTACCACCACAATTACTGATTGAAAAGGCCATTCAACTAGGAGTACCGAAAGGACCTTTGTTGGCAAAACTAAAAAAAGGGCAGGATGTAGTTTTAGAAAATGGTCAAAGTGTGTTAAGTCAAGATGTAACAGCTGGACCGGTAAATGGATTCTCTATAAGTATTCTCGGAGATACGCGTTATTGCCAGGCGTCAATTGAATTAAGCAGGGACGTTGATATTGTCGTCCATGAAGCGACATTTGATGCAGGTACAGAGGAACTTGCGAAACCTTATGGCCATTCAACAATTACACAGGCAGCACAAGTTGCGAAAGAAAGTGGAGCCAAACATCTCATCGTTCAACATATCAGCGCCAGATTTTTACCCAGCCAAGCAGAAGAACTGCGAAAACAAGGATTATCCGTATTTCCTTCCATTACTGTAGCGGAAGATTTTGCAGAATATGAATGGAAGCAAGATGAATTGAAAAGAATCAAAAATAAATAAGCGTATCTGAATGAATTCAGGTACGCTTATTTTTCTTTTGTAAGACCATTTACTTTTTCTTTCTTCGAAACAAATCCATGGATTTGAAGCCTTCCCCTAGAATGGTTTCCATTTCAAGTAAGCGTTTTTCCTGAGTTTCAAGTTTCTTCGCACTATACACATATCGTGCCCAATCTTTTTGATAGCCGAAAGTCAATTTATTATAAGCTTCCAGTAAATCTTCATTGCGACTCAAATATTCTTTGATGTGTTCTACATACTCAATATAGTCATCGGCGCATTGGCTATTTTTTATGCTGTCTGTTTTTTTAGGTTTCTTAGGCAACGATTTCAATCCCACAATTGTAAAGGTTTCATTCAGACTGACCATGCGCGAAAATTTCAGCTGACTGTTTCGAACATAACCATCTTCATCAACTGATAAATCTTCATACAATCGATCACGTTCAATAAATTCTTTATAGGTCGGATTCTTCTTTTTGGGATATGCAAAATACAGATAGCCATTGTCTTCTATCAGATTCTTGTCAATGATTGTGTTCAGTTGTTGTGTGAAATCTTCCAGTGTGAAAGTGAAGACAAATACGAACTGGTAACGAGTATCCTTTATGGTCGTATCATAGTGTAAATCTTCAAAATCATGGACTGTTTCTGGTTTATTTAAGATTAATTTGGTGGAGTAGTTATGTATGCCTAATTTTTCAATGACAGTTTTCGTAGAATTCATTCTTCATTCTCCTCTGGTACTTCAATAATATTATTATATATGAAAAATCAAATGAGCTAAAACGTAATCGTATCGGCTCATACATTTCCATAAAATGCAAAAAAACTATGATATCATCTACTTGTCTTGTTATTTAGAATAAACAAAATTTTCTGTATGGGGGAATCATGAGTTGGAAAATGAGAGTAAATCGAACAAGGAACCACATCGTAGACCCATGATTGATTTTGCAGACGCTGTTAACCGATCCATGGTTGGTGATTTAGGGGCTCTATCTAAAGGAGGTTGTTGGTCAACAATCATGATGGTGCCTGTGGTCATTGTAGTAATATTTCTATTGTCAAAATGTTCTTCATAACCGCACCTCACTTTTTGGAACCTGTTTCTTGGAAATCCGTTATGTACAATAAATGCAATTAAAGGAGAGATGATTATCAAGAAGAGTCTAATAGGATTTTTCGTTTTGTCATTCATTTTGTTTAGTGTTGTTGGCTGTAGTAATGAAGGTTCGCCTACATTAACCAGAGTCTATTATGATATCGTCAACTCTGAGGAAAATACTGAAGGAACCTGGATGATTATTGATGAACAAAGTTTGACTGATATCGATCAAGCGTTCAAAGAAATTAAGTGGGACCCGAATACGATGCCATCTATGTCTCGTGAGGAAGTCGTCAAAGTAACATTGTTTCGGGAAACTGATAAGAATCTACCAGAACGTTTGGATTACTACAGCATTTGGTTCAATGCCGATGAGACGGCGACGATTATCAGTGAGAACGAAAGTGAAGGTTTTGGAAATTTGGAGCAGGAACAGACTCAGATTCTGAAAGAATATTTATTAAATACAACGGATAGAACCCTAGCTCCATAACACATTGGTAATCATGAGAAAAGAGGGGGAGTATGGATTTGAAACTGGGATTGAAAAAAGATGAGATCATATTAGCACCTCATTCAAATGAATGGGATACGGAATTTCTTAAGACAAAACATGAAATACAAAATCACACCAAGCTTGAAAGTAGCAGGATTGAACACATCGGCAGTACATCCATTAAAGGGCTAATGGCAAAACCAATAGTGGATATTGTCGTTGGTCTTGATGAAATAAAACAAATCGATAAATCATTTTCAGAAGGTCTTAAAAAAGCAGGCTTTTTAAGATTAGGTGTGGAACGACCATCAGAAGTGGTTTTTGCGAAATTTACAGATGACACATATGATATGAAAACGCATTTTATCCATTTGGTTGAATATAAAAAAGAACTATGGAATAACTTAATTTTCTTCAGAGATTATTTAAACTCGCACGAAGCAACTAGAAAAGAATATGAGCAACTCAAATTGGAATATGTAAAAGAGAGCAATAGTGGCATTCTGGAATACACGAATCATAAGGAAGAATTCGTCAAACGCATTTGTGCCATGAGATTGAATGGTTGAGATGGGAGTGAAAGTGAATGACAAGAACGATACGCATCGCCTTGCTACTTGTATTGTCTCTACTAGTCATTTCTTTCATATCCAATCCAAGTAATCAAGAATACCAGGAATTCAGTGAAGAAACGACCGGTATTAAGATTTCAGAAGATATAGAATTAGAAAGAATAAACTTTTATCTATTTTCCACTTATTCGGTGCAAGCATTGCCTTATGAACATGGAATAGTTCACTTAGGATTCATGGGGAAATTCTTTCAAATTTCGAATGGGCAGTATGATTATCCAAGTTGGTTGGAATTTTTCAATTGATGGGGAAGAAATAGCTTTCAATATGTTGTCAGGAAGAGGAAAATAGAGATAAATGTATAGTTCACTATCATGGTTGCTTAGGCAGCCTATTTCTTTTTATAGACCTTTGGAGGTTAAGAATGATCAAAATTCGATATTTAGCAATCGTAATATATGCGGTAGTATTGGCTTCTTCCTTTACCATGTATCAGTCTCAACAAGTCAATCTGACACAAGAAGACAGAGGACGTCTGTTACCTGTCAAAATGAAGTCCGTGAAATCAACCGATAGTGAAGATGAAATCCAAAGTATTGTTCGTAACGCGGATCTGAAGGACGAGAAGATTTCGATAGCAGGTATGCAACACAGTCAAGGTGGTCAAACCCTTTATCCAGGGGGGATAATGCTCGACATGAAGCAATATAATAAAATTCTCAACCTGGATGAAAAAAATAAGCTCATTACAGTACAAAGTGGCGTGACATGGGCTGATATTCAATCTTACATAAATCCGTACGGTCTAGCTTTAAAAGTCAGTCAATCGCAAAACATTTTCACTGTTGGGGGGTCAATGAGCGTGAATGTTCATGGCCGTGATATCCGCCATCATACGCTGATTGAAACGATAGAATCATTTCGGTTACTTAATGCTGAAGGACAAATAATCAATGTGAGCCGGAATGAAAATGCAGAGTTGTTTAAACTAGTAATCGGTGGCTACGGGCTTTTCGGAGTTATCTTAGATGTGACCTTGGAATTGACAGAAGACGAACTTTATCAAGTACATACAGAATCAATTTCTTACGATGAATACACATCGTATTTCACAAAAAATGTTTTGCAAAATGATGATGTAAAAATGCATCTTGCCAGAATCTCAGTAGCACCAGATAGCTTTTTAACGGATATGTATGTAACTGATTTTTCTACTGCTTCTGATCAATCAAATTTAGAAGATTACACTTCGTTGAAACGGGAAAGTATCATTGCCATCCCTAAATTTTTCCTTGGTCTTTCGCGTCTGAGTGGTTGGGGTAAAAATACGTTCTGGAATATCCAAGAAGGATATAATGACCGGTTGGAGCATTCATATATGTCCAGAAATAATGTTATGCGGTCTGAGACAACTTTTATGGATTATGATAATGCTACAAACACAGAAGTGCTACAGGAATATTTTGTTCCGATTGATCAGTATTCTTCGTATATCGATGATTTGAGAAAATTGCTGAAAGATGAAAAAGAGATAAACTTATTGAACATCACAGTGCGCTACGTGGGGCAAAATGAAGAATCTGTCATGTCTTACACAAAAGATGACATGTTTGCACTCGTGATTCTTATTAATCAAGGCAAGAGTGAAGAGAGTATAGAATCCACAGGTCAAATCATCAGAAAAATGATTGATGTAACGCTGGACCATGATGGGAGCTATTATTTGCCTTATTATCACTATCCGACCAGGAAACAGCTGGAAAAAGCATATCCGAGAACAAATGAATTCTTCGAGATGAAAGAAAAATACGATCCAGAAGAGCGCTTCATGAATCTTTTCTATGAGGAGTATCACAAATGAATGCAAGAAAATTTATACTTTATCAAGGTACAGTTGGAATGGCAGCAAGCATGATTTTTCCGTTTTATATATTGCTGCTAAAAAATGTGGGGAACAGCTACGTCCAGTTCGGATGGGCTTATGGGCTTTTCGCATTAACTGCTGCGCTAAGTTATCCTGTAATAGGGAAATTCGCTGACAAAGCAGGAGACAAAATTCTTTTAATGATTTATTCATGGGGGATGGCATTGATTTTGCTGGTGTTCCCATTGGCTTTTGAAATCTGGCATATCTACGTACTTCAAATAATCATGGGTTTACTAGGTGCCGTCCAAAAAAACTCTGAAAAAACGATTCTGGCACGTACCGTTCAAAAAGAAACGGCTGGGAAGGAAATCGGTCGTTATCATGTTTGGACCTCTATAGGAGCTGCCGTTGCCGTGATTGGAACAGGCTATTTAGTCGATTTTCTGACGATTGGCAGTATCTTTTATCTGGCATCAATCGTTTTTGCATGGAGCGGGTTTTATGTGATGAGGCTTGATACGAAGGTTTAAACTTGGATTTTACAAACACTGGGGTCTCGCTCCGGTGTTTGTTTTTTTTGATGTCAATTCATTCAGAATAAAAAAATTAATTACTGTTCTTTTCTTACTGTGTTTTATATAAAATACACATAGTAGGTCTTAGATTATGCTTGTTGTCCTATGAAGATAATTAAAAATATTACTAAAATCAAAATTGAACCTAACCATTCATAATAGTAAGCCTTTTCTTCCCGATGTAAAAGCCATTCCTCAAATCCGCGAGTTATCCCCAGTAAAAAAAACAGAGCAAACATGGGAGTAGTCAAAATTAATCCTAAATTTGTTTGATTGGATGTCTTCTCAGCCAAGCTCATCATACTTGCAAAAAATAAAAAACAAATAACAAACTCGAAAGCAAGTATATAACGGTTTCTATCTTGAGAAATCATTCCTCTCCATTTGCTTTTTATATTCAGTCTTTTTTTAAAGTAAAATTGGGTAATAAATAGATAACTGGCAAAGGCAATGAATAACCCTGTTAACGTAAAAGCATCCATGAAGCACCTCCTAATATTTGTAATTGTCACTATAATATTCTTCATCCCTATTCAACAATCCTGCAAACTTAAATGTATTTTAAATTTGTACTGCATCACAGCGGTTGAAAATAGAAGCAGTATGGATTTGTATTTATTTTTCCAAAAATGAAGGGAAGGGATTAAATTGGGTTGGTTTTTTGGAGTTATATTAGGTTTGCTTTTCGGCATGGGCGTTTACATTGACTGGAAAAGAAAGAAAATCAATAATTATCCACTTCGATTAACACACCCACATGCAAAGCCAGGGGATGATTCGAATTACCGGATGGGTGATAACAACAACTATACTGGTGGCGGGATGGATTGATACCTTTAGATTTATAGGAAGGAAGTGAATTTATGTGGTGGTTATTAATCGTACCTATTTTTTATCGCATTCATAGACGACTTCATGTAATGGAAGAAGAAGTAGCAAGATTGGATCAATTAAAGAAATCTATATTAATAAAATAATTAAAAAAACCATCCGCATGGATGGTTTTTTTATGTTTCCAGAGTTGGCTTTCACTTTGTTAAGCTAACCATCATTTTGAAGGATAAAAGGAGTACGGTCCGATATCTTGTATCCATATTTGTGCATTTTCCCCATTCGGTTCGGCTACCCACAAATCCCCTTTGGTAGAAGCGATATCGATTTGTCTTACCCAAGTGATTTTGTTTATCAAGGGCAGGAATTGTGGGTTATAATCTCCTTGATCTTTAGAAGGCATTGTTATTTGGATTTGTTTCTGACTGTCTAGAGTTACAAAATATAATGTTGGTTTGGGTCGTTTTTTAGGGTCATTTGACCAGTCAGTTTCTTTTACTCTGGATACGATAAGAGAACGGTCGTTGACCCATGTAAATCCCATGTCTGCATAGTTTTTGGGAGTAAGGGTCAAAGTATGGTATGCAGGGAGTTCAGTTACTTTTAAATCTTTATCTTTGAAACCAAATACGATTCGTCCTCCGCCTGCGATATAACCGAGTAAACTGTCCTTAAATGACCACTTCGACTGGAACTCGAGGATTACCTCATCGAGTACGGTGAATTCTTTCCCTTCTGCAGAAATTACACAAAGCATATCACTGTCCATAGAAAAGGAAGCAGTTGGTGACACAATAAAAGATATCCATTTGTTATTTGGTGAATAAGCAAACGATTGGGCATTGATTGAAGGGATTTTTACATCATTTTTCTTAAGTTCTTTTGGAATAACTAAAAATTTTTTCACGTGTTTTGTTAAGTCGCTGATGTTTTGATAACCACCCTTTAATGAAATGGTATAGAGGATTGGATGTGTCCATCCATCTGGCCTCAAGGAAGCACTTGATGATGCGATAAAGCCCTTTCCATTCGGCTGCCATTCATAAGCGTCGACTCCTAGAGCGATATTATAAAAACTGGTTAAGTCAGATATATTTAAAACACCGCCACTTTGAAAAGCCACAATATTTTCTGTTGGCGACCATTTTGGATCGTGTCCATCATAAAAAATTTTACGGTGCTTTTTGGTTTGTAAATCATAGACCCACAATTCATTTTCAGTACCTTGACTTTCATTAATGGTAGCCCGTACTTCTTTTTGATAAAGAAGCATTTTACCATCAAAAGACCATTGTGGGGGATAAGGATAATTTGATTTTTGATCTGTCACTTTTTTGTCTAAACCTTTATCGTTTATCCACAAAAAGCCGTCCTTAATGTAGGCGACTTTAACTGTAGAATCAGTTGGTGTCGCATTCGATATAGAAGGAGATAAAAAACAGAATATCACTAACATATGAATAAGTTTAACCATACAATCACCTCTTAGTTCATATATTGTGCCTTATTAAAAAACTTACACTTAAGTAAATGGGAAAGTTTTTCACGTTTTCTATACTATTATGCCGTGACTTAAAGAATATAAAATGATTGAATTTGCCATTTTGTAAAAAGTGATATAATTGACTGTATGTTTCACAATAATGAATTCTTTAAAAATATAGCATGTGAAAAATATGGCTTTTTTCACAAAAAAATTTTTAATTACTGTGCAAAATTTGTCTAAAATTTAGTTGAGAAGGGGATTACATAATATGAGTTTAACGCCAAATGAAAGAATTAAATTACATGGTTTTAACAATCTAACCAAAACATTAAGTTTTAACATGTACGATATATGCTACACAAGAACTAAGGAAGAGCGCGAGGCTTATATCAACTATATTGACGAACAATATAATGCAGAGCGTCTTACGAACATCTTGACCAACGTGTCAGATATGATTGAGGCAACCATTTTAAATATTGCGCAACAAGATTATGAGCCTCAAGGTGCGAGTGTGACGATTCTTGTTTCTGAAGGACCGGTCGATGAATCACCATTGGAATCATTCAAGCAATCTCCTGGGCCGTTTCCTGATACAGTAGTAGGTCATTTGGACAAAAGTCATATAACGGTTCACACATATCCTGAGTACCATCCTGACGAAGGAATCAGTACATTCCGTGCAGATATCGATATTTCAACATGTGGAGAGATTTCTCCTCTTAAAGCTCTGAACTATTTGATTCACTCTTTTGAAACAGACGTAATGGTCATGGATTACCGCGTGCGTGGCTTTACGAGAGACGTGAAAGGTCATAAACTTTTCATAGACCATGACATCAATTCCATTCAAAATTTCATTCCTAAAAGCGTTCAGGACGTTTTCCAAATGATCGATGTGAATGTCTATCAGGAAAACATTTTCCATACAAAATGTAAACTGAAGAAATTCGACCTTAACAATTACTTATTCGGGTACAAGGAAGATGAGTTATCTGAAGAAGAAAAGATTGAGATTACGAAGAAACTGAAAAAAGAAATGGATGAAATCTTCTACGCGAAAAATATGTCTTAAATAGACAAAAAAAGGTCCCCCAAAAAGGGTACCGTGTTCCGTATTGATGTACAAAAGAAGAACTAACATATTAAAACGTTAATCAAATAACAACAAAAAGCACTGCAATTCAAATTGCAGTGCTTTTTTATTTTTATGCGACTCGATTTCTACAAGGTAAATTGGACTAAGAGCTCTCGTGGGTTTGGCATCCAATAAATCCGACTGAATTGATAACAGTATCTTCAAACTAACAATCCAAATTATTGGAGGTTAAAAAATAGGACAAGTTTCACTCTTAATTAAGTTGGGTGCTTTTTCTTCTGCTCAAGAATATAACAAAATAACAACCTTGCAATCATAAAACATTTTTTTATTTAATAAAAAAAAATAGTCATTGACAAAAAGATTACTTCAGGAATAAAGTATGTGTAATAACAATAAACTTTCCTAAGGGAAACTTTTTTGAGGAGGGTCAAACAATGAGCGAAGAAAACAACGTTTCTAGACGCGACATCTTAAAGTTGGGATCTGCCGGGGTCATTGGGGTAGCAGGCAGTTATTTGTTAAGTACAATGACTGGATTAAATCCCGTCATTAAAGCAGCTACACACAGTGGTAATAAGCACGGCAACATGAATCACAGTAATACAATGACGGATGTTTCAAAAAGCGAAGGCTATAAGATGGCTGAAAAAGCACTTACAACGTTTGATTATGGCACAGTGAGTGTGCTACCAAATGGGCAAACGTTACGTGTTTATGAAGTTGAAGCTATTGATAAAGAAATAGAAATTGCAAAAGGGATAAAATTTCCTGGTTGGACGTATAACGGAACGATTCCTGGACCGACGTTTCGTTGTACAGAGGGTGATCTTTTACGTTTCAACTTTATTAATAAAGGCAGTCATCCTCACTCGATTCATTTTCATGGAATTCACCCACCAGAAATGGATGGATTGGAGTCTATATATCCCGGACAGACATTCACGTATGAATTTGAAGCAAAACCATATGGATTACAAATTTACCATTGCCATGTCATGCCTTTAGCTCGACATATTCATAAAGGGTTATATGGTAATTTTATTATCGATCCAAAAAAGCCAAGAGAACCGGCGTTAGAATTGAACATGGTCATGAATGGATTTGATTTGGATTTAGACGGCGAAAACGAATTTTATACGGTGAATGGATATGCGAATGCATTTATGAACCATCCGATTAAAATCAAGAAAGATCAACTTGTCCGAATATACTTAAGTAATTTAACTGAATTCGACTTATTAAATTCTTTCCACTTGCATGCTAATTACTTTACGTATTATCCAACAGGTCGAAATGATAACCCTTCACAGTTTACAGATACAATTATGCAATGTCAGGGTGAGCGAGGGATTCTGGAAGTGCGTTTTCCGTATAAAGGGAAATATATGTTTCATGCTCATGTAAGTGAGTTCGCTGAGTTAGGCTGGATGGGATTTTTCGAAGTAGAGTAAAGGAGGGTTAATAGATGAAAGTTAAATGGATTATATCGGGATTAGTACCCCTATTGTTACTTGTGGCAGTAGTTGCTTGGGTGATGATCAATGGTGCTGGTATTGAGAAAGACCCTGCCGCCCCAATCGAAGTACTAAATATTGAACGAATTAACACAACATACAGTGGGTTTGAAATATCAATCAGTAATACTGGGCCAGAGCCCCTAACGATATCTCAAGTAATAGTGAATGATTCGATATGGAATTTTGGTGTCTCTCCATCAGAAACATTAAAACGATTTGAAGAAGGGGAAATTACGATTAATTACCCTTGGGTGCAAGGCGATCCACATGTAATTAAGATAATTACTGAAAATGGAATTATTACAGAAGGTGAAATTGCAGCTGCGACACTCACTCCAGAAAGAAGCTGGAGCAATTTTCTTAATTACGGGTTTATAGGGTTTTATGTTGGTATCGTACCCATTACATTAGGTTTATTGTGGTATCCATTCATGAAACGTTTCTCACGAAAATGGATTAACGCTATTCTTGCTCTTACCGTTGGGTTACTTCTATTCTTATTTATTGGTACATTGGCTGATGGCTTTGAAATGGGTGCTGAAGCGCCTGCAGTCTTGCAAGGTACTATGGTGGTAGTGCTAGGTGCAGTTCTTACTTTCTTATTATTAATTGGATTTGACCAGTATTCACAGAAAAAACAAGCATTGAAAGTTTCTTCTCCTTTTAATATCGCTTTATTAATGGCTGTCGGAATCGGGCTCCATAACTTTGGGGAAGGGCTGGCTATCGGTACTTCGTTCTCTCTTGGCGAAGCTGCACTAGGCACATTCTTAGTCATTGGCTTTACTCTTCATAACATTACTGAAGGTATAGGAATAGCAGCTCCCTTGTTGAAGATTAAACCTAGAATAAGAGACTTTGTATTATTAGGCGTAATAGCAGGTGCTCCAGCAATTATTGGTACCTGGGTTGGTGGCTTCATTTTCTCTCCGATTCTCGGCGCATTGTTCTTAGGGATTGGTGCAGGTGCCATCTTACAAGTAATTTATGTCATCACTAAAATGTTAATTAACGATCATAAGAAACATTTGGAACCTACTGTTTCTTGGTTAAACTTCAGTGGTTTCACAATCGGTCTGCTAATCATGTATCTTACAGCCTTTTTCGTTAAATATTAAATTTTTCTGAGGTGAAGACGTTGCAAAAGGACCTTAATAATAACAGGAGTAATTTTGGTGCTTGGCTCGATAAACAAGAAGATATAAATATTTATTCGTTAGAAAAAGCATCAAACATCGGTTATGCAACCATTAAAAAATTATGTAACAACCAAAACTACTCACCTAGATTTTCAACCATTGCGAAAATAAATCATGGCTTAAAAATGCTCGGAAAGAATATTGAAGTGAATGATTATCTTTGAGTACCTTTACCTTGCTTAGATACAGCTATTCAAAACATAACAATTAATAGGAGGAAATCATGATGCAAAATATAGGAATTCCAGGATTGATTTTGGTATTGGTTATTGCTCTTATCATTTTCGGACCATCTAAATTGCCTGAAATCGGAAAAGCTTTCGGTTCCACATTAAGAGAGTTCAAGAATTCAACTAAGGATCTTTTATCAGAAGAAAAAAGCGCGACTCCCAAAGAACAAGTAAATAAAGAGTAAATATTAGATAATGAAGTACGTTTAAGGAGGATTGTAGATGAAAGGTCAAAGCATGAATGTTGTTCAACATTTAGAAGAATTACGCAAGGCAATTATGATTACTCTAGGAATTTTTCTACTGTTTTTTGTGCTGGCCTTCATTTACGTTCAGGATATATATCACTTGCTGGTCAAAGACTTGCCATTTAAGCTAGCTTTATTGGGTCCAAGCGATATATTGATGGTTTATTTAATGATTTCAAGTGTTGTCGCGTTAGCTGCTACTATGCCTGCTGCTGCACATCAAGTTTGGCGATATATTAGTCCAGGTTTGACAGAGAAGGAGCGTAAAGTGTCGCTTGCGTATGTACCGGCACTATTTATTCTATTTATAATAGGTATCAGTTTTGGGTACTTTATTTTATTTCCTCTAGTGATGAGTTTTTTAATGTCATTGTCCAATGACATGTTTACTACTTTTTTCACAACAGAAAAATATTTCCGGTTTTTGTTGAATATGACTTTACCTTTTGGGTTTCTATTTGAACTGCCAGTCGTGATAATGTTTTTAACAAGTTTAGGAATAATTAATCCGTATGTTTTACAAAAAATAAGAAAGTATGCTTATTTTGTGTTGATTGTTACTTCCGTATTGATTACACCACCAGATTTCTTGTCAGATATTCTTGTGATTATTCCTTTACTCCTGTTATATGAAAGCAGTATCACATTGTCTAAATTTGTGATTAAACGACAACAAAAAATGTTAGATAAATTAGTTACGTAAGAACACACTTTTCACTAAAAGTCTAATTACCATTTCATATTTCACCCAGTAAACAAGAAAAGCCCTCAGAAAGAATTCTGTTGGCTGTGAATTTATCGCTTTTGGTTAAGTCGATCTTACTTTACATGTAATCTTATTACTTTTCACCAATTTAACCGTGAAAAAAAGTGACACAGTTTATAGTTTATATGTGAAGTGAGCCACTCTAAATTAATGGGAAAATATTTATTCATCATAATGTAATAGAGCCATTATCAATAACCCCCTGAGTAAAAGGTATTGGTAATGGCTCTTTTTATCTTCTCAAATATTTTAATATTTTGTTCGGATCAGTCTTAATGAATTGAGTACTACAATTAACGTTGCACCCATATCTGCAAAAATTGCCATCCATAACGTTAACCAACCCGGAATAATTAACACGAGGGCCAATACTTTTAACCCAAAGGCAAATGCAACATTTTGGTAGATGATGTTCAACGTTTTTCTGCTTAATGCAATGGTATATGGGAGTTTCTCTAAATCATCGGCCATTAAAGCGATATCAGCTGTTTCGAGCGCCGTATCGGTTCCAGCACCTCCCATTGCGATTCCAACAGTTGCACTTGCTAAAGCAGGAGCGTCATTTACTCCATCTCCAACCATAGCAACTTTACCATGCTCTTCTCTGAGTGATTTAATCACACTTAATTTGTCTTGTGGCATCAATTCAGCTCTGACATCAGTTAATTCCAGTTGCTTACCAATAGCACTGCCTGTTGCCTGATTATCGCCCGTTAACATAATAGTCTTTTGAATACCCAATTTGTGAAGTTTTTTGATGACATTTAGGCTGTTTTCTCTCACTTGATCAGCTACTGCAATGAGTCCTTTGAGTTCATATTCAGTGCCCAGTAACATGACCGTCTTCCCGTCCATTTGAAGAGCTTTAACTTGGGCTTCAATTGTGCTTAATATAGAGTGAGTTTCTCTAAATAAATTTGGACTTCCAATATAGATAACCTGGTCATCAATCGTCGCTTTGGCACCTTTTCCTGTGATCGATTGGAAATCCACAACCGGTACCAATTCGATTTTTTGTTTTTCAGCTTCTTTCATGATGGCTGATGCAAGTGGGTGTTGAGAAAACTTTTCGATGGATGCTGAAAGCTGCAGAATTTCCGAAATGTTCATTTCTGATAGGGAAACAACGGACGTTACTTCAGGTGTTCCTTTTGTCAGAGTTCCAGTTTTATCGAATGCAACAACCTTCAAGCGACCGGCTTCTTCTAAATGGATACCGCCTTTAATTAACACACCATTTCTTGCGGCGTTTCCAATGGCAGTTACAATGGCTACTGGAGTTGATACTACTAAAGCACACGGGCATCCAACCACCAAGACTGCCAAGCCACGATAAATCCACTCACTCCAATCTCCACCGAGGAATAGGGGAGGGAACACAGCAACTAATAATGAAATTAACATAATGGCTGGTGTGTAATATTTAGCAAACTTATCAACAAATTGTTGAGATGGCGCTTTTTCAGCCTGAGCTTCTTCGACCAAATGAATAATCTTGGCAATTGTAGTATCTTCTACACGTTTTGTTACACGAACCTCTAATGAACCTTCTTCATTCAACGTTCCTGCATATACTTCGTCTCCGATCATTTTGTGAACCGGAACAGATTCTCCCGTAATTGATGCTTGATTAATGGATGATTGGCCAAGAATGACCTCTCCATCCATGGCAATTTTTTGACCCGGCTTCAGAATCATGACATCGCCAATTTGAATGTCTTCAACCGCCACGTCGAACTCGTTCTTTCCGCGTTTGATAATCGCAGTATTTGGTGCAATATCCATTAGAGTGCGAATAGATTGTCGTGCTTTATCCATCGAATAGCTTTCCAATGCCTCACTTATCGCAAAGAGAAAGACGACGACAGCTCCTTCTCCCCATTCACCGATAATAGCTGCACCAATCACGGCAATGGTCATCAATGTTTTCATATCAAATTGAAGTTTTGTTAAATTGACCAAACCTACTTTAATGAGATTGTAGCCACCAATTAAGATTGATAATCCGAAAATAAAGATGGTTTGATTACTCTCTTCATCATATATTACTGAAGATATGTATCCCAGAAGAAGGAGTAACGCAGAAATAAACGTCCTTTGATTCTCTCTTTTTTTCCAGATCGACTCTCTTTTCTCTTGTACTTTCTGGTTTGCCGGAACTACTTTAATACCATCAAATGCACCTGCTTTTTCTAATTCTTCTATCGAAGCATTCCCGAGAACAGTCAGTTTTGAGGCACCAAAGTTTAACTGTACATCGTTGACCGTTTCGATATCCCGTAGGTTCTTTTCAAACTTGGCAGCACAATTTGTACAAGATAGTCCCTGCAATCTGTATACATTTTTGTCTTCACTCATTTGTTCCAACCTTCTTTCGAATGATCAAGTGCAATACGAACCAACTGTAGGACGTGATTGTCGACAACTGAATAAAAAACGAGTTTTCCTTCTTTTCGATATTTAGCTAATCCCATATCACGTAAATAGCGTAAATGATGAGAGGCAGTAGCTGTCGAAGTTCCAATAATATTTGCCACGTCGCAAACACACAGTTCTTTTTCAATAGTCAATGCATACGTGATTTTTAATCTTGTTGCATCAGAAAGTGCTTTAAATATTAACTCGACATTGTTGATTTCTTCAATTCTAGGTTTAACTCGCTTTATTACGTCTGTATCAAAACAAGTCGTTTCACATATATCTTTTGGACTTGTTTTCACTAATTTAGTCATTATACCCACCTCATTCAAATATCTGTTTGATTGTTACTGCTAGTGTATGCAAGGGACAGTAAATTGTCAATAATGATATTCAAATGTTTGTTTGAATATGAAATTTTTCTTGTTACAATCATGGAAAGAGACATTAGGAGGAATTAGAGTTGAAAAAATTAATCATCTTAACATTATTATTTCTTTTTATATTTAGTCCTTCTGCTTTGGGACATTCTGGACTTTCAAGTTCTACCCCTGCAAATGGAGAGGTCGTTAAAGAAGAATTATCAAGCATAACCTTACTGTTTAACACAACAGTTGAGAATACAAGTATTCTTAAAGTAATCAATGAAGATGGGGGAGAGGTACATATTGAAGAACTCTTAATAAAACAGAATGAAATGATCGGTAGGTTTTCGGAACCTTTAGAAGAAGGAGAGTTCACTGTTAACTGGAAAATAATCGGGGCAGATGGGCACCCAATTGAAAATACCTTCTCATTTAGAGTGGAGCTCCCGAAGGAAACAGATTCTGAAGTTCCCAATCAACAGAGCCCTGAAGAGATTATTTCTCCCCCTAGTGACGTTAATGATCAAAAATTAGTTAAAGAGGCGAAAGACTCAAATAACATAATGATTAGCGCGGCTTTGTTATTGGTATTGATAGCAATTTGCACAACTTTTTGGTTGTTGAGAAAGGAAGAAAGTAAATGATTTTAATTTATTTATCTGAGACGCTATTATATTTGTGTTTTTCACTGATAACGGGTTCACTCATCTTGTCACTTATACCCGGTAGTAGAAAACCGGAAATAACCATTCGAAAACGATGGATTCAGATTTCTATTTTAGGAATTGTGATCTTTTCCCTCTTTCCGGTAATACGACTCGTACTCTTTCTTTACGAGGACATTGGGTTATGGGTAACCATACAAAATGTAATTTCTACATTTGAAGTCGGGCAAGCATGGTCATTTACGCTGTTTGTATCAATTGCATTTTATCTGTATGTTTCCATCTTCTCGATTTTCACTAAAAAAATTCACACGGTCATTTCATTGTCCTTCACCTTTGTTCTTCTCTTAGCGTTGGGATGGGCGAGTCATTCAGCCTCTCTGAACGAGTGGAGTGGATTTGTAGCGCATTGCATCCATTTCCTAGCGGTAACAATTTGGGTCGGCATATTGATAGTAGTCAGCTGGTTTTCGGTGAATTCTGCAAACTGGTTAACATTTTTAAAATGGTTTACGCCCGTAGCCATAAGCTGCTTATTGGTAGTAGCTGCGTCAGGGTACTTTCTGATGACTTTAGTTATTGATTTGAACAATTATGCAGATACTTGGATTCTCCCATATGGACAATCTTTGCTTATTAAGCACTTAATACTTATTCCCATAATCTTTTTTGCAATTATCAACGGAATTTGGATGAAGCGAAAAATTCAAAAGGACTCAACTATTAATCCACGTAATTGGGTTAAAGCGGAGAGTTTTACTCTACTATTAATTTTCTCGGCGACAGCTGTCCTTGCACAACAAGAAGCACCACATGACATTGACTCAGTAGCTGCCAGTAATGGAATGGCGAGATTATTTAGTACAGTTTACTCCGAATCTATTTCTTTACCCATCGATGCTTCCATGGATTTAAACATGTTAGGCATTCTCTTTTTTGGACTATCCATCTGTTTCTTATCCTTTGCTTGGTTTGCGACGGTGAAAAAGTTCTCGCCTCTTATAGCCTTTAGTATGAGCATTTTATGTATGATTTCCATGTATTTAGGGTTAATGAACAGTGTAGTTTTCTAATTAAAGTATATAGCAGTGTTGAACTTAAAGAATTCCAATATGAAGTTTGCAGTAATCGAAACAATTGTTGCGGTAGCCTTACTGGCTGTGATTGTAGTTATGAGTTGCAATAAAAGTCAGGAACAAGTCTCGCGATATATAATTGATGTAATACAAAAAAGGCATGGATATTTTCATTGAAAATTGTAAAGTTTAAAGAGAACAAACCGAGGAAAAACTGCAAAGACAGTATATTCTCGGTTTTTCTATAGACAATGTATATTTCAAACTTAATAGCAATTTCATTCCTAAACTGAATCCAGAAATGAAACAATTCGCAAAATTAATGGAAGGTAATAAAATAGAAGATTGAAAAAGCAGTTCATCAAAAAAGTGTTGGTCGTAATTTTGAAGATATACCTCAAATACGCATAAGCCTGTCTTTATTGAACGAGGTTTAATACATGTAAAGGTGTGATTTTAATGAAGAAGGCTATATTTTTGGATCGTGACGGAGTTATTAATGAAGTGCTAACGGATAGAGTTAAATTTGTAAATAAGCCACATGAGCTATACTTCTTACCTGGTGTTCCAGAAGCCATTAAAAAATTGAATCCTTTCTTTGATTTCATATTTGTAGTAACTAATCAAGGCGGTGTTGGATTGGGATTCATGAAGGAAACTGAGCTCAATAAAATACATGACCATATGATTTCTGAATTAAAGAAGGAAGGGGCCGTTATTCATGACGTGGCTTATTGTCCTCATAAACCAAAATCGGGCTGTGCCTGTCGTAAGCCAAATAGCAAATTAATTATAGATCTCAGTAAAAAGTATGATATTGATTTAATTCAATCCTACATGGTGGGAGACACCGATACAGATATTATTGCAGGGAAAAAGGCAGGGACAAAGGGAGTATTCTTGGGTAAGAGTGATCCGCTAGCAGATGCTGTTTTCCCGGACTTAATAAGTGCTGTGGATTGGATTATAGAAGATGCCACTTCGAAGTAAAACATGCTTGTTAGACGCTTTAAGAAGATAGTGTCCGCTTTAGGCAACTGTTTGTTCTTCGATTCGGTATCATATATTGTGTAGCAGATTTAGGTGTTTTCGGGATGTTAGGTGAATTTCTTGAGGATATGAAAATTGAAGATTACGGATGGATACATGTTAAAGGAACGCTTTCGTCGTCTATTATCAGCCTTTTATATCAACAATCCCTGTGTTAACTGTAAAAGGTTGAAAAAAAACAACAGATCCGAAAGACCAATATGTATATAGTACATATTAATTTTTTGTGAAAAGAAACGTAGCTACTTATAAAGTTTCCATTACCACTTGTAATAAAATAGAAGAAAAAGGTGGACTTTTCAGATTATTACGTTGTTATGATAAATACGGATGGAAAAATAAATCAAGATAAGATAGATGAGAACTTCAT
This sequence comes from Paenisporosarcina sp. FSL H8-0542, assembly GCF_038632915.1. NCBI lineage: Bacteria > Bacillati > Bacillota > Bacilli > Caryophanales > Caryophanaceae > Paenisporosarcina > Paenisporosarcina sp. FSL H8-0542. The sequence continues at coordinate 1,595,816 of NZ_CP152050.1, forward strand.
GAAAATAATTAACTCAAAGAAAATCTTGCTATGGATTCAAAAATGACTGCCTTTAATGGGCAGTCATTTCAGACTGTAGACAAACAAAAAAATGAGTGAATATAAATGTATACTATTGAAAAAGAGCCTATGCAAGTAAATGTTGATTTCCATTGCGGCAGTAGCTTTGAAATAAAGTTTGATAATTTAAAACAAAGTCCGATAATTTCTAAAAAAGTTTGATCATTTATTAATAAAGTTTGATTAAAATTATCTCACCTCTATCGTTTCTTAGAATTGAGGTGATTTTTTGTTGGATATTTATGTTAATTTCACTATAAAGATTGTGAAAAAATGTACTTAAACTAACGGAGCAGGTAAGTTCAATAAGAAGGCTTTTTTGGAACGCCGTTGAATAAGTTAATATATGTAAATTTTCGAACAAAAGGGGAAGGTGTTTTAAGGAGTGCTTTATATCAAGGGGGAAATGGAGTGGATATTAATATCTTAATCTTACCAATGATTAGTACACTGTTAGGTTTGTATTTAGTTTGTCTGGGACTTTGGGAATTAAGAGTTGGTTTAGATAGAAAAAGATTTATAACCTTCTCGTTTACAGGGCTATTTTTAATCTTCTTATTGCCTGATATTTTTGGGCTACAATTGATTTATAACCCTCAATAAGGGGGTTGGTTTCTAATTGGTAAATTATGTTATAATTTATTAATAACGGGGGGGTTGAGTGATGAGAACTAAGATTTTTGAATGGATTGGTTTCATTATCGTTTGCGTCTCGATATATGCTAATGCATCTTTTCGTGCAGATGGTACTAACACGGGGACAGGAATAAACTTAACAGTAATCGGGATGATTATGGGTGCAGTTCTTACTTTTACTTTTTTCTATATTAGGAAGTTTGGAAATAAAGGGGTACATAATAAGTCGACAAATTAACCTGCTATTTTATCTCAACTTCTTTAACTAACGGGGCAGGTTAGTTCAATAAGAGATATTAAATGATGATTAAAAAAATCAATATTAAAACCACCAAGTCCGATGGTGGTTTAGTTTGTTTATTTGTAAGGATTTTTGTACAAATGATAATGATTTCCACCAAGCAGTACCTTTTTGGTTTCGGCGTCAATCACTACATATTTATGCCATTCTTCTTTTTCATTTTGTTGAAAAGATGCCATAAAATATACTTGTCGGTTGGGATGAACATCAGTCTGATGTTTAAGATTCATTTTTTCACTTATAAAATTTGTCTTTTGGTTGAAAGTGAATTCTGCATCAGGAACATCTTTAAAAGAGAGTTTTTGACGTATACTAAATGCAGCATTCTTATATTCTTGATAGATATTTTTATCTACCTCGTTATAAAATTCATCTTCAACAATAAAAGACATACTTTGATTATCCAGGTACTCTAACTTTGGATATGTTAAATCAGATGTTGATGCTTCAGAGATAGGTGTTGGTTGAAAGAGAACGTTAGAAAGAACAGCTAAAGTCAGTAATATTATTTTCATTTTCTCACCTCCTTTGTATTCACCTTATAATTCCCAGGCTTTTGTTGTTTATGCTAATGAACACAGGCTTTTAATTGAATACATTGAGTTGCTTGATCGTTTTTTTATTCAACTAACGGGTGCTTTAGTTGAATAAGAAAAAAGAAAAATGTAGAGTGACAATAAAGTTATTTAATTTATAATAAAGTTTTTTAAAAAGATAGTGTTAAGTTGGATTTTTATACTATCTTTTCTCATTTTTTTATATAATAACAGTATGATTATTTCGATATTCGTATAGTATAGGGCAAAATTTGCTTAGATGGAGTGTGTAACGTGATTTTAGTTAGTTCTTGCTTAGCTGGCAATCCAGTAAGATATAATGGTACTTCTTGTTCAGATAGTACGATACAAAGATTAATTGATGAAAAGAAAGCAATCCCTATTTGCCCTGAGCTTTTAGGTGGGTTCGTTACACCTAGAGAACCTGCTGAAATTGTAGGGGGAAATGGATTGGATGTTTTAGTAGGCACAGCAAAAGTTATTGAACGATCAGGAAATGATGTGACGGAATTATATCTAATCGGTGCTAAAAAGACTTTAGAGATAGCAAAAGAAATGAACGTTAAATATGTAGTGTTAAAAGAGTATAGTCCATCTTGTGGCAGTAAAGAAATTTATAATGGTGCGTTTATTGGAGAAAAAATAGATGGAATGGGCGTAACAACCGCCTTATTAGAAAGCAATGGCATCAAAGTTATATCTGAACTAGAATTAGCAAATTTAAAAGATGAAATTTAGGGGGCTATGTTAAATTATTAGTCGTCCAAAATTAATCAACTTTATTATCCTTAAAAAGTCATAAAGCGAATGAAAAATTGAATTTTTTAAACAGTTCTAATAACCATCTATCATTTTATCAGATAGATGGTTATTGCTTTTTTTGGAACAAAATTAAACGACTTTATAATCTCTAGATAAAAAAGCTAACGTCTGAGAAAAGACGTTAGCTTTCAGTATTTACAGGTATGCTCCGCATGTACCGTTTTAACGCAAATAACCCACCATTCCTGTAACGCCCAAAACCCTTGATATTAAAGGTTTTAGGCGTTTTTTGTTTAGGTGTTAAGGTTATAGAAAGAAGGATTAACGCTTTTTTTATTGAACTTATTGTACTAACAGGGCAGGTTAGTTCAATAAGCAGGTATATTTAGAAGTACGCCGAAATAGGTAACATAAGGGGATTAGATTGAATTGAAGAATATTTCTATGTGCATTTTTATCATATGTTTAAAGAATAAACAGACGAAATAAAGGAGGAAATGTCATTTCAATTATTCGATTGAAGAGAATAAGTTTTCTGTTGCTTGTCTTAGTTTTATTACTTTTAGGATGTACAGAAGAAAAAGCTAATGATGGAGATTGGAATCTAAGTCCTACATTCAATGTCGATAATCTAACTTTGCATGGAACTGAAGGGAAATTTGGTGTTATTAAAGTAAATGGAGAAAGCAATGAACCTGAGTTTCCAGCAAAACAAGGAAGACTTTATGCAGTTTATTTCTTGGATAGTCTCGAAGAAAATGGAAAAAAATATAAAATGACAGCTACACATAAAAAAACTGGTGAATCTGTCAAACTTCATGAAAAAAATATTGAAAAGGAACAAAATGGAGCGAAATTCGGATTTGACAAATTAGGGTTATGGAAAATTGATGTAACTATTGATGAAAAGCCTTATACAAGTTTTGTTGTGGAAGCGAAATAAGGGATTGTGTTATTCAGCTAACGGATGCTTTAGTTAAAGATCATCGTGCCACTTAGCCAACTCTATATCTTATTGAACTAACGAGGCAGTTTAATTCAATAAGCATAAAACAATAAGAGGGGCTGAAAAATTGGGGGACCATGAGAAATATATTAGTGAAAGGTTCATAGAAATTATTCGTCAACTTGCAGCAGGCGCTTTAGAGCAGGTAAAGTCCGAAATGCCAGGTTGTATAACCTGTGATTTACTTGTTGATTTTGAATCTTGGTATGAAGATTTCATTAAAATTAACACTTCAACATTATCTGAGAAACAAATGTACTTACTTAATGAGATTAATCGCGTTTTTGATGAGATGCTTAAGGATGATGCCTTCAAGTGTTTGTACATTTATTCTGAAGAGGAAATAAAACAAAGCAACTATAAAGAAATATTAGAGTCTGTTAATTGGAGAACAATAAGATCATTGGCTAATGACTTGCTAATTACATTGGGGGAAGAAAATAAAAAGTTGCAGCAATTTGTCCAGATTAGTGACAATGTTTGGAGAAAAACAGAATAGACAATGATTTTCTTCTTCAACTAACGGGGCAGGTTAGTTGAAGAAGAGGAATGAAAATCCCTTTTTTAATGTCGCATTTGACACATTTAGCGTCGTTATGGGACCTGTAGGTATTTAGATACCTTTGTACCGGGCGCTTTCCTTTAGGAATGTGTCTTTTACTTTTTGACCAGAATAGGAAATGGATTTAAGGAAAAACTCATTTTAAATAGGGAAACAGACCAAGGGTAATGACTCGGTCTGTTTTTTTAACTATCAGATCTGTTTTTCAGTAATGTAAGTTTTTACAGTTGGTGGTTCATATGTATTGAATTTATCAAGAATCCCTTTTGGTTCACTATCGACTAATGCCATGTTACGGTACTTTTCATGTAAAAACTGTTCCTCTGACATATGATTAAATACCGCAATAAGAGGATCATAATAATGATTTATATTTAAGAGACCACATGGTTTATGATGGAGCCCTAACTGAGCCCAAGTAAAAATTTCAAAGAACTCTTCTAAAGTTCCTGGCCCACCAGGCAAAGCTATAAATCCATCAGCAAGCTCTGCCATTTTCGCTTTTCTCTCATGCATTGAATCTACGATGATCAGCTCTGACAAGTTTTTATGAGCTATCTCTCTATTATCTAGAAAACTTGGCATAACACCAATTACGTATCCTCCTTCATTCAGAACTGAATCTGCAACAGCACCCATAATTCCAACACTTGCTCCACCATAAACAAGTGCAATATTTCGTTTAGCTAGTTCTTTACCAAGTTTTTTCGCACCTTCTATATAGACATCAGATGCTCCGTTACTCGATCCACAAAATACGGCTAACTTTTTCAATATATTCGCCTCCTAAAGAAACACACCATTAAAGATTATATAATACTTTCATTTTTTTGATAAACTTAAAGTATTGAATTGGAGGTTAGATGAAAATGAATGTAACTGAATTTCAACAATGGGTAAAGGATTATTATGAAAGTAGGGGCTGGTCTGAGTTAGACATATTTATTCGTATTGGCTTTTTAGCAGAAGAAACGGGCGAGGTTGCACGAGCTATAAGAGCTCTTGAGATTGGTAGGGATAGGCCTGATGAAATAAGGGGCTCTTATGAGGAAAATAAACAGGAGTTAACTGAAGAGTTAGGAGATGTACTGGGTAATTTAATTGTGATTGCAAACAAGTACAATATCCCACTAGAAGAAGTGTTTCAGTCACATAAAAAGAAACTCTCAGATCGTTATTCTAATGATTAGGAAAATAAACCTTTTTTCAACAATAGGGCGCATTTCTTGAGTAAGTGCGTCTTTTTGAATTTGGCCAGATAATTTAATAACACTTGGAAGATAATTTGGATACTTATGTTTAAAAGTAGAGATTGTGAAGAAATGTACTTAAACTAACGGGTGCTTTAGTTAAAGATCATCGGGCTGATTATTCAGCCCTTTTTCTTATTGAACTAACGGGGCAGCATTCCTGTTTGAAGGATTTGTGCCATCTTGAAAGAAAAAAAGCCCTCTAGTATGATGTGAGTGTCAACGACCATTGACCCATCAGCTAACTAGGAGGACTTCTCTATGCAGTTTAAATGCAATGAAAAAATTAATCAAGTGACTGAAAATACACTCGTTGTCGGTATGGATATTGCCAAGCGTGTTCATTATGCGTGCTTTGTCGATGAACGAGGGCGTGTGATTGAAAAATCCTTTGCAGTAAATCAATCAAAAGAAGGCTTTGAAAGTTTGTATGAAAAGATTCGTCAAACCATGAAGGAAGCTAAGAAAACAGACGTTATCGTTGGAATTGAGCCTACAGGCCACTATTGGATGAACTTGGCTTATTTCTTAGGTAACTATGGCATTCCACTCGTCATGGTAAATCCAATGCACGTCAAACGTTCGAAGGAACTGGACGATAATTTACAAACAAAGAACGACAAAAAAGATGCGTTGGTCATCGCACGCTTATTGAAGGATGGCCGTTTTAGTTATCCACGTTTGTTAAAAGAGGTAGAAGCTGAACTTCGTATCGGATCTACTCTCCGTTCAAAGTTAACGGAAGATTTAGCGAGTATTAAAAATCGAATCGTCCGTTGGCTTGATCGCTATTTTCCAGAGTTTACTCAAGTCTTTCCGTCTTTTGGAAAGATGGCGTTGGCGGCATTGGAAATGACTCCATTTCCACAGGATATTGAAGGGAAAACAGCTGAGGAGTTGGTTTTTCTATACCGTGAGGTAGAGGGTATGAGAACGCCACAGTTGCCGAAAGCAAAGCTTCTCATTGAAGCTTCGACTAACTCAATCGGCCTGAAAGAAGGAGAAAAGATGGCCCGACATGAAATCGCCACGCTCCTACGTCAGTATCGCTTATTAGAAACCGAAATTGCCTCTGTAAATAATCAATTAGCCGAAATGGCACAAACAACAATGGAATATGAGTTACTCAGTTCCGTTCCTGGTTTAGGAGATGCGACGATTGTTGATTTACTTTCTGAAGTAGGGAGCTTTTCACTTTATGAAAATCCACGCCAACTTATCAAACTAGCGGGATTAACACTACGTGAAAACTCGTCTGGTCAACATAAGGGACAAAAACATATCTCGAAAAGAGGGCGAAAGAAACTCAGATATATCCTCTTCAAAGTAATAGTTCCACTCATACGTCATAACGCGGCGTTTAAACAGCTTCATGAATACTACACAACACGCAAACAAAATCCCTTACGGGGTAAGCAATCAATGGTGGTCTTGTGCGGTAAATTACTGAAAGTATTACATGGCATATGTAAAAAGAAAGTCCATTTTAATGAGCAGTATATGATGAAGGATCTTTACTGCCTCTCAGAGGCAGCGTAAACATTTCGATGATCGATTTATGACAAGAAGGATGACACGGAGAAGCCAGCAACATAACTAAACTAAGACCATGAGTCCCCGGGGCAGCTTAGCAGGCCTCTGCCTTATGAATAGACCAAACGAAGGAATGTAAGCGCACTGACGCTAAGAGACATGGGAGGGTCCGTCATCATAAGTTTCGCAGAGATCCATTGTGCATCACATAATGGCAAAGAAAAGCTAATGATTTCCATTAGTTTTAGCGAAGCGTACTCTTAAGTTGGTAATAAAAACTATATATTCAAATCTATGTTTATTGAAACCGTCAAAAATATTTTTCCTCACATCACGAAGTGATGTAAACCGTTGATACATCAATGTTTATAGAGGGAGGTTAGTTCAAGATGAACAAAATTAAACGTAATTGAGGGAGAGAAAGATGAACCTATTCGAAGATGATTTAATCAAGGAATACCAAGAATGGAAATTAGCAAATCCAAATTCATTTAATTGGTGGAGTTACGTTAATCTAAAAGCTGATTTACAAACTGCTTTGGCATTTGCTAAATTCTTTTCTCCTGAACTTATTGAAAAAGAAGACTGTTTAATATTAAAAGAAAGATATAAAGAAGGACTGTTTAACAGCTGGATGGAAGATTGCCAAGGGAACAAAACTGAAATAGAAAAAATGATGAAGAAGAAATTCAATTAAGGGCATTAGGGGAAGTTCTTAAACATTTTTGGTCAATGACATTTAAACTGAACTATCCTAACAGAAATATTGTAATTGAGGTATTTGAAGAATATGACGAACAACTTTTCATCACTGTTTTTGAACAGTTATAACTTCTTTCTTATTCAACTAACGGGTGCTTTAGTAAAAATCATCGGGCTGCTTAGGCAGCTTTTTTTCTTATTGAACTAACGTGGCAGTTTAGTTGAATAAGAAGGTTTTTTTTCGAATGTGTTGAATAAGTTAATAAATGTAAATTATTGAACAAAAGGGTGCATTACTTCAAGTCTGGGGAGTAGCACTTTTTCTTGAACTAACGGGGCAGGCTATGGCATTGGTTTTAAATTTCAGGATAGAAGTAGTGGTATAACCTATTCGGGACATAAGGGTAGTGCTTGGATGTATTTCACATGGTATAGTGGCACTCCTTACGGGTATGCGATGAATTACCGTTCAGTATATGCCCACACATGGAAAACCACATCACTCACGGGATTCGAGATAGGTCAAGAATCATTTGGCTTGACTTGGACATCTAAGGATTATAGATTTCCTAAAGAGGTGTACAGCGTGGTACAATATTGGAATAAAAAGGTAGGATATGAGGTGTAGTATATCATGAATAAGAAAACGAAAACGATTAGTTTAATTATTCTTTTGCCGATTATTATTATCCTCTCTTTTTCAATCAAAAATCAAACTAAAGCAGATAATGATGACTCTGTAGAGTATCAGGTATCTGAAATGCTTAATGAAAATATAAAGACCGATGACCTAATTGTGATTTCTGCCGAAAAGGACAAAAATACGTTTGTATATTTAGATTCCAATTTACGAACAATTCACATTTTTGACTTTGTGGGAAACACTATGGAATATCATTCAAGTATTAGCTATGATGTATGGGATACTGATGAATATGATGGCGATAAGTTCGAATGGAGATACCATGAACCAAATGGTGGTAGTACTAGTTTACTTTGGGCAATATCTCCGACTGATGGTATTGTTAAAGTAAAAGGAAAATCCTATGAACAAGAAAATGTAAAACTAGAAAATGGATTGAATGTGTTTTTTATTAAAAACAAAACAACTCTTGACCATCCTTTAGAGGTGGAACTGGAATAAAATGAGTGACCTTATAGGATACATGATATTGATCCTGCCGGTGCAGGGTGCGAGGGAGAGCAAAAAATGCTCTCTCTTTTTTGTGCATATTTATATCAATATTAGGATTAGCGGAGTAGGAAAAGGACATAACGTGACCGGATAGATCAATCAAAACAATGTTTAGTTGTTAGAGATCAAAAAGGGAAGATTATTGGATTTGGATTATCCATATTAGGACCCATAAATCTAATATTAGGACCAATTGTAGCACCAGATTCCCAAACAGCAGCATTAATAATCAATATGTTAGCTCTTAATCATCAAGGAAAGTTAAGGATTGATGTGCCATCCAGTAATAACGAGTTAATGTTATTATTGGATAAAAATGGATTTGAAAAAGTTAGTGAGCCTCCCATCATGATGAAAAACTCAGTAAATATGCCATTCAGAAACAAAGAATTATTCGCAATTGCTGCCCAAGTTTTTGCGTAGGGATAATTAAATCCTTATTAAACTAACGGGTGCTTTAGTTGAAGTTTCGATTTCCGAAATAATAAAATATTTTTATAAAAGTGAATAGCAATAAACAGGTAAAACCTTGTATTTTGATCAAACTTTGTTCAAAATACGAGGTTTATTTTTCACCTAAAAATTGAGGATTCTCGCTAAATTTTAATCAATCTTTATTCAAAGGTTACATTGACGCCATCTAGCTCGAAGATAATAGATCACTCTCCATTTCTCGAATTTAACTTAGAGTATTGCAAGTGTAAATTTGAAATAAAGTTGTACTGTTTATAAAAAAGTCACACCGTTTTAAAGAAATTTTAACTGTTTGTAAAAAAGTTGTACCGTTTTGCTTTTTTTGATTATAAGATTCTAAATAGGTTTAACCAATTTTTTTTGTAGTTTGGACTTATAGCATATTGCAACAGAACCTTAATTATTATTGGATAAGAGGGTGAAGGGAATTTAAACTTACCACGTTATTGATATCAAAGTTGTATGAATGGTGCCTAAAACCATACCGCTGGTTAAAGAAAATACATACGTTGTGGACCTTTTGGGATAGATATAGTTATGTAAAAATGATAGCAAGGGGGGGCAAGGAAGTGTTTAATGATTTTAAGCTTGTGTATGATCGTCCGGTTTATATTCAATTAAAGGATCATTTTAAAAAAATGATAATGAAAGGACATCTGCTGGAGCACCAGAAGCTTCCATCTACCCGGGAACTTAGTAAATTATTATCGGTCAGCAGGACTACCGTTCTCACTGCTTACGCGGATTTAGAACAAGAAGGTCTAATCTATGCAATAAAGGGAAAAGGAAATTTTGTAGGGAAAGTCGAAACATCTAAAACTCCTTCCATTCAACTAAACTGGAAAGAAAAGCTCAATGAAGTTTCCTTGCTAGCCGATGAATTAGACTTAATGAAGCACGGTGTTCGCTGGAAAAAAGGCATGATTTCATTCAATAGCATTGCCCCAGACGAAAAGCTTTTTGATGTTGAAAATTTTAAAAGAGCTTTTTTGACCCGGATGTCCATTGAAGGAGATATCGTTTTGAACTACGGATATGCAAAAGGTTATAAACCCCTAATTGATTACCTTCTTCACTATATGGAAATGAAAGGAGTAGATATTTCCAATAAGGATATTCTTATCACTAATGGATTCACCGAGGGTCTTGATATTTTATTGTCTGCCTTATCTAAAAAATCCGGGCGTATTATTTGCGAAAATCCTACCCATCATGCCGCATTAAACCTTTTTCGATTACATGGATTTGACATCCACGGGATAGAAATGAGGGATGATGGTATCGATATTTGTCAAGTTGAGAAAAGCTTATCCGAAACGGAGTTTGATTTTGCATATCTAATCCCGTCTTATCATAATCCTACCGGGATTGTCACCTCCTCTAAAAAAAGGACTGAAATCATGAAACTTTTTTCAAAATATCAAATTCCTATCGTGGAGGATGGATTTAATGAGGAATTACGTTATTCAGGTTCCCATTTAGCACCGTTATTGACTTTCGCGGGACCTGGAAACAATGTTATCTATATCAGCAGCTTTTCAAAAATTCTTTTTCCAGGCTTACGTGTTGGTTGGATTTTAGCAGATAAGGAATTAATCCACTGCTTGGAAAGTATGAAAAGGGCACGGACTATGCATACATCTACACTGGATCAGGCAGTGTTTTATCAATATTTGCATGATGGTTATTTCGAAAAATATTTAAAAAAGGCCAAGTCAGTTTATAAGAAAAAATATGAACTAGCCCTTCATGCTTGCAATCAATACATTCTTTTTAAAAGAATGACAGGGGATGGCGGACTTCATCTTTTTATAGAGTTAGAAAAAGGAATTAATACCCGTACACTTTTGAAAAAATGCTATCAAAAGGGAGTTGTTTTTTCTCCTGGGGATGTTTTTTACACGGATGGAGGGGGAAGTAATACGTTTCGATTAGGATTTTCCCGGTTAAAAGAAGAGGATATTGTCCATGGAATTAGGATAATTGGGGATACCTTGAAAAATGAAAATTTGGAGTTGAAAAAATGAGAGTTGGCGTTATTATGGGAGGAGTGTCCTCCGAAAAACAAGTGTCCCTCATGACAGGGGAAGAAATGATTGCACATTTGGATAAGAATAAGTACGAAGTTGTGCCTATTAAACTAAATGACAAAAAAGAGCTTGTTGAAAAGACAAGAAATCTTGATATTGCCTTGTTAGCGCTTCACGGAAAATACGGGGAGGACGGCACGATTCAAGGTACACTGGAAACCCTTGGCATTCCATATACCGGAAGCGTCATGCTATCAAGCGGTATTTGTATGGATAAAAACATTTCGAAAAAAATTATTCGTTATGAAGGCATTCAAACACCGGATTGGATTCATCTTTCGAATATGGAAGAGCTTCAGTTGGATGAATTAGACAAAATGGGGTATCCGTTAGTGGTAAAACCAAATTCGGGTGGTTCCAGTGTAGGGGTAAAAATAGTATACGATAAGGATTCTTTATTATCCTCGCTTGCGGATGTATTCGAATGGGATTCTGAAATAGTTATTGAAAAGTATATAAAGGGCGAAGAAATTACGTGTTCTATTTTTGATGGAAAGCTTTTACCAATCATTTCGATTCAACATGCGGCTGAGTTTTTTGACTATAATGCGAAATACGATAATGCCGCTACGATTGAAGAGGTTGTAGAACTTCCAGTTGCAATACATGAACGTGTCACCGAGGCTGCAATGGCCTGCTATAGAGCATTAAAATGCAGTGTTTATGCTAGAATTGATATGATCGTAAAGGATGAAATCCCATATGTCATGGAGGTTAATACATTGCCGGGGATGACAAAAAATAGCTTACTGCCAAAAAGCGCTCATGCGGCGGGAATCACCTATAGCAAGCTATTGGATATGATTATTGAAACCTCCTTACAGGTTAGGAGAAGTGAAGGCTTTTAATAGAAACATAATTAAATGCAGCGTTAAAATTTATTGTTAATTCAGAGAATTTAGATCTAGTGGAACCGTAGCTGCTCTAGTCTATCTGATATTTTAATAGTATGGGAAAATATGATTTCGGACAAAGAACACTATGTCTTATATTCTTTCCAAGAATCATTCGTTTGTTTCAAGTGCCTTCGAATTCACACATTTAATTCAATTCCATATTAATGCACCTAACGCATGATAGCTGTATGAGCAATAAATAGCCAGCGTTCTTCCATCATTTCCACCAAGTCACGAAAACTTAAATTGTACCATAGGTACCATCTCAAAACTAATAAAATTATACCAGGCTGATAATGTTTCCATAGAAGAATATTATCTAAGCATTTGCAACTAGGAGTTCTAATCAAACATTTTTATAAATAATTCATCATGGTGCGATGTAGAGGACCCATTTTGACCAATCTTTTTTCAAAATGGGTTTTTATATTTGCTATTAAATGAGGGTTATGGTGAAGTTTTTAATCAGTCTCGGCCAGGAAAATAAAAAAAGTTAAGGTATGTTTTTTCATATTGAACTAACGGGGGCTTTACTTCAATAAGGAGTGAAGCCTTTTTTCTTATTGAACTAACGGGGCAGGTTAGTTGAAAAGCGTAGTATGGTCGCACTGCGCTTTAACCGTTTGCTTAATGTGTTTTGATCCCAGTATGTGATACTATCATCTAGTACATATTGAAAGGAATTTTGCCATGAATTTATTAATCAAGTTGATCAGCTCTATACCGAGCTTGTAGGGAGTGCCGCTACATCCCTTGATGCTCCTTGCAAGCTCGGGTTTCTCAAGGGAGCTGATTCACATGAAAAAACGCAACAAAGCCTATACTCGCCAACAGCGAGAGCGAATCATTCAAAAAAAGTGGTCGATTTTAAAAACTGTCTTTCAATGGGAAGACGACAGCATGCCGGTGCGTGGAAAATTAAGTAAAGGAAAAATTCACTGTTCTTGCAGGATGTGTCGATATCAACAGTATCACGCAATCCCAAAAGATAAACATAAAGCAAAATGGAAAGCGATGCAGAAGGAAATAGACGATTAAGTCTATTTTTTATATCGCTTTATGTGTCTTTTGCTTAATATTACCTGCATGTTCGACTAGGCAGAGCTGTTATAATATTTCATTGAAGAAGGTTGTACGTTCCACTTAAACCAAACTGTTGACAATTAGATAACCAAAGAATGGTATCGAAGTCGTAAAATTAAAAGCGTACTAAAGAGTCTGCTGATCACAGGCTCTTTTATTTTTGTTAACTTGACTAAATGGACCTACAAATAAGTAGGTGAGCTGCAATGAAGAATAAAGTATATATAATTTTTTACATATTATTTTTTATGAATAATCCAGTACGAATGTTAGATAAGACCATTAGATTCCTTGTTAAACTAACGGGTGCTTTAGTTGAAGAAGGACTTATATAATATGCTGAATAATAATTTATGAAAAGGTGTTCTAACAATGGATAAAAGAATTCAAGCAGATGTTTTATGTGATTTTCACTCTGGAAAAATTAGTGACGTTAGCGAAACGGATAACGGCATAATGCTTACGATAGTTATGTTCGAATATTACACTTATCCATACACTGTCTTAAAATGCGAATTAATAAATTGCCGGGAGTTCTTATTAGAGCTTGAGGGTGGCGTGTATATAAAAGATTTGCATGAGTTTAAGAAATATGAGATTGAAATGCAAAATGCCGAAATCAGAAACAGTAAGCTTGTTGTTAGCTGTGAAGTAGAAGGAAAATGGTCAAGCATTCATATAGAAACTGAAACCATAAAGGTTTATGACGAATTAAACACTGAAATTTCTCCCTTGGATCTTTATATTTTAACTGGAGATAGTAACGGGATAGACTTCCATATTAGAGAAAAAACAAAAAAACGGACAAGTTATACAGGGGAGTCCGTAAAATTTGATGAAAGAGTGATGGATGATCTTCGGGATAAGGAACAGTATTGGCCACGATATGAGCAAAAGGGACCGAAAAAACCCGTTGATTTACTTATTGGATTAGATGAATATGGAGTAAAAATGTTTTATGAGCAAGAAATAAAGCAGTTAATAAACATTTGTGATGGTTTATTAAGTACATACATAACGGACAGTTTGTATGACCAAAAAATAAGATATTTTGCTGAAGAGTTAAAAAAACTTTGCGAACAAGCAGTACTGAATCACAAGTGGGTAGAAGCAATAGGAGATTGAGGGATTAATTTTTTTTTGTTTTCTTATTGAACTAACGGTGCTTTACATCAATAAGGGGTAAAGCCTTTTTCTTATTCAACTAACGGGGCAGGATAGTTGAAGAAGGAATGATATAATCTTATTAATAAAAATTAAGGAAAAGTAGGATAGAAAATGAAGAATTTAAAAAAATTAATTCAAATCATCTTAGTAAGTACAACATTACTAATTCTTAGTGGATGTTCTGACTTCTCAAAAGAAGATTTAAAAAAACCTATTCAAGATTATTTGAAAACTAACTATGGTATAAAAGATGAGTTTACTATTGTATATACAGATGATAATTGGTTTGAAGGGATTGACCATCAGACTACAATAGAAATTAAAAAACCATATCATGCTTATCCGTATTTACTAATCGAAAGAGATACTTTGAGAATTCTGGGTGATGAAAGTGACGATATCTATTTAGAACTATTTAAAGGTGCATATATCAAGCAACATCCAGAAGTAGTTCGGGTAGTTAAACAAATAATAAAAAATTACGGGTTAGTGAAATATCCTGGTAAAGTTGTCATGGATGCTGATGGACCTACATATATGTTTCCTTACGATAACATTCAGCTAAATATGATTTATTCACTAGAATTATTGGATGAGTTTAAAGAGACTCAAAAGATTGATACTATTGCTCTTTTACCTACATTAAAACCAAGTGACCCTAGAAATAATAACGCTAGATATTTAGGAGTGGTGAATTTTTCATTTGAATTTGACATTAATAAAAATAAACATCCTATTCCTAATGGGAAAGACATAATATCTGATTTTCAAAAAAGTGGTGTATTAAAGAAAGGGATTTATAATATCGACATTTATGTATACAGTTCAAATTATGATGATTATGTAGATGAAGATAAACATACGTCGGCTTTATTCGAGGTAGATGAAAAAGGGAGATATACAATAATTGCGACACCTAAATGGGATGAATTAGACGATTCTTATTTTTATGGTGATTATGCTGGAAAGTTCCATTAAAGGTATTAGTACGGATAAAACAATTGCTGTTGAAGATAACGGTAAATATATAAAGGCAAATAGGAACGGAAAATACGGAGAAAAGTGATTTTTCTTATTCAACTAACCGGTGCTTTAGCAAAGAACAATGAGTTGCGTAGGCAACTCATTTTGATTATTGAACTAACGGGCTTCCCCTGGCTTCGTGTGTCGCTTGCTTAGATAAAAAGGATTAAAAGCGTGTGAATTTAACGTGGTTTAATGAAACCCAAATCATTTAACTGTTTATTTTTACCTATATTCTTAATAGAAAAGGAAAATAATAAGTAATGGAGGATGAAAATGAAAAAATTAGTTTCTGTTATTTTTATTTTGGTCTTTTTTGTTGCGGCAGGCGGTTACTATTATACAAGTGTAGATAACAATTATACTGTTTTAAAAGAATTTTATGATTTCCCTATCCCAAAAGATGCAAAACCTGAAAGTGAAAGTTCAAAAGGAAAAGGTTTTACTTGGGGAAAATCCAAAGGAACAGAAATACCACTTAGTTATGGTTTGGTAATTATTAAATCGGGGTGGGACCAGGTGGAAATAGACGGTCATAATGTTGTCTATGAAAAGGATGGCAAATTAATTAATCTTACACTTGCTCCAAAGTATTTAGGTATATTAGAGGTTGAAGATTTAAAGTAAATTGATTTTTACAGTCTTATTAAACATTCCATAATCAAAAGGCACTTCCATTAAGAAATGGTTTAATTAAAACCATTAGAATTACGGGGAGTGTCTTTTTTTATTCACTTCTATTAAAACAGTCTGAAAATAAATTCATTCGCTTAACTGTTTTTGAAATGCTAGATTATTATGCTGAAAAATTAAGGTTAAATAGACAAAATATCAAAGAAGATTCTATTTCACCAGCTCCTTGGGGACCTGAATTGAGTCCACAGTGAATAAACTTTCGAGAAGATCCTTATTAAACTAACAGGTGCTTTAGTTATAGTCCATCTGGCTGTTTACGCAGCCCTTTTCTTATTGAACTAACGGGGCAGGTTAGTTGAATAAGAAGGAAGTATTAAGAGAGTGCCAAATTGGTGTAAATGTAAATAATAGTTTTCGAATGGGGGGCTTTAATCTTGAAAAAAGATTATAAGAAAATTGGGTTAGGTTCGATTTCATTATTGCTATTTATAATTGGAATATTATTTTCCATTTCATTCGGTAATCGAGAGTCCTATGGAGATGGTTTATTAAGATTTTTAGGGTTAAATCCTTGGTCAAACGGTGACAATGGATTGCATTATACAATATTTTATTCACTTATTTTCTATATACCAGCATTGATTCTGGGTTACAAGTTCAAAAATGACTTTGGAGCAAAATTAGGTAAAAACTTATCTTTGAGTTTGATTATCTTAATCTTAATTTTAGCCCTGTTGTTTTTTATAGGGGTTTAGTTCAACAGAAGTTTAAGTTGTTCAACTAACGGGTGCTTTAATTAAAGATGATCGGGCTGTTTAAACAGCCCTTTTTCTTTTTTGAACTAACGGGGCAGGTTAACTCAATAAGGAAATTAATCAATAAATGGTTAATTTAATCAATTAAATAAGAACATAAACTCGTGAGTTTTGTTACAATTACTTACTTGAGCAGTTGATTAACATAGCAAGTTAAACAGCAGAAAGAGGCAATGCAATGACAAAGTTTATGTATATATTTTGCTTAATCGTGTGGGGACTTAATTTTATTGCGGTGAAAATCCAAGGAACACCTGTCAGTTTGGAATTATCCTTAACCTATCGTTTAATTATTACAGCCTTATTATTTTTAGTTCTTGTATGGTTCCTTAGACCAAAGGGGAGACCAAAAAGAAAAGATATCCCGTTTGTAATAGTGTTCGGTATATGTAACTTTGCATTAAGCTACCTGTGCTTTTATTACGCCACCATTTTGAGTTCTGCGGCAATAGTAACATTGGTCTTCTCGTTAAAAGTGATACTGACTCCAATCGCTCTCCGAGTTTTTTTAAAAGAAAAATTACATTCACGCGTTTTAATTGGGGGGGTTTTTGGGGTATTGGGCGTATGTATTCTCATTTATCCCACATTGAACAATTTTCAAGGGTTTAATGAGATAAAAGGAATTGTGGTTGCTTTCATAGGTACGCTTCTTACAGCAGTTGGTGACGCCAGCTCGGCAAGAAATGCCAGTAGGAGGGTTGATCCTATCTATGCGAATGCCATTGGATTTACAGTAGCCAGTATATTAATGGGGTCCATTGTATTGATTCAAGGACAAGAAATAACAATTCCAACGTCTGTTTCATACGTATCCGCGTTGCTTTATTTAACCCTGGTTGCTTCGTTCGCTGCCTGGTTGTTCTACTTAAAGCTTATAGAAACAATTGGGGGATCTCAAAGTGGTTATATGGTCGCCCTTTTCCCGGTCATTGGAGGAATAGCTTCTGTATTAATCGGTGAATCAGATCCGTCATTGTTTTTGTTTGCTGGTTGTCTGTTTAGTTGCATTGGGGCTGCCATTGCTTTAGGTTTTGGAATTCGACGTCAGAATGTTAAGTTGCCTGTAAATGCTGATTAAGAATGGGCTTATTTATAAAAATCTTAAAAAGCTAACGGGTGCTTTAGTTAAAGATCGCTATTTTTCTTATTGAACTAACGGAGCAGGTTAGTTGAACCATGGAAGCGGTCAGGAAGAAATTACATGAGGTTATAACCTAAAAATAGAAGTATTCTATAAAGGATATATTAATAGCCATCGAATAGGAGTAATCACCTTTGAATTATGTTAGATTTTTTATTTATCAATTCATCATATTTTCAGCACTTTTTGCTATCAACATTCCCTTTGATAAATACATAAGTAAACCATTTACATTTGTTGATTTTATAGCAATATGTATAAAGTTACTTCTCATAGTAGTCGTTTATCGAGTATTAAAAAATATATATAGACAATTCGATAATATTAGATTACGGAATAAAATATTAATTTCAATACCAATTGTAATATTGTCAATCCTGTTTATAGGGTTACTGGAGCAACTGTTCGTTTAGTTTTCTTGTTCAACTAACGGGTGCTTTAGTTCAATAAGAACCAAGAAAATAATCAAACTTTTTTATAAAAACTTTATATTAAAATTACAAGAAAGAATCCATTTTGTTAAATCTTTTTTCAAAATGGATTCTTTTTATTATTTTTAAATATTGAAGTTCTGTTTGAACTTTCGCTCATTCTTTATTTGAAAGTTACACTAAAGAGTAAATAACAAAAAATTCTAGAAATTTTTTGAGAATAAAATGTAAGACTGTTCGTTGTACATTATGAAAAAGCTTTTTCAATCACATAAGGAGCGAAGCAAATGAAAAGTTCATCGACCAACAATAGATTAAAAAAACAAAAAGAAGATGCACTGGAGTATATCATTGATGCCTATATGCCACTCGTGAAAACGATTGCTTCAAAAATTTTACACAATATGAAGCGACCAGATATTGATGAATGTATCAATGATGTTTTTCTAACGGTATGGCAAAATGCTCATCAGTTTCAAGGTGATACACTAGACTTTAAAAAATGGATTGGCATGATTACGAAATACAAAGCAATCGATCGATATCGGCACGCTGAAAAACAAATCGCACATGAACAATCTGATGCACCACTCGAACAAAAAGCAAGCTCCCTACAAACAGATATATCCGTCTTGCAACGAGAAGAAAAAAATGAATTACTACTGGCAATCAGTCAACTAGAGGAAATTGATCGAGATATTTTTATGATGAAATATTATATGGAGCTACCAAACAGTGAAATTGCCAATGCACTCCGGCTAACGAAAGCTGCTGTTGATAACCGCCTATATCGAGGTAAGAAGATACTAGCTAAAAACATGAATCTAAAGGAGCGATTCGTATGAGCATGAAAGAATGGATTGATTTAGATATCGATAAACTTGAGCTACTAGAGGTGACAGATATCGAGAAAGCACGAGTTAAACAAAATGTACTTAATAAGCGTAAAAAAGCACCAGTTTGGCGTCATATTGCAGTCGCTGCAGTTATGATTGTTGGTGCCACAACGGCAACCGGTTTTGCATTCCCGTCTTTTGCATCACAAATTCCATTTATGGACAATGTCGTTAGTTATTTTAATAACGAAGAGCAAGACTACAAAAATTCCGAGTCCTTCTCTACTGATATTGGTCTTGCGCAGACGAGTAATGGTGTTACCGTCATGATTGATAATGCGGTATATGACGGCACGAACATTACAGTTTCTTTTGCGATTGAAACTAATCATGATTTTGGAAAAGCGATGCATATGAGTGCTCCAAATTGGTTTAATGCTGTCGGTGCAACCAGTACTAGTGGTGGCAGTAGTCAAATTACAAAGATTAGTGATACACGCTATGTGGGCATATCAACATTAACCCCAAGCTTCAAAAATGATGTATATCCTGAAAATGTAGAAGTCACTTGGACGCCTCATGCCTTTTATAGTATGTCTAATGATTTAGAGGTTGAGGGAGATTGGTCGTTCGCCTTTTCATTAAAGCGTTTAGAAGGAGATATACAGCTCGTGAATAAAACTGTACAGCAAAAAGACGTGAGCTTCACGCTTCAATCTGTTGAATTTACAGATGTTTCAACCGTTATTTTATACGAACAAGTGGTAACTGATGAACTGTTAAAAGAGTGGCCAAGTGTGTCACCTGTTTTCTATGTAACCGATGATCTCGGTCATGTGTATTTGAATGGCTCGGGTGGTTCAGGTATGTCACCTGATAGTGGAAAAACATTTAACGGAACGACCGCACTTGGCGCTATCCAAGAAGGTGCTAGCCAGCTCATCATTCAGCCTGTTGAAATTGCGAGTCTCATGTCCGGAAAAGGTCATATCGAAATTAAGCTTGATCCGATTATCGTTGACTTAAAAAAATAACAGCGAAAGCCCCCGTAGAAATTCGGCTGTTGTCTAACATTTACAGGGGCTTTTTTGCAATGAACTTCCACTATTAGAATCTGTTTTTGGTATAGAAAATGCAGGTGGCTTATTCAACTAACGGGTGCTTTAGTTGAAGATTCGATTTCCGAAATAATCAATCTTTTTTATAAAAGTAAATAGCAATGAACAGGTGAAACCTCTTATTTTGATCAAACTTTGTTCAAAATAAGAGGTTTGTTTTTCACCAAAAAATTGAGGATTCTCGCTAAATTTCTATCAATCTTTATTCAAAGGTTACAGTGGCGGACGCGTTTCGCGGGCACGGCTTCAGTCTCCTCGTCACTAGAAAAACCGGTGCTCCTGCATCGCTTCGCTTGCTTCGTCGCAAACGAATAGTGCAAACTTACATTTGCACTATCCGTTTCCTGCGGGGTCTTCAGCTTGTGCTGTTCCCGCTGAAAAGATTGGGTCCAATGGCAATTTGTTCCTAATCTTTGCGACGAGTAACCGCAGGAGCAGTTGTTTTCCGCCGCAACCACTCCAATCAAAAGAAATTGCTTCTGTAAGCGTGTCTCTGCAAAATATTTAAGTTGGAAGGTGGTTGGCTATTTCTGAAGACTCCTGCGGAAAAACGAAACAAGCTAGACCCCACAGGCTCAGCTGTCATAGACACCTGAGCCGAGGAGGCTAGCGTTCAGTCCGCGGAAATTTCGATAGAGTGCAAAAATAAGAACTCAATTTTTATACTTTTATATTAATTATTATTCTTTTGTCAACAAGCTGAAATGACTGCCTGAAATCGGCAGTCATTTTTTGTTTGAGGGATTTTTGCAGATAATAGAATCCCCATGCACGTCTTCAATATATTGATAAGTTTCTATAGGTTGACCAATTAAGTATACAATCTTCTTTTGCCATGGAATTAAATGACTCCTTTAATGATTGGGGTAGGGATTATTATTGGGATTATATTCTTGCGTTGGAAATACACGGCTATCGTATTGATTAATGTTACATGAATAAAGCGCATTGCTTTCTTCAGTCTTTATGCAGCTCGTAGGTGGTCCGATATAAGTAGGGGGATCAAGAGGGGCGATGGCTTTTTTCCATTCCCTTTTATCCAAGCAATAGGTATGTGCCATAATACTTGCAGGTGTCAGCTTCAAAATATCGGAACCAAGAATTACTTGAGGCGTTGGGGCATCAAAGATTGCAAGTATATGTGTGGAATCCTCTGTGGCAAATTCATAATGCCACCAGCCTTGGGGGATGTTGACAACTTCCCCTGGAGTAATTGAATAATTTTGAAATTGCCTAGTAAATGGATTTAGTAATGAAACAGCCACTGCTCCAGAAATGCAATAAACAAGCTCTTCAGCATTAGGGTGATAATGTGGCTCGACGACATTAGTGGCACTAAGGTAGATATCAAGTAAAGATAAATTCTTCAAAGTATTTAATTGCTGTTTTCCTAAAATATTTATTAAGTTTTGGTTATCTTTTTTAAAGAAAGGACTTTTATTAACATCAAAAGCAAACTGCGTATTTTTTGAGGTGTAATCAATTGGTGAACTCATAAGTCGACCTACCTTTAAACTATTGTAATATGCAGATTAAGCACATTCTTCGCATGATATGTTTTAAATTGAATTGTTGTGTAGTACGAACGAAAATTTCACAAAAAAAGAAGAAGTATTATTAACAATAAAACTAAGGCCGGGTAGAGTACCAATTCTTTTTGATTTACCTTTTGGTTGTCTAGAGATGAGAATTTTACAGAATAAACGTAATAATAAAAAATAAGGGTTATCAATTCATATAGGAATTGATAACCCTTTTGCATTGCTTCTTATTTAAATTTTTGTATTTCGAAAATGAATCCGTTAGCAAAAGGTCCTTTTGCTATTCCATAATCTTATAGCCAGCCACGTTCGTATTGGATCGGTGATTTGATTTCCGTACGCAGTTCTTTTGCTGCACGATATGGCCAGTATGGATCGCGTAATAATTCACGTGCCAAAAAGATTAAATCAGCACGATTATTCTTCAGGATTTCCTCAGCTTGAAGTGGAGAAGTAATCATCCCGACTGCACCTGTATCAATCGGAGTCCCATGTTTAATCGTTTCAGCAAACGTAACTTGGTAGCCAGGGAATGAATCGATGGATGCAGGAACGTTTGCTCCCGAACTTACGTCAACCAAATCAACGTCTTGCTCTTTCATCCACTTGGTCATCGTTACATACGCTTCTGGTGTCATGCCGCCTTCCGTATAATCATGTGCGGAAATGCGGACAAACAATGGACCTTCCCAAATGCTACGAACTGCGTCAATCACTTCGCGAAGCAAGCGGTAGCGGTTTTCGTCACTGCCCCCATATTCATCCGAACGTTTATTTGTTAATGGAGATAAAAATTCATTGATTAAGTACCCATGTGCACCGTGCAGTTCAATGACTTCGAATCCAGCTTCTTTGGCACGAATTGCCCCTGCCTTAAAAGCATTGACTGTATTAGCAATATCATCTTTTGACATCTCAACTGGTGTTTTATATTGGTCATTAAATGCAAGAGGGGAAGGGGCGAAAATGTCACCATCCACCGTTGATTTACGACCGGCATGTGCGAGCTGGATGCCCGTTTTCGCGCCATGTAATTTCATGGATTGAACAAGTTCAGTCAAACCTGCTGTGTGCTCATCACTCCATATGCCTAAATCCTTTACAGAAATTCGACCTTCGGGTAAGACTGCCGTTGCTTCTAGAATAATCAATCCTACTTGGCCAACTGCACGTGTTGGGTAATGGACGTGATGCCAATCTTCAACATGCCCATTTTGATTATGACTTGAATACTGGCACATCGGTGCCATCACGATTCTATTTTTGAATGTTACATTTTTGATTGAATATTCTTCGAATAATTTAGCTTTTGCCATAAAATGCTATTCCTCCTTTTATGTATATGAGGTAGTATAGCAAATTTATCCTAAATATAGCGCTTCCCAAGCTCACGGGAACGTGTTTCGGCTTCGTTCAAACAACTTCCAAGCATGTCGATAAATCCTTTTTCCTGTAAAGCTTGGATTCCGGCTTCTGTTGTCCCTCCTGGACTTGTTACATGTTCTCGAAGCGTAGCTGGTGAATCGGTTGACTGTTTTAACATTTCTGCTGAACCAGCCAAAGTTTGGACAAGTAAGTTACGTGCAACATGTGGGGCAAGCCCACTTGCGACCGCCGCTTTTTCAAAGGCTTCCACAAAATAATAGACATAAGCAGGACCGCTGCCTGATAAAGCCGTAATGACATGCAGCTGATCTTCTTCCACTTCAATGACGGAGCCAATAGTACTCAGCAGTTGCATAATTTCCTCTTTATCAGTTTGATTCATTTGTTCATTCCAGGCCACAGCACTTGCAGACATCCCGATGGTTGCGGAAGTGTTCGGCATACAACGGGCAAGTGGACGTTCGCCCAGACCTTGCTCGATTGTCGCCATTGGAACTCCTGCTAGAATCGATAACACAACAGCAGTCTTCGAAAGGTAAGGGGCAACTGCCTGCATGCCCGCCTGGACGTCTTTCGGTTTCATTGCCAAGATAATCAAATCGGCCGTTTTCAAAATTTCCTTGTCATCACAAACGAGTTGTACTCCGTATGTTTCATGAAGGGAAGTCAACTTCTTGCGATCGGATTTGTTCATAACAAATACGTTCTGCGGGGCAACAGTTGCCTCTTTCATCCAGCCATGAATCATCGCTTGGGCCATCGAACCTGCTCCAACAAATACAATCGTTTTCATTGTTACTCCTCCTTTTTTGTATAAAAAAATGCGCTCCCGTCCTAATGAAAGGACGAAAACGCATGTTTCCGCGGTACCACCTTGTTTTGCCCCACATGGAACACAACTTGTTCCTTCTTATCGCGAAGGCACGGCCATGTTTGCATGGCGGCTCCAAAGTAGGTTCATCCTGTGAGAGGGAAGTGTGTCTTTCAGCCGGTGAACACACTCTCTACATTCCTTCAACATGATTACTGTTCTTTATCAAAGCCTGAACGTTCTAAATTATTGAAATTATAGGCTTGCTTACGAAGAGTTGTCAACTGATGAATAAAAATTCGAAAGATAATTATTTCATTGTATGCAGAGTTGGGTGCAACTTTTCCATTTTTGTTCAACTTTCGTGATTTCGTTGTTACTCCTCATTTTTCTCACTAATCTTAAAAGTGACGCGAACTTGTAAAAATTGTACAATAGAGTGAATAGTGATTCATTTTAAGGAGAATGCCATATGATCCACAAACTTATATTGCCTACACCTTTTGCTGTAGGGGACGTTAATGCTTATCTTTTAAAAGGAGATACGCTTTCATTAATTGATGCAGGTCCAAAAACACCCGAAGCTTATATTGCACTTGAACGAGGGATAAAAGAAGCAGGCTATTCGTTCAATGACGTCGAACAAGTTTTCTTGACGCACCATCACCCTGACCATGCAGGCTGGATTGACGCTTTTCCTAATGCAAAAGTATATGGGCATGTCTATAATGACCTTTGGTTGACTCGAGATCCAGCTTTTTTTGCCTATCATGATGAGTTTTATTTGGAACGTTTAATTGAGGAAGGTGTTCCAGAGAAATATCATGCGTGGGTGGAGAAAATGAAACGTCCAGTTGCTTTCATGGGCAATCGTCCACTTGATGTGACAGTGGAGGAAGGCGATGTACTTCCTGGACATCCTGGTTGGACGGTCGTTGAAACGCTTGGTCATGCACAGAGTCATGTTTCTTTTTGGCATGCTGAGAGCAAAGAGATGATTGGCGGGGACCATATATTAGAAAAAATCTCATCAAATCCTTTAATTGAGCCTCCACTTGATCCAAGTGCTAGACGTCCACAAGCCATGATTCAATACAACGAATCATTGAGAAAAGTCCTGACCATGCCAGTAGAGAAAATTTACAGTGGACATGGCAATGAAGTATTCAATGTCCATGCATTGATTGCACATCGCTTAGAAAAACAACATGACCGTGCGATGAAAGTCCACGCGATGCTTGCTGAAGAACAGCTTACTATTTTCGAAATCACACAAAAATTATTTCCATTTGTCTATGAGAAAGAACTGGGTCTGACACTTTCTGAAACCATCGGACAAGTAGACTATTTGCTTGCTGAAGAACTTGCCATCGAGTCACGCGACCAAAATGGGGTATTCACTTATGGACAAGCCTAAAACGGTTTTGATCACAGGAGCGACAAGTGGTGTAGGGCTACAGGTTGCAAAAGATTTATGCCAACAAGGATACACTGTGTATGCAACAGGTCGTTCTAAATCTGCTCTCGATGATCTTAGATCTCACGGAATTCATGCAATTGAAGCTGACTTGCTGACAGATCAAGGTCTAGAAACTGTATTGAGTCAATGTCCGGATCCTGAGGTTGTCGTCTTTTCCGCAGGTGTGGGAACGTTTGCTTTGGCACATGATACTTCTGACCAACAAATTGATGACATGATGCGTATTAATGTTACAGCTCCCATGAAATTGACAAGCAGGATTTTACCTTTAATGATAGCAAGGAAATCAGGACATCTTATTTATGTTGCGTCACAGGCTGGTAAAATCGCCACACCAAAAGCGTCTGTGTATGCAGCAACGAAGCACGCGCTTCTCGGTTACGCTAATGCTACACGAATGGAGGTCCAGCCACATGGGATTTACGTGACGACCATCAATCCGGGACCTATCGATACACCATTTCTGGATTTAGCGGATTCAACGGGTACATATAAAAGTTCACTTAAAAAGTTCTTGTTATCAGTCGGGGAAGTTTCAAGTGCGATTGTCAGAGTAATTGAACGTCCTGTACGTGAAGTGGATTTGCCTTGGTATATGGGCATTTCGAGTAAAGCATACAATATGGCTCCCGGGCTAATTGAACGCGTAGGACGAAATTTTTTCATGAAGAAATAAGAATGTAATCAAGAGCAACCAATGCGGTTGCTTTTTCAACTTGTTGACAAAAGAATATTAATCAATATAAAAGTATAAAAATTCGCATTCTTATCTCTTGCACTCAATCGAAAAAAATTATGGTCGGCTATTTCTTTCGCTTTCCGCGGACGAAACGCTAGCCTCCTCGGCTTAGCTTTCTATGACAGCTGAACCTGTGGGGTCTAGCTTATTTCGTTTTTCCGCAGGAGTCTTCAGAAATAGCCGACCATCTTACTAATGAAATAATATGAAGGGATACGCAAACAGAAGCGAAATCCGTTGATTGGAGTGGAGGCGTCTGAAAACATCTGCTCCTGCGGTTACTCGTCGCAAAGATTAGATTAGTATACAGTTATATTCACTCTTTTTATTTTTTGTCTACAGTCTGAAGAGCAACCATTACGGTTACTCTTTTTTTGAATAGTTAAACTTTATTAAATGTATGAGTATTCACTTGTATACATTTTTATAACATGTTATTATCTGTGTATATTAATTCATTAATTGTGAATAAACATACATTCAGGAGGAATGACAAATGAACAAAAAAGTAGTTCTCGCATACTCAGGTGGTCTAGATACATCCGTCGCAATTCCGTGGTTAAAAGAACAAGGTTACGATGTAATAGCTGTTTGTCTAGATGTAGGTGAAGGAAAAGATTTAGAGTTCATTAAAAAGAAAGCCCTGCAAGTAGGTGCTGTTGAAAGTTACATGATTGATGCAAAAGAAGAATTTGCGAACGAATATGCATTACTTTCACTTCAAGCACACACATGGTATGAAGGGAAATATCCATTGGTTTCGGCTTTATCCCGTCCGTTGATTTCAAAAAAATTGGTTGAAATCGCACACCAAACCGGAGCGGATGCCGTAGCACATGGCTGTACAGGAAAAGGCAATGATCAGGTACGTTTCGAAGTATCAATCAAAGCATTGGATCCTTCCTTGGAAGTAATCGCACCTGTTCGTGCGTGGGGTTGGTCTCGTGAAGAAGAGATAGACTATGCGAAGAAAAATAACATTCCAATTCCAATAAACTTAGATAGTCCATTTTCAATAGATCAAAACTTATGGGGTCGTGCAAACGAATGCGGTATTTTAGAAGATCCTTGGGCTAAACCACCAGAAGCTGCATATGATTTAACCGTTGCACTAGAAGATACACCAGATACAGCCGATTTGATTGAGATTACGTTTGAACAAGGTGTACCTGTTGCGTTGGACGGAGTTTCCTATCCATTGGCTGAGCTCATTTCCGAGCTGAATGTAATCGCTGGGAAACATGGAATCGGACGTATTGACCATGTCGAAAACCGTTTAGTCGGTATCAAGTCACGTGAAGTATATGAAGTGCCTGGTGCTCACACACTATTATTAGCGCATAAAGAACTTGAAGACATTACTCTTGTTAAAGAGCTGGCTCATTTCAAACCTGTTATTGAGAAAAAATTAACGGAACTGATTTATGAAGGATTGTGGTTCTCTCCATTAAAAGTGGCACTAGAATCTTTCCTTAAAGAGACGCAAGTGTATGTCAACGGTGTGGTGCGTGTGAAACTATTTAAAGGTCATGCAATTGTTGAAGGACGTAAATCGCCAAATTCACTGTATGACGAAAAACTAGCTACCTATACTACGGATGATGAATTCAACCATGAATCTGCTGTGGGCTTCATCGAGCTATGGGGACTTCCGACAAAGGTTCATGCCATGGTTAACAAAGGAAAAGAGAAGGTGTCGGAATGACCAAACTATGGGGCGGCCGTTTTCAAAAGTCTGCTGAACAATGGGTTGATGAATTTGGCGCATCCATCGGCTTTGATCAACAACTCGTCATGGAAGATTTGACGGGCAGCATGGCACATGTAAAAATGCTTGGCGACTGCGGAATTTTACCTGCTGAAGATGTTAGCAAGATTGTCGACGGTCTGGAGCAATTGAAAGTAAAAGCAACGAATGATGAGTTGGTATTTGAAGTTGCAAATGAAGACATTCATTTAAATCTTGAAAAAATGTTGATTGATTTGATCGGGCCAGTTGGTGGCAAAATGCATACTGGACGTAGTCGAAATGACCAGGTCGCAACAGATATGCATCTCTTTTTAAAAATTCGTGTACAAGAAATTATTGAGAGCATCAAAGCGTTTCAACAAGCCATACTAATGCAAGCAGAGCAACATGTTGAAACCATTGCACCTGGCTATACGCATTTGCAACGTGCGCAACCCATTTCGTTTGCTCATCATTTGATGGCATATTTCTGGATGCTTGAGCGTGATCAGGAGCGTTTGTCTGAATCACTTAAACGTATTGATATTTCACCATTAGGTGCCGGCGCACTTGCAGGTACGACTTTCCCGATTGACCGTGAAAAAGCAGCCAATACCCTTGGGTTTGAGCAAGTGTACCAAAATAGCATGGATGCCGTGAGTGACCGTGATTTCATCGTGGAATTTTTAAGTAATGCCTCACTTGTGATGATGCACTTATCGCGTTTCGCTGAAGAAATCATCCTTTGGTCTAGCCAGGAATTTCAATTTATTGAACTCGACGATGCGTTCGCCACAGGCTCCAGCATCATGCCACAAAAGAAAAATCCTGATATGGCCGAGTTAATCCGCGGAAAGACGGGTCGTGTGTACGGGAACTTGTTTAGCCTGTTGACTACACTTAAAGGATTGCCACTCACGTATAACAAAGATATGCAAGAAGACAAAGAAGGCATGTTCGATACGGTTCAGACTTTGAATGGATCTCTTCAAATTTTTGAAGGCATGGTAAGAACCATGACTGTCCACACAAAGCGATTAAATGAAGCGGTGCATCAAGACTTTTCAAATGCTACGGAACTTGCCGATTACTTGGCGACAAAAGGTATGCCGTTCCGAGAAGCACATGAAGTCACAGGGAAGCTCGTTTTCCTATGTATCCAACGTGGCATTTACTTGTTGGACCTTACGATAGAAGACTTGCAGGAAGCCAGTAGTTTAATTCAACCCGATATCTACGATGTACTGTCACCCGAAGCGGCAGTTAAGCGAAGAAATTCGCTTGGGGGAACTGGTTTTGACCAAGTCCGTATGCAAATTAAAAAAGCAAAATCATTAGTATGAAAACATCCCGCTTGTTAAGCAGTAGCTGACAGGTGGGATGTTTTTTTTAGTTTTGTATTGCTCGTAGTTTTGAAAAGGGGGGAAAGAAGGACATAAGTGGATGATTATAGAAATTAATCCTTAACAATTTTATTTTGAATAATCATTCAAGAAAGGTGAGAAGTAATGACGAAAAATAATAGTAGTTTAATAAGTGACATTCCAACTTCTATAGGCGCACCAGCACGACGTGCACTGGTTGGAGCTGGATATCTCCAGCTTGAGCAATTAACCAAAGTTAGTGAGGCTGAGGTTTTGAAATTACATGGAATGGGTCCGAAAGCGCTTGATATAATCCGACGCGCATTAATTGAAAAAGGATTAACTTTCGCAAATGGTTCTGAGAATAAATGACTCAATATTGATTTGAAACTTTTACTTTTTACTTTTCGTCTTCGTAGTAAGTGAAATAAAAAAATCATGTAATGGAATAGAAACGAACAAATATTGTTTTAGATGCCAGGAGGCCAAAGGATGGAACAAGTTAAAAAAGAAAAAAATGAGGTCTGGGAGTGGGCAAAAGCATTGCTCATTGCCTTTATTGCAGCTTGGCTAATTCGTTATTTCTTATTCACCCCGATTGTTGTCGACGGGGAATCAATGATGCCGACTCTTGAAAATGGAGAGCGGATGATTGTTAATAAAATCGGCTACGAAGTTGAAGGTCCAAATCGGTATGATATCGTAGTTTTCCACGCAACTGAAAAACAAGATTATATTAAAAGAGTGATTGGATTGCCAGGAGATCATGTCGCTTATAAAAATGATCAATTATTTATCAATGGTGAACCTCAAGAAGAACCCTATTTGGAATCAAATAAAAACGAAGTGAGCAGCGGTACTTTAACAGAGGATTTCACCCTTGAAGAACTGACAGGAGAGAAAGTGATTCCAGATGGTTACTTGTTTGTGATGGGAGACAATCGGAGTAACAGTACAGACAGCCGAATAATTGGTTTAGTCCCGATGGAGGAAGTCATAGGCAGCACAAGCGTTGCTTTTTGGCCACTAAATGAAATCGGTCGGGTTCAATAACTATATATGATAGGGAGAAATTTATAGTGAAAAGGTGGCAAAAGAATCAATGGTTTTTCCTGATTCTATCGATATTTTTGGTGGGGTGTGCTCCAGATGTTCCCGAGATCAAGGATGGAAATTCACATGTGACAGAAGAAATGGATGAAGTTATTTCGGATTATATCGTAGAAAAATACAAGGGCATATACTATCCATCAGAGAAACAATTTGAAGTCCACAGAATCTATGGGACCAGTGAAGAAAATGGAGTAATAAACGTAAACATGTGGTCATATTTCAGTGGATTCAATAAGGCAAATGGAGTCGAAAGTCAATCGGGGCACTCGCTACCTGCGTTGATACAATTGAAGAAAACTGATTCTGGTTATGAAGTTATCAAATACATTGAACCAAAGGAAGGTAATCAGTACGCTTCTTCCATAAAGAAAATGTTTCCGGAAAAATACGCAAAAATAGCAGTGCATGATGCCGAAACCATCGAGAGTTTAGAAAAAGAGATGAGTGAAAAAGTGGAAGACTGGTTAAATGAAAAATAAAGTAACGTTGTCTTTAAAAATGTAAGGCTTCTTGTTAGACGCTAGTAAACTTTTTATCGCTTAATCGAAAGGATTGAGTTCCAATGAGAAAAACTAACATACAAACCTGGACTGAAGGTTGGCAAGAAGCATACAACCGAGAAGCGGAAATCCTCTTAAAAATATTTAAAGATGAATGGGTCGATGTTTACCACATTGGAAGTACGTCTATTCCTTCAATCGGATATGCAAAACCGATTATAGACATTTTGCTCGTAGTGAAAAACGTCGAAAAAGTGGAAGACTTCAATGACAATATGGTGCTGATGGGTTATAAGCCAAGAGGTGAGAATGGCATCATGTACAGACGATACTTTACAAAAGGTAACAGTAATAGAACTCACCACTTACATATTTATCAGATAGGACATGAAAATGTCAAAAGACATCTGGATTTTAAAGCATACTTGACTGCGCACCCATTGGATGCCCAGAAATATGGAGAGCTTAAAATGAAATTAGCAGCACAGTTTCCTGATAACACATATGACTATCAGGAGGGAAAAGAAGCATTCATCAAACAATTGATAAAAAAAGTTGAAAAGTGGACGACTTCGCAACAATTCTAATCTGATTCTTGGGCTACATACGTAGCTCTTTTTCTTTTGTTCAAAATTCTTGTTGTTGAATAATAAATAATCAGAAAAGACAATTAATGTCTATTGAAATTAATGCTAGTATGGTAATGTTAACTTTAAGTGTAATTTTTTGGATTATTAACTTAAGGTGGAGAATTGATATGATTTCAAGTTTAGGAGTCTTAACACGTTTTCTTTATGTTGTACTCGGTATCGTTTTGTTGAGTGCTTTTGTAGGGTTATTTACAAATGGTATCCAACTTGATTTCATTTTGTTTCTGGACAATGTGTGGTATATCGTCACGTCTCTTATTACCCCTGAAAAATTAATCATTTTAGGACCGACCAACCATGAATATTCGATTTTCTTGAATTTTTGGGATTACTACTTTTACTCATTAACCATTTTTATTTCGGCATTATGTATAGCTATTATCTTCGGTTTATTAATTACGTACTTCACAGTCCTGCTTCCCAAAAAAATAAACGATATGGTATCTAGAATCGTATCGTTGTTGGAATCCTTACCCGACTTATTCATCATTATGACCATTCAATTTTCCGTTATTTTATATTTCAAGCAAAGCGGTCATTTGTTATTTCCTGTAGCAGGCTCATCCCAGAACCAAACTTATTTCTTACCGATTGTTACGTTGGCCTTGATTCCTGCATTCATGATTTTCAGAATCAACCTTCATTTAGTAAGCGAAGAATGGAATAAATCATACGTAGAATTGGCAAGAAGTAAAGGTTTTAATAAAACGGAAATCTTCTTTTTTCATGTGCTGAGAAATATCACACCAAGCATTTTTAGTCATAGTAAAACGATTGTTCTATATTTATTGTCCTCAATGGTAATTTTCGAGAAACTATTCAACATCTATGGAATCTTTACTTTTATAATGAGCTATCCAAATCCAAATGTGATCGCATTCACATTGATCATGTTTTTTGTTCCGATTTTCCTTATCTATGCAGTCATTACTAGCCTTATAGAAAAATATACTGGCCAAAGATTGGAATGGTGATTACGTGTTTATCATAAAAAGACTTCTTTTAAACAAGTTGTTTCTTTCTGGCTTCCTCACCATCAGTGGCCTGTTATTAGTCAGCACGCTATATTTTTTCTTCTTTAATGATCGAATTCCTACAGCTTCATTACTTTATGATAGCCAGGGGAAACCATTACCTGCACCTTACAGTTATAAAAACTTTCCACCCTTAGGAACTGACAATTTTGGACGTGATTTATTTATCGTCATGCTTGTAGGCGCAAAATATACAATTGCAGCGGCATTGATTATTACATTTCTCCGCGTTTTCCCATCCATTTGGATTGGGCTTATTATTCATTTCTTCCTTCAGAAAATTGAAAAACCCCTTAAATCAATAGCGGATGCATTTAATTACTTCCCAATGACTTTATTGGCCTTTCTACTATTGAACGGAATCTTAATTTCAGAAGTGGAGATGATTCTTGTAGATGGTGCCTTAATCAAAGGGCCGGAGCCATTGCCATATTTGAGCAGGATACTATTCTATTTCGTTATTTTTGCCCTTCTATTTATTCCAACAAATTCGATCTTGATTGCAAATGAAGTAAAGTCCATTTATAAGAAGGAATTTATCGAAAGTTCAAGGACGCTTGGTGCCAGTAATTGGCGAATTGTCACCAAACATATCAAACCTTTTTTAGTTCCTCAACTGGCGATTATTTTCTTAAGGGATTTCATTCACACGCTGATTTTGATGTCCCATTTAGCTGTTCTTGGGTTATTCATTGGAGGATATATGAGACGTGGAGATTTATTTGGCTTTACAAAACAAATCTCCAATTCAAACGAATGGGCTGGTTTGCTTGGAATGTGGTGGGAATTTTTATGGACATCCTATCCGTGGATTGCTTTCATTCCAATTCTGTTTATTTCGCTTCTAATCCTTTCTGCTAAAGGGATGATGGAAGGCTTGACGAGAGTATTAGCAGCTGTCGATAGCATGAGGGAGCCTGTTCAAAAACGAATTGAAATTGAAACCATTAAAGGTGATCGTCCATTTGAGAGGATTCATTTATCCAACGTTAAATTAATCAAATGAAGTGGTCTGAATATGATTTTATTCATAGTATCAAGGGAGACTTAGAATTTCTTTTTGAGAAGGGAACAGTTAGCACACCACAAAATATCTTGGTGAACGGGGCAATGGCGACTGTAAATTACAAAAAGGGCAAGGGTACCATTACTATGAAATATATTTAATAACAATGATACATACGCTTATTAACTAATAGGACTTTACTTCAAAAGAGGAATGTCTTTCTTTTATCTTTTGGCAGAGGTATTCATTACAAATTCGTAAAATGGATGTGAGAAGCCGATGAAGAATTTTACGTATATCAATATCCTTCTAATGTTAATTATCCTTCTAGTTGGTTGCAACACGGTCGGTAATGACAGTATCAAAGGAGGAACGCAAAAAGCTGATAGATATAAACTCGAGGTAAAGGGCGTAGATAATGTTGATGTTCTGGATACCCATGGAGGAGTTGAGGGCTGGGAACAAATGCAGGGTTTCTATGACAACATACAGAACGGGATTGCTTCAGATTTACGTATTGTCCACTACACGATTGAAGGAGCCCCAATAGTAACTGATTTAACATATAACGGAGAATCTCTTGAAGTGAAGAACGATTATAGCAGAGACACTTATGGAAGTGGCGAAATCATTACCAACAAATGTGGCAATATGGTTAAGGAAGCTAACGATACCAATCTTTCATATATCGCGATCGACTGTAATTGTATTCCTTATGGGATGGATACCATTTTACAAATAAGCTACGACAGCAGTGAGCAGGATCTTTTTGAGTTTGAGCTGATGTATGGAGAGGAGCTCGAAAATGAAATCAATACTTTAACAAAACAGGCGAAAAAAGAAATCACTGTAAATGAAACAGAAGTAATGGCCGATTTTGATTTACCACCACATATAAAGCAAGAGGTGTTTAAAAGATTAGTGTTTGCAAATTACTTAGCTGAAAAAGATCTGAAGGCGATGTGTGATATTGAGGATATAATGAACTATCAATTAAAGGTGCACATTAACAGTGGTCAACGAGTATTTCGCTGGGCTGCATGCGACCAAAGCGTGGATGGTGTGAAATTAACAGAGGTTGCAGAATACATTATCGAGCAATCTGATAAGAAGCAAAGTGTTGAACCAGAAATCAAAGTTCAAGGTTATGTCCTAGAAATGACGAAGGATACAATGTTAATAGTTGAAGAAATTAATATGCTTGATTTTGAATGGATCAAGTTGAACTGCCTCAATCAGATATGAATTCGTTTGTGTTTGACTTTACCAATTTAGAAGGCGTCAATACCACGGAGTTCAGTATTGGCGATAAAGTTCAAGCAACCTTAAAAGGAACTGTAAGAGGATCCAAACCAGGATCTGCAAATGTGAAAGAAATTAAGAAGATAGAGATAAATGCAAACGACTAATTTAGTGTCGGATTATTCTCCCTTTAAATGTAAAGGGGATTCTAGGATTAAACAAAAGGAGTGAGAGAATGTTTCCTATATTAGAAACTGAACGGTTAGTTTTGAGAGAACTCATTGAATCTGATGCATTAGATATATTAAATTGTTTCTCTAATTCAGATGTATTGCGTTATTACGGACAAAATCCATTAACAAGTGTAGATCAGGTAAAACAAATTGTCAGGAATTTTTCGAAGAATTACGATGAAAAAAGTGGTATTAAATGGGGAATTGAAATGAAAGGTACGGATGGAATTATCGGAACAATTGGGTTACAAGATTGGTCAAAAGGACATAAGCGAGCAGATATAAGCTATGCACTTTTTCCTGAACATTGGGGCAAAGGATATGCGACTGAAGCTGTTAGTAAAGTGATTTCCTATGGTTTTAAAGAACTTGGTTTAATGCGGATTGGAGCAGTTGTTTTCGTTGAAAATAAAGCATCTAATGAGCTATTAACAAAATTAGGCTTTGTAAAAGAAGGAACTTTGAGAAATTATATGTATCAAAATGATGTTCCGTTTGATACTGATATTTATTCTTTGTTAAAGTGAAAACCATTGGGAATAACAAATTGTTATAGAACAAACGAGTGCTTATGAGATTAAGAGCTATGATACAAATTCGCATTCACAAATTTTTTCGTTTGAAAAAATGAAATGGATTAATTCCTTTAAGCAGGTGGAGCAGAATGAAAACGTTATTAGAACTGCTACGTATCGTTATTATCTTTACATTTTTTGGTACTTTGGGTGGGGGTCATCAGGGCATGTCTATTTGTTGAAACAATATTTAAATGAATCTCAGAAAGTTGAATGTGTTGAGCTCTCTTTTTTGTAGATTGTGACTAATTATAAGAGGGGTAATGAATAATGAAACTTCTACTATCAATAGTGTTATTTGCACTTTTAGGTTATTTTCTATTTATTATGGGTCCGATCATTGGTGGGTGCATTGCTTTTGGAATTGTTGTTGGTTCCTTGGTTAAAGGGGTCTCCTTACTTAACGAAATTCACAAAAGACTTGGTATCCTTGCACCCACTCCTGATACAGACTCTAAAAATGTTATAGGAGATGATGGCTCATCAAATCATCTCAAAGATAAAGATGCTTATTTAAAATATCTAAAAGAAAAAAACAACCTTTCTTAAAGTAAAGAAAAGGCAAATTAGTTGAATAACAAATAAAGGGAAAATTGAGAATGTGGGCATCATTCAACTAAGTGCAGATGTTCTTGAACTAACTGATAGGTAAAAAGAGAATATACGACTTTATACACAAAATATGAGGTAACTTTTTGGGAGAGAAAATTTATAACTGTGATTATTAACGATCTAATTGATTCAAAATCAGAAGAACATGAAAGTTACGTTATCCAAGCTATTAATTTAGGGATATCAATTTAAAACTTAAGGGGCATAAAAAACTTAAACGTTTAATTCCTTATACAACTAACGAATGCGTTACTCTAACTCCTGTTTATAGAACAACTCACAGTGAAGATAGGCATCAACGGCATCTGTCTTCACTTTTCCTAAACTTAATCCTCTTGCTTTGTATGAAATCAACGGATGATAATAATTAATAAATATCCTCGTTCTTCCAAGTAATGACAACAGGAGTTTGATAATACCCTGTAACTTCTAAAACTAGTGATGGCCTCTTACCAGTCACTCTTTTCACATCCTCAAGAAACGCTTTTCAAGATAACTAAGCCCCTCAACAGTATGAGGCACTTTAAACTCTTACGATATGGTTTGCCTTTATCAAAAAAATGCTTGAACTTGACTTTCCCCTTTTGAAACATCCAGACCAACGACTGGATTCATTCTAAATCCTCCACATAAACTAGTAATTTGCCAGTAACACAGGCAGTCATTTATGCCGTACGAAATCAACTTGTTCCGTTTACTTATTTAAAAATCACTTATAAAAAAATGTCCTGTCCCTTATTATGTCACTCTTGGTATAGTACTTTTGTTTTAAGCAGGTATAGAACCAAGAACAGCACAAGATACATCCTATGTTTAATTTTCAGAAAAGTGGAAATGTGGGATGATGAGGGTTAATTGGGTGATGTTTCTGAATATTGAATAAACCCCCAGTTGATACTAGATTAGTTGAAAAATTTTAATAACTTGATGTTGAAAGACAGATCAGTGTATTAAATGTGAAGTTAAGTCATCAGCACGAAACCTTTACATTTTTACAAATATATTAATCTACTATTTAGTTAGGCAGGGGAGAGGTTTAATGAGGAAAAGGAGAAACAAAAAAATTATTATTAGAATCATTGTTTCGTAAGTCATTGCACTACATATGTAATAAAGTGACTGGGAGGAAAGAAAATGGAAAAAAAAGCAAACAACAAAAGTAAGGTCTTAAAAAGCTTAGCTGTATTTGCTCTATCATCTAGTTTTATTTTAGGTTCTATTGTACAAGTACCTACTACTGCGAAAGCGGTTAGTTATTCTAATACTGAAAATATACTTGCTAATTTAACACCAGAACAAAGAGCAGCACTTAACCAGTTGACCACAAATGAATCAACAGGTCTTCAAATTTCTTCAGATACAGATTTAAATTCAACGAAACAGACTTCTGTCATTATTGAGTTTGTAAATAAGCCTGCCAAAGTCGCACAAATTGAAGCAAGTGTAGAGGGAAAACAATTATCTGCGGAAGATGCATCAAATTTAGTTGATAAAGATCATGCTACTTTCAAAAAAGATGTCCAACAATTATTATCAGAGGATAATAATAAAAAGGTAGAATTTAAAATTAATCGTTCCTTTAAAAATGCATTTAATGGTGTTTCAATGAGTCTCCCAGCAAATCAAATTCAAAACCTATTAAAATCAAAAGTAGTAAAATCAGTTTGGAGCAACGAAACATTTACAATAGATCCACCTACCGCTGATAGCGAACAATTAAAAGCGGATGAAGCAAATGTGCCGAATTATGCGCCTTATGATGGACTAGATCGTCTACATGCAGAAGGCTTTACTGGTGAAGGAATTAAAGTCGGGATACTTGATACAGGAATGGATTACAACCATCCTGACTTAAAGGATGCCTATAAAGGCGGATTTGATTTTGTCGATGATGACAATGATCCAATGGAAACAACTTATGCCGATTGGAAAAAATCAGGTAAACCAGAAATAGGTAGTGGTCGTGCCTACTATACTGAACATGGTACACACGTTGCGGGTATTATTGGCGGCCGAGGTTTAGCTGATAGTGAATATAAAACATTAGGTGCAGCACCAGAAGCTGATCTTTATGCTTATCGTGTACTTGGTGCATATGGGTCAGGTACAACTGATGACATTTTGGCCGGAATCGATCGTGCTGTGAAGGACGGTATGGATGTTATTAATATGTCTTTAGGCAATTCTTTAAATGATCCCCTTTACGCGACTTCCATTGCTGTAAACAATGCCGTTTTAAGTGGGGTAACGACCGTTGTGGCAGCGGGGAATAGTGGAGATAAAATGTATACACTAGGTTCACCTGGAGCTGCGGCATTGGCCCTAACGGTTGGTGCATCTACTGTTGCACTTGATGTCTATCAATATGCTGGTGTACAGAATGGGGTCAATTATTCATTAAGACAGCTAGCAAGAAACTATAAAGATGATTTAACGCAATTAAAAGGAAAAACCTATCAACTTGTTGATGTTGGACTAGGTAGACCTGCTGAATTTAATGGAAAGATCTTAGATGGTAATATCGCGCTCATTAAGCGGGGCTCGATTGCCTTAATAGATAAAATTAAAAATGCAAAAGCAAAAGGTGCCATTGGGGTACTTATGTATAATGATGAAATAAATAGTGCAGAAGGTTCCATCCAGACATTTTTAGGTGAATCAGTAGATGCGGTTCCTACATTCTCTGTCACAAACACTGAAGGACTAGCTATCGTAGCAGCTGTTAAAGCGGGTAAAACAGATATTACTTTCGGCGATTATTCGAAAGTAAAAACGTCTGGCAATGAATTAGCAGCTTTCAGTTCAAGAGGTCCATCACGTGTAAATTATGATATTAAACCAGAGGTAGTAGCACCTGGTGCTGCCATTCTTTCCACTGTTCCATTTTATATAAATGATAAAACAGTCGATGGGACTAAACCAGAGGACTATAAATATGGCTACTCCCGTTTATCTGGTACGTCGATGGCAACGCCTTATGTGGCAGGTGTATCCGCGTTACTATTACAAGCGAACAACAATCTGGAACCAGCAGACATTAAATCTATTTTAATGAATACAGCTGATCCGTTATCAAAAGATTATAGTGTATTTGAAGTCGGTAGTGGTCAAGTTGATGCCTATGAAGCCGTTCACTCAAATGTTGAGATTCAAGTAGATGATCGAACAGCTACTCTTAATCATAAAAATGAGAAAACAATAAGAGAATTAACTGGTGGATTTAGCTTTGGATCGATTGGGTTTGATGACCAGGATATTTCAGAAGTTAGAAATTTTAAGTTAAATAATCGAAGTGAAAAAGCTAAAACATTTAATGTAAATGTGAAATTCCAAACTGGAATAAGAGACTCAAAGGATGCTGCTTTAAATAATGTCACATTAGATGGGCCAACTTCAGTCAATATAGAAGGAAATAGCCAGAGAGTTATCAAATTTAATCTGTCTATTCCAAAGACAGCTGAAAAAGGAACGTATGAGGGATATATCGTATTGACAAATAATGAAGATCCAACGGAAAACTACCAAATTCCATTTGGTGGTCGAGTAGTAAACGAAGGAATTGATACATTCTCGATTACTAATCCGATGTTCTCGGGTGATACAGCTTGGCCAGAAAATGCAGTGAATTACCTTGGATTTAAGTTCCAATTAAAGTCACATATGAAGACGTTAGATGTAATATTACAAGACGCCAAAACGGGTAAAGATCTTGGTTTATTAGGATCTTACAATGGGCATTTATTGCCTGAAAACCAACTATTAACTAATACAAGTGGATTTGCTGGGTCTTACTACCCGTTCACAGGTGATGCGAAAAATCCGATTAGCGATCAATTTGTCATTGCAAAGATGGGTCATTACAAAATAAAAATGGTTGGAACAAATAATGCTGGGAAAACATTCACAAAAGAAGCTCCTTTTATCTACGAGTTTGGAGCACCGACGATGACTTCCACTTTTGATTCGTTAGATCAAAAGGTGATTGAATATGATGTAAGTCAGCTTGATTCAAATGGACAAATGTTATATGACTTTAATATTCATCTTAATGATCCTGAAACAGAAGAGGCAAAAAGTTTAGGTATTCCTGTTGATCAATCAAGCAATTCCGTTGTTTCCTTTTACAATGGACCATGGCCATATGATCCAATCTATACGGATAAAAATGGGGATTACAAGGATCAAATCCTAGTCAAACAACAAGCAGCACCTTTAAAAGTTCAGTTCTATGCCATGGATGCAGCAAGAAACTTTACTGCAGATGCTGGGACAATGCTACGGGTAGCTTTTGTTACGAATACTCGCCCATACTATTATTTAAAAGCAAATAAACAATCTATTTCGAGTGGAGAAACGGTCAATTATTCTATCCGTTCGAACAATATTAAAAACTTAAAAACGGCAAAGATGACTATTCCGGTCATTAAAGACCATGGAGACTTAGGCACCATTAAAAATGTCGTTGTAAGTGATGCAGTGAAGCAATTTGGAGATGCAGAAGTCGCTGTAACCACCACATCAGATACGTTAAATACGTATTATACGATTATATTTAACTATTTAGGAACGAAGGCTTTACCAGAAGATATGCAGTTAGTAAATTTCGACTTACAAACATCTAACCTATATTCGAAAGGTACGACTACCAACTGGTTTGATATGGAGATGAAAGGAACGACCATCGATCAATCAAATGTACAAACAAACAATGTTTATACCTATATGGAGAGTTTTAAACTGAAACCAACCTACTCAAGGTTATGGGGTTCATTACAGTTTGAGGGTATGCTTAATCCTTTAACAGGCGAAAGGAATTTCGCAATAGACCACAGAACCATTGACGCAAAGGTTTCAGTCACCTCTTATGATGGAAAAACAGTTGTTGACGCTCCTATTACAAACAAAACGGGTAGTTACATTGCTGGTGGAATGAAAGCGGATAAAAATCCTTATACAGTGACGGTTGATGTACCAGGTCATTTTACGATGTCTAAGTCTATCGTTTTATCGTATGACGTTCGTGGTGAAATTATCGGAAGGGACATGAGTTATTTATTATCTCCAGGAAAAGCGGGAGATGTTAATAAAGATCATGTAATTGATGTATTAGATGCAATCGAACTTCAAAAAAATTGGGGTAAAAATACATCAGGGTCCGATTTGAACTTCGACGGCACTGTTGATAAAAAGGATATGGACTATGTAATTAAAAACTATGGATTACAAAATGACTCTGTTCCAAAACCCCCTAAAGCGAAAGAAACGTATAAAGGTGTAACGTTAGATGATGTATTAATTAAATTAGGATTAAAATAATCCTAAGCTAGTTTCTATAATCAAAGGAAGAACCATTTTATGACTTACTACACAGTAATTAAATAGGATTTTAAGTAGCCTTAACCCTTTATTTTATTGGGTTAAGGTTTTTTAATTACTTTTGAAATCAATCTCTCAGCTTTCAAAAAGCATCAGTTCCATAAGTGTGCATTTTAAATATCTTCCACAATCGGGGTTCAGTTCATTGATAGGTTTTCTCTGTTTTTTATTATTTCTATAATAGTTCTTAATTGTTCTTAAGAATATAGATCGTATTGAAAAAATATTTTATACCAAATTAACAGTATTTAATAGTTTTGTACAATATTCCCCCAAATTTAGATTCCCTTCATTCATCATTTTCACAAAATAAATAACATAATTTTGCACAACTACATCTTTACGACTAAAAAAACTGATGAAAAAAAGCTATTTTTACCATTTATTAATGAAATATTCCCCCAATTTACACAACTCAAAATATTCTCGATAATTAGCTTATGCAATTGTAATGAATCAACGAAAATAGATGAATTCTAAATAAATTCTTAAAACCTATTAGAATCATTGTTTCGTAAATCATTTCACTACATATGTATTAAAGAGACAGAGACTGGGAGGAAAGAAAATGGGGAAAAAAGCAAACAACAAAAGTAAGGTCGTGAAAAGCTTAGCTGTATTTGCTCTATCATCTAGTTTTATTTTAAGTTCTATTGTACAAGTACCAACTACTGCGAAAGCGGTTAGCTATTCGAATACTGAAAATTTACTTGCTAATTTAACACCAGAACAAAGAGCAGCACTTAACCAAATGACTACAAATGAATCAACAGGTCTTCAAATTTCTTCTGATATTGATTTAACGACAACGGAACAAACCCATGTAATTGTCGAGTTTGCAAATAAACCTGCAAAAGTTGCTAAGATTGAAGCGGCATCAGAAGGTCAACAACTATCATATTCTGAAGCATCAAATTTAGTTGATCAAGATCATGACATATTTCAAAAAGATTTAGGACAAATATTAGTTGATGAAAATAGTAAAAAAGTAAATTATAAGATTAATCGCTCATATAAAAATGCATTAAATGGTGTTTCAATGAGTCTCCCAGCAAATCAAATTCAGAATCTATTAAAATCAAAAGTTGTCAAATCAGTTTGGAGTAACGAAACGTTTACGATTGATCCGCCTGTTCAAGGAAAAGATAATGATCAATTTAAAGCAGATGAATTCAATATTGCAAATTATACACCTTATGATGGATTAAACCGTTTACATGCAGAAGGCTATACCGGTAAAGGGATTAAAATCGGTATTCTAGATACTGGAATTGATTATAACCATCCAGATTTAAAGGATGCTTATAAAGGTGGATATGATTTTGTAGATGATG
Source organism: Paenisporosarcina sp. FSL H8-0542 (assembly GCF_038632915.1). NCBI lineage: Bacteria > Bacillati > Bacillota > Bacilli > Caryophanales > Caryophanaceae > Paenisporosarcina > Paenisporosarcina sp. FSL H8-0542. The sequence goes on from NZ_CP152050.1 coordinate 1,638,818, forward strand.
ATAATGATCCAATGGAAACAACTTATGCGGATTGGAAGAAATCAGGAAAACCTGAATCTAATGGATCATCGGTTTATTACACAGAACATGGTACACATGTTGCTGGGATTATTGGAAGCCGTGGAGTAACGGATAGTGAGTATACAACAATTGGAGCAGCACCAGAAGCAGATATTTATGCGTACCGAGTGCTTGGACCATATGGCAGCGGACAAGGTGACGACATAATTGCAGCTGTCGATCGAGCTGTGAAGGATGATATGGATGTTATTAATATGTCATTAGGTAATTCACTTAATGATCCATTATATGCAACTTCAATTGCTGTAAACAATGCAGTATTAAGTGGAGTAACAACCGTTGTTGCAGCGGGGAATAGTGGCGATAAAAATTATACGCTAGGTTCACCAGGTGCTGCAGCCTTAGCGTTAACTGTCGGTGCATCATCTGTTGCAATTGATATTTATCAATATGCAGGTGCACATAATGGGGAGAATTACAATTTAAGACAATTATCAAAAAACTATAAAGATGATTTATCTACATTAAAAGGAAAAACTCTCCAACTTGTTGATGTGGGGCTCGGAGATCCAACGGGTTATGCGGGAAAAGACATAAAAGGGAAATTTGTACTCATGAGCCGAGGAGTTTATACATTGGACTCTAAAATTGCGTATGCCAAGGAACAAGGTGCTGCTGGCGTTATCATGTATAATGATGAAGCAAACAAGGCCGAGGGTGCAATTCAGTCCTTTTTAGGTGAATCAGTTAATGCGATTCCTTCATTCTCTGTTTCAAATGAAGAAGGATTAACGATCTTGGAAGCATTAAAAACTGGTAAAACTGATTTCACATTTGGCGATTTTACTAAGATACAAACAGCATCCGATGAGTTAGCACCATTTAGTTCTAGAGGTCCTTCTCGTGTAAATTATGATATTAAACCAGAGGTTGTCGCACCTGGAGTATCAATCCTTTCAACCGTTCCATTTTATATAAATGATAAAACTGTTGATGGTTCAAAAGCTGAAGACTACAAGTATGCTTATCAACGATTATCAGGTACATCGATGGCAACACCTTATGTGGCAGGTGTTTCAGCATTACTATTACAATCCAATAAGAGTCTCCAGCCTGAAGACATTAAATCAATTTTAATGAATACGGCTGATCCACTTTCAAAAAATTATAGTGTATTTGAAATCGGTAGTGGACGAGTAGATGCATATGAAGCAATTCATTCGAATGTTGAATTTGAAGTAGTAGATCAAACACCTACAAGTATCAATGGAAAACAAAAGTTAATCAAAGAATTAACGGGTGGAATCAGTTTTGGTTCATATGGATTTGATGACCAAGATATTAATGATTCACGTAAGATTACAGTGAATAATAGAAGTGAACAAGCAAAAACATTTAGTGTAAATGTTAAATTCCAAACAGGATTAAGAGGTTCCAAAGATGCAGCTCAAAATGGAGTGACCTTAACAGGTCCAACTTCAGTTAAAGTAAATGGAATTAATCAAAAATCAATTAAATTTGACTTGAACATTCCGAAAACAGCCGAAAAAGGAACATATGAGGGATATATCGTCTTTACAAATAATGCAGATCCAAATGAGCAATATCAAATTCCTTTTGGTGGCCGTGTAGTGTACGAGGGAATCGATACATTAGAACTATTTAATCCAATATATTCAAACAAAATAACAAACGTAACTGCATTTGATTATCCGTTTATGGCTGGTTCATTATCATTAAAATCACATATGAAAACATTAGATGTTGTCATTCAAGATCCAAAGACAGGTGAAGATTTAGGGTTAATTGGAACATTCAATACAGGCGTAATGAATGAAAATCAAGTATATACTCTTTCAAGACTAGTAGGTGCGATTTACTTCCCGTTTACAGGTGATTCAAAAAATCCGATCAGTAGTGATTATAAATTAATTAGACCTGGTCATTATAAATTGAAACTAGTAGGAACAAGTGAAAGTGGAAAAACATTCTCTAAGGCACAAGATTTTATGCTGGAGTATGGAACACCAAATTTTACATCTAGCTTTGATTCGTTAGACCAAAAGGTAATAGAGTATAGTGACAGCGATCTAGATTCAAAGGGACAAATGTTATATGACTTTAAGCTCAACATAAATGATCCTGAAATCGATGAGGCGATAAAGTACGGTATTCCCGTTGATCAATCAAGTAATTCATTTGGTTATTCGTATGCATCACCACTTCCTTCAAAACCTATTCGTGTTGATAAAAATGGTAACTATTCAGATCAAATTTTAGTTGATAGTAAATATGCAAAATTACCGATAGTGTTCTATGCTTTAGATGCTGCAAGGAATGCTTCTTCCTTCAAACACGTTGTATTTACAAAAAATACAACACCTTACTATTATTTGAAAGCAAATAAACAAAGTATAACTACTGGAGAGACGATAAATTATACAGTTCGTTCAAATAATGTTAAAAACCTAAAAACGACAAAATTAACAATGCAAGTAGAAAAGAATCAAGGTGCAATTGAAAATGTAATTGTTAACGATTCGGTTAAACAATATGGCGACGCACAAGTTTCAGTAACAACTGCACCAACAACTTGGGAAAACAAATTACAATATACGTTTACATTTACGTATTTAGGTGATAAAACATTACCTGAGGACCTACAGTTATTTAATTTTGACGTAAAAAGTCTAGATAAAAGCTATACTACAGAACCTTCAATTGGATGGGATTTCTATGGAACGACTATTGACCAATCAAATGTAGAAATGAAAAATGTTTTCACTTATATAGATAATTATTTTGTAAATGCAAAAGTTTCAAGATTAACTGGTTCAGTACAAATAGAAGGTGCGAAAAATCCAACTACAGGCGAATCGAATTATGCAATTGATCACAGGACATTAGGAACGAAAGTAACATTAACATCATTTGATGGAAAAGCTATACTTGAAGCACCAATTACATCAAAACAAGGTGATTATGTTTTTGATGGTATTAAGGCAGATACAAAGCCGTATACGATTAAAGTAGATGTTCCTGGACACTTTACAATGTATGAAACAGTAGACTACCTATTTGATGACATTCGTGGAGAATTAATAGGTAGATATTTCAGAGATTCTTTAAATGTTGCACCAGCTGGTGATGTTAATAAGGATGATGTAATCGATGTATTAGACGCAATCGAGTTACAAAAACATTGGGGAACTAATAATGTAGCTACAGATTTTAACTTCGATAAGATTGTTGATAAAAAGGATATGGATCTTCTTATTAATAACTATGAATTACAAAATAGTACAGTTCCAAATCCACCTAAAGCGAAAACTTCGTATAAAGGTTCTACATTAGATACTGTGTTAATTCAGTTAGGATTAAAATAATCCTAAGCTAGTTTCTATAATCAAATGAAGAACCATAATATGACTTACTATAGTAATTAAATAGGATCTTACGAAGCCTTAGCCCTGTATTTTATTGGGTTAAGGTTTTTTATTTACTTTTGAAATCAATCTCTCTGCGTTCAGAAAGTATCAATTCCATAAGGGGACATTTTAAATATCTGACTGACTTAAATACGATCGGGGGCTTTTCTGGATTATCCATGCAGTGCGGATGTTCCATGACGAGCTTCTTCAGGAATGAGAAATGCGCTTTTTATTTAACTAAAAGGAATTTAATAGAGGCCGGGAATTTATGAAGGGTTTACTATTAGCTATTCTAGGTGCTTTTGCTAGTTGGGTGATTTGTGGTGGTAAAAAAAGGCATATCACTTATTATAAGTGACACGCCTTTTATTCAGGATTGATTAGTAATTCCGCCATTATTAAAGCTTTATTAGTTTGATTTATTTTAATGTAATAGTTAAACAATTCTTTTATCAACAATGCAGCATTAAAAAGAGGCATACCAGTTATTGCCGGAGAAAATGCATGGTAACAACAAAACTTTTAAAAGCCTATTACCTCCATCTGATCCAACACTGACTAAAATATATACTTAATTGTTCATTCAATAGGTAACATGAGACGAAATATAGTTTCATGCGGTGAGGTTGATACCAAGAACAATTCACAATTATTAGCTTCAGCAAGTAATCGACTTAATGGTAACCCAAGTCCTAATCCCTGCTTCTTCTTTCTTTTACTGTCTCCTCGATAATATCGTTCGAAAATATAAGGAATTTCTGGTTCTGCAATCCCTTTACCATTATCTAATATATCAAGGTATAGCTTTTTGTCTTCAATAGTCATGCTTAAGGTGATTTTAGTAGTTTCTGCTCCTGCACTATTCATTAAGAGATTAAGTAGAATTTGCTTAATTTGACCTCTATCTGCTACTATTTTCAGTGGTTTGATTAAAGGAGAGGCATCAAAGTCTATATCTTTAAAACCTTCTATAGAATGAACCTGTTGCATTACCTCTTCTATTACCTCCCAGAGAGGGAATAATACAAACTCTCCATGAACAGTGCTGGATTCTAATGACGCAAAATCTAATAAATCTTCTACCATTTTTTGCATTCTCTTAGCTTCTTCTAACGTTGTTAATAAAAATTGATCTGCTGTTTCCCCTGTGACAATGCCTCCTTGGACGGCTTGAATCATCCCACGAATCGAAGTAACAGGGGTTCTTAATTCATGAGAAACGCCTGCAAGTAAATCAGTTCTCATTTGTTCAAGTTGTTGCAAACGCTTTGTCATTATCTTAAAAGAAGAAAATAGTTGTTGTAATTCAGCCTCTTTTACTTTCGATGCTGAAGGAAGATTCGGTGAGTAATCTCCTTCTGAAACTTTTCTCGCAGCTTCAGTTAATTGATGTAAGGGAAGTATTAATTTTCTAGAAAGATGATATATTACAAGCCAACCTCCAAATGCGACACCTAAAATAATAAGTACAAGAAGTCCATAAGTTTCTATATTTTCCGAAAACAATTCTGGTGAAGGGGTACTTAAATATAAAGCACCAATAACATTCCCATCTATACTTAGAGGCATGCCAACACGGAGCCATGTAACATCTTTATATTCAATTTTTTCTTTAGTTTTTTTACCGCTTAGAACACTTTCTATAGTAGGTGGTGTTTTAGCAAGAGTCTCGGATATTGATATATCTAGACTCGAAAAGTTAACAAGATTATGACCCTCTTCATTAAAAATTTGCATAAAATCTTGAGCAACAGGACGGACTACTTCCGTTGGTAAAGCAGGTATAGGAACGGGAGTGGAAGGTACGCTAGGTATTTGACCTTGGTGAAAACTGGGTTGTGATTGCACCATATTGGTAGCGTGTATGTATGAAGCGCTAAGTTGTTCAGCTCTCGCCTGGAGTATTTGAAAACTTTGTTGATTTTGATTTACTTTTAGCAATACACCAGCGATAATCCCTAAAATGATAAGAATGGCTATTAGTACACCCGCATATCTTCGAGTCCAAAAACGAAGTAAAGGGATACTTTTATCAGACTGTAAGCTAGTTAACACGTATCATATACCCCGTTCCACGTACTGTTTTAATTTCGCCCTCATCTGAAGACCAATCACACAAGTGTTGACGAATTCTTTTAATTGAAGCATCTACAGCTCTATCTGCACCGTTATAATTCATACCCCAAACATAATCCAAGAGTTGATCACGAGTAAAGCATTGATTTGGGTGTTTTCCTAGGAAAGCAAGCAGTCCCCAATCACGTGGTGACAAAGGAATTAATTCATCATAAAAAGAGGCAGTATGAGTTGTAAGATTTATTACAAGATGGCCTAATCTAATTAATTCATTATCTTCTAAATGTGAGGAACGGCGTAATACAGCTTGAACTCGAGCCACAACTTCCTCAGGATCGAATGGTTTTGTGATATAATCATCAGCCCCTTGTCCAAGCCCTGCTAGTCTTTCGGGCACACTACCTCTAGCTGTTAGGATAATGACAGGACAACTACCATATTGACGGATTTGTTTTAGAATCTCTAGCCCATCATTTTGAGGCAACATCAAATCCAAAAGTACCAATGAAGGTTTATAATTTAAAAAAAATTGAACTACATTACCTTCGCCTGAATGGGAAGCAACCGAAAAATCCTTTCTTTCCAAATATACTTTTAATATCTGAACAATTGGTAACTCGTCCTCAATAAGTAAGATGCGCTTCACTACAAAACATCCTTTCTACGATACTTTGAAAAAAAAGCTAAGTCGTTAGTGTATAGCTTGAATATGTCGGTAAAATGACAACGCTTCATTATTTTCTATCTAAGCAATTGATTTAACTGTAGGTTACTGCCCGTGTGTCAGGGTGATACACTACATTTTTTACATCGTCATATTGTTGTCACATTAATTAGATAAATTTGAAGTGTGGGAAACAACATCCCATACTAAAAATAAGGAGGAATTATTAAAATGAAAAAAATTCTATTATTAGGCGCAACGACATTAGCAGTTTCAGTATTTGCAGGATCGGCTTTAGCTTCTCCACTTTTTGAAAAGGAATCGACACCAGCCGTAGAATCGACACCAGCAGTAAAAGTGACACCAAAAGAAGAAAAGACAACAAAAGAGGAATCGACACCAACAGTTGAATCCACACCAGCAGCAGTAGTGACACCAGCAGTAAAAGTGACACCAAAAGAAGAAAAGAACACAAAAGAGGGATCGACACCAACAGTTGAATCTACACCAGCAGCAGTAGTGACACCAGCATTTGAAGCGACAAAAAAAGAAACTGTAACAAAGTAGAAATCCAAATCAAAAAATTTTAGTGATCAGAGCTTTAAAGAGTATCCTTAACTTGGTTGCAGGTACAGAACCTCAACCAACAAAAGAAATTCGGTGCATCTAGTTAGAAACTAATCCGAATCAGCTCACTCTTTATCTGTTCAACGAAGTAGAAGTAACTGATTAGATAGTACTTTATCAACTCTTACATTAGTTGAAGACAATTCCAACTGATTGCCATGTCCTAAAAAAAACTAATTAAAGTATAGAGCAAAGCGCCCATGTGAAAACTTGGGCGCTATTTGACATTTACGAAGAAATGATTCACTACGGCTCTTAGTCATGTACATGTTTTGATCACGACCCACTTTTTAAGATGACATGAAAGCAAGTTCCGTTACTTTCATTGTCAGTAACATTAATCGTACCGTTATGCTTGTTGATAATGCTGTCAACAATTGAATGACCTAAGCCTGAACCACCCAGTTGACGGGAGCGTGATTTGTCAACACGATAAAAAGATTCAAATATTTTCTGTTTGTATTTGTCGGCATGCCGATGCCTGTATCTATAATTTTGATTGAAACCTGTTCCTTACTTAATCTGTTTACAATAACCTCAACTGTTCCGCAGTCAATATTGTACTTAATTCCGTTTTCCACCAAGGTTAAAAAGCACGATACAATAGGTCAGTGTTTCCAAAAACAACACTATATTCACAATCTAAGGTCATTGTAACATTCTTATCTTTAGTGATACGAGAAAGCTCGGAAATAATATCCTCAAAAAATCCTTTACGTAAATGCGCTGTAGCTTTAAGGTGAATAGCTTTTTCTTTTGACCATCTGTTTGATCGACTTTTACATAGTCCAAATATCTTGTCTGTAATTATTTCTTCACTTGCTCTTAAAAAATCCTCGTTCTTCGATGTTAGGACGACAGGAGTTTGATAATGTCCTGACTCTTATTATGTCACTCTTGGTATAGCACTTTTGTTTTATATAGGTATAGTACCAATGACAACAAAAGTTACTACCTAAGTTTAATTTTCAGAAAAGTAGAAATGTGGGATGATGAAATTAATTGATTGATAGTTCTGAATATTTAATAACTGGTTAATAAACTCAGTAGATGCTAGATTAGTTGAAAAATTTTAATAACCTGATGTTGAAAGACAGATCAGTGTACTAAATGTGAAGTTAAGTCATACACGAAACCACCACATTTTTACAAATATATTAATCTACTATTTAGTAAGGAAAAGGGGGAAATTTTATGAGAAAGAGGAGAAACAAAAAAATTGTTAATGTAATGACCGCAGGATTGGTATCTGCAGTACTTTTGTCTACAAGTACTGTTCACTCATTTGCTTATGATGCCACCACCTCCAAAACGCCGGCCAACCAGGCGTCCAAGCAACTGCAGAACAACATGGTTGTCGACTCGCACACTGTTACCCTTATCACGGGCGAAGTTGTGACGCTGGAAAAAAACGCCGACGGCTTGCAATCAGCAACGCTTGCTCCAAACCCTGATGGAACCGAAGTAGGTGTAACCACGTTGAGTCTGGGAGACGATTTCTACCTCATCCCGGATAAGGCACAACCGTACCTAGCAGCAAATGAGCTTGACCGCGAGTTGTTTAATATCACCAAGTTGGTCGAGTACGGCTACGACGACGCTCACGTCTCCGATATCCCGTTGATCGCGACTTACTCAGGCACAGAAAGTCATACGGACGAAGCGTTAGAACAGGCTGCTCCGGCAGGTTCAAAAAAGGACAAGGTATTAGATAGCGCTAATGGTGTGGCGCTAAAGGCGAGCAAATCGATGTCGGCGAAGTTCTGGGAAGCGGTAGACGATGACAGCGCCAAAGCTGCGACCGCACCGAAACTTGCCGATGGCATAAACAAGTTGTGGCTTGACAAACCGGTGCAAGTGATGTTGGACAAGAGTGTTCCACAAATTGGAGCACCTACAGCATGGGCAGCAGGGTATGATGGCACAGGTGTGAAAGTGGCTATCTTAGATACTGGGATCGATCCGAATCATGCTGATGTTAAAAATGCTATCGCTGAAGCGAAGAGTTTCGTACCGGGTGAAGATTATGTAGATCACCACGGGCACGGTACGCATGTTGCTTCGACTGTCGCGGGATCAGGCGCTGCTTCTGGAGGTAAATATAAGGGCGTAGCTCCTGGTGCAAAACTTCTAATTGGGAAGGTGCTTAGCAACGCAGGATCAGGTTCTACATCTAGTATCATCGAAGCAATGCAGTGGGCAGTTCAGGAAAAGGCCGATGTTGTCAGTATGAGCCTTGGTTCGGATGAACCAAGCGACGGAACAGATCCACTGAGTCAAGCGGTCAACAATTTGAGTGATACAAGCAACACACTATTTGTTATTGCTGCAGGTAATGCGGGTCCAGATAAGAGTACCATTGGTGCGCCAGGGGTAGCCGAAAAAGCATTGACCGTTGGGGCAGTTGACAAAAGCGCAAACGAATTTTTGGCTAATTTCTCAAGTCGCGGTCCTGTTATCAATAATTTCAGAGCTAAACCTGAGATTACGGCACCAGGAGTAGCAATCGTAGCTGCTCGTGCAGCAGGAACCACTATGGGTACGGCCGTTGATAACTACTACACTAGTGCCAATGGTACATCAATGGCTACACCACATGTTTCCGGTGCTGCAGCCATTCTGAAACAAAGACACCCTGATTGGTCAGGAGACCATATTAAGCAGGTATTAACTGGTACTGCAGTAGCAAATACCCGCTACTCAGCTAATCAACAAGGTGGCGGACGTGTAGATATCACGAAAGCCTTAGAGGCTAACGTGTATAGCAGTCCTGCAGTTGTCAGTATGGGAGCCGGGTTTGTTGATACTAAACTAATAGAAAAGACATATAATTATGTCAACCCAACTGACAGTGATATGACATTGAATCTCGTCATGACAGCCAAGAATGAGAATCAAACAGCGGCACCGGCTGGAATGTTCACACTCAGCAAGTCAGTGGTCACTGTCCCAGCACATGGCAACAGTGAGATGAAGGTAACATTTGATACATCGCTTGGCACTATTGCAGATTATCAAGCAGTGGTAAAAGCTACTTCAAGTGACGGTAAAATCATTAACACGACTATTGGTGGAACAAAAACAGAACCGTTAGTTGATTTAGTAATTAATGAGATCGATCGCAACGGAAAACCGGCTGGAGGCGATATGGTGTGGTTCAACCATGACACGGGGGTTGGTAAACAGGTATATCCTAATAGCAGCGGGAAGACCAGATTATCCTTGCAGCCGGGACGTTACGCGGTAATTAGTACACTAAACACAAATGACGAGGCCGGAATACCTCAGAACTATACCCTAGCCTCAGTGCCTATGATAGAGCTAAAGAGTAATGAGAAGCAAGAGATCACGTTTGATGCCCGATTAGCCAAGGAGATCAAAGTTACAACGCCTAAGGAGTCCGAAAAGCACGGTTGGAAATTCGGAGTCCGCGAGCGGATGGACACAAACCACTTCGGATTTGACTACATGAGGAATTTTATTGGCGAAACTCACGCCTACGTGTTACCAGTCAAGGCGCCAAATAATGTTGGTTTGTTCGAGTTCAACTTCCATTCGCGCAACTACGCCCCTGCTATCAAGGCAACCTATGATGACAATATGAACGAGTCGATTCCGCTTCTGCCAGTGCACTTTGCGCCTAAGTTGGACGGCGATAAGACACTCCAAGCGGTCAACGTCGGCGTGGCACTACCAGCGGATCTCAGCGGCATAGACATCCATGGAAAGCTAGCGGTCATCACCAGCGATTCGAAACAGAATCCGAGAGACCAAATAAAAGCAGTGATGGGTGCTGGCGCCGCAGGAGTGATCGTCGTCAATAACAACGGGGAGAGGTTCAATCTAGGTGTATATATAATTGACAACGTCGTCATCCCGGCCTATACTCTTGGCCAAAGCGACGGAGAAGTGCTCTTCAACAGAATCGCCAATGGTCCTACCTGGATCAAGCTTCATGGAATCGCCAACAGTCCGTACGTGTACAATTATGCGTTGATGATTAATGGTGAAATTCCGGATAATCCTGTCGACGCGGTGACAGAAGAAAACTCTACCGTTGTGAAGGCCCACTACCGCGGGCCAAATGGCTGGTTGAAGTCTGGCGACTGGGCCGTGGCATTACGTAAGGACGAAGGTGGCTTTTTTGCATTCCTTGATAAATTCGAGGAAAAAACACCGGACCGGGAAGAGTGGTACTCCACAGGCAACAAAACCGATATAAAGATTTTCAGATGGGCCCATCAGTTCTATCCAGACGTTACTGATCTTACGGGTAACATGAAGGACTCATATCGCATCTACTCGCCGGGCGACAAGAAAGAAGAGACTTGGATGGGCGCGGCGAACGCTCCATCTGGACCGGAGAATACCTCGGCGTATCGCGAGGGAGACACCTTAAACCTAAACATGAATGATTTCGGTGATAGCGAGGCGGGGCACTACGGCTGGTTTTATTCAAATAGTAAAAACAAGGTCACTTGGAGGTTGTACCAAGACGGGAATCTCAGCTCTCAGTTAGCGGACCAAAGTTTGCGTAAGTTTGCGGTCAGCTCAAACCCGGCGACTTATAAGATCACAGCGGACACATCGCACCCAGAATGGTTCGGGTTCTCTCTGGCTACAACGACCAGCACAGCTTGGACATTCAAGTCCCAGCGACCAACAGATGGGCAAGAAAACCTTGCGCTACTGTGGCCGAGGTATAACATTGGCCTAGATAATGAGAACCAGGCAAAGGGTGGCATTACCGACCACTTTGACCTGTCATTCGTCACTCAATCAGGTGCTACTCCAGACATTCAAGGGGTAGAGGTCGAAGTATCTACGGACGACGGCAACACATGGAGCAAAACAAAAGTGGATAACAGGAAAGATGGCCACTACAAAGTGTGGGTGAAAAACCCAGACACTGGCTACGTTTCGCTTCGCGTCAAGGCATGGGACGCAAACGGTAGCCAGATCGAACAGACTATAATTAAGACCTACGCTGTGGGCAAACACAAGCGGTAGTTACAATAGTTTTGCATAAAGTTCAGTGGCTTTATATAAAAAGCTACCAAGTAAATACCGGTTGCTTTAGTTAAAGATCGTGGAGTTGCTTTGGCAACTCCTTTTCTTATTGAACTCCCATATGGGTGCTCCATTATTCAACAAATGAGTAGTAGCATAGTCTTTTATATGCAATATTTAAAAGTAGAAGTGGAAAACCGTTAGATTGAGGTTTTAAAAAGTACGCAGAGTTGGAGAGGAAGTGGTTGAAGAAGTAGCTGGACAGTTAGTAGAGACACTGAAAGAAACGATGTGTGTGAAGAATATATGTACACACTTAGGGATTGCACGATCTACCTACTATCGTTGGAAACAGGCATCTACTGATGCAAGATCTCGTCAGGCAATTGAGCGACGTATTGATGAACTTTGCCGAGAACATAAATTTCAATATGGTTATCGGAAAATTACTGCACTCTTACGTCAAGAAATACGCGTGAATCATAAAGTCATACAACGCATCATGCAAAAATATGGTTGGCAGTGTCGAGTGAAAATGAAAAAACGTAAACTAACTAGACAACCCTACTATTTCGAAGCTAATTTATTGAACCGTAATTTTGAAGCAACTGCACCTTTACATAAGCTCGTAATAGACATTACTTACTTGTCATTTGGTCAGAAACAGTTGTATCTTTTAAGTATCCAAGATTTATATAATGGCGAGATTATCGCCTATTCGATTGGTGATTGCCAAGATACTGATTTTGTGTTGAATACCTTGCCCCAATTAGATAATTTGCCCGAAGGGTGTACGCCGTACAGTGACCAAGGTTCGGTTTACACATCTTATCGATATCAACAAGCTGTTAAAGCAAAAGACATTATCATGAGCTTGTCCCATAAAAGTATGCCCGCTGATAATGCCCCCATCGAATCGTTTCATTCAGCATTAAAGTCTGAAACGTTCTACTTTGACAGTTTGTTCTACGAAGGCAATCGTAGAACAAACTGTCAAAGACTATTTAAAGTATTATAACTATATCCGAATACCAACGAAACTAAACAACCAGTCGCCGGTACATCACCGACAACTGGTTGGATAAATGCTTTTTTGACCTCTGTCTTAAATACAGGGGTCAGTCCTTTTTTTTTGTAAAGACTCACTATTTAAGATGACATGAAAGCAAGTTCCGTTACTTTCATTGTCGGTAACAGTAATCGTACCGTTATTCTTTTTGAGAATACTGTCAACAGTTGAAAGACCTAAGCCTGTACCACCCAGTTGGCGGGAGCGTGATTTGTCAACACGATAAAAAGGTTCAAATATTTTATTTTTGTCTTTGTCGGCAATGCCGATACCAGTATCTATAATCTTGATTGAAACCTGTTCCTTACTTAATCTGTTTACAAGTACTTCAACAGTGCCGCCGTCAATATTGTACTTAATTCCGTTTTCCACAAGGTTGTAAAAAGCACGATACAATAGGTCAGTGTTTCCAAAAACAACGCTATTATCACAATCTAAGGTCATTGTAACATTCTTATCTTTCGTGATAAGAGAAAGCTCGGAAATAATATCCTCAAAAATATCTTTTAAGCAAATGCTGCGTTGCTCACGCTTATCGTCCAAATTCGTCATATCTAAAAGGCTAGAGACGAGTCCTCTCAAGCGCTTTGTCTGCTTCTCAATAACGTAAATAAGAGCATCGTATTCCTCGGTTGTATGTGTTTTTTTCTTCTTAAATACATCAACTTTTGTTTGTAACACAGCAAGAGGTGTTCTAAGCTCGTGGGCGGCACTTAGGGAAAATCTTTGTTGCATCATAAAAGAATCATTCAATTTATCCGTCATTTCATTAAATGTACTAGTAAGCTCAGCAATTTCATCATTTGTAGGCGGCACGGACAATGTTTCAAATAAATTATGCACATTTATGTTTTTTACTTGATCATTTAGCGTATCAAGTGGCTTCAATGCCTTCCCCGAAAGATAGTAGGTTGAAAATCCCCCGCTAATAATAACTAAAAGCATATAAATAATACTTTCAATTCTAAAATCTATTTTTGCTTTTTGGGAAACCTCTGATGAAACGGAAGGGGTCATACTGCTAGACGCTGCTGGAGTGCTTTCATGAATCCATCCTTCTTCGCCGACTTCTTGTGCCGGTAATACGGCACTTGCATCAATTATTGTAGCCATTTTAATAGCAGAATAATTTAATATTAAAGTAATTCCTACACAACAGACAGTTAAAAGAGCAACGGTCATAACAGTAAGTCGTAATCGAATGGGCATTTTTTTAAGCATTTTCATTACCACTCTTTTCTAATAAAAAGTAACCTTCACCGATTTTCGTTCCAATGGGGTCATAGTTTAATACAGCTTTTAGCTTCTTTCGGAGAGTTGCAATATGAACCCGAATAGCACCACTAAAGATATCTGCATTCTGATCCCAAACATGTTCAATCAGTTCTTCTTGGCTAACCACTCTATCTTTATGAAGCAAAAGATATTCAAACAATGCAAATTCTTTTTTTGTAAGTGCTATTTCATTGTCGTTAACAACTGCAATACGCTTTGATAAATTGACCTTAATTACATCGAATGAAAGCATACTATTTTCTTGTGCAAATTTTCGTCTTAACAAGTTTCGTATTCTTGCCTCCAACTCGGCAAAATCAAATGGCTTCGCCAAATAATCATTTCCACCTATGTCTAAGCCCTTCACTTTGTCATTAACACTACTTCTTGCACTGAGAATAAGTACCTTTAATTCAGGCTTTTCATCTCGTATCTTTTCTAAAACCTCTAGCCCATCCATTTGCGGGAGGTTTAAGTCAAGTACAACCAAATCGTAATTCACTTCATATAAAAGCTCGTAAGCATCTTCACCGTTGTCACAGGTATCAACTGCATATCCATCTATTCTAAGCCCATCTGCAATTGCTTCCTGCAAATCAAGCTCGTCTTCTACAACTAGTATTCTCATCCAAAAACACCTCTTATTCTATTGTACTGTAAGTATGCGTTAAATCTATGTTAAGCGAACATCACTTAACAAGGATTTAACGTCCATTGATATACAATAGTGATACAAGTTCAGTTGAACAAAAAATGTATGTTCAAGAAAACGTAATTAATAAGATTGATTAATTAAAAACTAACATAGTAGATAGGAGTAAACAGATGTTTGAAATTAAGAATGTATCGAAACAATACAACGGCGAATTCGCTTTGAATAATATTTCCTTTACGATGGGAAAAGGGCTGAATTTTATAGTTGGTGCATCGGGTAGTGGTAAAACGACTCTTTTGAAAATCATCAGCGGTATGGAACAAGATTTTGATGGAGAAGTTTACTATTGCGGAAAGAATATTAAAGAATTAACATCTAATGAAAAAAGCTATTTTTACAACAATACCTTTGGATTTGTTTGGCAGGACTTTAATTTGCTCGAAGATTTATCGGTTTTAGACAATGTGTTGATACCACAGTATTTAAAAAATAAACAAAATCATAAGAACGCGGAAAAGGTTTTAAAAGAACTCAAAATATTTGACCTTGCACAACGAAAAGTGAACTCTCTTTCGGGCGGTCAAAAACAGCGTGTTGCCATCGCAAGAGAGCTTATGAAAAACCCAAAGGTTATTATCGCTGACGAGCCAACAAGTGCACTGGATGAAAAAAACTCAGAAACAACAATGGATATTCTGAAAGCTATTTCTAAAAACAGGACAGTTATCGTTGTAACCCACGATGTCAACTTAATTGACAGTAATTCAAACGTAATAGATTTAGATGAGGGAGAATTTGTAGCATTACCACAAAAAAATGTAACGAAAACAGAAAAACTCACATATGGTGAAAGTCATCGCTTATCGATTAAAAATGCTTTTTCAATGACCAAATCGAATGTTAAAAGTAAATTTGGCCGATTTTTAGTATCAGCCCTTTCTCTAATGATTGCAGGTATCCTTTTGCTTACAACTGTAAGTGGGACAATCGAGAGCAGCAGCCAAGGTGATTTTGACGAGCTGATTGATACTTATGGTGATGGACTTAAAGATATTAGTATAGTTGGTAGCTTTACCAGTGCAGAAGGCGCAGGCGATAATCAGGAAGAAAAGCCGAACGCTGATATATCACAGGATATTGGTGGCTTATATGATCAATATGTAGGCGATGAGCGCGTTGATTTTACTGCTTTTTTACAAGCATTTGATAATATAAAAGTAACTGTTAGCGGGAAAGAATATCAAATACAAGGATCAGGTACTGTTCCGACAATCAATAAGTTAGTAGCAGGAAATATGCCGACAGGCAAAGACAATGAGGTTGTTGTTCCAAAAAGTTTTGTTAAAATGTTGGGCATATCAAACGAGCAAGCAATCGGCAAAGAAATTGATTTTAGCAGCGGTATTTTCAATTGGGACACAGGTGAGCCTGTTATAAAAGACGCATCCATTACCGCAACAATCGTAGGTGTTGCAGATAATACTGTCTCTTCTGAGTTTACTGTTGACGACTCTTTCTTCTTCAGCAAAGCTGCACTTGATGATTTGAGAAGACAAGCAGGAATTGAAAATAACGCAATGAATTTTCTTATTCGAGCGAAGACGCCAACTGATATGATTTCCATAAAAGATGAGCTTAACGCACAAGGCATTGTACCTCTTGGTCAATTTGAACTTGTCGAGGATATTGTTAGATTAAATGAGCAAACAACCGAACAGTCAGGCTCAGCAAGTATGTTCATAGGGATTTTGGCTGTCGTTATGGTTATTGCTATTTCTCTGATCACAGGTTTTATGAGACAGAGAGAATTTGCAATTTATAAAGTCAGCGGCTTTAATAGTGCTCATTTTAGTCTGCTTAACTTGACAGAAAAGATAACGGAAATCATGACAGCAATTTTGTTAATGCTTGTTACATCACCCCTTATCAATATAGCTACTAAAGGCTTGTTTAGCGCAAGTATTTTAAATTCTAAGATGTTGATTTCGGGCGTGATATTCATTGCTTTAGTAGGGGCTGCAGCTTTCTTTACAACGGCTATTTCCTTCATAATGACCAAGACAGCAATAGCTTTGAAGACAGGTGACAGATAGTGATACAGATAAATAAACTTACAAAACGATATGATCATTCACTTATTTTGGAGGATACAAGTTTTAACTTTCCAAGCCAAGGACTTGTTTGTCTTTTAGGAGCATCGGGTTCCGGTAAAAGCACTCTGCTTAATTTGGTTGCAGGCTTCGACAGTGATTACAGTGGTGATATTACGGTTTGTGGTACTTCTATCAGCAAGATGCATGCCGATGAATTGTGTGCGTATCGCAGAGAAAATATCGGGTTTATCTTTCAAAACTACCATCTTTTAAGAGGATATACCGTTCTTGAAAACATCTTGCTTTCTTGTGAGCTAAATACTGCAAGTGAAGAAGAAAATAGAGAAAATGCCAAAGAGCTGCTAAATAAACTGGGATTATCACAAAAGACTAATGAAAAAATCGAAAATCTTTCAGGCGGTCAAAAGCAACGAGTTGCTTTTGCAAGAGCGTTGATTAGTAATCCTCGTATTATCTTGGCGGATGAGCCGACAGGAGCATTAGACCGTAGAAACTCCAGTGAAATTATGGGACTTTTAAAAGAGATTTCAAAAGAACGTTTGGTGATTGTGATTACGCATGACCAAAAGATTTGTAGTTTTGCAGATGAAGTCGTTCATATTGAGAAAGGGAAAATTATTGCAAAAAATACCAACACTCAAAAAGCTGTTGCTTGTGATGATAAACTCAGTTTAAATAACGCTAGTAAAGTATCTGCTTTCAAGCGGGGGCTTAAGAACTTCAAAGTGAATATTACACGCTATATGGCTGTCAGTTTGGCAATTTCCATCGGTATCCTTGTATTTATGTTGTCTTTATCTTCCGGGAATATAATGGACAAGAATATTGCGCATTTTCAAGATAAAAACACTGCCTTTAACAACGGTTATATTAAAGGTGAGGATGATGGAACAGTTATTGAATTGTTGAAATCCGATGAGCGTATCGAAAATGTGTATTACCAATACAAAATAACGGATATTACTTTAAGGATAGGCGATAAAACTGAAGCTTTAGCAGAAAAATACCCAATGGCAAAGGCTACTGAAAAGATGTCATATGGTGCTATGCCTAAAACAGGCAAAAAAGAAATAGCACTTAGTCCGAGCCTTGCTAAAAAATTTGAAAATGATATTAGTAGTTTGCTTGGTAAAGAAGTTACCTTAAATTATGGAGATAAAGAATACACGCTTACGATAAGCGGCGTCTTTAACGCAGACTACGATGATTTCTTTGTAAGCTCCGATATCGAACAGGAATTTTACCAAAATGTGAAAAACGAAAAAAACTACTCCATCAGTTATGATGTAAAGAACTTTGAAGATATTGTGCCAGTCAGTCAAATGCTAGTTGACAAAAAAATCGACAGTAAAACTGCAGCCAAAGAAGTAGAATTTTTGCAAAATACATTTAACAATCTTAGCCGTTTGTTCTTAATCGTTTCTATTTTAATCTTAGCAATTGGTTTGTTTATCAGTTCCGTATTACTGATCAAACTGCAAAATTCAAGATACAAGGAAATAGGGCTACTGTCCGCTTTGGGATATAATAAAGGAACAATACGGAAAATGATTGTCAGTGAAAATTTACTTTTAGCAACAATGTCAGCTCTATCTCAAGCTGTCCTTATTGGCTGTACGTATTTAGTCGGCATGATTTTCAATTTGGCAATTATCATCAACCCAGTACAAATCGTACTATCAATACTTTCCACAGGCGTTGTTGTAATTGTAATTAGCATGATAGCAAGCCACAAGTTAATTTCTACAGAGCCTGCAGTAGCGTTGAGAAAGTAATGTATTTTAGTTAATCAAAATGAATTGTTAATTTCACCTAGTGTTTTAAAACTATCTTATTGTAAATCTATATTCTCGAATACAACAGCCTTTTGGGTTGTGGTATTTTTGTGCGCACAGCAGGAAATAGTGGGTGTAATAGAAGAACACCCTACTAAAGACAATCAACAGTATTATCTTTCAAAGAGACTGACTTATTAATATCTTCTTCAACTAACGGGTGCTTTAGTTGAAGAAGGAGCAAGAAAAACAAGTGTATTAGTTGAAGAGAAGCTATCCTATGAGGATAGCTTTTTCTTATTACCCACAAGAGGTCGTTAAAGTGTGGTTTACAAAGAGAACGTTCATAAAAAGATATTATAGTTTTGCGAACTATATAAATGACTAAATAGGGGCACTTCAAAGCAGTTCGTAAAAGTGTACTTTTCCGAACATCGCATTGGGGGTAGGTTATATTTTAATTAAAAATTAGAAGAGTAATTTTCATTCTCATCAGACATCCTTCCTCCCTTCTTCCATAGACTAAAGAGATATACTTCCCTATAATAAATAGAAAATTGATTACCTGGGGTGTATTATGATTGAAGGAAAATTAATAAAATTCTATCGCGAAGAGTCAGGGCTAACTCAAGGCCTACTTGCTCAAGGAATTTGTTCCGTCACACATCTTAGCAAAATAGAACGCGGGATTACGGAGTATTCTCATGAAATTACGGATTTACTTGCAAAAAAACTTGGGATAACAATGAATATTGAACGCTCTCGCTATTTTTTCCTAAAAGAAAAACTGTTCAAATGGAATAACGCATTGATTATGATAGACTCAAAAGAAATCTATCAACTTAAAGAAGAAATAGAAAACGAATCTTTAAGATTTCTAGCTGACTTTAAAAATCAATACTATCTAATATTGGCAAGGTATTATTTATTTGTAAATGAAAAGCCTAAAACAAAAAAAATCATAGAAACGATGAGGAATCAGTACAATGACCTTGATTCTGATGAACAAAATTTCTTAAACCACATAGACGGTATCTACATGTTTCTGACAGGTAATTTCAAGTCTTGCATTGAAACATTAAAGAAAATTGATAACAATTATTCAAACTTAGAATACTATTATCATTTGGCAATAGCCTACCATTCAATTCAATCAACTATCTTTTCCTATTTTTATGGACAAAAGGCTTTACAATTTTTCAAAAGCACATTAAATATCTTAAGAATTATTGATACAGAAACCCTACTTTTAGTCCAGCTTAATTCCAAGGAACCTTATGATATGGATGAAACCAAACAACAATACGAAAAGTTGCTGAAAGTCTGTGAATCAGTCAACTGTATTGATAGAGCGTCTAAAGTCTATCACAATATAGCATTTGAATATTTTAGAAGAAAACGATACTCCGAGGCTAAACAGTCGTATGAAAAAGCATTGGAACTAATAACTGAAAAGACACCTCATTATCTAACATCACTTAATGGGTATATTTCTACCTGCTATGAAGGGAGGCTCCTTCCCGAAGAAGAGCTTATCGAACTTTCGAAAAAAGGATTAAAATTAACAAAGCAAAATCAAGATCCTAGACAAATGGATTTTGAAATCCAACTTCATACTATCTATCAAAATGAAAAGGAGCTATATGAGTATATTGAGAAAACAGCCATTCCCATTCTCATCGCCAACGGAAATCAGTTTGTAAAACTACATTATGAAAAAAAACTGTTTTTGTATTATGTTAAATCGAACCAAAAAGAAAAAGCCTTTCAACTAGCATCCGATAAAATGACAAGTGAAAAAAGTTATTATCATTTTGAATGAAGATATTAATGATAATGAACTACTGATAGAAAGTTGTATACCTGATCCATACATAGAATAGTTAAACACCACGTTTTGCTGATTCACAGTCCGTTAAAACAAAAGCCGATTATTCCTACGCTAAGGAGTAATCGGCTTTTTATCTAGAAATCTACTTAACGTATGTTTCATCATCTTGTTGGTAGGCCACTTTGACCGAAATGATTTTAATGGTTTAGGAAAATAAATAGTCAAAAGACCCTGTAAAAAAACCCCTTTTATAGTAGTTCGGATATAGACGTCAACTTTTTTAAAAAATAAAAGCTGTTTTTGATAAAATTATTAGTCCTAAAACCCTCTTAAATAACCCCCATCGACTGCTTAAATCAAGAGGTATAGAATTCTATTAAATTCAGTGCCTATTAAATATCAACTGATCCTTCATCTAGAACAACATACTCCTGTTCAGAATCTTTAATTGGCCAAAGGAGGTTTTTTCTTTCCACATACTAGCAAACTATTAACTCCCGTATTTGTTTTAACAGTGAGTTCCCTACATCAAGACAGATCTTACTAGATGCATTTGTTTTATAAATTGCTTTTTTAGGAGGAAAATATGTTGAAAAAAAAGAACATGAAGACAGTTATAGCAACCTCTTTATCTACAGTTATGCTTGCCTCAACCTTTTATAACGTTAAAGCAATTGATAAAACATCGCTTGAAAAGACACTTGAAACCTCTTCTATTGTAAACAGTATCAATGGCGCAGATGAAAAAAAGATCACGCTTATTACAGGTGATGTCGTGACCATTAAAAAGATTGAAGGCGGTAAAAGCGTAATTAACGTGGAACCTGTTGATCGGAATGGTGCAGGTGCTCAGATTCTGAATATTGGTGAAGATACGTATGTTATTCCAGGGTCAGCTATGCCTTACCTCGCTGCGGATAAGTTAGATAAGGATTTGTTTAATGTAACGGAATTGATCGAAAATGGCTATGATGACAAAACGCTTTCGTCTCTACCCGTTATCGTAGAATATACAGAAAAAAAAGGCAAAGCCGTTCAAGTAAAAGCTGAACCAAAAGGAGCTAAAATAGTTCGCGTGTTAGAGAGTATTAACGCTGTTGCCCTCTCTGCTACCAAAAATAAAGCGGATACGTTCTGGGAAGATATCACACCTGAGGTTGAATCAAACACGGCTTTATTTGAGCAGGACATTGAAAAAATCTGGCTGGATGGCAAAGTGGAAGCCACTTTAGACAACAGCGTACCTCAGATCGGTGCCCCAACGGCTTGGGAATCTGGTTTTACAGGTAAAGGTGTTAAGGTGGCGGTACTCGATTCAGGTATCGATCCTAATCATCCTGATCTGGCAAGTCAGATAGACGAGGCGAAAAGTTTTGTACCTGGAGAAACGGTGGATGATGCTCATGGACACGGCACACACGTTGCTTCAACAGTACTGGGAACAGGTGCAGCATCTGGAGGGAAGAACAAAGGGGTTGCTCCGGAAGCTCGGTTGCTCGTTGGTAAAGTATTAAACGACTCAGGAAGCGGTTTGGATTCTTGGATTATTGATGGTATGGAATGGGCTTCAGACAACGCCAAGATTGTAAGCATGAGTTTGGGAAGCAGCGAGCCAAGTGACGGAACAGATCCTATGGCTCAAGCGGTAAACAGTCTAAGCAAAGACAAAGGGACACTCTTTGTCATAGCTGCCGGAAACTCAGGTTATGAAGGGGCCATCGGTTCACCAGGAGCTGCAGATGCTGCATTAACAATCGGTGCCGTTGATAAGTCAGACAACATTGCTTATTTCACTTCCAAAGGGCCTCGTTATGGAGACATGGGATTGAAACCTGACCTGTCTGCACCGGGTGTTGACATCGTTGCAGCTCGATCTGGTCTTTCATCAGGAAGCGGATCTTACAAAAGCATGAGTGGTACATCCATGGCAACTCCACATGTGGCGGGTGCTGCTGCAATCCTTCTGCAGAAGAACCCTGAGTGGAATGGAACTCAACTAAAAGAAGCGTTGATGAGTACGTCAAAAAAATTAGATTACTCGCCTTATCATATCGGATCGGGTCGATTGGATGTACCAGCAGCTGCATTCAGCACAGTGAGAGCAACTGGTTCTATATCATTTGGATTTTTCAAATGGCCACATGATAATGCTCAGCCTGTACAGAAAACGGTCACGTATACAAACGACAGTGACTCCGCTTTAACCTTAAATCTTCAAGCAGATTTTAAGAATACAAAAGATGATGCCGCACCAAATGGTATGTTAACCGTTTCTGAGAGTGAAATTACTATCCCGGCAAAAGGTACGAAAGACGTAACGGTAACGTTGAACCCGACACTTGGTGAATTAGGCTCTCGTTATGAAGGACACCTGACAGCAACAGATGCCGATGGCAAACAAGTGGCTCATACTTCAATGGGTATGGTAAAGGAAGAGGAAAAGTATCCGTTAACGTTTAACGCTACTGACCGTAACGGGAACCCTACCCTTACGTATGTTGGACTCGTTAACAAAAACATGGATCCTGAATTTGCTGCTGTAAACGGAACAACAGAAGTTCGTTTACCCGCTGGAACCTATTCAGCTATGTCTATGATGGAAGTAGATACTGAAACAGATCACCAAGGTGTGGCATTGGTTGGTACACCAGAGATTAAATTAGACGGTCCTCAAACAGTAGAACTTGATGCTCGACAAGCAAAAGAAATTTCAGCAGAAGTGCCGAAGAATACAGAACCAAGCTATCAGCGCATGGAATACTACCGTTCTCTTGATGGCAAAACAATGAATCACATTTATTTAATGCCTGTGTGGAACGATAAAATGTATGCTGTCCCAACAAAGGAAGTTAAGACAGGAGACTTCGAATTTTTGACTCGCTGGCGTTTAATAAAACCTTCCCTTGAGATCAATTTTAAAGGAAAAGTGTTGGATGATATTCCGTTGGCTGGAAGTACACGTCTTGATGGAAAATATAACTTATCAACCGTTTATGCAGGAAAAGGAACGGCAGTTGACTATGAGCGTCTGAAAGCAAAAGGCAAAGCGGTTGTCGTCGATCGCAACACGGAAGTTACGCCATCTGAGCAGGCCGTTGCGGCATATGCAGCGGGTGCAAAGCTGTTGATTATCGTAAACAATGAAGATAAGGAATTCAATGTGTTTGTAGGAAATCCAGATTATACAGATATTCCTCTTGCCGTTGCTGGAATCAGTAAAAGTGAAGGCGATAAAGTGATTTCAGCAGCACGTTCCGGTGACCTGAAATTGTTTGTTGAAGGTGAAGTAAATACACCTTATGTCTATGATCTAATGGATGTGCATCAAGACCAGATTCCAAAGAATTTAAAATATGCACCATCTAACAATGAATTAGTTAAGATTGATACGCGTTACAAATCAGACCGTGAAGCACCTGGCGGAGAGTTCCGTTATGATCTGCGTCCATACACAAGAGGAGCTGTTGGGTTTTTATACAAATTACAATTGCCATCTGTTCGAACAGAGTGGGTTTCAGCAGTGAAAGATACACTCTGGTATCACCATGCAGAAGTATTAGACAGTCCTTGGGAAGTTCGCCAGCCTGCTGTTACCTATGAAAAAGGTCAAAAGCTTCAAGAAGACTGGTTCTCACCAGTAGCTCGTCCTCGTTTGGGAGTTGGTTATTGGGCACCTAACCGCCAAGGGAACTATTTACAATTTAATATTCCTGCTTGGGCAGATTCAGGGAATGGCTCTACAGGCGGTATCGGTTATGATGATTCCGTGAAAAATCAAACTCTAAAATTGTTCCAAGGAGATACCCTTCTTAGCGAAAGAAAAGGACAGGCTTTATATTTATTTAATCCAGTCCCAGAAGAAAAAACACAATACCGGTTAGTAAGTGATGCAAAGCGTGATCCGAATCGGTGGACAACATCTTTAAGTACTCATACGGAATGGACATTCTGGTCTGGAAAAGGTGAGGATTTCCAAACGTCGCTTCCGTTCTATTCTCTTGACTACAAAGTTGCAACAGATATGAACGGCAATGCATTAGCTGCACCATCCACTGCAATCGAACTTTCTGTTGCAAAACTTGATGATGTAGCGGGTTACGGTAAATTAGAGGGAGCTACATTAGAGGTTTCCTTTAATGAAGGAGAGTCATGGAAAAAAGTAAAACTTGAGCGTACAGCGGATGATCGTTGGACAGCTAAGATTAACAATCCTACGACAAACAAATATGTTTCCCTCCGTGCAACCGCTTGGGATGACCAAGGAATCAAAATTTCTCAGGAAATTATTAAGGCTTATGGTTTGAGATAACATCAATTAGATTAATAGCATACCCCTCACTAGCTGAGGGGTATGCTATTTTTAGTGATATTTACTAGTGCTTTAAATAGTCTATATAGCTATATCTCCTCTCACAATAAGAATCCTTTGTCCTCGAAATATTGGACAACTGGCGTATGATAATGTCCTGTGGATTCCAACACAATGGGTGGACGTTCTCCAGATACATCTTCTATTTCCCTAATAAATTCTAGAAGGCTTGTCAGCCCCTCAAGCGTATGCGCTACTTTAAAGCTCTTTTTGTACGGTTGCTTTTTATCCAAGAATGCTTGAACCTGACTTTCACCTTTTGGAAGTAACATTAGGTGAAAAAATCATTCTTCAAACATATTCATCTTCAACTAACGGATGCTTTAGTTGAAGAACAGGAAATCGTCAGAGAGGTTCTTTAATGCACAGGATCAAGGAATGTAAGGACCATTCGGCCATTAATATTATATTTCTACATAATGAATACATGAACTAAATACCATATACGTTTCTAGTTCTTTATATACTCATTTTAATAAATTGTTGAATTTTCATAAAATTCTACCTATTATGTTTATTTCCCCCAATTTAAGAGAAAATACTCTCACTAATATTTTTGATTTCGACAAAATCAGAAATGTTTTTCCTGATAATAACTTAAAATTCTATTTTAAATGACAATCTTTTTTATGGAATCTTTTACATATAAGTCTATCGAACTATGCTATATTCCCCCAATTTACTGTTTTTTATGTTGTATGTACAATTTGTAGTGTAATTATTCACTCAGTAGGGTTAGCATTATTCGTAAAGTTATTATTCCATAATTTTATTAAATTTCTAAACTCATAATTGTAGTGAAATAATTATAAAACTCAAAGATAAATAATAAAAGGAGAGATGTGAATGTACAAGAGTAAATTAATGGCATTTAAAGTGATGACTACTGCAGCTGTAACATCCTTACTTCTTTCATCAATCTCAGTTTTTGCGGAAACGAATGACACATCAACCGAGTCACAATTGACTAACCAAGTATTTGAGTCTAATTTAACAGAAGCAACTACAGATGAACCAGGGACATTAGACCAAGCCCACAAGCCAGTTGATACTCAATATGCTCCTAACGATTCTGTACGAGTGATTGTGGAAATGACAGGAGAACCTGTACACAGTGCCAAGGGAAATGAATCTGAAAAGAAAAAATTAAAGCAAGCTCAAAAATCATTAATCCAAGAGATGAAAGAAACGAAAAAGTGGAATGTGAAAGAGCGACATCACTTTGTAACAGGTATTAATGGCTTCAGTATGGATACAGAGTTCAAAAATATCAAAGAAATCGAAAAACTATCTGGAGTGGCTAGTGTACAGATTGCAGAGACTTATCAACAAACGATGAGCAGTAGTAAATCCATGGTACAAGCGAAAAAAGTATGGGAAGAGTTAGGTTACCATGGTGAGGGGATGGTGGTTGCTGTTGTCGATACCGGAGTGGACTATCGCCATCAAGATCTTACTATGTCTGACAGAGGAAAAGCGAAAGCCAAGTGGAACCCTACTAATATTCAAGAAAAATTAGCTGAAACAGCTGTAGAAGATCGCTGGTATTCAGATAAAGTACCAGCTGGTTACGATTGGGCTGACCGAGATCAAGATGTTCTTCCATATGCTACATCACATGGAATGCATGTAACTGGAACGATTGGGGCCAATGGAACCGATGAAATCGACGGGGTAAAAGGGATTGCACCCGATGTGCAGATCCTAGCGGAAAAAGTCTTTTCCGATTATTGGAATGGGGCATATGCAGACGATATCATAGCAGGAATCAATCATGCGGTTGAAATGGATGCCGATGTCATCAACTTAAGCTTAGGGTCTGATGCTGATTTTGTGGATGAGAACAATCCTATCCAAAAAGCAGTTCGTATTGCTACAGAACAAGGAGTATTAGTAGTAGCAGCAGGTGGAAATGCATTCTACAGTACCAAAAGTGGATCCAACGCTTATAATCATCCACCCTATGCTCAAAATCCTGATATTGGAGTAGTAGGAGCACCTGGTTCAAGTCCATATGCTTTACAAGTAGCTTCTTATGAAAATGATCAAATCCATATGAACACACTTACTCTTTCAGATGGGAAACCACTTATTTACCAACGCCATTCAGGCAATGTTCAAATGGAAAATGTTTTTGCTCCAGGTGAAGAGATTGAGTTAGTTTATGTAGGTTATGGTCGTACTGAGGATTACACAGGAAAAGACGTAAAAGGCAAAATCGTGGTGGCTGAACAACAATTCGTGGGCAGTGAACAATTCATACAAAATCCTGCTTACCAGAGAGAAGCAAAAGGAGTAATAATGGTTCCTTTAGCAGAACAAGGAGATTATGCTAAATTGCTTTTTTCCCCTTATGGCAACGTTCCAGGAGTTAGTATTCAGATCGCTGAAGGAAAGGCCTTGATTCAACGTTTGAAAGATGGTGAAAAGATTAAGGTTAAAGTGGGTAAGGGAACCTTGATAGATAATAAAAACAAGGGGACTATGTCTGGATTCTCATCATATGGAGCACCGCACACCCTTGATTTTAAACCTGAAATCACCGCACCTGGTGGTAAGATTTATTCTACTGTCATGGATAACAAATATGATACGTATAGCGGAACTTCGATGGCTTCTCCACATGTAGCGGGTGCAGGAGCTCTAGTGTTACAGTCGCTCTATGAAAAAGGCGTGACGAGAGGTACAGATGCTATTTATCGAGCGAAAACAGCTTTGATGAATACAGCTCAAATCTTAATGGACCCTACAACAGAAAGTAAAATTCCATATTCACCACGTAAACAAGGCTCAGGGATGATGCAGATTGCTAATGCACTAAAAACACCTGTATTAGTCAAAGATAAGTTTGCTAAGCCAGAAAATGCAGCTGCTGTGGAGTTAAAAGAGATTAAGCAAGATAAAGTAAAATTTATGCTGGAGTTAGAGGTGTTAACTGGTAAATCTTCTCAAGAAGAGATTACCTATGATGTTTATCTAGATCTTTTAACAGATGATACCGAGCAGAAAGATCTAGATTTAAATCGCGATGGGAAAATTGATAAAACGATGGAAGTGCTAAAGCTAACAAGTAAGCGGGTCGAAGGAGCAACAGCGAAAATCAACGGAAAAGATTTTAGCGACATAACACCTGCCACCTTTACCGTGAAAAAAGGTCATCTGCAAGATTTAGAGGTGGATATTAAACTTCCAGATGGATTGAAGAAAAATATATTTGTTGAAGGATTTGTTCGCTTTGTTCCGAAAAATGGAGATCAAGCTTCGATTCCGTCTTTAACTATTCCGTATATGGGCTTTTATGGAGACTGGGATCAACCTCAGAACTTAGATGCACCGATGTGGGAAGAAAATGCATTTTTACAAGAAACAGCTTTATTTCCATACTATGGTAATAAAAATTGGCTTGGCAAACCAGCTATAGCACTTGGTTATGATAAAGTGACCAAAACATTCGCAGAAGAAAGAATGGCCAGCTCTCCACATGCTGCGAATCAAGGTGTTTATTCGATGTTTACCACCTTGCGCAATGTAAAACTGGTGCAAATGTACATTGAAGATGCATCAGGTAATCGAGTTCGTTATCTTGGAGATTACAGTCAAGGTACTATAACAGGAGAACCATGGAAATTCAGAA
This sequence comes from Paenisporosarcina sp. FSL H8-0542, assembly GCF_038632915.1. NCBI lineage: Bacteria > Bacillati > Bacillota > Bacilli > Caryophanales > Caryophanaceae > Paenisporosarcina > Paenisporosarcina sp. FSL H8-0542. The sequence goes on from NZ_CP152050.1 coordinate 1,667,369, forward strand.
AAAATGTAATGTCAAGAAGCGAGTTCTTTAATCCTGGATATGGATGGGATTTGAAATCAGAGGATGGAAAATACGTTCCGGACGGAAAGTATCAATTTATTATTGAGAGCACATTAGATTATGAAGGAGCACGACCACAAACGATTAAGCTCCCAATTAGTGTAGATTCTGTTGCACCAAAAGTAGAAAATATTCAAGTCAACAAAACACCAGAAAATAAGTATCTGGTTAGTTGGGACATGAAGGATAATGCAGGGGGAAGCGGCTTAACAAAATCGATGGTTTATGTTGATGGCATTTATAAACCTATTTCTGCAACACAATCGTCCTTAATTGTAAATACAGAACCGAAAAGTGTAATCGTAGTGCCATTTGACTGGGCAGGTAATGTCACTTTTGAAATATACGGAGATCACTCGTATTTAAATGAGTTTTTATTCCTTTCAGCGTGGGATGTATGGGCTAGACCAATAACGCAAAAGGAGCCAGGTCATATTTTGGGAATTGGCTTGAAAAAATTGAACTGGACCATTACAATCCAAGATCCTGAAGGAAAAGTGGTTCATACTTATAAAGAAGCGAATACAGAGACTGCTTATATAAAATGGACTCCATCTGCTGATCTACCTAGTGGGAAATATAAAGTGATCGCAGAGATGGAAGAAATTGAAACGGGACTAAAGATCACAACAACTCCACGTTATATGACGGTGGTGCAACCTTAAAAAAAGAAACCATAAGATAAAATCTCAATCCTTTATGATGTTTAGAAGGGTTGAGGTTTTATCATGTACGAATCCTGGATGTTTCATATAAAAAAGAGCCCCACTTTATCCTTTAAAAACTCAACTAATAAATAGCTTTAAATCTGCTATCAATAGTAGTAAGTAATTAAAATAAATAATCCTGTTAAATGAGTTGTCGAACGTAGTGAAGACAAAGGGCTTTGCCCTAATCCCTCTAATGGTCTTTAATGGCTGTTAGAGGGCTTTTTTATTTGTCTAAATCCCCTAGCTTTTAACGGTCACTGTGGAAGATTTACCGTCAGAATCACGCCATTATTTAACCTCAGATGAAGAAAAATAATTCTTGAATTACAGAAATCGATTTGAGGAATTGTTTGTAATTACTTTACTGTTCAATTTTCCACCTAAGACAATTAACCAAGTTACTGGCACGAACATAAACTGAATAAAATATTAAGGATGTGTCTAATGGAAACTTTCAACACTCTTTGTCAACAGTTCGGCCAAATTCTTAACGGAAAACCAGATATCGAAAATGGTATTTGCTCCGTAGAAATTAATCGTGATATTCCAGTCACAATTCAAGGACGTCCAGTTCGAGGAAACATTGAGACTGAAATCATGTTTGAAGATTTAGATCAATACGGGTACGCTCTTAATCGCGGAGTAACAGTTATTCTTGAAAAAGAAGTCCCTTATTTTGTTAACACACTTGTGAAAAATGGAATAATTATCAGTGCATTGCATAACAATTGGCTTTATACGAAACCCAACATCCTTTATATTAATTTTCAATCTGTAGAACCACCATTAACTTTTGCTCATAAAGTTGCAGAAGCGCTAAGGACTCTAAGGGTAAGTAGATAAAATACTTTATTTAACGTACCACGGTCTCCTGTGATTTTACTTTGTATAATAGGTCTTCTATGACAAACAACCCTGTTTTTCTTATTAAACGATTATCGACTTAGGGGATGAGTAAATGCTAGGAGAAAAAGTAATACAAACGATTACATCTGGACATGTTGGTCAAGAAGCAGATAAGTGAACTTTCTATTTTCAAACTCTATTCCATTAAAGAATATCTTAAGACTGAGTCATTGAAATGTGAAATAAAGTCGATAATTACTGGAATAACAAAAAGAATTAAGTTCAGGTTGGGTGCTTAAAGGTTCAGAGTAATAAAATGAATAGTTTAAAGTTATAAAGCATTTCCATGTAATGAGGAATGCTTTTTATTTTGTCGAAAATTAATAGGATTCTTCGAAAACAATAATAATGTAATTGAAATCAATATTTTTTTATTTTAAAACGATAAATCATGTGGTAAAGTCATATTGACAAAAATAAAATAAGGGAGGCGCTTTTTTATGAAACGTAAACAAGGATCAATAATTTTCTTAAAGTTAGTTATTTTTCTTATTGGAATTACAGTGCTTGCTTTGTGTCTATTTTGGTTGCCTTGGATAGCCAGTAGAGATGCAGAAGCGAATCCAGAGACTGCTTACTTGCAATATCCCTTTTTAGTGTGTGGGTATGTATTGTCTATTCCATTTTTTGTTGCGTTGTATCAAGCATTTAAACTTTTAACCTACATAGATTGGAACAAGGCTTTCTCGGAAGTATCTGTTAACGCTTTGAGGTATATAAAATACTGTGCAATCATAATCAGTACCTTAATTGTATTAGGAATAATATTCGTAGTTTTATTTATTGATGGTGATGTAGCAAGTGTTATAGGACTGGGATTAATGTGCACTTTTGCTTCAAGCGTAATTGCAACCTTTGCGGCTGTTCTTTAAAAGCTTTTAAAAGAAGCTATTGATAAAAAATCAGAAAATGCTTTAACGGTATGAGTGAATAACACGGAAATTACAATTAATATTGATGTGATGCTGGCAAATTTGCCTAATAGGGGTATTAGCGTTACAAAACTTTTGGAGAGGGTTGGAAGGTAATCATTCAAAGGCAAAGGGGATTCGATTATCAACTTTAGAGGAGATTTGTAAGGCTTTAGAATATCAACCCGGAGATGTTTAAGAATACCGAAGTGATGAAGACACCCAAGATTAATAAAGTGGAAATACATAACATTCGGCGGTGAACCTATGTACATAACCCTAAATCTATTTAACTACTTTACTAAGCAGGACTTACAAATATTCAGTAAACACCTTAGGAGGCACAAATCATGAGAGCACTAAAAAAACTCGTTCGTTTTGGTTGGGAGCAGGCTTTATCATGTTTGTTTCCTGTCGTTATTTTTGCCTCTTTGGCTTTTACACAGATCATGCCACTTCCATTTCTACCACGGTATGACTGGCTACTCATCATCTGCCTTCTGATGCAGTGGTGGATGATACGTTCTGGGCTTGAAACACGGGATGAACTAAAGGTTATCACATTGTTCCACCTTATTGGACTTGCTCTTGAAATTTTCAAGGTACATATGGGCTCTTGGTCTTATCCAGAGGAAGGATATTTCAAAATTTTTGGAGTGCCTCTCTATAGCGGATTCATGTACGCAAGTGTAGCGAGTTATCTTTGCCAGGCGTGGAGGAGATTTAATGTTGAACTAGTAAAGTGGCCACCGTTTCTGGTAGTTGTACCTCTTGCAGCTGCGATTTATTTAAATTTTTTCACCCACCATTATTGGATTGACGTTCGTTGGTGGTTATCTGGACTTGTAATTATCGTCTTTTGGCAATCATGGGTCACTTACGAGGTTGATGGAACTCGTTACCGTATGCCACTCGCTCTTTCTTTTGTGCTCATCGGATTTTTTATCTGGATAGCCGAAAATATCGCAACGTTCTTTGGAGCTTGGGAATATCCAAACCAAACCGATGCATGGAGTCTCGTTAACCTAGGAAAGGTGAGTTCATGGCTCCTATTAGTGATTGTTAGCTTCCTTATAGTAGCGACGTTAAAGCGGGTTAAGGGGAAAATTCCACTAGAATAGATACTAGACAATTTTTATTACTGTTCAGATCGCTTTTATAAAAAAGTCGGATAGTAAGGAATTCGACATTTTTAGGTTGAAGTACTCCTAGCGTACAAAATTCTGAATAAGATAAACTGGAAAAAGCAACGTTCGAATTGTTGCTTTTTTCTTTTTAAATAGCTTTTGATTTAACAATACTCCCGGAATGCATTTATTAGGGGTTCTTGTGAAAATATTCACTTAAACTTTAGATAGCTTAGTTGTAGATCAGTGGGCTGATAAGTCAGCTGTTACTGTTAATTAAACTAACAGGGCAGGTTAGAAATGTAGGGTTAAGTTCGATGTAACTCCATTATTATATAGGATTAATTCAGCGTAAACGTCCATTAATAATAATTTCAGAAAAATCCAAAGACAAACTCAGTAATTTTGAGTGAAATGAACCAAATCATACTCCGATATTCTGGAATAGCGTACCAGTACAAGTTCAGGTAAGTTTTTTTAACGGATTCTGTTGATTTAAAATAAAGTTTGATAATTTGTAAAAAAGTTTGATAAAACCCTGTATTAATATAGGGCTTTCTTTTGACCTTTAAACTCCAGCAGTATTGTTCAATTAAAGGGCCATTTTCTGGAATAAAGCGATTGCTAAAATCACGGAATTTTGAAATAATTGTTATTAAGTTAAAGGGCAGGATTTTAGAATATGGCCGAAACATATTGTATATAAAAAAATTAACATTAGTTTCTTAATTCTTTTTATTAGGAGGAAGAGTCGGATGGAAATAAAATGGATAGGTGTTAGCGTCCTCACCGGATTCTTTCTACTGGAGCTTGGTGCAATGGCTGCGTTCAGTTACTGGGGTTATCATATCAAGACAGGGGTAGCGGTCAAAATTATACTCGCGGTTGCCACGCCACTAGTCATAGCCACTCTATGGGGTATGTTTCTCTCCCCGAAGGCGTCGCTCCCCATCTTCTCCTTTCCCATACGAACTACGCTTAAGCTGGTTGTGTTCATCGTTGCTTCCGCAGCTTTGTACGCAAGTGGGCAAAGCGCGCTCGCGGTTACTTTTCTGACGGTGTCCCTTCTTATCGTGGCAGCAGTCTTTATCTTGAAGCTTCATAAAGTAAATATGTGAAGTGGATTAGTCTAAAACCGAACTTCAATAATCGGGCGTGATTGTTGAGCAACACAGGTAGAAACTGAGCAAGCTTTTTTATAAAAATCGTTCCCGTGAAATATTTAAAGAGCCTGTTTTGATCAATCTTTTTTTCAAAAGCAGGCTCTTTTATATTGGGGAAATCAACTTAATAAGACGAATTTTTTGATTAAACTTTTTTTAAACCAACAGATTCCAAACCCCAAAGCTGCCAAGACTTATTCTTCACCTCTACTATATAAAAGTAGTGCAAACCAATGCCTTGGTTTGAATTATGGAGGCATTACAACTGATAGAAGAACAATTCTCGCGGCCGCCAGTTAATGATTATGGAATTGGCATCAAGATCAAGATAAGTGAATTACAATATTTTTTTAAAATCCAGGCACTTTGCTGTTTTTTTTTTTAGATTCCTGTTTTTCTAATGCTTTTAAAAACCATTTCGTCGTTCCTGTTAAAATGGATACGATCCCTTGGAAATCGAACAAAAGTGATGCATTAATTCTAAAATCATGTTATATTTAGTTTGAATTAAAGATATTTGAATTAAAGATATTGTCATTGAAGATAGTTAAGTGGTGATACTATTGGTTTTAACTCAAAAAAAGTTGCTTCCTGTTTCTGTTATTCTTCGTGCAGCCCAATCGATTCAGGAAGTGATCAGAAAAGATGCAGCAAGATTTGACTTGAATCCAACAGAGTTTGCTGTATTAGAATTACTCTATTATAAAGGCGATCAACCAATTCAATTGATTGGCAAAAAGGTTCTCATTTCAAGTAGTAGTATTACTTAATGAGGTAGATAAGCTTGAACAGAAGAAGTTTTTCGTTCATTGAGCATGTCCAAAAGATCGTCGTGTAACTTATGCTAGTCAAACGATTCTTGGGAAGGCCTTTATTAATAAAAATTCCCTCAGCATGAAAAGAAACTCAAAGAAATCTTTGAACAGTTAAAAGATAAGATCTGAATTAAATGATTGAACTACTAAAACATATAAGTCAGCAAGCAAGGAAACTATAATTTTTTTATTAATTATCTCGAATTCGAGAATTATTAATTTGATATAAAAAGGAGGAATCATAATGAATCATTTAAAAGGAATTCACCATGTAACAGCGATTACAAGTAGTGCAGAGAAAAACTATGAATTTTTCACATATGTATTAGGAATGCGTCTAGTAAAAAAAACAGTAAATCAAGATGATATTCAAACGTATCATTTATTCTTTGCAGACGATAAAGGTTCTGCCGGTACAGATATGACGTTCTTTGATTTTCCAGGTATTCAAAAAGGAACACACGGAACGAACGAGATTTATAAAACGGCTTTTCGTGTACCGACCGATGCGGCACTTGATTACTGGGTGAAACGTTTTGATAAGTACAAAGTAAAACATACAGGCATTAAAGCAGTATTTGATAAGAAAACAATTTCATTTGTTGACTTTGATGATCAACAATATATGTTAATTTCAGATGAATTCAATGAAGGTGTTTCATCAGGGACACCTTGGCAGAACGGTCCGGTACCACTTGAATTTGCAATTACAGGTTTAGGACCTATTCATGTTCGTATCGCTCAGTATGATTATTATAAAGAAGTATTGGAAAAAGTAATGCTAATGCGCGAAATCGCAGAAGAGGGTTCTATGCATTTATTTGAAATGGGCGAAGGTGGAAATGGTGCACAAGTGATTGTGGAGCACAATACGATTTATCCAGCAGGCCGACAAGGATTCGGTACAGTGCATCACGCAGCCTTCCGCGTGGAAGATACAAAGGTATTATATGAGTGGATTGAACGTTTGAAAGAATTTGGTTTAGGTACGTCAGGGTATGTTGATCGATTCTTTTTTGAATCACTATATGCACGCGTAGCACCTGGAATCCTTTTTGAATGGGCAACAGATGGTCCTGGATTTATGGGGGACGAGACTTACGAAACAGTAGGGGAAATATTATCGTTACCACCATTTCTTGAAGGAAAAAGAGAACGAATTGAGGCATCAGTACGACCAATCAACACGGTTCGAAGCACACTTAAAATTGAAAAAGAGTACTTGTAAGGAGGTGAAATAACAAAAAATGGGCTTTTTAACTAAATTATTTGGAGCACAAAAAATGGAGGGAAAAACAATGACAAAATTAAATATAGGTATTATTTTAGGATCAACACGTGAGGGGCGCGTAAGTCCACAAGTAGGATCATGGGTAAAAGAATTAGCAGATAAACGTGGTGACGCAAATTACACAATTATCGATATCGCGGAATACAAACTGCCACTTTTAGGTGAAGCAGGCGGCGATGCATCAGGGGCAGCTGCATGGTCAGAAATCATTGCAAAACAAGATGGATTTGTATTCATCGTTCAAGAATACAATCACTCTATTACAGGCGCACTAAAAAATGCATTAGATTACCTACGTGATGAGTGGAATAATAAAGCAGCTGGTATCGTTTCATATGGTTCTGTAGGTGGGGCTCGTGCAACAGAACATTTACGCGGGATTTTAAGTGAATTACTAGTAGCACATGTTCGTGTACACCCAGCATTATCACTATTTACAGACTTCGAAAACGGAACAGTATTCAAACCAGCTGACGTTCAAGCAGCTTCTGTAAACCAAATGTTAGACCAAGTTATCCCTTGGACAACTGCATTAAACACAATACGCAAGTAATTTTCAAAGATGTAAATCATAACAAAAACCCAAAATGTACATGTTATCATGTACATTTTGGGTTTTATTGAAGTTGAATAAATTCTGAGCAAAATGATATCAAGATGATTGAAGGTTTTGCTCAGAAATTATTGAGAAAATATTATTTACCGATTTTATAAAGAATATGAGGAAAACATGATGGACAAAATAGCTGGATAGTTAATGGCATCTAGCGCTTGCTTATCTAATGCTGGTCGGCAATTATATGCACTTAATGTAATAATTTTTCTACACCTTGTGCAAACTTACAAGTACTTTAATATAACAATAGGCCTTAGCAGTTAAGAATAACTGGTTTCTTCTCCTTTTGATAAGCATTTAGTTCTCTATTTCTTTCACATCGATGAACTTAAATACAAGAAAAGTCAAAATAACACCTAGTGCACCTGCCACCAAATAACTAACATTGAGATAATTGTTCATGACCAGCGCCATGATTGGTGGTCCAGCTGCCACGCCAATGAAACGAGCAGAACTGTAGAAAGATGAGACGGTACCGCGTTCTTCTTTATCAATATTCTCCGTTATGAGTGCGTCAAGAACAGGTAGCATGGCACCTATGGCAATTCCGACAAGGCTGGTAATAGTGAGCAAGACCCAAAGTCGGTCGGACCATATTCCAACCATACTCACGCTCACAGATAAAGCAATTAGACAGACTAGCATCATTTTTTTCATCTTGTATAGATTGCCTTTGATCTTGCGGCCCGTAATGAAAGAAGCGATACACAACATTAATAGAGGAATGGCCAGAACGTAGCCTTTCTTAATTCCTTTCAATTCGTATTCTTTCTCCAGAATTTCCGATAGAAAGAAAAGTGTGCCGAATAAAATAAGCATAACAAAAATACCACTGAGAAAGACGGCTGATAGCCACTTTCCTTCCTCTTGGAATGTCTGCTTACTGTTGCTTAGGAACTCCTTGAATTTCTTTGGCTCCTCTTTTTCATGGGGTACTTTGATAAAGAAAAAAATAAGAACTATTGAAATAAGACTGAAAAAGGAAATGGAGAAGAATGGAAGGAACCATAAGAAAGAAGCGAAAGTAGCTCCTAATATTGGACTAATCACTTTTCCGAACGTATTCGAAGTTTCGATGATGCCAAGACATGAACTAGTTTTTTCATCATCGTCTTTATACAAATCCCCAACGAGTGGGAGGATGATCGGGAAGGCACCAGAGGCACCGATTCCCTGCAAAATTCTCCCGATGATAATCCAGGCGAAGGGGTTATCCAGTTTCCAGGAGGCGAAACCGGCAATTAATCCACCAATTAGGGCTAAAATCAAACTAGGCAATATGACAATTTTACGGCCAAATCGATCGGATAGATAGCCTGCAATTGGGATGAGGAAAATGGCTGCTATTGAGTAACTTGTGATAATCATGCTCGACTGAAACGAAGAAATACCCACCGTTTTTTCCAAAATGGGAAGAACGGGAATTAGCATTGAATTTCCTAATGTCATTACAAGTGGAATTGAAGCCATACTGACAATGCACCATGTACTGACTTTTTTTTCACTGTTTTCCATACATACACCTCAGAAAATTTCATATAGAGGAACGTATTTAGGGTCTCCAAGACGTACATTTTTATGCGGGTGCGATTTGCTAGAAAAGTGAATGATAGGCTTGGACGCCGAAATAAACGCCGAAGCAAATCATGGAAAGGGAGGATATCATGGAAATGCCTGTCAGGATGTTATTCGAAAGCACTTTGCTGGCGCTACTGGACAATAAGGACATAGTTAAATCCACCATCATAATTCCCAATAATATGGCTCCACTGCAAATGAAGATTTCATATCCTGCCAATGGTTCAGAAGACCCTACAAGGAGGGAACCATAAATACCTAACCAAAAAAGGACCGTCAAAGGGTTTAGAAACGCCATGAATAAGCCGGCTATGTATGTATGTCGAATTCGATTTGTCTTGGTCATTGTTTTTGCTTTAGTTTTGTGGAGCACAAGCAGATTTTCAATCCCCGTATAAATGAGGACAAAGCATCCGAAAGACCAGAGCAGCGTTTGCATGAATGGTGAATCGATGAATTTAGCGATTCCGAAGTACACTAAAAGCATGTACAGGATATCGGAAGACAAGGCTCCAAGACTGAAAATCCATGCACGAAAAAAGCCTTTGTTGATGCCTGTATTTATCAGCGTAGCTTTTACTGGGCCGATAGGTGCTGCCAATGAAATTCCAAGAAATACATACGTAAAGAATGAATGCATGGAAAACCCTCCAATAAGATCATGTCTTAGCATCTTATTCAGAAGCCGTATTCTCTACAACTAATATAAAATAGTACACATAAATAATAGAATATCCCGAAAACTAAAACCGACACCACCATACCGATGATAATTCATATAATTGAAGATAAGGGCAATCACCATTTTGTATACCAATGTTTAATGATAAACAGGAACTTGTTGCTAAATCTAAAGCAGTCTTCTATCACCTTGAGTAATCTAATGAAAAATAATCATCAAGCAATATAGAATTTATTGGAAATGAAAATATTTCCATCTATTTATTGAACTGGAAAAAAAGCAATGGTAAAATTAAATTTACTAAAATTAATGGAGGTTTTCCTTTTGACAGCATCTATGAGACTTAGAATCCGAACTTTGAACCGTTAATTGCATATGGTCAAGGCTCTGCTTAAGTATGGAGTAAATGGGATTAGTCTGTCTCTTTAGGAAAACTTTATTTTTATGTTTATCAAAAAATAGTAATGTAACTACTCTTTTTCGATTCGAGTAAAAAGACCTTAACCATTTACTTTTCATTGTAGGAAATATACAGAAAAGGTCGTGAAGAAAATGAATATGGAATATGAAAATTGGAAAAAGAATATTATTATCTTTTTAAGTAGCCAGACGATATCACTTTTTGGTTCCTCTCTGGTTCAATATGCGATTATGTGGCATATTACACTTACTACACAATCAGGAATGATGATGACACTGTTTATTTTATGTGGATTCATCCCTACTTTTATTTTATCGCCTTTTGCCGGAGTATGGGCAGATCGATACAATCGAAAGGTACTCATCATCTTATCGGATGGATTAATTGCTGTTGCAACTCTCGTCATGGCAATTGTCTTCTTAATGGGATATGAGGCAGTTTGGCTACTGTTTGCTATGGCTGGTATTAGAGCTATAGGAGCAGGTATTCAAGGTCCAGCAGTAGGGGCTATTTTACCGCAAATTGTTCCAGAAGATAAACTGACGAAGGTAAGTGGAATTAACGGAAGTATACAGGCTATTATTATGTTCGTGTCTCCTATGGTAAGTGCGGCAATGCTGACAATGGCCACATTAGAAAGTATTTTCTTTATAGATGTGGTAACTGCAGCTATAGCAATCGTAACTTTGCTTGTATTCTTAAAAATTCAGGTACATGCAAAGGCATCCGAGGTACAAACAACAAGCTATCTTACTGATTTTAAAGCAGGTTTAACATATATTAATAACCACGCTTTTTTGAAAACGTTCTTTTTGTATTTCGCGATGTTATTTGTTTTGATGGCGCCTGCAGCATTTTTAACTCCTTTACAAGTGACTCGGAGCTTTGGTGATGATGTATGGCGGTTAACTGCAATTGAAATAGCCTTTTCGATTGGAATGATGGCAGGCGGAGGTATTATTGCTTCGTGGGGAGGCTTTTCAAATAAGGTGCATACGATGACACTTGCAAGTATTATTATGGGGGTTTGTACGATTGCATTAGGGATTATGCCAATGTTTTGGGCTTATCTACTCTTCATGGCGATATTCGGAGTGACAATGCCAGTCTTCAATACACCGACGACTGTACTGATTCAAGAGCGAGTCGAGGGTGATTACTTAGGTAGAGTATTTGGTGTATTTGGGATGATTGCTACATCTATGATGCCGATAGGAATGCTCATTTTTGGACCTATGGCAGATGTTGTGAGAGTTGAATGGATTCTATTGGGTACGGGAGTGCTTATGTTAATCCTTGGCGTGTTATTAGGAAGAAACAAAGTATTATTAAAAGCAGGTGAGCCTGTAGTTGTTCCAGAGTCATCTGATTTAACCTTATAATAAATACATTTAGAACTTGATAGCCTGGCAGATCTAGCAATTACAAGAAAATTAGAGACTAGATGCCCCTACAAGTCTAATGGGTGCTTTACTTCAAAAAGGAGTAAAGCATTTTTTTCTTGTTCAACTACACATGGAGATTAGTTCAATATCACCTCCTCTGTAATTTTTCTAAAATGTAAATTAATGTTAATATTGAGTATATCTTGGAGGTGTAAACATGTCTTTTAAAATTATTATCCATTTATCTGTAGCATCAATGGCTTTCATCTTTTCTGCTCTAGCTTCATGGTATGAGGGAAGTAAAATATTAGATGTCTCTTGGGAATGGAAACATACAGCTATCTTTTCTGAGATGTTAAATGGTCCTGTGAAGCAAGCAAGCGATATTTTAACAATTGACTATTTTGTATATGCAGCTAAATTTTTACCTACATTTCCTTTAATTATGTTATTCAGTAGTACATACATTCTAATCCTTTTAGGATATATTCTACTCAAACGTAACGATAAGTTGTTTTCGTATTTCCTAACATCTATCGGCGTAATATTCTTGGTATTAAGTGGTTTTGTATCAAATTCTCCAACTATTGGTTTGAAATATTTTTTCATAAGTTTTTTATTACTAGGGATGATTTCAATTGTTATTGCGTTAAATAGATTTATTAACAATAAGACAAGAGAAATATATTAAATTGTATTACTAGCTGATGCTTTAGTTAAAGATCATCGGGCAATTAAGAAACCCTTTTCCTTATTCAACAAACGCAACAGGTTAGTTATAAAAAGGGTTAGATTTTTTGAGTCAAATATCGGGGTAAGGGGGGATTCACCTGGAAGAATTTCCATATGTAATCTTAATTTCAATTGTAACGTTTATTAGTTGGATTGATTATAGATAGAAGGTTAAGAAAGCTGAAAGCGAAGAAGAAATAAGACAGGCATTAGTTCCCTTTCTTTTAGTAATGGTTCTATTCGCTATATCTATTTCAGTATTTCTTACCTAATTAAAAGGATGTAAACCTAATAGGAATAGCCTTACTAATTATCGTCGTTTTTTTCTAGTGGTGCTGCTACAATTTGCATTCATTCATGCTGAGTGATTGATTTCTGATGCGTTCGATATTTTTCGAACGTTTTTTTCTTTGGGAAATTTATGGGTTTCGTGATTTTGTGCAACCTGGAGAATCATCGTGTCTACCTGGACGAGTGTTCTGTCTACCTAGATTCCCATTCTGTCTACCTGGAGTGCCATTCCTTCAACCTGAAGTTACCTCACCTCAAAAATGAAAATGTTTTCCATCCATTGATTAAGAACATTCGTTCGGGGTATAATTCGTTTAAGAACATTTGTTCGTTTTGAAGGAGGAGAACATCATGTATGAACAATATCCCGATCGGAAAATCGTTTGTCTCGATATGCGGTCATTTTATGCAAGCTGTGCGGCAGCGGATGAAGGACTTGACGTGATGAAAACCCCGATTGCGATTATTGGGAATCAACAACAGAAGGGAAGCATCGTGTTAGCGGCTTCCCCACCATTAAAAAAAGAATTTGGCGTGAAGACAGGTACGCGCTTATTTGAAATACCAGATCACCCAGATATTCGGCTGATTGAACCTAAAATGGGCTTTTTCGTGCGGGTATCTATGGAAATTACCCGTTTGCTCAGTGAGTATGTGCCAAAAGAAGCGATTCATGTCTACAGCGTGGATGAAAGTTTTATTGATTTGGCTGGAACGGAGCGATTATGGGGACCTGTTGAGCAAACTATCCAGCGCATTCAGGACGATTTACTGGAGCAGTTTCAATTGCCATCTGCGATGGGCATGGGTCCGAATATGTTGATGTCCAAGCTGGCGCTTGATTTGGATGCCAAAAAAAAAGGATTCGCTCGTTGGACTTATGACGATGTCCCAACAAAGTTATGGCCAGTATCCCCACTTCGCGAAATGTGGGGCATTGGACCGCGAATGGAAAAAAACTTGAATGCCATGGGGATTTTTTCAGTCGGAGATCTTGCGAAAACGAAGTTGGCGACGCTTGAAGCAAAATTCGGGGTCATGGGAAACCAACTGTACCATCACGCCTGGGGAATTGATCTATCCGACCTCGGTGCACCCCTTATCGAAGGGCAAGTCAGTTACGGAAAAGGGCAAATTCTATTTCGCGATTACCGTAAAAAGGAAGACATTCTCGCAGTTGTCCTGGAAATGACGGAAGACGTGGCAAGACGTGCGCGGGAAGCAGGTAAAGTCGGGCGTACCGTTCATCTCGGTGCCGAGTACAGTAAAGATGCCTTTGGCGGAGGGTTTCATCGTTCCCGTTCGATGGAAGAAGCCACAAACGACACAATGAAAATTTACAAGATGTGTGTGAAGCTGCTGGATGAACATTTTGATGATCGACCCGTCCGACGACTGTCCGTAACTTTATCAAATATGGAGCCTGAGCATTCGATGCAGCTCAGCCTGTTTGAAGCGGAAAAGTGGCGCAAGCGAAAGCTAGGTTCGGCCATGGATCACATTCGCAGCAAATATGGTTCGGCCGCATTACTGCGTGCCGTTTCCTATACAGACGCCGGAACAGCCCGAGCCCGTTCCAAGTTAATTGGGGGACATAAAGCCGAATAAAAGAAGAGGGAGATGTTACACCCTGGCCATTCTAGTATGGCCGGGGGGTGGGCGATGTGAGAAAATCCACATCGCTTATTCGAACTATTTCCCAATCCGAATAATTTCTATTTCGTATCTTCTCTAAATTCCGAACATTTGCTAAACTAGTAAAGTCTGAAAAAAAGAATCGGGGGATTACTGCGTGAAAGTATTTTTAGATTTAGGGTGGTTTTTTAAAGAGAGAAAGAAACAGTATATCTTCGGCATCTTGATGCTGATGGTCGTTGCATTTTTGCAACTGCTGCCACCTAAAATAATAGGATATGTCGTCGATGAAATTAGATTGGGTACTTTAACAGGCGAAGCACTTGTGAAATGGCTGCTGTTCCTGGCAGGTGCCGCTCTGGCCATGTATATCATTCGTTATTACTGGCGCACGATGATTTTTGGTTCGGCAATTTTACTTGCTCGTCAATTGCGAGAACGTTTATTCCAACATTTTACCCGCATGTCACCTAGGTTTTATCAAAAGCGCCGTGTTGGCGACTTGATGGCACATGCGACCAATGATTTATCAGCCGTTCAACAGACGGCAGGAGCGGGTGTCTTGACGCTAGTCGATTCATTGACTACAGGTGGGTTTGTTATAGCTGCGATGGCAATTACAATCAATTGGAAATTGACGCTCATTGCATTGATTCCCATGCCAATCATGGCGTATTTGACAAATTACTACGGAACAATGTTGCATAATCGTTTCCACTTTGCCCAGGAAGCCTTCTCGAATTTGAACGATAAAGCACAGGAAAGTATTTCGGGAATCAAAGTCATTAAAACATTTGGTCAGGAAAAAGAAGACATCCAAGACTTTGTAAAGTTATCGGATGACGTAGTCGAAAAGAACATACACGTAGCCAAAGTGGATTCACTATTCGATCCAACAATATCGGCAATTGTTGGTACTTCGTTCTTCCTATCAATCGTGTTCGGTGCACGATTGATCATGGCAAATGAAATGTCCATCGGGGATTTGATTGCATTTACTGCCTATCTTGGGTTACTAGTCTGGCCAATGCTAGCATTCGGTTGGTTATTCAACATTGTTGAACGAGGACGTGCTTCTTACGATCGGATTCGCGCATTGCTTGCCGAACCAATCGATATTGATGACGCGGAACATGCACTAGATGTAAAAGCGCAAGGTGACCTGGATGTTCATATCGATGAATTTAAATTCCCGGAAGATGACCGCGCTGCCTTGAAAAATGTTCACTTCACACTGAAACGTGGAGAAACGTTAGGAATTGTCGGCAAGACGGGTTCAGGGAAAACAGCTATCTTGAAATTGTTATTACGTGAATTCGAAGGATACGATGGGTGGATTACTTACGGTGGCCATTCCATCAATGCCTACAAAAAAGAACGACTGCGTTCAGCAATTGGTTATGTACCGCAAGATCATTTCTTGTTTTCAACGACGGTTGCTGGAAATATTGCCTTTGCGAATACAAGTGCTCCAATAGAAGAAGTGTATGAAGCGGCTCAGCTCGCACACATTCATGAAGACATACTGAAATTCACGAATGGTTATGAAACCATTGTCGGCGAACGAGGCGTGTCGTTATCTGGTGGACAAAAGCAACGGATTTCGATTGCCCGTGCATTGATGATGAAGCCGGAGTTGTTAATCTTGGACGATTCGCTATCTGCAGTTGATGCGCGAACAGAAGAAGCAATCCTTGAGTCGTTAAAAGCATCCCGACTGGATGAAACGACCATTATTACCGCACATCGATTGAGCGCGATTCAACATGCACATCAAATCATCGTGCTTCATGAAGGAACAATTGTTGAAAAAGGTTCCCATGAAGACCTCATGGACCAAAAAGGACGTTACTACGAAATGTATCAATTACAACAATTAGAAGCACTTGTCGAAATGGGGGGTGAGGTGTAATGGAAGAACAGCCAAAGCTAACAGGAAAAGATCAAGGCATCATCTTAAGAAGGCTCATTTCCTATTTGAAGCCACATAAAAAGGTCATTACATTTGCGTTATTCCTACTTGGCCTTACCGTAGTCGGGGACGTTGTTGGACCTATTTTGATTAAAACGTTCATAGATGATTATTTGACCGTTCAAAACTTTCCGACAGGACCGTTAGTCGGACTGGCGAGTGCGTACTTATTCATTCAAATCTCTAATGTTTTCATCAGTTATTTCCAGCTGCTGAAATTCCAGGAGATAGCACTGAAAATCATTCAGCAAATGCGAATTGATGTTTTTACGAAAGTACAAAACCTCGGAATGCGTTATTTTGATAAAACGCCTGCCGGAAGCATTGTGTCTCGCGTAACGAATGATACGGAAGCCATTAAAGATATGTTTGTCAGTGTCTTGGTCGGGTTCTTGCAAAGTGGTTTCTTAGTGGTCGGAGTATACATCGCGATGTTCATTCTGAATGTTAAACTGGCCCTCGTTACATTATTGCTATTGCCGATATTATTTATGATTATAAAAACGTACCGTCGTTACAGCTCGGTGTTTTACCAAGATTTGCGTGAGCGATTGAGTCAATTAAATGCAAAACTGGCTGAATCCTTGCAAGGCATGTCCATGATTCAAGCATTCCGACAAGAACCGAGATTGAAAGATGAATTCAATGACATCAATGAACAGCACTGGAAAGCAGGCAAGCGTAATATCAAAATGGATAGTCTGTTGCTGCGTCCCGCGATTGATTTGGTGTATGCACTTGCGCTGATTATGTTGCTAAGCTATTTCGGGGTAACTTCATTCAGCAATACGATCGAAGTTGGTGTGATTTACGCCTTCGTGACGTATATTGACCGATTCTTTGAACCGATTAATCAAGTCATGCAACGTTTATCGATTTTCCAACAAGCCATTGTAGCGGCTTCCCGTGTTTTCAAGCTACTCGATGAAAAGGAACTTGTGCCAAGCCAGGCGAACACAAATGCACGGATTGATGCTGGGAAAATTGAATTCAAAAATGTAACATTCTCTTACGATGGACAAACAGATGTATTGAAAAACATTTCCTTCACCGCGAATCCTGGGGAAACGGTAGCGCTAGTCGGCCATACCGGAAGTGGGAAAAGTTCCATCATCAATTTATTGATGCGTTTTTATGAGTTTGAACAAGGTGATATTTTGATAGATGGACAATCTGTAAAAGATTTCAAAGCTCAGGAATTACGGGATAAAATGGGACTTGTGCTACAAGATCCGTTCTTGTTCTTCGGGGATATTGAAAGCAACATTCGTTTGCACAAGCAAAGTATGACGGATGACGAAGTGCGTGCTGCTGCAGAGTTTGTTCAAGCTGACGGC